>CAWDOL010000030.1:0-17118 GCA_963803915.1 Candidatus Aminicenantota bacterium | reverse complement strand
GGGGGGTTCATCGACTACACCAACGACGGGTTGGGCATGCTGTCGTTCTCCAACGAGCTGTGGAACGGCGACCAGTACTTCACCAGTCCCGCGCTCAAGGAGCAGCAGAAAGACCCCAACAGCCCCATCGCGCCCCAGAAGTCGCGCTACTATTTCGACGACAAGCTGGAGTTCGGCGACCAGTTCGTGGAATGGCAGCCGTTCAAGCACCCCACTTACGGGGACGTCGAGATGGGCGGCTCCTGGAAGAAGACCACCTCCCGGGTGCCTCCGCGCTTCATGCTGGAGGAGCTCTGCCACCGCAACATGGCCTTCACCCTCTACCAGGCCGACGAGCTGCCGATGATCAAGCTGGGCGCTCCCGAGGTCCAGAAGGTGGGCGGCAGCGTCTTCCGCGTCTTCCTCGAGGTCAGCAACCCCAAGGTCACGCCGACCATCCTGGAGAAGGCGGCCCAGAACAACGTCGTCCGGCCCGACCTGCTGACCCTGGAGGGCAAGGCCGTCGAGGTCATCTCGGCCAGCACCGTCGACAACAAGGAGTCGTACAAGATCCGTCCGACCATCACGAGCTTCATCGACCAGAAGAACCTCAAGCGCATCCTGCTGCGCAACGGGACGCCCGGCAAGACGGCCCGGACTTTCATGTACCTGGTCAAGGGCTCGGGTGAGGTCACCTTCAAGTACGATTCACTGAAAGGCGGCACGGTTTCCAAGACCGTCAAGCTGCAGTAAGCGTCGAAGAAGACTAGCCGCCCCGCCCTCAGGCCGCCGCGTCGGCGGAATGGGGGTGGGGCTTTTTATATGGTTTTCGCCCAATTCCCGGGGGGCAGTTCGGGGTATCGTCCCGGCGGCTTCGGCCTCTACTCGCCTTTTCCCACAGCTCTCTTCGGCGCCTCGGAACTCGCACCTTCGGTCGCACTGACTTGCGTGTCCTCCCACTCTGTCTCCTTTCCGATTATCCTTCCTGGCTCAAACAGTCCTCGGCGGCCGTTGGCGTCCCTCAGAGAGCTATGGAAAAAGGCGCCGGCCTCGCGATTTCGCCGTTGGCCGACACCCCGAACTGCCTGGAACCCGGGAATTGGGCAAAATTTCATATTTTGTTGACAACCCTGTGAATCCGGAATAAGAATCCCCGTGATCGAAAGGCGCGGCGACGGCGCCGCGAACCACAGAAGCATCCGCAGGAGGCATCCATGCAATCCCGTTATGTCCGAATCAGTTCCCTCGCCGCGCTTTTCCTGGTGCTTTTTGCTGCCGGCTGCTCTGTCGATTCGACCGACAGCCCTAAAGCGACCTCGGCATCCGTCGAGCCCGCGGCTTTCGCCTGGACGGACGCTCAGGAGGCTCAGCGCTGGGCGGTGGAGACTCTGGCCAAGCTGAGCTTGGAGCAGAAGATCGGCCAGATGATTTGTCCCGATATCGCCGCCGGTTACATCACCGAAGACGACCCCCGGCTGGCCGGCTGGATCCGGCAGGCCAAGGAGCTCGGGGTGGGGATGTTCGTCCTCTACGGCGGCACTCCCCGCGACGTGGCCCATTTGCTCAATCGGTTGCAGAAAGAGGCGGAGATCCCGCTTCTGATCTCGGCCGACTTCGAGGGCGGGCCGGGCCAGCAAGTGTTGGGGGCCAGCGAGTTCCCGGCCAACATGGGCTTTGCCGCGGCCGCCTCCGACGACCTCATGTACCGCTTAGCCCGCATCGGCGGCATCGAGGGCCGGGCCATGGGCATCCATCTGACTTACACCCCGGTCGTGGACATCGCCGTCCGGCCCGACAATCCGGCCGAGAGCGTCCGCTCCTTCGGCGGCGACTTCGAGCGGCTGGACCGCATGGTCCGGGCCTATGTCCGCGGCTACCACGATGGCGGCATGATCAACACGGCCAAGCACTTTCCGGGCCGCGGCGACGTGGCCGTCATCCCCGGTGTTTCCGATTGGCAGCAGGTGGACAAGCCGGCCGCGGCCTATGAGGCCGAGGAGTCGCGGGCCTTCAAGTCCGCGGTAGACGCCGGCGTCTCGTTCATCATGACTGAGCACATCGCCGTGCCCTCGGTCACGGGCGGATCGATGCTCCCGGCCAGCGTGGAGAAGAAGCTGGCCACCGACTGGATCCGCGGCAAGCTCGGGTTCAAGGGCCTGTTGACCACCGACGACCTCTGGTATCCCCACGTCGTCAAGCGCTTCGGCGACAACGAGGTTGCCGTCCTGGCGGTTGAAGCGGGCCACGACATCGTGCTCAAGCCCAAGGACCCGTTCGGTGCGGCGGCGGCGATCGCCGCCGCTGTTCGAAGCGGGCGCATCCCGCAGGCCCGGATCGACGAGGCCGTGCTCAAGCTGCTCGAGCTCAAGGCCCGGCTGGGACTGCACAAGAACCGCTTCGTCGACGAGGCGCGCGTCAACGCCCTGGTCGGAACACCGGCTCATCTGGCGGCGGTCCAGGAGGCGGCCGACAAGTCCGTGACCGTCCTCAAGAACGACGGACTCCTGCCCCTGGCGACGAATCGCCTGGCGGGGGAGAAGATGGTCCAGATCGCGGTCCAGAAAGCCGACGGCGACCCTTCCCCGGCGGCTCTGACGGGCAAGCTGGCGACGGTCTTTCCCGGTATCAAGAGCTATACGCTTCGCCCCGACCTCGATCCTGCCTATTATGACAAAGCCTGGACCGCGGTCGAGGCGGCCGATTTGATCGTCATCTCCCTGTTCGTGCCGCGCAACCGGTTGGGCGATCCGGCGCCTCTGCGCGAGGGCGACTTGGCTTTCCTGAAGAAGGTCATCGCGGCCAAGCCCAAGTCGGTGATCGCCATGTCCTACGGCAATCCCCAGATCATCCGCAAGATCGGAGACGTGGCGGCCTTTGCGGTCGGCTACGGCGAGCGGGGCTGGTTCGGCAACCAGGCAGTCTACTTCGACTCGTTCATCAAGCTGCTGAAGGGCGAGCTGAAGCCTTCGGGTAAGCTGCCGGTGAAGGTCTCCGACGCCTACCCGATCGGGGCCGGTCTCGTCTGGTGACGCTTCCCAAGAGAGCCCGATAAGCTCTGCCTGCTCCGCCCGTCAGCGGATCAGGTGGAAAGCCGTCTGCCGGCCGTCCAGGAAGGCGACTTTGTCGCCGGTGAAGACGATGTCCTGCTCCAACGGCACCCGCATTTCGGCCAGATTCCAGTCGGGCATTGGTCCGGTGACGCTCAGCTCCACCGTAAACACGCTCCATGGGACGAGCTTGACGTCGCCCCGGCCGACGTTGTTGACCTGCTCCCAGGGCAGGCCGATGAGCGGCCCGGGCTCGTGCAGGAAGAGCCCCAGCGAGTGGCTGTAGACCTTGGGCCCCGGGATGCCGAGGGCCTTGGCTTTGGCCAGGATCCGGCCGAGCAGCTCGTTGCCGGTCAGGCCCGTCTTGAACTCGCCGCAGAAGACGTCCTGCAGGCGGTTGGCCTCGGCCATCAGCTTGCGCAAGCCTTCGGGCGCGTCGGTCTCGCCGGGCTTGAGGACGTAGGCCACTTCCTGGGTGTCGCTGTTCCAACGCATGTACTTGACTCCGACGTCGCAGTGGAGGTAGTCGCCCGGGCGAATGGCCTTGTCGTCCTTGCCGTAGGCGGCCAGGGTCTCCGGGCTGCGGGCGCGGATGGATACGAACGGCCGGAAGGAGACCCCGAGGCCGAGGTCGGCGGCCCGCTGCCTGTAGAACCAGCGCACGTCTTCGGCCGTGGTCTGGCCGACGGTGATGACCCGGTTGGAGAACATCTCGGCGATGATGGCGTGGGAGATCGCGGCTGCCTGCTCCTGGATCTCGACCTCCTCGGGAAGAAGGGTCTCGCCCCACAGAGTCGCCAGAGGCTCGGCCGAGACGATGCGCGAGGCCAAGGCCGGCCCGATCGCCTCGACGATCCGCTTCTTTAAAACCGAGGTCAGCGCTCCGGCCACCCATTGCACCTCACCCTCGTTCAGAGCGACCTTTTTGGGATTCCGCTCCTTAACAATGCGGCCGAAGGCCTCCCACTGGCTCTCGCCCTTCTTGGCGTCGAACGCGGCCACGTCCCAGCCGTTTGTGAACAGGTTCTGGGTGTCGGTGCGCGAGACATTGAGCCGCTCTACCCCTTTTTCGGGGCCGCGGTCGTAGAAGACGAGGATCTGGGTGATCGGGCACCAGTGATCCAGGGGCATCATGGTTTCAAAAACCGGGTCCAGGTTGTCCTCGTTGCAGGACAGGACCCACATGTCGATGCCGGTCTCGCGCATCATCAGGGGGAGAAGGGTGTCGAGCCGCTTCTGGATGATCTTGTGGACGAAAGCAGCCTGTTCCCGGACCGGCAGGATGGTCGGCCCCGATTTCTGGACCGCGGGAAAAACCGCGGATGCGATCGGCGCGATCAAGGCGACGGCGAGAGCCGCCGCGAGAATTCGGGTTCTGTTCATGATGCTCTCCTCGCCCCGCGCGGGCCGGGCTTTTCCGATTTTTATCACGGCGGGATGGAGGCGTCAAGGGCGATGCGGGCGCTCGGCCGGGGCGGCGGCGTTGACTTTTCTCCCCTTTCCGGCTAAAACATAGACCTATCGAACGCCGCGATTCCCCGGTCCGGGGAGCAAGGGCGGGCATAGCTCAATGGTAGAGTACCGGCTTCCCAAGCCGGGTGTTGTGGGTTCGAGTCCCATTGCCCGCTCTGGCTCCCCGGCCTTTCAAAGAGCCCCATGAACGAAACTCCGAGCTTCCGGCTTCTCCGGCACGACCGCCCGCTTCCCGGCTCGCTCAACATGGCCGTGGACGGACACCTTTTCGCGACCCTGGGCGATACTCCGCGGACCGTCCTGCGCTTCTACCAATGGGAGCGTCCGACGGCTTCGCTGGGGGCGGGACAGACCGCGGCCCGTGTCGTCGATCCCGAATTCTGCCGCCGAAACGGCATTGACATCGTCCGTCGCGTCACCGGCGGCAAGCTCGTCCTGCATCATCAAGAAGTCACCTATTCGGTGGTCTCCAATGATGTGGCCGCCTTCACCGATACCCTGGGCGGCTCCTACAAGCGCATCTCGCAGGCCCTCGTCCGGGGCCTGGAGAAAATGGGCCTCAAGGCCTCCCTGGCTGATAAAGCGCCGCCGTTCTATGCCCGCGGCACGATGCCCTGCTTCTCGCTCCCGGCCCAGGACGAGATCGAGATCGGCGGGCTGAAGATCGTCGGCTCGGCCCAGAAGCGCACGGCAGGACGCTTCCTGCAGCACGGCTCCATCCCGCTGGCCCATGACGAGGACCTCCTGCGCTCCGTCTCCCTTTACAAAGGGGAGGGCGGCATCCGGATGACCTCGCTCGGCCGCGAGCTGGGCCGCGAGGTGGACTTCGACTGGGCGGCCCGTCTCCTGACCGAAGGGTTCGAGGCCTTCTTCGGGGTCAAGCTCCGCCCCTTGGAGCTTTCGGCCGAGGACTGGGAGGCCATCCGGGCCCTGGAAGCCCGCAAGTATGCTGCGCCGGCCTGGACGTTCGAAGGCCGCGACGAGACCCAAACCCCTCCCCAGGAACCTCCCGGCCGTTGATTTTGGCCGGAACGGGTGTTAAGATCGAGGCGGATCAAAATGAACGAAGTCGACGCCCTACTCAAGCTCGATGCCCGCGAACTGCCGCCGCTCAAGTCGCTGGCTCTGGACGACTTGAGACAGAAGGTCCACAAGAACCTCCACTTGGAGATCGGCAGCGGGCCCGCCCTGTACCTCCTCTCGCCGTCCTACTCCGTCCTCCTGCCGGCGGCCAACGATCGGGTGGTCGAGCTGGTGTCCAGGCACGAGGCGGTGCTCGACTACGTCAAGGACTGCCTGATCCAGAGTCTGGCCGTCTACTCCGTCCTCCTGGACGTCAACAGCTACTTTATCGAGCAGAACAGCTTCCTGGTCCTGGCCCGGCTGCGCGAGACGGACTCCAACGGCCGGCGCTACGAGGTCCAGTACTACACCCAGTCGCCGCACGAGCTGTTGTCCCACTACGAGGACAAGATCTACATCGGCCGCGACTTCGTCGACCTCTTCAGCTTCAAGCGCAAGTACCATGGCATCCGCGAATACATCGCGGCCCTGAAGTTCCAGTCCGAAAGGCTGGTGGAGAGGGCCGAGGAGAAGCTGCGGCGGCCGCTGGATTACAAGTCGTTCTTCCAGGAGATCCGCGAGTCCGTGGGCGAGCTGGCCACGGAAAGCCAGGCCATCCTGGAATCCCTGCCCCCGCTCCCTGACTACGCCAAGCTGGACGAGAAGGACCTCATCGAGATCAACGCACAATACCGGGCCATCAACCACTTCCTGATCGAGCTGAACGACGAAGTGGCCGAGTTCGAGAACCTGCTGCGGTTCAAGATGGAGATCGGGTTCGTCCGCTACGTGACCAAGTACAAGAAGGACCTGACCAACCTGATCTCGCTCTTCAACATCAAGATCAACGGCTGCCTGGGCCAGCGCATCGTCCAGTTCCGCAGCAAGACTCAGGCCTTCTAAGGCCTTTCGCATCCAATTCCGGGGAAGGCAGTCCGGAGTGCCGGCCTGGCGGCTTCGGGCTCTTCTCGCCTTTTCCCACAGCTCTCCTCGGCGCCTCGGAACTCGCACGCTTGGCTTTAATGATTTGCATGCCCTCCCACTCTGTCTCTTATTCGATTGTTTTTTCCTAGCTCAAACAGTCCTCGGCGGCCGTTGGCTTCCCTCGGAGAGTTATGGAAAAAGGCGCCGCCCTCGCAATTTCGCCGTTGGCCGACACTCCGAACCGCCTTGGTTTCCCCGGAATTGGGCAAAAAAAACCCCCATCTTCCGAAAAAAGATGGGGGCGGTGTGTCGATTAAGTTGGGGTGCTACTCGTCTTTGATCGAGGTTCCGGCATCGCGGATCGTAACATCTCCGTAGGACGTGACGATTTTGACGCCGGGCTTGCCGGCCGCTTCCGGGAAGGCCTTGAGCTCGGAGGACCCGTTGGTCGTCAGTGAGGCGGGCTTGCCGGCCAGGCTCCAACGGATCTCGCCCGAGGTCGTCTTGATGTCGAGGGGGGCGATGATCCCGGCCGGCCATTCCAGGCCGACGGCGGCATAGCTGCCGTTGACCTCCACGGCGGCGCCTAGATCGCGCGGCCGCAGGCGGAGATCGCCGTGGCTCAGGGTGATGAGGACGAGCCCGGAGAAGTCGAGCAGGTCGACGTCCTGATAAGACGTGGAGATCCGGATCTCGGGGCCGGCGATCTCGGTAGCCGATACGCCTACGTCGCGCCCGTCGATCTTGAGTCCGCCCGTCACACCCTTGGCCCGGACGAAGCCGTGGTCGTTGACGACCTCGGCCGCGCCGGCGATTTCGATCAGCTCGATGTCGCACTGCAGGCCGCGGACCTTGACGTCCTTGGCGCCCGCCACCCGGATGGCTTCGTAGGAGGAGCCGATTTCGGCCCGGCCGCCCAGCTCCTTGGCCAGGATGTCGGAGTGGGAGCCGACGATGGTCACGGTTTTGGCGGCCTTCTCCACCCGGATCCGTTCGTAGCTGTTCTCGATCACCAGCTCGCCCTCGACGGCCCGGACGTTGACCTCCCCGTGGGGAGCCTCGATCCGGCAGTCTCCGGCGATGCCGTCCACATCGACCGGCTCGTAGCTCGTCCGGACGACGAGCGGGCCGGCGATGGCGGCGGCCGAGACGCGGCCGTGCGAGTTGATCAGGTCGGCCCGGGCGACACCGGTGGCCTTGATCGGGCCGTAGGAGCTCTTGACCAGGACCATGGTCGCGGCCGGGACCGTGACGCGGATGTCGGTCTCGAAGCGCTTGGTCTTGATCTCCTCGCGGTTGGTGGACAGGACGAGGCGGTCGCCGGTCTGATTGGCGATCAGCTTGATCGTTCCGGCCACGCTTTTAGCCGCGGCTTCGTCCTTGCGCCAGACGCGCTTGGTGAAGACGATCCGGACCTGGTCGGTTGCGGCCGCCTCGACCGTGACGGCGCCGTGGCTGTTGGCGACCTCGAGCCAGGCGGGGACGGGGCCGGGGATGTCGCGCGACTCCTCGAACCGAAACTCTTGGCCCGACCAGCCGAAGATCTCCTCCCCGTCGATGGACAGGCGTCCCGACTTGACGAAGGTGAGAGACACCCCGGCCAGGATGATCAGCAGGGCCAGGACGATCTCGCGGGCGCGCATGGCCTCAGTCCAGCTTCGGGGCGGACGGGTCGCCGGATTCGTCGGCCTTCTTGCGGCGCAGGCCTTCGATGAGCTTCTGGGCGCCCCAGATGATGAGGATTAGAGGCCACAGCTTCCAGAGGTACTCCCAGACGTCGATATTGATGAAGTTCTCGAGCAGGAAGGCGGCGCCGATGACGATCAGGATCAGGCCCCATACGAGGGCGTCTTTGCGGCGGCGAGGGGACATGGCGGTTCTCCTTGGGTTCGGTCAGTCGTTCTTGCGGAGCGATTCGAAGACGATCTTGAGGCCGATGACGATGACCGCCAGGGGCCAGAAGTCGAGGACGCGCTCGATCGAGAGGAGGTCGAAGTTGGCCAGCAGGAAGATGGCTCCGACGGCCATCAGCAACATACCCCAGAAGATCGAGCCTTGGGACTCCGGCTTGGCCGGCTCCGGCGGACCGGCCGCGGCGGCCGCGTCGGGATTCGTCCCGGCGGCCGTCTCGCTCAGGGCCTTGAGGTTGATCGTCTTGGCCGTCTGCACGGCGTCGATGATCTGGTAGATGTAGAAGCCGGCGAAAATGAGCGGCAGGAAGGGGTGCGGGCCGCGCGGCATCATCGAGATGCAGCCGGCGAAGATGAGGAAGAAGAGCAGGGCCTTGGACGCCTCGCCGTTGTAGAGCTGGCCGGCCCCGGGGAAGAACCCCGAAAGGATGCCGGCCCCGGCCGGCGATTTCGGCGGGCGGTTCTGGATGATGATCTTGTCGGTCATGGCGATCCTCCGTTGCGGATTTAGTATCGGTTCTCGGCCCGGCCGATGGGATTGGCGGCTTTGGCCGAATCGTAGACGGTGACGGCAAGCTCGCCGATGCGGTCGGTCAGCGAGCCGGCCTGGACGTAGAGCTTCTCGATCGAGCTGAGGCCGCGGTGGAACTGGCGGTTGACCGAGCGCTGGAAGCTGCCGGGGCTGGCCAGATAGACCGTGACCAGCATGATCAGGCCCGAGACGGCGGCCAGGACGGGCTGCAGGGCGGGCCGCCGCAGGAAGGACAGGTCGAGCTTGAATCGGCGCTGCCTTTCGGGGATGGCCAGCAGGCGGCGGCGCAGGGCCGGGCCCGGATCGACCTCGGGGAAGGAGGCGAAGGCGGCCATGGCCAGCCGCATCCGGGCGGCCAACCCGGCGCAGGCGGGGCAGGAGGCGAGGTGGGCCTCCATCTCGGCCCGGGCGTCGGGCTCGAGCTCCCCGTCGAGGTAGGGGGACAGCAGGTCCTGGACTTTGTCACACGACATGTTCGACCTCCCCGGATCCCTGCAGGATCCTGGCCAGCTGTAGCCGGCCCCTGTTGATGCGCGACTTGATCGTACCGACCGGGGCGCCGCTGATCGCGGCCACTTCCTCGTAGGTCTTGCCCTGGATCTCCTTGAGGATGACGGCCATCTTGATCTCCGCCGGCAGCTTGTCCAGGCCCGACCAGAGGAGCTTGCGGGCCTCTTCCTCGGCCAAGCCGCGCTCGGGATCGTCCTTGCCGGCCAGGGTCGCGGCATGATCCTCGAAGTCGTCGCGGCTGCGCTTCTCCCACTTCGTCCGGCGGTATTCGTCGATGAGGTAGTTCTTGGCCAGCGCCAGCAGCCAGGCGGTGAAGTTCTTGCCCAGGTCGAACTTGTCGAGCTGGCGGTAAAGCTTGACGAAGATGTCCTGGGTCAGGTCTTCGGCTTCCTGATGGCTTCCCGTGAACTGGTAGGCCATGTTGAAGACCTTTCTAGAATAGAGATCGACAAGCATCCGCCAGGCTCCTTGATCGCCTTTGAGGCAATCTTTTATGATCGCTTCCAAGTTCGCTCACACCACTTCGATAGACGATATCCGCCGGGGCGGAGTTCCATAAAAGTATTGATAATTCGAACGATGGGATGCGGAGAGGGGAAAGGGAGCCTGCCCCGGCTGAAGATGAGGGAGGAAGCCTCGTTTTTCATGCTAATCTATTGAAAATTAACCCGTTAGACACCCCAGGCTTTGCAGTCCTCACTCGCTTCGCGATTGAGGACTGCAAAGCCTGGGGTCTATTCAGGGTAATACTGAGCGGCGCCTTTACCCCGATTTGAAAATCGGGGTTTTGCGCCGCGAACGTATAAATAAAATACAAAAACATGGCGTGCTATTTGACTGCCATCGGCTTGGCGGGGAGGTTCAGCTCGGCCTTGACATCTCCTTTGACGTCAATGACTTGCAAAAAGATTCCGGCCGCGGTCACGGAAGCTTTGATGACCCCGTCCGTGGGCCCGCCCTGGACGGGAAAGGCGTTTTTCCCCTGGGCCGGGTCGAAACGAAAAAGCGAGTGCAGATGGCCCGAAATGACCAGGTCCACGCCCGCGGCATTGAGGATGGGACCCCAGAGCGAGGTCAGGTGCTCCGAGGCATAGCCCCGACCGTAGGGGGGGATATGGCTGAAGACGATTCGGTAGGCGGCGTTCTTGAAGGCCGGGCTTGCGGCCTCCTCCTTGAGCCAGGCAGCCTGCTCGGCGCGGTAACGATCGAAGTCGGCCAAGCCCGCATAGACGGGCGAGTCGTCGGGCTTGTCCTCGCCGGAGTCGAGGACGACAAACCGGACGGGGCCGTGGCTGAAGGCGTAATAGTAGCGGCCCGCGGGCGGCGGGAAGAAGGCTTCCAGCCGGCGGGCCATGGCGCCGCGCGTCTCGTGGTTGCCGCGGATAAAGACGACGGGCGCTGCGCCGCCGAACAGGCGGGCGGCCGGGCCGAAGGTGCCGATCAGGACTTCCTCTTCCTTGTTGGCATCGTTGATGTTGTCGCCGTTGAGGAAGACCAGGTCTGCGGAAGCGGGATCGGCCTTGGCGGCCAGGGCGGCCATCTTGGCGGCGTCGCTGTGGGTGTCCTGGAAGACGACGAAGCGGAAATCCGCCTTCTTGGGGTCGAGAGTCCGGAACTCCCGGATTTCGCTCATGGTGACGGGGCCGTAGACGACCTCATAGGGTTGGAAGGCCAGGATGGATTTGGACACCACGCGGTACCGATAGGCTTTGCCCGGCTCCAGACCGGTCAACCGGACCTCGTGGCGTGTCGTATGGGCGTCGATGAGGCCGTGGTGCGAAGCGCGAGCCGTCTGGATCAGGCCGCCGAAGCGGGGAAAGGTTCGGAAGCTGCCGCCGGTCGCGTATTCCACCCAGGACGTGCAGGGCTTGTCCGTAAACCAGACCACGGTCATCCCGTCGGGAGCCGGGTTGAGGAGGAGTGGGCCGTGGACGATGACGGGCGGCTCGGCTTGGGTGAGAGCCGCGGGCGGGGTGGTGGGCGCCTGCCAAGCCGGTGCGGCCGCCGGAACGAGGGCCAAGAGAATCAGGGCCAGCGCGAACGGAGATCGGGTCATGGGGCCCTCCTTGGGGCGGCGGTCGAGATATGCATATCAAAGGCCCGCGGCGGCGTCAATTTGACAGGGTTAATTTCCCGATTTATTATAAAAATAGTAGGAATTAAGGAGATGCCATGTCCGCCTTCCGTCGCGTGAAAAAGATCTTCACCGCCCGCCCGACCCTCGAGGGGGCCGGGGTCAAGCTGAAGCGGGCTTTCGGGTTTCGCGAAGCGCCGCTTTTCGACCCCTTCCTGATGCTGGACGACTTCGGCAGCGCCAATCCCGCCGACTACATGGCCGGCTTCCCCTGGCACCCCCATCGGGGCATCGAGACGGTCACCTATGTCTTGCAGGGGGCCGTGGACCATGGCGACAGCATGGGGAACGCGGGCTCTATCGGGCCCGGCCAGGTGCAGTGGATGACCGCGGGCCGGGGCATCATCCACCAGGAGATGCCGCGCTCCGAGCCCGGCGTCCTGCGGGGTCTCCAGCTCTGGGTCAACCTCCCGCGCGAGCACAAGATGACCGCACCGCGCTATCGGGACATCACGGCCGAATCCATTCCCGCGGTTCGTACGGCCGAGGGCGGCATCGTCAAAGTCATCGCCGGCCGTTTCGGCGATGCCGAGGGCCCGGTCAAGGAGATCTTCGGCAATCCATCCTACCTTCGACGTCGAGCTGCCGGCGGGGGCGTCGATCGAAAGAACGCTGGAAAGCCGCCTAACTGCTTTTGCGTACGTTATGGAAGGGAGCGCGGATTTCGGGCCGGGCGGGGAGAGCGCCATCCGCGGCCAGACCGTCCTCTTCCACCACGGGCCGGCGCTGCGCGTGGAGGCCGGTCCGCAGGGGGCCCGCTTCGCCCTGGTTTCCGGGCGTCCTTGGGGCGAGCCGATCGCCTGGCGCGGGCCGATCGTCATGAACACCCAGGAAGAATTGGATCAGGCCTTCCGCGAATACGAGAACGGAACGTTCCTGAAGCAATTTTAGCCCAATTCCGGGGAGGGCCGTTCGGAGTGCCGGCCCGGCAACGCTTTGGTAGTCCTCGCTACGACCGGCGCTTCGCCCGTCGATGTGAGGGCGGCTGCGGCCTCGCCTCGCCACATGCAGCCGAAGGCGCTATCCAATCCCCGCCTTCGAAGGCGGGGTAGGGGTGGTGATATCAATGAGAATAAGAGTGTTGTGCGCCTTCGGAATCAAGGCGCCGGCCTTGCGATTTCGCCGTTGGCCGACACCCCGAACCGCCTAATCTCCCCGGAATTGGGAAAAAAGCGTCCCGGTTCTTTTTATTTCTCGATATTTGCCAGAATGCGGACGGCGTCCGGCTTGAGGCCGGGAGCGAGCCAGAACGGCTTGGCGGCGTTCCGCACGTCGTTTCCGAGGATGACGATCCCGCCGCTCGCGGGACCCTCGACCGCCAAGTAGGTTTCCGTTCCGGGCCGCGACCGGCCGTCGCGGATGATGGCATCGCGGACGTCGGTCAAGACGACGGCGGGCGAGCCGGCGGCGCCGGTCACGGGCGCCCGCCCGGCCGCGAGGCCGTCGATATCGAGTCCCTCGACGTCGCGCAGGCGCAGGGCGCTCCGCCAGGCTTCAAAGAAGGGGGCTTCCCAGACGATCTCCACGTTCCGCAGCTTGAGGTTGCGGACCCAGCGGAAGCTCAGGGCATCGACCGCCTTGTCGTAGGGGGCCGCGGGATCGTGGGCCACGACCAGCCGGACATTGTCCAGGGTGATGCCGTCCATCCAGCTGTCGGGGTGGCCCAGGCAGACGCTGGCGCCCCGGCCGCGGGCCACGATGTCGCGCAGGATGACGTTGCGGATGACGCCGGCCGGCCGGTCGTCTTCCTGCTTCCAGTTCTTGTGGATCTGTTTCCGCTGTTTGATGTTGAAGTGGAAGGGCTCGCCGTCGCCCCACCAGAACCAATCGTAGCGGACGCAGTCGATGGTCAGCCCCGAGATGACCACGTTCTCGACGACCCCGCCGTCGAAGTTCATGAAGGCCAGGCCGCGGTTGGATTCGGTGATGACGCAGTTGGAGATGGTCACGTTGCGGACGGCGTTCATGTTGCCGTCGCAGAACTTGATGGCGCTCGAGGCGGAGGACAGCCGGCAGTTGGTGACGGTGATGTTCTCGCACGGCAGGGCCGGCCCGAACCAGTTCATGGAGTAGAAGACCAGGGCATCGTCGCCCGGTGGAGATGGTGCAGTTGGAGATGCGCATGTCGCGGCAGCCGTCGGGATCGATGCCGTCGGCCCAGACGCCGTCCTTGAGGCTGGACTTGATAGTAGAGGCCGTCGATGACCGTCCGGACGCAGCCGTACAGGTGCATCGTCCAGGAAGGGGAGTCGAGGAAGCTCAGGCCGGTGATCCGCACGTCCGTGCAGCGGAGCAGCAGGACGAGCTTGCCGAACTGGTCGGGCTTGGGGAAGGAGCGGGTCAGCGGGCAGATTCCGTCTTCTCCATCTCGACCTGGTTGGGGTAGATGAAGTCGTCGTCATGGTTGCCCTTGAGCCTGTATTCGTAGCCGCCCTGGCCGTCGATCGTGCCGCGGCCTTCGAGGGTGATGCCGACCAGGTCCTCGCCGTAGAAAAGGCGCGTCCTTGGGGAAGGCGGCCTTGTCTTTGATCGAGTAGATCGTCGCTCCCGCCTCCACGAAGAAGCGGATGTGGCTGCGCAGGATAATGGTGCCGGTCGAGTAGGCTCCCGGCGGCACATAGACCGTCCCGCCTCCGGCGGCGGCGCAGGCGTCCACGGCCTTCTGGATGGCGGCCTGGGCGCTGCCGGACTTGAGCCCGGTGGCGCCGAAGTCGCGGACATTGAAGACGGCTTGACCGGCGGGGGCGGGGAAACCCGCCGTCGGCATTCCGAGGGTCAGGATCAGGGCGGCGGCGAGGCGAGGGATCATCGGCGACCTCCGGAAGAAGTAGGCTTCCTACATGCGCGGCGCGAAACCCCGATTTTCAAATCGGGGTAATGGCTCCGCTCAGTATTAACCCATAAATACCCAGGGGCATCAGCCCGGGTTATTTATGGGATTATACTAGCCGAATTCGTCGGCCTGCGCCATCGTGTGCTACCATGAGGCCGATGAGCGACCTATCCATCCTGAGCGAACTGGTGATGGTCCTGGCGGCGGCCGTGGCCGTTATCCTGGCCAGCCGTCGATTGCGCCTCCCCGCCGTGGCCGGCTTCGTCCTGACCGGCGTCCTGCTCGGCCCATCCGGCCTTCGGCTGGTTCGCTCGGACGAGGGCATCCGCCTGCTGGCCGAGATCGGCATCGTCATGCTTCTCTTCATGGTGGGGCTGGAATTCTCCCTGCGGCGCCTGAAGCCCATACGGCGCTTCTTCCTCTGGGGGGGCTTGCTGCAGACGGGACTGACGTCCGCCGCGGCCGGCTCCGCCATGTGGGCCTTCGGCGCAAACGCCGCGCAAGCCGTCTTCGGCGGCTTCCTTGTCTCTTTGAGCAGCACCGCGGTCGCCCTCAAGGTCCTTTCCGACCGGAACGAGATCGATGCTCCCCACGGCCGGGCCGCGCTGGGCGTGTTGCTCTTCCAGGATCTTGCCTTTGTACCCATGCTGGCAGTGGTGCCCTTTCTGGCCGGAAGCGGGGGCGGCGCGTCGTTCGCCGGGATGGCGGGGCGCTTTGGCTTGAGCCTTCTTGAGATTACGGCCGGATTCCTGGCGGCTCGCATCCTCGTCCCCCGCCTCCTCGAGCGAATCGTCCGCACCCGGGTGCGCGAGATCTTCGTCCTTTCGGCGCTCCTCATCTGCCTGGGCATGGCCCTCTTCACCTCGGCCCTGGGCCTTTCGCTGGCCCTGGGCGCCTTCCTGGCCGGACTTGTCATCGCCGAGTCCGCCTACAGCCACCAGGTCGTGTCCGACATCCTGCCGTTCAAGATCGTCTTCAACAGCCTCTTCTTCATCTCCATCGGGCTCCTCCTCGACGTCCATGCCCTGGGCAACCTTGCCCTGCCTGCACTGGGCCTGGCGGCTGCGATCGTCGTGCTGAAGACGGCGACCGGCTTCTTGGCCGTATGGCCGCTCAGCCGCAGCCCGCGCGTGGCCTTATCCGCCGGCCTCAACCTGGCCCAGATCGGGGAGTTCTCTTTCGTCCTGGCCTCCGCCGGACTGGCCGCGGGGCTTCTCTCGGAACGGATCTTCCAGGCCTTTCTGGCCGCATCCGTCCTGACCCTCTTGCTGTCGCCCGTCCTGACGGAGCTTGCCCCGCGTCTTTCGGGCCGGTCCAGGCATCGGCACGGCAAAGCCGCGGCGGACGTGCCGGCCGGACCCGAGGGTCATGTCGTGATCGCCGGATTCGGCCTCAACGGCCAAAATCTGGCCCGGGTTTTGAAGTCCACCGGGATACCCTATGTCGTCCTCGATCTCAACCCGGAAACCATCGCCGCATATGGCCGGGAGGGCGAACCAATCCTCTTCGGCGATATCTCCAGCCCGGCTATTCTGAGGTTGGCCGGGATCGCCAAGGCCAAGATGATCGTTTTCGCCATCTCCGACCCGGCCTGCACCCGGCGCGGCGTGCGGATCGCCCGCCACCTGGCGCCCAAGGTCCGCATCGTCGTCCGGACGCGCTTCGCCGCCGAAATCGACGAGCTCTACGCCCTGGGCGCCGACGCCGTCGTTCCGGAGGAGTTCGAGACTTCGATCGAGATCTTCTCCCGCGTCCTGGAGGAGTACCACATCCCGCGCAATGTGGTCGACGCCCAGGTCAAGATCATCCGCAGCGAGCGCTACGGGGTCCTGCGCGCGGAGCGGCCGGTCCGGCCGTCGCTGGAGAACATCGCCGACCTGCTGACGGCCGGCACGACCGAAACATTCTACCTCGGCCATGCCTGCCCCGCCGCCGGCCGGACTCTGCGGGATTTGGACCTTCGCAACGTCGCGGGGGCGACGATCATCGCGGTGGTCCGGGGCGAAGAGTCGTTCGCTTCGCCGGCCGCGGATTTCCGGCTCGAGGAGGGCGACACCATCGTCTTGATGGCCTCCCATGCGGCCATGGATGCCGCCTTCGCCTACCTGGGCTCGTGCGCGGTCCGCGATCCGGTAGAGCCGGGTGTGGGCGCGGAGGAGAAGCCATGAAGTGGTACGAGCGGTTCTTCGAGGGGATGGCCATGGAGTTTTGGAAGGCGGCCGTTCCCGAAGACTCGACCCAAACCGAAGTCGCGTTCCTCAAGGAAGCCCTGGAGCTGCGGGCCGGCGCTTCGGTCCTTGACGCGCCCTGCGGCTTCGGCCGTCACGCCCTGGCCTTGGCGGCCGCGGGCGTCAAGGTCCGCGGATTCGACATCGCCCCCGCCTGCGTCGAGGAAGTCAATCGCCTGGCCGCGGCCTCGAAGCTGCCCGTGGAAGCCGTCCTGGCCGACCTGGCTTCGGCCCCCCTTGGCGGTCCCTATGATGGTGCCTATTGCTTGGGCAACAGCTTCGGGTATTTCGACCCGGACGACATGCGCGGCTTTCTGCGAGAGGGTAGCGGGTTCCCTCCGTCCGGGCGGCCGCTTCGTCGTCCACACGGCCATGGCGGCCGAATCCTTCCTGCCGGAATTCCGGGAGCGGGAGTGGATTGCCGCCGGCGACTTCACCTGTCTCCTGGAGTGCGGCTACGACGCCGAGCGCAGCGTGGCCGAGATC
>CAWDOL010000029.1:0-62494 GCA_963803915.1 Candidatus Aminicenantota bacterium | reverse complement strand
TCAGAAACAACCACCCGCCCAAGAGGCCGAAAAGCAGATTCGGTCCCCAGGCCGCCAACACCGCGTTAAGATAGCCGACATAGCCCAGGCTGCGGAAGACCCCCAGCATGACCCAGTAGACGACGGCAATGCCCAGGCTGGCGGCAATGCCCACGAGCGCGCCCCGCTTGCCCATGGCGAAGGCGAAGGGCAGGCCGAGCAGGGTCATGACCAGCGCCGTCCAGGGGAAGGCCGCCTTGACGGCCAGATCCACCGCTGGACGGCGGGCATCGAAGCCCAGGCCGCGGATCTCGCCGACATGCCGCCGCAGCTCGCCGTAGGTCATCTGGGACGGCTCCTTGGCCTCGGCGAAGAACAGGCTCTCGTCGTCGCAGGAGACGGCATGCTCCCGCTCCTCGAAGCGGTCGTAGCCGATGGGGACCGCGTCGCGGAACTCCCGGACCCAGCCGTTGCGCAGGGTAACCGTCCCGTTCTTCAGCTCGGCCCGCTCCGCGTACCAGCGGCCGCCGGATGGCCCAGCGCTCGACGTCGAGCTCGAAGATCTGGAGGCCGCTCCAGACCGCTTTCTCCGGGTCGAAATACTGGTAGTGGTAAAAGCGGTCGCGGGCCGGGTTGGCCACCCAGCGGCGGTGGAAGACCGTCATGGTCCGGGCCGGCACGTCGTTCAGCTCGTTCCAGGCTTCCTGGGCTTTGCGGTTCGATCCGGGCAGAACCCTCTCCTGAACCCAGAACGACAGCCCTCCGGCCAGGACGGCCATGAGCAGGGCCGGGGCCACGGCCCGGTAGAGGCTGACCCCGCAGGCCTTCATGGCCGTCAGCTCGTTGGACTTGGTCAGCAGCCCGAACGTCAGCAGGGTCGCGGTCAGGGCCAGGACCGGCAGCCCGATGTGGATGAACTCGGGCATCCGGTAGGCCGACATAGGCCAGCAGCAGCCCCATCGGCTTGCCGTGCTCGTAGAGGTTGTCGATCTGCTCGAAGAAGGTGACGATGGCCGAGACCGCCAGCCAGGCTGGCGAAGGACAGGCCGGCGATGAAGAGGTACTTGCGCAGGATGTAGCGGTCCAAGGTAGGGAAGAGAAGCCGCAGCCGGCGGCGGCGGACGGCCGCGACGGGCATCCCGGCGTCCGCGTCGCCCTCCGCCGCGCCGGCTCGGACCCGGCGGCGCCCCCAGCGGCCGAGGAAAGGGACCTCTTTGACCGAGGTCAGGAAGAGCCAGGCCCCCAGGGCGGCGAAAACGATGTTGGCGCCCCACATCCCCAGCCAGGGCGCGACCCGGCCCTTGACGGCCATGTTCTCCCCGGCCGTGATCATCACATAGTAGAGAAAGATGATGACGATGCTCAGGGTGAAGCCGCTGGTGCGGCCGCCCTTGCGGGTCGAAACGCCGAGCGGCAAGCCCAGGAAGACGAAGATCCAGCAGGCGAACGGCAGGGCGAACTTCTTATGGATCTCGACCTCGTGCCGCCGCACGTCCTCCCCGGCCTGCACCCCGGCCAAGGCATCCCCCGTCCGGACCGCCTCGGCCCGCCGGGCTTCGGCCTCGCCCCGGCTCGTCCGCAGCTCGCCCAGGGTCTGCTCGCGCTCGCGCTTGATGGCGGTGTAGGCGGGGAAGAGCTTTTCGCCGTCGAGCTCTTCGACGACGGCATCGATGGTGTACCAGGGGTACTTGTCGGGCTCGTCCAGGACGACCTGATGCTCGACCACGTCCGAAAGCCGCAGGACGGCCCGGCGGGATTCGGAGGATACGGTCAGGCGGCCGCGGCGGGCCAGGATGATGCGCGGCGCCATCGGCGAGTCGCCGGTGGCGATGAAGACCTTGTCCCAATCGCGCGCCGGCCCGGCCTCGCGGTAAAAAATGGTCAAGCCGGGGATGGGCTCGTTGAAGACGCGGGGCGAGATCTGGGTCTCGGCCCGCTGGGCCAGGGCCGCGGCGAAGGTCTGCTGGAAACGGAAGTTGGAGGCCGGCGCCGCCTGCATGGCCAGGTAGGAGGTGGCGGCCCAGCCGGCCAGTCCGAAGAGGAGCAGGGGCACGAGGAGCCGGGCGTGGCTGATCCCGAGCGACTTGAAGGCGGTGATCTCGGAGTCGGAGGACAGGCGGCTCAGCCCGGCCAGAACGCCCATCAGGACGGCCATGGGCACGGTGAAGGCGAGAATGCCGGGGATGACGTTGAGAAGCAGGCTGATCGTCGTCCCCAGGGGCACGCCGCGGGCGATGAAGAGCTCCGGGTAGAGCAGGAGCTGGTTCATCAGCAGGGCGAAGCTGTAGACCCCCAGGCCGACGAGGAACGGAGTGGTCACTTCGCGCAGGACGTAGCGGTCGAAGGAGCGGGGGAACATGCCGTTTCCAAGATACCGGAATGGGGGGGCGGGGTCAAACAGCCCCGACAAGAAAAAGCCCCCATTCTCCCGAAGGAGAATGGGGGCTGGATAATCTAAGCCTGAGGCCCTTTCGGCCGTCAGTACATATCGCCGCCGCCGCCGGGAGGCATCGGGTAGCCGCCGCCCTTCTTGTCTTCCTCGGGCAGCTCGGTGATGAGGCCTTCGGTGGTCAGCATCAGCCCGGCGATCGAGGCCGCGTTCTGCAGGGCGATCCGGACGACCTTGGTCGGATCCAGGATGCCGGCCTTGATCATGTCCTCGTACCGCTCGGCCAGGGCGTTGAAGCCCATGTCCTGCTTCAGCTCGCGGACCTTCTCGACCACGATCGAGCCCTCGAGCCCGGCGTTGTTGGCGATCGTCCGCAGGGGCTCTTCGAGCGCGCGGCGGATGATGTCGGCGCCGATCTTCATGTCGCCCTCGAGCTTGAGAGCCTCGAGCGACTTCTGGGACCGGAGCAGGGCCACGCCGCCGCCGGGCACGATGCCCTCCTCGACGGCCGCCTTGGTGGCGTGCATGGCGTCCTCGACCCGGGCCTTCTTTTCCTTGAGCTCGGTCTCGGTGGCCGCGCCGACCTTGATCAGGGCCACGCCGCCGACCATCTTGGCCAGCCGCTCCTGCAGCTTCTCGCGGTCGTAGTCGGAGGTGGTCTCGTCGATCTGGGTCCGGATCTGCTTGATGCGGGCCTGGATGTCGGCGCCCTTGCCCTTGCCCTCGACGATGGTGGTGTTGTCCTTGTCGATGACGACCTTCTTGGCCTCGCCCAGCCAATCGACCTCGACCTTTTCCAGCTTGACGCCGATGTCCTCGGTGATGACCTTGCCGCCGGTCAGGATGGCGATATCTTCGAGCATGGCCTTGCGGCGGTCGCCGAAGCCGGGGGCCTTGACGGCGGCGCACATGAAGGTGCCCTTGATCTTGTTGACGACCAGGGTGGCCAGGGCCTCGCCCTCGACTTCCTCGGCCACGACGACGAGGGGCTTGCCCATGCGAGCCACGCTCTCGAGCAGGGGCAGGAACTCGCGCAGGTTGCTGATCTTCTTCTCGTGCAGGAGGATCAGCGGGTTCTCCAGGACGCACTCCATGCGGTCGGCGTCGGTGATGAAGTAGGGCGACAGGTAGCCGCGGTCGAACTGCATGCCTTCGACGATGTCCAGGTTCGTCTCCATGCCCTTGGCTTCCTCGACGGTGATGACGCCGTCCTTGCCGACCTTCTCCATGGCCTCGGCGATGATCTTGCCGATGCTCTCGTCGTTGTTGGCCGAGATGGCGCCGACCTGGGCGATCATCTCGCCGCTGACTTCGCGGCTGAGCTTCTTGAGGTCGCTCACGACGACTTCGACGGCCTTGTCGATGCCCTTCTTGATCATGGTCGGGTTGGAGCCGGCCGTGACGTAGCGGAGGCCCTCGGCGTAGATGATCTGGGCCAGGACCGTGGCCGTGGTGGTGCCGTCACCGGCCACGTCCGAGGTCTTGGAGGCCACTTCCTTAACCAGCTGGGCGCCCATGTTCTCCAGGTGGTCCTTGAGCTCGACTTCCTTGGCCACCGTGACACCGTCCTTGGTGCTGGTGGGCGAGCCGAACTTCTTGTCGATGACCACGTTCTTGCCGCGGGGGCCGAGAGTGGCCTTGACCAGGTTGCTCAAAACATTGACGCCCTTGAGCAGCTGGTGCCGGGCATCGTCGCCTAATAGAATCTGTTTCGCCATTGGTGTGTCTCCTTTGTCCTTGCGGGGGTCAGCTGACGATGGCCAGGATCTCTTCCTCGCGGAGGATGAGATGCTCGACGCCCTCGATCATGACTTCGGTTCCGCTGTACTTGCCGATCAGGACCTTGTCGCCCTTCTTGACTTCCAACGGAACAACCTTGCCGTCCTCGTTGACCTTGCCCTTACCGGCCGCGATGATCTCGGCCTGCTGGGGCTTTTCCTTGGCGGTATCGGGGATGATGATGCCGCCGCGACGCACTTCCTGCTCCTCGATTCTCTTGACCAGAACGCGGTCATAGAGCGGGGAAATCTTCATGAAAGCCTCCTCGTAAAATGGGAATTAGCAGTCTCGATAGACAGCTGCCAATATAGCCCAGAAAAAGACTCTTGTCAAGGGGAAAACGGTGAAAATTAGCAGACTTGAGCGTCGACTGCTAAAATTTCTTGATTTTCAGCGATTTAGCCCTGTTGTGGAGGGTGTTCCGGTGCAAGCCGAGGGATTTGGCCATCTCGGTCTTGTTGCCGTTGTGCTTTCTCAGCGCGGCCTCGATATAGAGCTTCTGGAACTCTTTTTCGGCGTCCCGAAAACGGACCCCCTTCTCGACCAGGTCTTCGATCAGGAGCTCCATCTTCTGATGGATGTTGAGCTCCTTAAATTTCTTTTCCATAGTCGGCCCCGCCGGCGGAGATGCCTTCGTACGCGCTCTTGATCTGATCCTTGAGCTCCTGCGGGATGAACTGGACGACGGTTTTGGTAACCTGGTAGACGAGCGGGGCCAGCTTGGAGCCCATCAGCGCGCTCTTGTTGACCGGGAAGGCCAGCAGGGCGAAGACGACGGCCCCGGCCACGAGCACGCCCTCGAGGCAGCCGATCGCACCACCCAGCAGGTGGTTGGCGAACCCGAGCGAGCCCTTGGTCAGCCTGGCGATCAGCCCGGCCAGGATGCCGCCGGCGATGAGGACGGCCAGGAAGAGGAGCAGGAACCCGACGAACTTGGCGGCCACCGGATTCTTGATGAGCTTGGCGACCACGGAGGCCACGGGACCGTAGAAGCGGGCCGCCACCACGATGCCGACGAAGATGACGATCAGCCCGACCAGCTCGCGGACGAAGCCCTTGACCAGCCCGACCACGACCGCCAGCAGGACGACGGCGGCCAACAGGATATCCAGCCAGTTGAACGGCATGTCAAACCCTCCTCCTCGATCGCAGTGCGTCTATCATTCCATAATGACCATCGCGAATCAAGCCGAAGGGAACCTGCGGCTTGACCCGGCCGTGGAAGTCGGAGCCGGCGGTGGCCACCAGGTCGAAGTCGCGCGCGGCCTCGGCAAAGAAGCGGGTCTGGGCCTCGTCATGGTAGGAGGTATAGACTTCCAGCCCTTCCAGGCCGCGGGCCCGGAGCTTGGCCAGGTCGGCCCGGGTGGTGTTCTGGAAATAGGCGCCGGGGTGCGACAGCACCGGCACCGCGCCCGAAGCGGGGGCCAGGTCGAGGACGTCGAGCAGCGGGATGTGGCGCTTGGGGGCGAAGGCCGGCTTGCCCTCCATGAAGTAGGCGATGTAGAAGTGCTTGGGCGCGATCGGCCGGCCGGCCTCGTCGTAGAACGGCCGGAGCTTCGGATCGCGCCGCGACCCGGGCTTGTCCAGAAGGATCTGGGCGATCCTGACGCCCAGCGGGGGAGTCCCGCCGACCGCCGCCTCGACTTCCTCCCAGGTCAGGTCGAAGCCCAGCCGGCGCAGGTTGGCGACGCGCTCGCGGGCCTCGATCCAGCGGCCGTCGTTGACGTACCCGGAGATGCGGGCGATGACCGGGTGGGTCCAGTCCAGAAGCGGCAGGAGGCAGTGGAACTCGCGGCCGTCGTACATCGCGGTGACTTCCATGCCGGGCACGATCTCGACGTCCGCGGCCCGGCCCGTCTCGATCGCGGCAGGGTAGGCGGCCACGGTGTCGTGGTCGGAGAAGGACACGGCCACGAAGCCGGCCGCGCGGGCCATGGCCACGATCTGGGCGGGGGTGAACTCGCCGTCGCTGGAGAACGTCGAGTGGATGTGGAAGTCGACGAAGCCGGGCTTCACTTTACAGTTCCGCTTTTCCGGTCAGAAGGCGGTAGATCTCCAGGTACTTCTCGGAGGTTTTGGCGATGATCTCGGCCGGCAGCGCGGGCGGATCGGACTGCTTGTCCCAGCCGGTCGTCTCCAGGTAATTGCGCACGAACTGCTTGTCCAGACTGGCCTGGCCCCGGCCGGGCTCATAGGAAGCCAAGGGCCAGAAGCGGGAGGAGTCGGGGGTGAAGATCTCGTCGATCAGGACCAGGTCGTCGCCGTCCAGCCCGAACTCGAACTTGGTGTCGGCGATGATGATGCCCTTCGACAGGGCGTGCAGGGAAGCCTTCTGGAACAGGTCCAGGCTGGTCTTGCGGATCTTCTTGGCCAGGGCCGAGCCGACGGCCCGCTCCATCTCCCGGAAGGCGATGTTCTCGTCATGGCCCTGCTCGGCCTTGGTCGAGGGGGTGAAGATGGGCTCCTCCAGGCGGTCGGACTCGCGCAGACCGGCCGGAAGCTTGAGCCCGCAGACCCGGCCGGACTGCTTGTATTCCTTCCAGCCCGAGCCGGACAGGTAGCCGCGCACGACGCACTCGATCGGTACGGCCTTGGTCTTGCGGACCAGCATCGACCGCTTGTCCAGGACGGCCCGGTGCGGCTGCAGCTCCGCGGGGAAGGCCGCCGCGTCGGCGCTGAGGACGTGGTTTTCGACGATCAGCGAGGTGTAGTCGAACCAGAACACGGACAGCTGGGTCAGGACCGCGCCCTTGAACGGGATGAGCGAGGGCAGGACGTAGTCGAAGGCCGAGATGCGGTCGGTGGCGACGATGAGCAGGCTCTCGCCGACCTCGTAGACGTTCCGGACCTTGCCCTTCTTGAAAAGGCGCAGGCCAGGTATGTCGGTGTCGGCGGCGGCTTGGGTCATAAATCACCTATAGACGCAAAGGGTCGTATCCGATCACGGGAATGATACCCTAATACGGAAACGAGGGTCAATGCACCCCCCGCCCACGCCGAGGCCCGCAGGCGGCCGCTGCGTTCCACATCGCCTTATGAAATGGGGGACGGGCTTTGCAGTCCTCACATTCAATGTGAGGGCACCATACGTAACTCCCGATCTTTTTGTTTACGCTCCAGAGCGGGGAAATCGGGAGTTATGTATGGTGTCCCCATGTCCTTGCGGACACGAGGACTGCTCAGGCCTGTCCCATTTAGTTGCCCCCGCCTTACAGGAACGCCCGCAGCCTGGGGGTCACGGCGGCCATGAGGGCGCGCTCATTCCAAATCGAATAGCGGAGCTCTTGGATGCCCCACTTTGGCTTCCGCCGGACGGGCGCTATTTGGCCCGGCTTTTGGGCACGATGACGGTCACGATCCCGGTCGTGGCTTTGCCCGCCGCATCCCG
This sequence comes from Candidatus Aminicenantota bacterium, assembly GCA_963803915.1. Taxonomy (GTDB): domain Bacteria; phylum Acidobacteriota; class Aminicenantia; order Aminicenantales; family UBA4085; genus UBA4085. The sequence continues at coordinate 54,959 of CAWDOL010000029.1, read as the reverse complement.
ACACTCTATGGTTATGGAATAGACCCGTCCGGTGCCGGTCCCTGAGCGCTCGGCCCGAAGGTTGAGGGTCAATAATCCCGTGACAACCCAATCAGGGGCCGTATCGCCATCGCCGAGCCCGTTGACCGGCTCGTTGCTCGTCACATTGACGATCCGGCTTGTCACAGGCGCGCTGCAGTCATCGGTGGCCGACACATGGATGGCAACGGGGACCATCTTGTGATTGGCCGGCCAGAGCGAATCGGGGCCGGCCGTGAGGGAAGCGATTTGGGGAGGCGTCGCATCGTAGACCGTGATCTTGGCCGTGCAGGATGCGGTTGCTCCATTCGGGTCCGACACAGTCAGGGTGACGCTGGTGTCGCCCATGGGATAGGGGCCCGCCGGAGAAACGGAGAAGGCCAGGGAGTCGCCGTCCGGATCGTACGAGCCGTTGTCAAAATCCTGGGCCGCCGCATCGGCCTGGCAGCCGTTTCCGGCCGGTTTCTGGATATCCTGGCCGATCGCGACCGGCGCCTCATTCTCGGGAACGGGAGGAATCTGCCAACGGAAGTACGGATAGCTTCGCCCTTCCTGGATTTTCCAGAGGCCGGCGAAATCCCAGCTTGTAAAAGTAGCCTTCTGTTGCATTTCCGCGGTCGTTTTACCCGTTCCGCCCCAGCTCGTCACCTGGCCCGAGGTCTCCATGTCCCAAAAAGAATTTTCGATGATGGTCCCTGCATAATTGATACCGACCAACCCCCCGGGATAATTTAGGCCGGCGATGTATCCGGATGAATAGCAGTTAATCATCGTAGCTGAGGCGCCGTTATAGCCGATTAATCCGCCCGTGCCGTAAGTCCCGGATGCGCGCCCGGTGGCATAGGAATTCGTTACGGATCCGTTGTTGTTGTTTTCTCCGATTAAGCCGCCGACATAAGCCGAACCGCTCGCGGTTCCCGTGGCAAAAGAGAGGGTTACGGCCGCGCTGTCCATACGGCCGACTAAGCCGCCCGCCGCTTGGCCCGCGCTCACATCGCACGTGGAGAAAGCAGCTGGACACAAGCCCGCTATGGTAATTCCAGCCGACCAATCCGCCGACGATTTGATGCCCCGAGACGATTCCCGACGTCTTGGAGAAAGTGATGGTTCCCATATTCCACCCGACCAATCCGCCGACATAATTGCCGCCGCCCGACACACGGCCGGTCGCCGAAGCATTCGTGATGAAGCCGCAGCTGCTCCCGGCCAATCCTCCAACCTGGAAATATCCAACGACAGTTGCATCGACTAAATCGACATTCTTGATTTCTATGCCGATCCCGACATATCCGAACAGACCCTGATCGTTTGCGCCGGGCCTTTTTACGGTCAGGCCGGTTATTTTGAAGTGCTGTCCGTCAAAAGCTCCCATAAACGGGGTCGCACTTGTTCCAATGGGGACGAACCCGGCCCCGGCATTCCAGCCCATGGTCGCGGAGGCGTCGATGTCGTTCATCAACACATAGGAGGCGCTAAGGTCACTCGCCATCGCCTGCAACGCATTACAATCGGCGATCTGATAGGGGTCGGCCGGCGAACCGGTGCCTCCGACAAAAGGCGAGATCCCGCCCGAAAGTACGGAAACCACCAAAGCAAGGAGTCCGACGAAGGCAACGCTCGCGATTTTCTTCACTTTTCTTCCCCTTTTAAAGAGATTTCATAAAAGCGCTTGCAAGCCGAGGATCACATCCGCGGCCAGGGTCGTCCATCGGTCCGCCAAGGCGGCCGAAATGTCTTTGCCGCGCTGGGCGCCGACTTCGTTCTGGAAAGCCTCGACCTGGTTGATGGCCGGGGTGGCCCTTTCTTCCTCGACCGATCGGAGGGCGTTTTTCAGCTTCTGCACGAGGCTGTTCGTCCTGCCCTTGTCCAGGCCGGCGGCCAGGACTTCGTCGATCAGGCGCTGAAGGAGGTCGCCGGCGATCTCATATTCGAAGTTTACGAAGACCACTTCTTGGTCGGCCCCGATCATTAAGGCGATATGGTTGCGGAGGTCACCCGAGGTGATTTTGGTTATGGCCGTGAAATTCGGCAGAGAGAGGCGTTTAAGATCATACTGACCGAGAGGCCTCCAGCCGGAATCGAAGATCCTGAGGGTCTGGGCGTCCAGGACATAGAAGCGGCGGACGGCGGGATCGAAGCACATCTTGGTGATGGCGCTCCCCACCAAGCCCGATATGTCCTTCACCTCGGCCGGATACGAAAAAGAGGTATTGAAAGAGTAGATGGCTTTCCCCGCGGGTATGGCGTATCGGTCGCCGGCCGGCGTTTCGCCGGGGACATAGGTCAGGTTCCCGAAAAGGAGGCCTGTGTATTGAATCGGCAACTCCGTCGAGTCCAATAGATTCAAGCCCGCGTCCAGACGATCGAATCCCGCCCGACGATTCGTTCCCGTGGCGATCCAGCCGAAGAGCTTATGGGTCCCATCGCGGGTGATGTCGGTGATATTCCGAACCCCCCTATAATGCGTCAGCCGGAAATCGGAATCCGCATGCCACAGGCCGGCGGCTTGCCGGGAAATCAAATAGCCGTGCGTGTTGTAGGCTGGGCCGTCCATGCCGAAGAAATGAAGCTGTTGTCGATCCTTCAGCCAGGCGAGATTCACCCAGTTCGAGTTGTCATAGAAGGCAACCCCGACGCCGACGCGGGGCAAGGAGGAGGCCGTCGAAACGGACCCGTCCAGGCTCCGGACAGTCGCGCGGAGGAGCCAGGTATCGGCCAATAAAAGCTTCCCGGCATAAGGTCCACTCGAAAAGTAGGCCAACCCTTCGGCGCTATCGAAGCCCGCATACTCCGCAACGCACTGGCCCGCTCCGTCGATTACGCGGAGGGGAGTCGTCCCCGCCCCCCCTTCGCTGACCACGAAAGAATTGGGGTGGCCGGGAAAGTCCGCCGGCAGGAACGCAATCCCGACGTAATTCGCGACGGGAAGGGTCAGGCACTTCTCGCAGACGGCCCTGATTTCCCCGTCACCTTGTTCAAGACGAAAGATATAGATGAACCTGGCACGCTGGTCACCGCCGCCGGCGAGCCTGGCAATCCGTCCTTGATCGGGCCCGCTCGTGATCTGGACGAGGCCCTCTCCAATCGGTAAACCCGTTCCCTCCGCCCGGACGACACCGAGCAAGGCGCCTTCCGGCGTACACAGATAAAGTGTTTCAGGGAGCATGACATCGGACAGAAGGAAGTTGCCGGCGAAGACGCCCTGACTCAAATAGGCGATTCCTCGGGGACACGCTCCGAGGCTCATCTCATAAGTGGAAAAAGCTTTTTCATAGGTACCGAGAGACGGGTCATGGAAAAAAACGCCCCATCCGTCGATGATGGCCACCTTGCCGGCCAGCGGGCCATGGCATATGATAGCTGGCGCTTTCGACCATCGCGCCGAGCTTGTAGCGCTCGGTAACTTGAAATCCGAAGGCCGCCGCAGCCAATACACAAAAGACAACAAGGGACACCGCGAGGTTTTTTTTCATCACTCTCTCCTTCTCAGGCTCGAGAATCGAGAAGGGTCCGACCGTGGGAGGCTCGCCTTGGATCGAATCCTGCCCCAGATTCTAAAGTCCTGATTGTCAGGATCGTATCCGCGAAATGGTCAGGATTGGGTGTGATCGAAGCGGCGGAGATTCACGAGCGATAAGCACCCAGGAAACCAAACTAGGATCGGCCCAGGCGTGGCCCTGGCCTTCAGGCAAGGAACCACAGCGCCCCCCCGAAATTGGGGGACACCATACACAACTCCCGAATTATTTTCGTCAACAAATGGAGACTGTTGTCGAGAGTCGCCATCTGTTGTCGCTTTTCGTCAACAAATGTATTAGGGAATTGCGTATGGTGTCCCCCAATTATTTTCCCCCAATTATTTCCCCAGCCAGCCGCGGAGGATCGCGGCCTGCTCGGGAGTCGGATCCGGCAGGCGGACGATCCGAAGCACCGGAGCCGCCGGCCCGCCCTGGCCGGAGGCGACGGTTCGAGCTCCGGCGCCGGGGGGAGGTACCGCGGCCGTCTCCAGCGCCAGGCCCGCGTAGCCCAGGTACTTGGCGTAGTCGACCGGCTTGGCCGTGTCCGCGTAAGAGAAGACCTCCGAGAGCGTCTCTCCCGCAATCTGCTCACAGACGGCCCGCAGCTCGGCTTCGGTGAAGCCGCGCCCTTTAGCCCGGTAATACTCCCGGTAGAGGGCTCTCATGGCGTCGTCCAGGGATCGGGCGCCGGCGGTCGCCTTGCGGATGGCCAGGTCGAGAAGCAGGCCGATCACGGCTCCCTTGTCGTAATAGGAGACCGTGGTGGCCGGGTCGCCGCCGAAGGGCCCTTGATCCCAGGATATATAGCTCGATTCAGAAGCCGACTGGAGGAGCCGGCCGGGCCGCCGCTCGACGGCGTTGATGGGCGAGGCTGCGCCGGCCAGCATCTCGTCCTCGCTCAGGAAGCCGGCCCGCCGCATCACGATCGTCTCGTAATAGACGGTGAAGCCCTCGGCCATCCAGAGCAGGCGGGTGCGGTTCGGCCGGCCGTAGTCGAACGGGCCGAGCTCGAACGGCCGGATGCGCTTGACGTTGTAATGATGGAAGTACTCGTGGGCCAGGAATTTGAGGGTGCCGCGGTGGGTCGCGGCCGAGTAGCCGCCCAAGCCGCCCATGGACACGGCCATGGAGCCGGCATGCTCGATGCCCCCGCGGCCGGGGCCGACGGCCAGGAAGGCGTAGCGCTTGTAGGGGATCTCGTCGAAAAGGGAGACGGCCGCCTCGACCATGCGCTTCAAGTCGGCGACGAAAGCAGCCCGGTCGAAATCGCCCAGGTCGAAGCCGAAGAAGGCATGGGGCACGCCGCGCACATCGAAGGACAGGCGCTCGAGATTTCCGATCAGGAAGGGGCTGTCGTAGAGGGTGTCGAAGTCGGGGGCGGCGAAGGCACGCGGTTTGCCGGGGACAGGATCAAGGCCGGTCGCGACGTCCTTCCAAGAGGGGCCGGGATCGATCATCACGATGACGGGCAGGTCGAGCCGTCCGTCCGGATAGAGGAAGACGCCGGGAGGGGCGATGTAGGCCCGCTTCTCGTTCAAGCCGCTTTGGGTGATGAACGGCGCGGGCACCTTGACGTCGTAACGGATCGTGAAGCGGGCCCCCCGTCCCGTCTGGATGCGCCAGGCATCGGCGGCCGGTTTCTCCCAGAGGAGCGGCCGGTCACGGCTGTCGATGGCCCGGAAGCCCTGGACGGCGGACGGGTAATCCATGAGGCCGTAATAGCCCGGCATCCACACGGGCATCCGAAAGATCTGCGGGCCGCCGGGCCAGCCGTCGCAGCGAAGCTCGATGTGGAAGAGCCCCGCCGCGCCGTCCCCCACGGACACGGTGTAGGCCATGGCCAAGGGTGCGGCACCCGCGCGGCTCGATAGGGGAAGGACGAGCCCGACCATCAGCAGAAAGACGAGAATCATGCGCCGCGTGGTCATCATGGCAGCTCCGTTCGCGAGCGTGAGGCGGATGGATCGCCGGTCGGAAGGATGCCGACGAAATTGTAGAGCCGGATGTCGGTCCGACGGTCGCGGCGGAAAGAGATAAGCGCGGGGGAACAGCGCGTGCAGGCGGCCGCGGCCGCGATTCGGCCGGGATCCAGGCCGGCCGCCTCGAGCTGATGGCGGTTGGCGGCTTGCAGGTCCAGCGCAAAGCGGCCTGGCCGGCCGGAGAGGGGGGCGATGAACGGCGCCGGATCGGGCCCGAACGCGGCGGCGACGTCCTCCCCCACTTCGTAGCAGCTTGGTTCGATGCACGGACCGAGGCAGGCTCGCAACGACGCGGGCTTCGAGCCCAGCCGGTCATGCAGAGCCCGTACGGCAGCTCCGGCGATACCCGCCGCCGTCCCGCGCCAGCCGGCGTGGACCGCGGCCACGGCCTTGCGCTCCTCGTCCACGAGCAGGAGCGGCAGGCAATCGGCCGTCTTGATGATCAGCAGGAGGCCCGCCGTGGCCGTGATCAGGGCGTCGCCGTCGGTCTTTTCCGGGAGAACATCCTCCACGGTAAGGACGGAGGCCGAGTGGACCTGGTGAAGGAGGACGGGACGCATGCCGTAGGCGGCCGCCATGGCGTCGAGCCCGGCATCATCCAGCGTCCGCGTCCCAAAACCGTGAACGAGCCAGGGAATCCCCGAGAACGCCGCGTTCGTCGTGAAGGCGTCCATCGGCCCGGATTATAGTCGACAACCCGGACTCGAGGAAAGGCAATCCTGACGATAGATGGGGGACACCATACATAACTCCCGAATTATTTTCGTCAACTAATGGCGACTTTTAATGAGAGTCAACGAGAGTTGACGATATTGGTAAACAAACGTTTTAGGGAATTGCGTATGGTGTCCCTCATCTATCGGGCGTGTCTTCGCCGGGGTCTCTCTGCTAAGATACCGGCGGGAGGACTCCCATGCGCAACGCTTCCGGCCTGATCCTCGTCTCGCTCCTGGCCGGGACTATCGCTGCGGCCGTTCAGACGGCGGCACCCCAACGACCGCGCCTGCGCGAATTCGGCCTCAAAACGGGGATTCTCGAGCCCGGCCCGCTGAACGCCATCACCGACGTGGCCGGCGTTGCCGTGGGCCAGGTGACGCTCCAGGAAGGCCGCGATACCCGAACGGGTGTCACCGCCATCCTGCCGCACGGCGGCAACGTCTTCCAGGACAAGGTCCCGGCCGCGATCCACGTCGCCAACGGCTTCGGCAAGCTGACCGGGTCGACCCAGGTGGTCGAGCTGGGCGAAATCGAGACGCCCATCGTCCTGACCAATACCCTGAGCGTGCCGACGGCGGCCGAAGCGGTGATGGACTACATCCTCGGCCTCCCCGGCAACGAGGGCGTGCAATCGGTCAATCCCGTCGTCGGCGAAACCAACGACGGGTATCTCAACGACATCCGGGCCCGCCGGGTGACCCGAGAGCACGTCCTGAGCGCCATCCGCGGCGCCAAGGGCGGCCCGGTCGAGGAGGGGGCTGTCGGTGCCGGGACCGGGACGATGTGCTACGGCTACAAGGGCGGCATCGGCACGTCGTCGCGCCGCCTCGAGGTCAAGGCGGGCGGCTGGACGGTGGGCGTGCTCGTCCAGACGAACCACGGCGGAGTGTTCCAGATCGCGGGAGGACGTTCGCCGACAGGCCTCAAGCCGCCGAACGCTTCGAGCTCCGATTCCGCCCTCAAACCGCCGGCCGAGGGATCCTGCATGATCGTCGTGGCCACGGACGCGCCGCTCGACGCCCGCAATCTCAACCGGCTGGCCCGCCGGGCCCTGCTCGGGCATCGCCCGGACGGGCGGCTATTATTCCAACGGCAGCGGCGACTATGCCATCGCCTTTTCGACCGCGCCTCAGGTCCGCATTCCCCACCGGGGAGCCGGCCCGACCATGACCGCGACCGTCCTGCGCAATGACGCCGTCTCGCGGCTCTTCCTGGCCGCGGCCGAGGCGGCCGAAGAGGCGATTCTCAATTCCCTCTTCAAGGCGGTCCGGGTCGAGGGCAGGGACGGCCACGTCGCCGATCCCCTGCCGCTCGAAAAACTCAAATAGTTGGGGGACACCATACACAATTCCCTAATACTTTTGTTGACGAAAAACGACAATGGATGGCGACTCTCGATAACAGCCTCCATTAGTTGACGAAAATAATTCGGGAATTACGTATGGTGTCCCCCATTAATTCAGACCGCGGTTTTATTGACTTTGGGGCGTAAAATCGTATAATGCTTCTACTTCCCAATCGGGAGGAGGTGAATTAATTGGCTTTTGTCGTCATTGACGAAGGTGAATCGCTGGAGAGCGCACTGAAGCGCTTCAAGCGCAAAGTGCAGCAGGAAGCGATCATCAAGGAGATCAAGAAGCACTCCGTGTACTTCAAGCCTGGCGAAAAGAAGCGGATGAAAGAAGCCCAGGCCCGGAAGCGGATGCGGCGCCGGATGAAGCGCGAAAAAGACCTCGAATATTGACGAATCATCCTCCCGACACCATCCCGTCTCCACGCAAACCCGACTGGTTGAAGGTCAAGTTCCCCTCGCAGGATGACTATTTTTCCGTCTCCGCACTCCTGCAGAAGCATGGGCTGAACACGATCTGTCGCAGCGCTCAATGCCCCAACCGGGCCGAGTGCTGGACGGAACGGACCGCGACGTTTCTCATCCTGGGGGACGTCTGCACCAGGAACTGCGGGTTCTGCGCCGTGACCAAGGGTGTACCGCCGCCCCTCGCAACAGATGAACCGGAGCGGGTGGCCGAGGCCGCCGCCGACCTCGGCCTCCGCTACGTCGTCGTGACCTCGGTCACCCGCGACGACCTGCCCGACGGCGGGGCAGGCCATTTCGCCCGGGTCATCGAAGCGCTGCGGGCGCGCATCCCCGGCGTCCGCGTCGAGACCCTCATCCCCGACTTCGCCGGCCGCGAAGAGCCCCTGCAGACCGTCCTGGCCGCCCGCCCCGACGTTCTGGCCCACAACGTCGAGACCGTGGAGGCCTTCTACCCCCGCATCGGCCGCCCGGCCGCCGGCTACCGCCGCTCGCTCGAAGTCCTGCGGCGGGCCGCCGCGCACGGGCTCGCCGCTGACCAAGTCCGGGTTGATGGTCGGGCTGGGCGAAAGCGAGGCCGACCTCACGCCGCACCCTGGCCGACCTGCGCGCCGTCGGACTGCGCGCTCCTGACCATCGGCCAGTACCTGCGCCCCTCCCGGTCGCACGCTCCCGATCGCCCGCTACTACACCCCCGCCGAGTTCGAGCGCCTGCGGGCCGAAGCCCTGGCCCTCGGCTTCTCCGGCGTCGAGTCGGGCCCCCTCGTCCGCTCCTCCTTCCACGCCCACAAGCTGCACGACGGCCTGGCGGCCGCCGCGGGGAAGGCCTGATGCGGGTTCTGGTCTTCAGCGACATCCACGGCAACCTGGAAGCCCTGGCCGCCGTCCTGAAGCTGGCCGACAAGCGCCGCGTCGACCACTACGTCTGCCTGGGCGACCTGGTCGGCTACGGCGCCTCGCCCAACGAGGTCATCCGTGTCGTCCGGCGCCTGAAGCCGCTGTCCATCATCCGCGGCAACCACGACAAGGCCGTCGCCGAGCACGATTCGATCGAGTCGTTCAACCCCATCGCCGCCGCCGCCATCCGCTGGACGCGCAAGGCCGTGACCAAGGCCAGCCACGACTTCCTGCACGCCCTGCCGCAGGGCCCGCAGACGGTCGAGGACCTCTTCACCATCTGCCACGGCGCCCCGTTCGACGAGGATTTCTACATCTTCGGCGAGTACGACGCCGACGAGGCCTTCGGCTACATCCGTACGCCCCTCGGCTTCTTCGGCCACACCCATTTCCCCTTCCTCTATAGCCCTGCGCGACGGGGCGATGGTCGGCACGCACATGGACGGCGGCGAGATCAAGCTGGAGGAGGGGACGTCCTATCTGGTCAATCCCGGATCGGTCGGCCAGCCGCGCGACCGCAATCCCAAGGCCTCCTGCCTGATCTACGACACGGACCACCGCAGCATCCGCTTCCACAGGTTGGAGTACGACATCGCCGCGGCGCAAAAGCGGATCCTGAAGGCGGAGCTCCCGCATGCCTTGGCCGACCGGCTGACGTCGGGGCTTTAGCCGCGTCTCCGCTTCGTCCCCCGCCCCCCCGTCGTCCTTGACACTCCCCCGCCCCAGCCGGTATCGTACTCCTTGAGGCCGCCCGACAACCCATGCCCCTTCTGGAAGCCAAACGCCTGGTCAAAAGCTTCGGCCGCCGCACGGTGGTCAAGGGTGTCGACATCCGCCTCGAGTCCGGCTCCGTGGTCGGATTCCTCGGCCGCAACGGGGCGGGCAAGACCACCATCTTCCAGATGATCGTCGGCCTGCTCAAGCCCGACGGCGGAGAGATCCGCCTGGACGGGCGCGACATCTCCCGCTGGCCGACCGACCGCCGCGCCGCGGCCGGGGTGACCTACCTGCCGCAGGAAAACTCGATCTTTCTGAAGACGACCGTGGCCGGGAACCTTCGCCTGGCGCTGGAGCTGCTGCCCTACGCCCGGCGCGAGCGCAAACCGGCGGCCGCGGCCCTGCTCGAGGAGTTCGGCCTGTCCGAGCTGGCGCGCCAGCCGGCCCACAGCCTCTCGGGCGGCGAGCGCCGGAGGCTGGAGATCGCCCGGGCCCTGACCCTGAAGCCCAAGTTCGTCCTGCTCGACGAGCCTTTCACGGGCATCGACCCGATCACCATCCTCGAGATCCAGCGCATCCTGCTCCGCCTCCGCGAGCGCGGCATCGGCATCCTCATCTCCGACCACAACGTGCGCGACACGTTCAAGATCGCGGACCGGGCCCTGATCATCGATCAGGGCGAGGTTCTGGTCGAGGGCGAGCCGGTCGCGGTCGCGGCGGATCCCCTGGCCAGAGAGCGGTTTTTGGGGACGGAGTTCTCGTTCGGCGGGGAGCGGGTTCAGGACTTCCGGGAGGCCATCCGGTCGCCGAGCGTCTCGCCCAGGAAGAACAGGAACAGGAAGAAGTAGCCGCCCAGCAGCGCGGCCAGGAGGATGCCGGCCGCCACGGGCGACGCCGCGACGAGCTCGGCCGGCGCGATGCCCATCAGCAGGGCGGCCAGCCACAGCGTCGCGGCCCAGACGGCCCCGATAAAGACCACGTCGAAGAGCAGAGCGGCCGTTTTACGGAAAAAGCCCAGGCGCCGACGCGGAGCCGGCTCCTCGTCCATCTCCTCTTCCAGCAGCTCGGAGGTGGGCGCGGTGGCGGCATCGGGCCGGAGCTTGAGCCCGTCGAAGACCGACTCGGGCGGCGTCTCGTTCTCGTCCCGATCCTGGAAGATCTCCTCCCTCGTGATCCGCTCGGGGATGCCCATGCGGGTCGGCTCGGCGGGCGGGGCCTCGGGTGTTACGGGAGGCGCGGGGACGCCCATCGGCGTGTGCGCCATGACCTCGTTCTGGAAGTCCATCGTGTCGCCGGGCGCGAAGGAAGCGGGCGGCTCGAAGACCCGATCCTCGTCTTCCGGCGCGGCGGCGTCCTTGTCGTCGTCCTCCTCCTCCCGGAAAGGCCGGTCGAAGCGCGGGCCGGGGCCGAAATCCATCTCCGGCGAAGTGTCGGGAATGCGGGGGATCTCGATAGGCGCGCCATCGAGGTCGACCGAAGGCGGCTTTTCGAGGAGCTCGGCCCAAGCCGCCCCCAGGCCGGTCGGCTTGTCGGACATCGGGACGACGGCCGGTTCGGGAGGGAGAGGGGGGATCTCGGCTTCCCCTCCGGGATCGGTCCTCTTCCGCTCTTTCTCTTCCAAGACGGCGATAAGGCGGGCGATCTCTTCCTTGGTATCCTGCTGGGTCTTCATCGCCGCGGACTTCTTGGCGGCGCGCGGAGGAGGCTTGGGTGTGGCTCGCCGCGAGGGCTTGGCCGAAGGGACGGTCTCCGCATCCGGCTCGGGCTCTTGCTCAGGCTCGGGTGTTGTGCGCGGCGCCGCCCGGGAGGCCTTGGGCTTGGCCCTGGCTTCGTCGGGAAAATGGCCGCCCCCTTCCAGGACCTGCTCCAGGTCGATCTCCTCGAGATCGGCTTCGTCCTTGGCCAGCAGACGATCGTCTTCCTCATCGGATTCGTCGACGTCCTTGAAATCCGCGTCGACGATCCGCTCGCCCTTGATGGGCTCCTCGTCCTGCTCGTCCGAGGGGAAGAGGAGCTGGGTACCGCAGTTATTGCAGTATTTCTGCGATTCGTCGATGATCGCTTTGCAATAAGGGCAGCGTCGGATGGCCATTAGGTTAAATATAAAGGGATTACGCCTGGGATGTCAATAAAAGCGCGGCGTCCCCCCCAAAAGCCGGGCGCAGCCGGCCAGCCGGCTCAAGGCTTCCCCGTAGAGATCGGTGGCCGTGGGCCAGGCCACGGCGGACAAACAGGCGGGTGTGATCGGGGGAAACGGCCGGACCGGGACGACCACGGGGGCGATCGGCGGCGCGCTGACGCCCCGCAGGGGAATGCGCAAGCTGCGGCCGGCCCGGATGAGGCTCCCGGCCAGGCCGTTGAACTGCTGGATGGCACGCACGCTCGTCCCATAGCGGGCGGAGATGTGGCCGAGCGTTTCGCCGTTGCGGACATAGTGGGCCACGCTGTAGACCGGAGGCTTGATCTTTTGCAGCTGGACAAGGAACGGGTAGACCCGGCGGCCCAGCTCCTGCGCGGCGCGATTGTAGAACCGGACGTGATAGTGCGTCCGATGGCCGGCCACGTGGACGATGCGCGCCTTGGCGTTGCCCTTGACGAACTGGAAAATGCCGTCGAGCCAGTCCTTGGCCTCGCCGATCTTGAGGGCATGGGCGTAGAGCAGCCGCTGGATCCGCGTGTCGAGCAGGATGGTCTCGATGTCGGTGCGCAGCAGCAGGGCCCGGACCAGGGCCCAGTTGCGCGGCAGGTCGAGGTTGGCCGCCGTGCCCGCGACGTACCAGGCCTGGTAGCCGGTCTTGTAGTAGAAGCCGAAGTCGACGTCGCGGCCGGACTGGTGGGTGATGTGCCGCTTCATCCGACCGCCCGCCTGAAAGCTGATGTCGCCGATGCTGATGGCGGGCGATTCGGGGAAGAGCTCGTGGACCGTGTCGATCGCGGCCCGGATGAAAGCCGTCGTCTCCGCCGTGGCGAAGGCGCCATTGGGATCGATGAGGGTCCAGCCGGGCTCGGGCCGGAGGCAGACGGGATTGACCAGAATGCCGCCGCCGGGGGCGCCGATGGACAGCGAGCCGAGGGAGGCGGCATCGGACTCGACGCGACGGAAAAGCTCCTCGTCGGGGAGAGCCAGCAGGGAAGACGGCGTGGGGGCGGAAGCGCCGTCGGCCGCGTCGATGGCGGTCGCCGCCGCAGGCGGGACGGGGGTGGGAGGGGCAAAGTCCACGGCCGCCCGGGCGAATCCCAGCCAGACGCCGGCCGCGAGCCACAGGGTCAGCATGTCGCATCCATACCCGGACATTCTAGCCGATCCGGGGCCTCGGTCAAAGGGAAAATGCGGCGGGGCGGAAGCGCGAAATTACATGTGAATTGACATTGTCCCCGAACTCGACTAAGAATAGCCTCATTGAGTGAGAGTGAGTTGTCAGAGTTGAGCCACGATCTGGTGTGTTTTCCAAATACATCGGAGTGAAAGAGGAGGAGTCATCCATGAAACGTGCGGCATTCGTCATTCTGGCCGGTTTTCTTGTCTTTGCGGCTTGCAGCAAGTCCACGCCGTCGGACAATTACAACCTGACGGGCAACTGGTCGGGGACCATCCGGTTCTCCACGCTGGGCATCTCGGCCACCATCAACTTCACCTTCAACCAGGCGGGGACGGCCGTCACGGGGACCTTCACCACCGACTCGGGCCGCAACGGGACGTTCAACGGCACGCTCTCCGGGTCGAACCTGAACGGCACGCTGACGTTCCAGGACGCCTGCGCCGGAACCGGGACCATGGCGGGGACGATGAAGAACGCCAGCTCCTGCGACGGGAGCGGTTCGGCCACCGACTGCAACGGGACCAACTCGTTCACCATCTCCTTCGGCAAGGCGTAGGGCTCGATTCGGACTCCTCCTTCGGAGGACGGGGAAGGACCCTCCTCCATTCGTGGACGTGTCTTTAAATTGAATTTTCCCCCAGATTCGACTGCCAATACTCCCGCCGCAGGCAGAGAGGGGGCGGCGATTATTCGGAGAACCTCAAGGCCAAAAGATCGTGATCGAGGTAAGGCCCCAGTCCCTCCCTGCAGCTTCGGCTAAAGGACGCGCCGCGAACGATTCCAGCCCGCTGATGCACCAGAGCCCGGGCCGGGTAACGCCGGCGCCGTCATTGTTCAGAACGGATACGATCCGCGCCAGGGGAATCGGCGGGTGCTCAACGAAAAAACGACTTCCGATCATGCCCTCCTCCTCGGCCGTCGTGGCCAGGACGAGGATGGACCGCGAAGGGGGATTGAGGGCCAACTCCTTGGCCGCCGACAGCACGGCGGCAACCCCCAAAGCATTGTCCCGTGCTCCGGGATAGACCACTTCGGTGCCGTTCTCTGATTTCCTTCCCAGGTGATCATAGTGGGCCACTAAGGCGACGAATTCGTCAGCGCGCTCCGGATCGCTTCCCCGGATGAAGCCGACGACGTTGGGAGCCTTGCCCGGCGAGGGAGATGAGCCCGGGAGAGCCACGTCTTGGAAGTAGTCCGGGTACGAGAAAAAGGCCGCGACACCGGCCGCCCGGAGACAGGCCCGAACGTAATCCGCGGCGATCTCTCCTTCCCGCGATCCGGCCCGGCGGCCGCCGAGCTCATCGGAGGCCAGGAAGCGGACGTGGGCCATGGGGTCATCCAGGCTTTGGACCGGATTCTCCGGCCGGGATCCGGAGCGCCAGAGGCTCCAGACGTTTTGGATGATGCCGCAAGCGGCTTCCGCGCCCCGCCGAACATTCTCGATGACGACTGTTTCTGGCCCATCGTCCGGCGTATGCTGGCGGACATTGGGAGCGCTGATCCCGGAGGTGGCGATCCCGGCTTGGGCGAAGGTCATCTGGTCGGATCCCTGCATCTCGGTGAATTGAACGGCAAAACCCAATCCTCGCGCGGTCTTGTCGACAGCCTCGATCAGCCAAGCCGGGTGGTACGGCGTCCCGATAGCCGCGTACAGAGCCGGAGTGGGGATAAGTTTCCAACGATAACGGAGGCCTTCCCAGCTTCGGCCGCGGTAGACGGCGGGGATGGGTGTCTTTCCCGGATCACCGGAGGGGTTCCGCCGGCCGCCATCCCGCTCGATGGAGACGGGCCCTTCGCCGCCCAGGTTGTCGAGGACGAGCGCCAGCCGGCAGCTCTTCAATTCTTCGCCATGCCGTTCGACGAAGCGCCTCGAGCCGAGGATCCCCGCCTCCTCGGCCCCGAAGGCGACGAAGGTCAAGCCGATTCCCTGGGGGACGCCGAGACCCTTCAAATGCCGGGCGATTTCGAGAAGGGCCGCGATCCCGGAAGCGTTGTCGTTCGCGCCCGGGCAGTCCCGATAGGCGTCCAGATGAGCGCCGACGACGATCTGCGGCGCGGGCGGCTTCGCGCCCAAGCGGGCGATGACGTTCCGGGACATCCCTTCGATAAGCCGGCCGCGGCCGGACAGCGACAGCGTCCGTGTCCCGAGCTTGCCGATCAGGGAGAAATCCCTATCGGTCGCGTAGATGATGCAGGCCGGCCTCATGGCCGCGATACGGAAGTGGAGCGAGGCCAGGCCCGCTTCCGAGGTGACGACGGCTTTCCCCACAACGGCCGCGGGAGAGGGCCAGCCGGCCGGGGCGCTCGGATCGAGGAGGAAAAACTCCCCCGAATAGGAAGGGCTCCCTTCCTCCGAATAGGGATCGAGGCCGAGGCCGGCGGGCAGGAACATCCGGTCAGCGATCCTCACCTCGACCCCATCAGGCTCGAATGTCTCGAAGGGAAAAGGCTCGATGATGGGGATGATCCCCAGGGCCAGGAATTGGTCGGCGATATAGGCGGCGGTCCGGCCCTCATTCGGGCTCCCAGCGGGTCGGGGCCCTATTGCGCATATCGCTTCGATGTGATGTCTCGCCCGAGCGGCGAACTCTTCCGGCAAACGCCGGGCGGCCGGCGGTCCGCCGGATTCCGAGACGGCAACCAGGGCTACGAGAGCGGCCGAGGCGACCAGGGTGGCGATTCTTTTTCTCAAGTCATATCTCCTTGGGGGGATGGGTTTGATTCATTTCCCGTCCAGGCTACGCCGGGGGAAGGGGGAAAGGCATCCCTCCAAAGGAGTATTTTCATTTGATTTGCGAACTTATGTAAAATACCGTCGTGCTACCTATCTCCGCGGCCACGATCCTTCCCGGGCTTGTCTCGGCCGCCGGACTGATCATCATCCTGGCCTGGAGAAACCGTGGCAGATCGGCCCCCCTGATCCGGCCTCTTCTCGCCGGCGTCTTCTGCATGAACGGCATCGGGCTCGTCTTGATCGTCACCGCCGGGCTATCGGACAAGACCGTCGCCGCCGCGGCCGGAAAACTTACGGCCGCGCTCGCGGCGATGGCCTCGGACACCGCCATCTTCGGGCTTAAGTTCGGCTGGCTTTGGGCTTTCCTGACCTTCCTCCGT
The DNA here is from genome assembly GCA_963803915.1 of Candidatus Aminicenantota bacterium. Classification (GTDB taxonomy): domain Bacteria; phylum Acidobacteriota; class Aminicenantia; order Aminicenantales; family UBA4085; genus UBA4085. Next base: position 38,863 of record CAWDOL010000029.1, on the reverse strand, counting down.
CGGTTCGCCCTGCCTCTGAAAGAGCGTTATTTCCACCGGCTCCTGACGGCAGCCTGCCTGCCTTTGGCGGGACTTCTTGCCTTCGGCTGGATCGAATTCCTGCTGACCTCCCGCCGGGTTCTCTTCGACAAGCTCCAGTCCGCCTCGGATTATTTCGTCTTCATCGCCATGATCGGGGCCGGCCTCTACCTGAGATCCCGCACCACGGTCCTCGTCCGGAGGGAGGCGATCAAGGCCATCGTCGTCCTGGCCGCGTTCTCCGTCGTGTTCTTCCTGTTCCTCGGCCTCTGGTGGATCGTCGGGGGAAGCGTGGGTCAGTGGGCACCGGCCTTGGCGGCGGCCTTCAATCCGCTGGCCTTCCTGTTTTTCAACGGTGGGCTGGCTTTTTGGGTCCTTCGATTTTCCGGCGTCCTCTCCGGGCCCGAAGCGGAGCGATTCGTCCCCGCCCGGATTCCCGAGAGCCTTTCTTCCCGCTTCGGAATCACCCGGCGGGAGCGGGAGATCATCGAGCTCGTCGGGCAGGGATTGTCCAACCAGGACATCGCCCGGAGCCTGTACATTTCCCTCTACACGGCCAAGAAACACTTGGCCAACATCTTCGCGAAGACGGGCGTCGCAAACCGCGTCCAATTGGCCGCCCTTTTTTGTTTCGAGCCTAAGCCCAATGGGGAGGAAGATTCGAGGGCTTCCCCTCCCGCCTGACGCTTCTGACAGCTTCTGATAGCAAATTGACTTTTCCCCAAGATTCGGCTACAAATACCCCCGCCTGAGTGGGCGATTAACTCAGCGGCCAGAGTACTACCTTCACACGGTAGGAGTCACTGGTTCAAATCCAGTATCGCCCACCACTCCTTTCCAAAGCCGCCGCCAAATCCCCCCTTGTTTAAGGGGGGCCGGGGGGAAGACTCTAAAAAAATACTGGAAGCGTTTTGGGCAGAACTCGAACAACTTCCATGGTTGGGCGCCCCGGCAAAACAGGGACTACGCCCAAAATTGCGCCCATTTTTGGCTGGACCAGTTTTGGAGTGAGGCTCCCTAATAAAGACTATATCAAGGAAGAATTACCCATTGTGCAGAATAATAAGTTATAAAGGAGGGGAGAGTGTACGTGAGATTATCAAACAGAGCCGTGCGAAAAAGCAAGGGAGCTTTGACAGAGAAAGGAGCCAACCGACCTATGGAATCCTTCCTAATGCCGAATAGACTAGTAATCGTAGTGATTATCGCTATTTCCTTGCTATCGGCTTGTACAACATTGCGCTTTTCAAGGAATGAGAACACTACGCCAACCACTGGCACCCATGACTTTCACGATGTAGAGGCGAACGTTCGCGCCGCTGGAGAGAAATTCACTGAACTTCATGGAGATTACCTGGGTCAGCCCCTACCCGGAGAAACGCCGGTGGTTTTTGCCCGTGGAATTGTCTCAATGGACTATAAAGAACACTGGGCTCCAAGGTTTTCTCCCGACGGCAACGAGGTGTTCTGGTGGACAATTCGGGTCGATGAAGAGAATAATTGGCTTGAAATTCACAAAACTATGAGGCGTATTGGAGACAGGTGGGCGGTATCTGAGACATCGCCATATGATAATGCACCTGTCTTTTCTCCTGACGGCAAGCGATTATATTTTGGTAGCAAAAAAGAGGGAGATGACCTTTCTTTTGTTGAGAAACAAGGTCATAGCTGGAGCGAGCCGAAGTCTGTCGGTCTTGTCACTCGTTTTCCAGTAGTGCGGTTTGCCTACTTTCCCACCGTCACAAGCAACGGCACGCTCTATTTTATGGGCTACCTTGAAGGGCAGTGGGCCAGTATTGGCATCTATCGGTCGGAACTCATCAATGGAGAATATGCAAACCCGGAATTGCTGCCGCCCAGTATCAACACTCTGGGCGGTACGCGCAACTGGACACCTTTTATCGCTCCCGACGAAAGTTACCTGATCTTCTGTTCGACTCGAGGACTTCCTGCGTCCGACCAAGGCGATCTATTTATTAGCTTCCGGCAGCCCGATGGGAACTGGACAGAACCCGTTAATTTGGGCGAACCTATCAATTCCAAAGGATTGGATCGGTTCCCAGTCGTCTCGCCAGATGGGAAGTATCTGTTCTTCACCCAGAGGACACCCGACCACGACGAAGATGTTTTCTGGGTGAGTGCAAAAATTATTGAGAAGTTGAGAGAAGCTTCTCACTAAAGAGACGAAAAAATCAAGGGGTGATGTCCTGCCCCCAATTTAATACACCACCTGTGAAGTGAAAATTACATGGTCTTGCGCCCAAACTGCGCCCAAAATTATCGAAAACCATCGAAAAGGATCGAAACAGATCGAATGATATCGAAGACCGAACATCCTGATAACTAACTAGTTATAAAGATTTTCGCCCTATTTTCCGGGCCGGCTTTTTGGCCCGCGGCGCCACCACACGGTCGGAGTCACTGGTTCAAATCCAGTATCGCCCACCACTTGATCAACCCGTCCCGAACTGCCGATCACCCGCATCGCCCAGGCCGGGAACGATGTAGGCGCGTTCGTTCAGGTGACTGTCGATCTTCGCTATGTGGATGTCAATATCGGGGTGGGCATCCTGCAAGGCCTTCACTCCAACGGGCGCGGCGACCAACCCGACGAACTTGATCTTCTTCACACCCCAGTTCTTCAACACGTCCGCGGTCGCCGTGGCCGAACCGCCCGTGGCCAGCATGGGGTCAAGGATGAGGCAGACCGACACGGTCGGTTCGGTGGGCAGCTTGTTGTAGTACTGGACCGGTCGCAGCGTCCGTTCGTCACGATACAAGCCGATGTGCCACACTTCCGCGCTGGGCATCAAGCCCCACACGCCCTCGACCATTCCCAGACCCGCCCGCAGGATCGGCACAAGCCCGATCTGCTCTTTAAGCTCGGAGCCGGTCGTTTTGGCGAGCGGTGTTTCCAGCTCGCGCGGCATGACGGCCAAATCGGCGGTCGCTTCATAGACCAGCAAGGCTGAGATCTCGCGCACCAGCTCGCGGAACGTTTTCGGCTCGGTGTTTCTATCGCGCAGACGGGATAGCTTATGGGCAACCAGCGGGTGTTTGGATTCGTAAACGTTCGACATGAGCGTCCTCCAGAAATGAGTTGCTTTATTATAGCCCTCCATGTGAGTTTTGACCCGTGATTTCCCTTGAAGAATGGGCTCTCTTCGCCCCCCCCCCCCCCCCACTTAACACACGGCCCCAAAGCGAGAATTCAAGCCTTGGGGACGGCTTTGGCATTATGGCTGACGGGCCCGTTTTTATACGTTCGCGGCGCAAAACCCCGATTTTCAAATCGGGGTATAGGCGCCGCTCAGTATTACCCTGAATAGACCCCGGGCTTTAGCCCGGGGTGTCTAACGGGTTAATTCATCGGCTCTTTATTTTCTGTGGGTCCCCGCCCTGGCCGGAAAAACGTTGTTTTGGAGGATGCACCTGAATCCCGGCTCGCCCGGGCCGGGGATGCGCGCTACGAAACTCATCGTTGTCTTTGTTTCCTCGGGCCTGAGGTTCTTTTCAATGATCGGCGCGAAGTCATCTCGGCCGGGGCTGTTCGCGGAAAGATCCATATAGCCCGCCGTTCGAAGCGGACCAACCTCCGTCCCGCCCATCGGCAGTGAAAGCTCTTCCCCGGCGTGGGACGCTTGACCGTCAGCAGAACGCATCCTTCCGGCCGCAATCCAGTCGGCTGTCGTGGCCAGATTTGTCAATATCCGGCTATTGCTATAATTTACCCACACCCCGCTAACCATAGGCCAGATGCCGAGCACGTCGTCGATCCCGTCGCCGTCAAAATCGCCGGCCGTGATGATCGTGGCCGGAGAGGCCAAAGCCACCCATTGCCCCGTCATCGAATCTCGATAGTAAACCCCCTGCCCCATCCACGATCCTAAAAGATCATCCCTCCCGTCTCCGTTCATATCCCCCACGGCTATCCAATCAGCCGTCGAGGAAAGAAACACCCAGGCCCCGCTCTGGCTAAAATTCACCCAAACCCCGCCCAGCGAGGGCCAAATTCCGATGAGGTCGGCGATTCCATCTCCGTCCAAATCGCCGGCCGTGATTTTTGTCGCGGGCGTCGCCAGCTGGGTCCATACGCCGGAGGCATTGTCGCGCCAATAAACGCCCTGTCCCGTCCAGGTTCCCAAGAGCTCGGCTCTCCCGTCTCCATTCATATCGGCGGCCGTGATCCCATCGGCCGTCGAGGAGAGCAGCGCCCACGCTGCGCTCTCGCTGTATTTTACCCAAACTCCGCCCTGCGACGGCCAGATTCCGAGGAGGTCGTCGATCCCGTCGCCATCCAGGTCGCCTGCCGCAATCTTTGTCGCCGGACTCGCGAGCTGAGTCCATCCTCCCGTATCGGAATTCCGATAATACACTCCCTGCCCGGCCCAAGTCCCCAGGAGGTCGTCTTTTCGGAATGCCGCGGCCGTGATCGTGAAAACGGCATTGCTCACATCCTCTACGGCTGAGTCCGAAGCGTCACTAATTCTGACCAGACAAGCTGCCGCGGGGGAATTGGGGACGGTCCATGGATAGCTCCCGGTATTAGCCGTCAAGGCGTTGACCAACGTGTAGCTCGCACCGGAGTCCGTTGAAAGCTCGATCTTGACGTCGGCGATCGTCCCCGTTGACGTCCAGGTGATGTTATGCGGCAATCCCATAATCCAACTCTCGCCTCCATTGGGCGAGGTCACTGTCAGCGCCGGCGCCGCCACGATCGAAAAGACGGCGTCGCTCATATCGCAGTCAATCACATTCGCGGCATCACTGACCCTGACCAGACAGCCCGCGAAAGGCGTATGGGGGACGGTCCAAGAGTAGCTCCCCATGTTGGGTATCGAGTCGACAAGCAATTGATAACCCTCGTAGGGCGTCAAATATTCGATCCTGACGTTCGCGATCGTCCCCGTCGTCGTCCAGGTGATGTTGTGCGAGGAACCTCCCTCCCAGCACTCGCCTCCGTTGGGCGATGTCAGATTCAAATGCGACACGATCGAAAAGACCCCGCTCTCACCATAGACGGCCGGATCCGAGGCTTCACTTACCCTGACCTTGCAGCTTGCAAAAAGCTTGTTAGGGATAGTCCAGGAGTATTTCCCCGTATTGGGTATCGAGGCGGCGATCGTGCCTCCCGAATACCCGATCGTGACGAAACCGACCGTTCCAATCGTCACCCAGGAGATGTCGTGCGATGAGCCTACCACCCAAGACTCGCCCCCCAGCGGCGATTGTACAGCGATGGCCTTTGAAAACGTTTCCGGGCCGGTCGCTTTATTTTCACGAGGCCTGGTGATGCCTGGGATCAAAAATGTTAAAAGTGCGCCAAAAACGACGATTTGGGTACTCCGGCGCATTTTGGCCCTCCGCCTATACAGGATATATATATGTGATAAGTCATAACTTGGGTTCGTGTCAACCGTCGTTCGCCATTTCGGAGCGATCGAAAGCCTCTTCAATAAGCCGCCTGAGCCATCAGCTCGTGAAGCCTGTCCAAGGAGCCGAGGATTTTATCCTCCCGCACGATCACCATGATCCGGCAAAACCATCGAGTCAGGATCGCCGACAATTACCTTTTTATTCATTGTGGTCAAAATTGCAGCTGCTCCGAGTTTCATTTCACCGGCTGCATCCAGGACCATTCGGAAAGGTCCTGATGCGGAGTCCTATTCCCAGCGGAAGATTTTAACCGTGACGGCCAGGGCGACGGCCAGCAAGGCCAGGAGAAGCGCCGCCTCGCCGGCGAATCGCGACCATTCCTGGCCGAACCAAAGTCCTTTCAGCAAGCGGACGACATAAGTCAGTGGTATGAAGCGGGACAGAGCCTGGACCTTGGCCGGCATGATCTCGATCGGGATCGTGGCCCCGGACAGGAAGATCATCGGGAAAAAGAAGGCCATCCCGGTGATCTGAGCCGTCCGGGCGGTTTTAACCACGGCGGCCAGGATGAATCCCAGGGAAAAAATGCTCAGGCAAGAGAGGACGAAGGCCAGGCCGAATCCCGCGGCGTCGCCGGCGAATTTCAGCCCGTAAAAAATCCGGGCGGCGGCGATGAGCAGGGCCATGCCGAAGGCGGTCATGGTAAACACCACGATCACGTCGGCGGCGAGGAGAGCCATGGGCCGGAGGGGGGTCGTCTTAAACCTCCGGAGGATCCCCGTTTCCCGGTAAGTGGACAGGATGATCGGGAGGGAGATCAGGCTGCTGACGGCGATGATCATGGCCGTGTAGGAGGGCACGGAAACGTCCACGCTCCCTCGGCCGCCGAACATCGGGCTGGGAGCGTTGCCGTAAACCGCGCCGTAGACGAAAAGCAGGATCAGCGGGAAAACCAGGGTGAAAAAGGCGGCCTGGGGCTCTCGAAGGAACAGCTTCATCTCCATCCAGGTCAGTTTGAGGAAGCTTCTCATCCGGTCCCCCTGTCAATCGCGGATCCGCCGGCCGGTGAGCTTGAGGAAGACATCCTCCAGGTTCGGCTGCTCCGTCCGGAAATCAAAAAACGGGATCCGGCGCTCGGTGAGAAAATTCACGACATCGGCTATGAACCGCTCTCCCAGGCCCAAGACCGTCGCCCGGCCGCCGGCGGCCTCCACACTCCAGACCGTCGGCAACGAGCGCAGCGCCCCGGGATCCCAGCCGCCCTTGCAGGAAAAGACAATTTTACTTTCGACGTCCAGATCCCGGACCAGGTTCTCCGGCGAGTCCAGGGCGATGATCCGGCCGCAGTCCATGACGGCGACTCTGTGGCAGAGGCGCTCCGCTTCCTCCATGAAATGGGTAATCAGGAGGATGGTCTTCCCTTGTTCATTCAAGCTCCGGATGAGGTCCCACATCACCCGTCGGCCCTGGGGGTCCAGGCCCGTCGTGACTTCGTCCAGGAACACGGCCTCGGGATCGTGGATCAAGGCCAGGGCGATGAACAGACGCTGGCGCTGCCCTCCGGACAGCTTGATGAAGGCTGTGTTCCGGCAGGCGGTAAGCTCAAGCTGCTCGATGAGACGATTCGGATCCACAACCCGGGGATAAAAGGATGCGAACAGGCTCAGGGCTTCCCGGACTCTCATCTGGTGGGGGAGGATCGCTTGCTGGATCTGAACCCCGACCCTGTGACTGAGAGCGATCCGGTCCCTCCCCGGTCGCAAGCCCAAAACCTCGAGCGTTCCCCGGTCGGGCGTCCTCAAACCTTCAAGGCATTCGATGGTCGTTGTTTTCCCGGCCCCGTTGGGGCCGACGATTCCGAAGATCTCCCCCCGGCCGACTTCAAAGCCGATGTCGTCGACGGCCACAGTCCGGCCGTAGGTCTTGCGGAGATGTTCGACGCGGATGACAGCCGGGCCTGTGTTTAAGTTTGCTCCCGGCATTAATGAGTTCCTGACGCTTTTCCTGCCTTCAGCACTTTATCCGCCGCCAGCCTGCCGGTCAGTATCGACATCGGCACTCCTGCCGGACTATAAACCCATTGCCCTGCCTGATAAACCGAGGGTATGGGTGTCAGAACCGAACGATCGGCTATCTGTATCTTATTTATGACCGGAATCGACTCCGTGAATGCCCAGCCTGTGATGCCTCCCTCAGAACTGCCAACCCTGTTTTCAATGCTCAGGGGGGAAAAGGAGAAGCGTGCCGTCACCTTATCTTTCAGCATCGGGTAAATCGTCCCGGAAATGACTCTTAGAATGCGATCCTCAAGCTCCGTGACGAACTCATCAAGCCATCCTGCTTCCTCGATCATTTTAAACAGATCATACTCCGCCAGCAGACTGATGATGACACCTGTTTTTCCCGGAGGAGCCAACCCGGCATCTTTAAGGCCGGGAATAGAAATTTCATATGTGTTCAAGCTTGTAAATCTGTCCAGCCAGGCCAGAATCTCTTCTTTTCTGGCCTCTGCAAAACGGCCCAGGAGTCCGTTCAGCTCTTCGCGGTGTGTTTCTCCCAGACCCTGCCTCGAAGGAGTATAAAAAAAGTGTCCGTGCGCGATCTTGCCGAAACTCTCCGGAGGTTCATCGACTTCAAGGAACATGGTAAAGACGGAATCCCCCCCTCTGTGGCTAAGCATCCTTGCTTTCGTCTCTTCGATCTTTGTCCTGATTTCCGGGGCCAAGGCTCCTGTCTCGGTTGTCTTGTAGAGCGTCTTCAAGTCGGCGGCCCAGATCAAGTTGTCATATCTATAGCTGTTATTCTGTTTATCCGTCACAAGATGATCGGCAGGAAAAACACCGATGATCACTGTTTCGTTCTTTATCTCTCCCCCGAATTCCCGTAATTTCTCTAAAAGGGCTTCCGACAGCCTGCCGACCCCGCCCTTGGGATAGAAATAGTCGAGATATAGCGAAAAATAGCTCAGAGCAAAGAATGAAGGCGTGTTCTTGAAAAAATGCTGTGAGATCATATCCCTTAGCGAAGGATCTTTGATAATCGTCTTCAGATACGGCTCAACCGGTATGTTCATACGGTTGATCTTCCTGACGGTAAAAAGGAACCTGGGGAACCACGGCAGCAACTTCTTGAAAACGAATCCGATATCCCTTTTCAGGTCCTTGAAGATCGGATTCTCTATCCCATAGAGGACATTCATATGCTTCATTACTTTTCTTATGATTCTTAATAGATCATCGATCTCCTTGTCGCTTTGGGGGTAGAATTTTTTGAGCAGGTTGCCGTAATCCGACAGGCTGTCCAGGTCTTTGATGTGCAGCACTTCATTTTCGATGCCCAGCGAGACCGGACTCTTAACGACTTCAAGATCAATGCCCAGGTCCTTTAGCATCGTATAGATAATCCCGGCATCGAGCAGGGCCCTTACGCCGGCATCAAAACGAAAGCCGTTGCGGGCAAATGTATTGACCAGCCCTCCACACTCGCTGTTTTTTTCAATAAGCAGCACCTTCTGACCTACACGTGCCAGGTAGACGGTTGCCGTCAATCCGGCAACACCTCCGCCGACAACAACCGTATCGTATTGATATTCAGCCATATTTTCCTACCCGGCGAACATTCCCTCTGCTTCCTTCATGGCTTTTCCGGGTTTACCATCGGGCCATCCTATCCATTGAAGGGTTATATCCCATAATTCGTATGCAACCTCTCTGTCCAGGGCCGGTGGTGCCGGCTCCTCTTCGGTGGTTAGATTGAAGAATTTTCCGCTCACGGCTTCTACCTCTTTGGAAACCCCCAGATAATACAATGCCTCGGCCGAGATTTCAGCAGACTTCAAGGACTTGTCCAGGAAATTCCTCTTGAACCATTTGTAACCCGGTCCGTTTTCCCGGCCGGTGTCCGTTTTCACCGCTCCCGGATGCATGGTATTGATCGTTACCCCCGTGTTCTGAAAGTGTTCGTTGAAGACGATCATGGAAAGAAGCTGAGCCGTTTTGGCCGACCCATAGCTCTTTAGCCCCGAATATCTCCGTCTCTCCCAGTTCAAATCGTCCAGCCTCAAGCCCCAGGCTTCGAACCGGTGGGCTTCCGATCCTACCATAATGATCCGGGCTTTTTCCTGCGCTTTCAGCTTATCCCTCAATATGTAATTCAGTATGAAGGACGAGAGGTAGTGGACAGCAAAGACTTTTTCGAATCCGTCGCTGGTTAATGCTTTTTTCGTAAGGTAAATGCCTGCATTGTGGATCAGCACGTCGATCGGGGCGTTAAGCCGTGCCAGCTCATTTGAAACCCGGAAAATATCCTGAAGATTACTCAGATCGGCAATCCTGTAGTCGCAGCTACCGCCGAACTCATTCTCAATATCACGCCGCAGGGCTTCCGATTTCTGCGGGTTTCGATTGATGCACATCAGGTTTGCCCCATGAGCGGCATACTTCCTGGCTGTTTGGTAACCGATGCCGGACGTAGCTCCGGTTATGACCATCAGTTTGTTTTTGAAGTCCTCCTGGCAGACTTTGGGATCCGACCTGTTGTTTCGGATCATGGCGAATATGTTCGACCACTTGTACTCTCTGAAGTATTTACGGAATTTACTCTTCTTCATAACCGCTTATCATCCAAACCTCTTTCTCATGAATCTCCTATAGGCCCTGCCGAACCTCGGAATATTGTCAAATATATCACCCCACAGATCGTAGTAGTCTCTCTGTTCCGTGATCTTACCCTCCTCGTTCAGGGTAAGCCTGCTGGTTCCATATAAAATCGAACTCGGATTCTTCTTGAATTTAATAGTCATCTCCCATTCGAGAAAAAAAATGTTGTCCTCCTGAACGGCATGGACGATCTTCATCGACAGGTCCTTTGAACGCTTGGTCAGCCTTTCGGCCATTGCGGTGAACTCTTCGATGCCGCGCAATTCCTGAACAGAATCCCTGAAATAAATATCATTATTGTAATAGGGAAGTATATGCGACCAGTCGGGCTTCCCCTCTGTGTTGTATGTTTTGGACCATAACTCCCGCACTGTCTCAACCGAAGTTATTTTGTAATCCGTTACGGCATTTTCTACAGTAATAGTATTCTCCATGAATAACCCCTCGTTATAAGTCGGCATTTTCAGTATTGTCTCTATCCAACTCTCCCTTTTCACCCGCAGCATGCAGCATGTCCCGTACGGCGGGCCCCATAGTTTGGACGCTGAAAAGGTCTGGATAAGGCGTCTTTCGTGCCCACCGTTAATAATAATGTAACTCTTCCCTCCGCGGAAGACTGTTTTTGCAATCGGGCTGAAGAAACGGCTTCGCTATTCGCCCCAGGATCGACGATCACCGCCCAGCCCAGGTCAAACCGGGGCTGCCGCAGCCGGCACGGGCTGTCGCCGGGCCCGGGGCCATCATCCGCGATTAAAAGGCTTGGCCGATGCTCAGATAGAAAACGCCGCGTTTCTCGCCCGGCCGGGGCCGGAGGTTGACCCCATAATCCGCACGGACCAGTCCGATCGGGCTCTTCACACCTGAGCCCGAGCCCCAGCCCCTGCCGGATGTCCCCGACCCGCACATCACGCAGGGTCGAAGAGACGCTGCCCGCATCGTAGAAGACGACCCCCGACACAAGCCCGAGGATGGGGAACCTCAGCTCCTGATTGATGACGAAGACCACCGCTCCGCCCGCCGGTGCGCCCAACAGCGGATCGATCGGACCGACCCCGTCCTGCTTGAAGCCGCGGACCGAATTGCCGCCCCCCGCGAAGAACCTTTTCGCCGCCACGAGCGGGCGCCCGAACGCGTCGGCCGCTCCGACCCTCGCCGCCGCCGCCCAAACCAGGCCCGGGCCGAAGCGGAGGTAGGACTGGAACTGGCCGAAGCCGCTGACGTACGGCATTTGGGTCGCCAGGAACTTCGGCGACCAGGTCAAGGCCAGGGACAGGAACAATCCCCTTTGGGGATCGAGTAGATCGTCCCTCGTGTCGCGCACCACAAGCCCGCCGATCTCCGAGATGAAGACCGATTCTTCGAGGGGCGAAGGCCCGACCGCCCCCGGATCGAAAGTGTGGATCTTGTTCATCCGGTAGAGGATCGAGATATCGGCATTCGGCAAATGCTTGATCCGGTTTTGGAGCGTCAAGCCCGTCTCGTCGGCGGTGAAAAGCTCGTGGACATCCCGCTTCGTGTAGACCGTCGACAGCAGGTTGGAGCGCAGGCCGAACAGGTAGCTCGACTCGAGCGAGAACCGCAGGTCGCTCTGCCTGGCGTTGCGCCGGAAAGCGAGCAGTCCGGTCCGCCCCTCCCCGAAGAGAGAGCGGAAGTCGAGCTCGCCGAACCCTTCGAACTTCTCCTCGGTGTTGTACCGCAGGCCGTAGGACAGCGTGAGCGGAGGCATCTCCCGGACCTCGATCCGCACCTTTTCGGGGATCCCGTCCGCTGCCGCCGCCTTGTTTTCGGACCCGCCGTCTTCTTTCTCCTCGGGCTTGACCCCGGCCGCGTCTTCCGGCGCGCTCTCGATGTTGACGCTCCGGAAAACCCGCGTGTCGTAGAGCCGCTTCTGGCCGATCCCGAGCCCTTCCGACGACAGAGGCTGTCCCGGCTTGAGCCCGGAAGCCTTGAGGATGAAGTCTTTTCCGGTCCGGGCTTGGCCCGAAACCTCGATCGACGAGATCACGTGCCGGCGCCCTTCTTTGATTTTATAAACGATGGCGATACCCGCGCCCCCGCCGCCTTCCTCTTCCGCCGAAACAAGGGAGACCGCGACCTCGATGTCCTGGTATCCCTTGCCCCTGTACAGGTTGAAAATCGCGTTCCTTTCCCCGGCCAGCCTGGCCGGATCATAAGGCTTTCCTTCGCCGAGCCACAGAGCCCCCTGCAGATCCTTCGCCGTAAAGAGACCGTTCCCCTCGAAGGCCACGCTCCGGACCACACTCCGGGGGCCTTCCACAACGCCGAGCACGATGTCGATCACGCGCCGCTCCCTGTCCTCCTCGAGCCGCTTCACTTCGATGACGGCCTTCGTATAGCCGCGCTCCTCGTACACTCTCTTGACCGATCGGAGCGCCGCCTTCGGCGTATTGACGATGTTCCAAAAGCCCCGGCTTCGGGCCGACGGGAAATCGGAGGCCGCCTTTTTGATGACGGCATCCTCGACCGCCGCGGCGCCTTCCACCTCGACTCCCCTCACGCCGTAGAGTCCGTTTTTCGCCACGCTGATCACATAGGTCGTCATCCCGCCGCCCCGGACCGCTTCGGTTTTGACTTCGGCCCGGTAATAACGCCTCCGCAGGAGCTCGCCGAGGATAAGCTCGCGGGCCGCGTCGAGGTTGGCCGCTTCGGGGAGATGGCCCGTCCAGGCCGTCAGCACTTTTTTCCTGAGCCCGGCCGTGATCTTGTCGCCGCGAAAGTCGAAGGCCGCCGGCTCTCCCGGCTTGATGTGGAAGACCACGTCCACTTCCGTCCCGGCGCCATCCTCGCTCGCGCTTCGCTTCGACACCGGAGTGGAGACGACGGCGTTCGCATAGCCGTTCTTCCTGTAAAGGCGATTCAGGCTCTCTATCGCCAGGCCCAGGTCGGACACGCGAAACGGCCGGCCGACGCGGAGCGGATGCCAGGCTTTCTCGAGAAGCCGCCTGTCAAGCCGGGCGCCGCCCGGGCCTTCAGCCTCGACCTCGACCCGTGACACGATCTTCTCCGTCCCGGCGCTCTTCTTCCGCTCGCGCCACGGCGAGAAGGAGTGTCTGAAGCTCCCTCCGAAGCTGCCGTTGTCCAGCTTGAAGGCCCGGATGGTGAAGGCGCGGCTGATGCTGTAGTCCATGAGCCAGGTCTGCCGCTGGGTCCGGCTGACGTCGATGGAATAGGTCAGAGCCAGCTGGTCCGAAAGGTTTTTAATGAAGGTCATGCGCGCCCCGGGGTCTTCTTCCGAGGCGATGCCCAGCGGCGCGTAGGAGATATCGTCGATGTTGAGGAATTTCTCCAAGCTTCTTGTCACGGACGAGAAGAGCGGCGAGGCGAAATACAGCACCATCTGGCCCTTGAGCGTGTCCAAGGTGCTGCCGCGGACCTCGTCCAGGCTTTTTCCGGTGAGCAGAAGGAGCGAGAGGTCCTGGGGAGAGCGCGACGGTGTGGAGGTCAGGTTGAATTTCAGGTCCGAGGCCGGCCCCGATACCCGCAATTGGATCTCCAGGTCCTCCATCCGGTGACGCATCCGGGTGTAAGCCGAGATCGCGATCTCCGGGTCGGGCACGGGCTTGCCCAGGAACTCGAGCCTGAGCGTTTCCAGGGTGTAGCGGCGCTCGCCGAAGACGATTTCGCCCACGGCGACGTTTTGTATCCGGCCCGTGATAAGAGGCGCGGCCATCGTCCCGGCCACGCGAATGTCGGCCTCCAGACTGAAGTCGGCCATGTTGTTCCGAACGATGAGGGGCTCGACGGTGGCCGCCCTGATGTCCAGCTTGAAGCTTTGTCCCGAGGTCGACGTTTCCCCGGAAGCGGGGAGGGGGAGGCTGGAGAAGCCGAGGAGCTCGGCGCCCGGGAACACGTCCTCACGGAAGAAGCCTTGCAGGATCCTGAAGTCTGCCGCGAGGAGCCAGGTTTCCCCGTCATTCTCAAGCCTGGCTTTTCCCCCCGACTGCGTGACAAGTCCGGCCGGGTAGTTCAGGCGAAAGCCTTTGAGGTCCGCCTCGAATAGAGCCCGGTCGACGGCGAAGCCTCTCCCGAAGTCGACACGTCCCGAAAGCCCGAGTAGGCCGCTGTTGGCCAGGCCCTTGCCGTCCGTGATGAAGACCGAATGATCGCGGAGCTCGAGCCGGAGCGAAAGGTCGCTCAGGGTCAGCGGGAAATCCTTCATTTTCAGGAACCCGGCCGTAAGGCCTCCCTGGCCCCGGAATAGGGGCTGGAGCGCCGGACCGTCGACGGAGAAATCCAGCTTCAGGCGGCCGCCGACGGAGGCATCCAGAAGGCTTGGAGGCAGAAGCGACGCGTCGAGGTCGAGAGAAAGCCGGGCTTCGATCTCTGGGCGGGAGAGCAGGTTTCGGACAAGTCCCGAGGCCCGCAGGAGCGAATCCCCGATGCCGAGCGTCAGCTCTTGGAGCTCGAAAACGCCGGCACGGAGAGAAAAGAGGACCGGTCCCTTGCTTTCCAGGGCCGGGAGGTCCCCCGAAAAAACGAGCCGACGGATCTCTCCTTCGATGGTCATGGCCGCCGGGTTCGAGGGATCGCCGGAGGCCCGGATCCAGGCGTCGGCCTGGCCGCCGACGCCCGGCGGCAGGGATGCGCCTGCCAAGGCAGCCAGGCTCCCGAGCTCTACGTCCGTGAAGGACAGGTTGAGGACCGATTTCGCCGGATCTTCGAGGGGCATGAAGAGCGAGCCTTCGGCCGTAAGGGGGATGGAGGGAAGCGCGGGCCGATCCCGGAACGCCGGGAGGAAATCCGCGATGATGAGATGATCGGCCTTAAGAGTCGCCTCGATGGGGTAGGGAGAGGAGAGGGGCAGTTCCGCTTCGAGCGTCAACGGCGCCGGGGCATCGGGGGACATGCCGGCCGTGAGCTTGACCCGGGCCAGCGTCCCGTCCGATTCGGCGCTCAGGACGAGAACGGGTATGCGGATGCCGGGAATGCCTGCGTCCCGGCCGTTGAGTCGGATGGAAAATATCGGTTTTTCGAGCGGCCCCCGGCCTTCGGCCGCGAAGTCGACGCGTCCGGCCGGCGGGGTGGCCGGAAGGAGCGGGGCCAGGACGCCAAGATCGAGTCCGACCGCCTTGGCTGAAGCATCGAAAACGAGGCCTTTCGCGCCCGCCGCTTTTGCGGACGCCGGCCGGAGGGAGAAGCGGCCCTCGAGAGTGCCGGAAGCGAGGTTCGCCTTGAACCGCGAAATGTCGACGACGCGGGAGCGGCCGTCGAGCAAAAATGCGGCTTCGAGCAAGTCGACGGGATAGCCGTTCACGACCAAGTGGTCCGCCGAAAGCTCGGCCCGCAGAACCGGGTCGGCAAGCGTTCCTTCGACCGTTCCTTCGAGTCGGGCCCGGCCGACGAGATCGGGCAGGCCGCTGAAGGGACCGGCTGCGGCGGATACGGCCGCCAAGGCGACGGCGAGGTCGGGGAAATCGGCCCGAAATCCGGCCCGAAAGCTCCCGTCCCATCGCATTCGTCCGGACATGGAAATCTGCGCGCCGACGGCGCGAACCTCGGCTCGCGAGACGTTAATCCCCTCCCGGGAGGCCGTGAATGAAATGTCGCCGTCCGCGGACCGGGCCTGCGCCGCCGGGCGGCCCGAGGAACGGAATGACGCCTGTCCGGAGATCTTGAATAGCTCGAGGCGGGGCTCCGGCCAGTCTGCCGTGATCGTTCCCTGCGAGACGGAATCGAGAGCAGGGAAGCCGGGGATGAAAGCGGGCAGGCGGGAAAGATCGAAAGCGGACCAGGAGAGATCGAGCCGGGATCCGCCGCCGCCGGACGGCTTGACGATGCCCCGGGCTTCGAGCCGTGCACCGGCTGCCGAGAGGGTGAGCTCTTTCAGAGTGAGCTCGTGGAGGTCGCTCTCGACCGAGAGCCCGAGAGCGGCCTCGGGATAGCCGTCGATGATCAGGGCGTCCGTGCGGACCGTGGCCGCGGCCCGCGCGTCCTCCGGCGTGCCGCTGAAGGTTCCCTCTATGGCGAGCGCGCCGCGCGCCCGCGGAAACGAAGGGAGGAGATGCGAGACGTCTTCCATGTCCAAGTCGGACGATGCTTTCAGGTCGAACAAGGGAGCTGATAAATAATCCCCGACCCGGCCCTTGATCTCCAAGGAAGAGAAGGCCGTGGCCAGGAGAAACCGTTCGATATCGATCCGTTTCTCGTCGAGGACGAAGTCGGCTTCAAGCGCCTTGATCTCGATCGGACGGCCGGAGAACGTGATCCGGCCGCGTGACCTCAGGGCGCCCCGATGGTCCCCCGCGGGCAGGAGACTGTGGAGGTCAAAGCGGAATTCGTCGAACGAGAGGGCGAAAGCTTGGCTGGACCCGCCCACCGACAGCGCCCCGTCGATAATGGAAAGCTTCTTGATCTCGAAGGAAAACGGCTTGGGCGGCCCCGGCTCGGCCGGTTGCGGAACGGGTTGGGGCCGGGGCGCGGCGCCGGTGGAGGGTGGAGGCTTGGCTTCGTCGGAAACTTCGAGGCGCGGCCGCACGATGCGGGCCTCCTGCACCCGCAGGTTGCCCGTGAACAGCGTCGACCAAGCCAAGTTCACGAAGATTTCCGAAGCCGCAAAGGCCCAGTCGGGGTTCGGGTCCGCCGGGACCGGCATCACCCGGACGTCCCGGAGAGAGACGGAGAGACGCGCCAGGTGCAGGGTCGCGCTACCCGCGCTGAGCGAGACGCCGAATTGGGACCGGAGCTTGCCGTCGACGAACGCGAGAAGCCTGCCCTTGACCCAGGCGGTATCGGCGAGCAGGATGATCATGAGAACAAGAGCGAACAGCGTCCCGACGATGATCAGGAATCTCCTCAGCCGACGCTTTCTCATCACCCCATGCCGCCGCGCCGCAAATCGATGATTTCCATGCGCGGGTTCGTCTCGGGATTCCGTTCGGAGGGGCCTTCCATCAGCACCACCCGATCGAGGGGCAGCTCTTCGCTGCGCACCCAGCTTCCGGCCCAGGCGCTCCAATCCAGGGGATGCTCCGGCGCGTGAATCGGCGACACACCGTATGAGAATTGCAAGCCATGACAGGCCGCCTCTTCCGGACTGACGGCCGCGATCCACACCGGCAGCTTGAAGCGGGAGACCATCCGCGCCGTGTAACCTGTGAGGGTGGGGACGATGACCGCCGTCGGGCCGAGGCGTGCGACGGTTTGCCTGACATTGCGCGAGATGAGATCCGCAAGATGGACGTCGCCGTCGCGGTCGTAGTCGGCGAAGGCATCTTGCGTACCGACCTCGGTGCGATGGGGTTCCGTCGCGGCCGCGATCCCGGCCAGCATTTTGACGGATTCAACCGGATACTTCCCGGCGGCGGATTCTCCGGAGAGCATCACGCCATCCGTGCCGTCAAGGACGGCGTTGGCCGCATCGGTGGCTTCCGCTCGAGTGGGGCGAAAATGGTCGACCATCGATTCCAGCATTTGGGTGGCCGTAATCACCGGCTTCCCGAGTCGATTCGCTTTGCGGATGACTTGCTTCTGAACCACGGCCATTCTCTCCAAGGAGGTTTCCACCCCCAAGTCGCCGCGAGCTATCATGACCCCGTCGGCAGCACTAAGAATCTCATCGATCCGGGCCAGGGCTCCCGCCCTTTCGATCTTGGCAAT
This sequence comes from Candidatus Aminicenantota bacterium, assembly GCA_963803915.1. Taxonomy (GTDB): domain Bacteria; phylum Acidobacteriota; class Aminicenantia; order Aminicenantales; family UBA4085; genus UBA4085. The sequence goes on along the minus strand of CAWDOL010000029.1, from coordinate 21,194 downwards.
GATGAACGGATGATGCCCCAGCTCGGCGGCCGCCTTCCGCACCATCTCCACATCGGCCGAAGTCTCGACAAAGGACTGGCTGACCGCATCCACGCCGTTTTCCAGTGCGAACTTCAAGACGTCATGATCATGTTCGGTGAAGGCCCGCACACCCAGGTCGATTCCGGGGAGATTCAGCCCCTTGCGCGAGCGCAGCTCGCCGCCGACAAGCACGCGGCACTCGACATCGCTGCCGGCGACCTTGACGACCTCCAGCTGGATGTAACCGTCGTTGAGGAAAAGGCGGTCGCCCCGCTTGGTAACGGCGGGCAGCCGCGCGAAGCTTACGGAGACGCGCTGCCGATCACCGATGATCTCGTCTATGGTCAGCGTGAACAGATCGCCCTGCTTCAGCTCGATCGGCTCTTCAGCCAATTGCCCAATCCTCATTTTCGGACCGGGGAGATCGGCCATGATCGTCACACGCGTGCCGGCCATGGAGGCGGCTCCCCGGAGATTCTCGATGGCTGCCTTATGCCAGGCATAATCGCCGTGCGAGAAGTTGAGACGGGCAATATTCATCCCGGCGCGCAGCATTTGCCCCAGGATCTCGGGCGACGCCGAGGCCGGTCCGATCGTGCACACGATCTTCGTTTTATTGGGGGCCAGGGCCATGGGTCTGTCCTCCGAGTCTTTCACCGATGAACGTCATGATATTGGGCTCCATAAACGGAGAGGTATAGTACCACCTATTAGCTAAACTGCCGTTTTCGTGCCAGAATCGTTCCGCGTTCTCAGAAGGTTGGAAGCTTGATTGATTCGCTGAAAATAAAGGGATTTTTGGGGGATCGGCGACTCACCTCTCCCGACCGGAGAAATCGAGATGTTTCCCCGCCTCCGTGATTGTCTTGCGGGTCAGGACTTATCCCCATTTAATGGAAAATACAAGTCAGCCGAATTGAGGCCCTTGTCGGGCGCTTCGAAGGAATCCAACGATGCGGACCGTGTTGCCGCTGCGTCGTCGGCCTTTGGCTCTGTCGGCATTTCTTGACGGAACCGGCCGGGGGAGATATATTTCCGGCACCGGACACCTTCCTTTTCATGCGGCCCGAAAAATCACGCCATACTCTTCAAAGCGCGGCCTTGAGCCGCGCCCGTATGTTTCTCAAGGCCGACCTCGGATGGCTTCCCGGCTTCCCGCTCGCCCGTGAAGAGCATGGCCTCGAGTGGATTGTCGTGCCTCGGGAGGACGGCCACGCTGTCGAGCGTAAATGCCTTTCCCGGGAACATCTTCAAAAAGCCGTCTATTCGCTACAACCGGCTGGTCCGCCATTTTCCCCGTGCCCTTCCGAGGGCCGTCGATGACATTCGCGCCTGGAAGCGCGGCGTACCGATGCTTTTCGATTTCCTCGAGCCGAGCCTTCAAGCGGAGAAGCCCTTTCCGCGATCCGTTCTCGCCGTCGAAGGAGTGTTCCCGCCGAGCGCCGTCCGCGCGGGAATGGATTTGCTTGTCCGGCACCCGATTCTGGCGATTCATCAACGCGCTTGGATACGTCCTCTTCTTGACTCCGGAGGAGCTCTCCCCCGCTTTGAAATGGACGAGCCTCCATGCGTCCGAAATCCGGAATTTTCAGGACGCCTCCCCCGGAGATGAGAGCCTGCTGTCGCTCGTCGCGCTTTGGGAGCTTTCCAGGCGGCAGGGCTACAGGGATGCGGATTTCCTTTTCGCTATTGATCGGCGATCAACGAGCGCCGCGCTTTGCCGACACACGGATGGGCTTTTCATTTGCACGGGCTCCAAAAAGCCATCGTCGAGTCCGCGTGGGGCTTATTTCCGTTCGGATCTGCCTGCCGTCCCGCGGCCCGAGCTTATCGACAGGCTTCTCGAATTCGTCACTTGGGCGCTTCGGCAAAGCCGGGATGTCCGCAAGCGCGCCGTGGAATTATTGAAAATCGTCCTCGATTTCGATTTTATGACTCCCATGGGAGGCGGCTTGGCGCAGGCTGGAAGAGACGCCCGCGGCCCGGCGGCATCCGACAGCTGCCGTTTCCGTCCAGCGAGCATCTCCGGGATCGCCGCCCGATCCATTCACACCAGGATATTCGCGCTCCGCCATGCCAGGCGCCGGCTTCCCGCGGTGTGCCGCGCTTGCGGGCTTTGCCGCCGATCCACAAAGGCACCGCCGCCAGATGCGCCTTTCTCACGATTGGGCCGATCCGGATAAAGTCCCATCCTTCGTTCGCCGACGGGCTGCGCCGTCGGCCGCTATGCCTCGGCAAACCGGGGATCCGGAACCTGGCTGAAGCCCTGGGAGAACGTTTTGACTCGCTGGGCCGAAGGCCCGGGCTGGGTCTGTTCCGTCATGGAAGAGATTCTCACCGATCATAGAGAGCCGGCCGTCGTCGAGCTTGCTTTCCAGGCTTTAGCCAAAGCCGCCGCCGCCCGTCCCGAAGGCCTGGACTATGGCGAAGCTGCCGTCTCGTGGCCCTCGTCAAGGCGCTCAAAGACGGCGATCTCGCGTCGGAAATATGCCCAGAGTATGGCGGCGGCGCGAACAACGGATTCCCATCCCGAAGGGACGGCTCATTCTCGCCGCTCACGCCCTCGCCCCGGAAGAAGAGGAATTCGGTCGCATGTTCGAAAGCCTGAGCAAAATGTTTACGAGCGAGGCCGAGCTCGAATCCATCCTTCGGCTCGATCGGGAGCTTCAAGCCGAAGGCTGGGAGGGCCTTGTTAAAGAGGCGATCATCTCGGGAGACGGGCCATCCATCCGGGCTTTTGCCGCCCGGCAAAAGGCATTGATATCTCTGGGAGGAGCTTGCGCACCTCCGGCGAGAAGGCTGATGGACGCTCCCGGCTGGATCAGCCAGTATCCGGAGGAATTCGAAGAGGCCTTAAAGGCCTTGGCTTTCCTCGGGCCGGATGCCGAACGAACGGCTCGACGGGTCTTCGGACAGGACTTCATCCCGACCGACGCTCTCCACGCAGAGATCGCCGTACTCGAGGCGAAAATCCGGGCCTCGTCCGAAAGCCGGGGCCTGGGTAAGAGGCTGATAAACCTCCGATCGCGGCTTGCCTCCGCCCTGTCCGTCCGCCCGGAAAGATCTCTCCGTCTAAGGAAACGCCTCGACGGTGCCGTCCGGAGGGAGGTTTTTCGACGGTGGAAGCCTGGATTTTTCCCGGATCGTGGACCGCTTCGCCGCGGATTTGGCCTCCCGGATGAAAACGGCCGTGCTCGCCCGCGGCCGCGTGGAACGGCTGGTCGCGCCGAGATGGTACGATGACGGTCCGCGCGATACCGGTTTTCGCTTTTTTTATCTGGAGAATAAACCCGCTCGATACCCCGGGCTGAAGCCCGGGTATTAATAGGGTTAATACTGAGCGGCGCCTAACCCGATTTGAAAATCGGGGTTTTGCGCCGCGAACGTATAAATCGGATTTTCGCTCCGAGCTTGAGACCATGAAGCCGGATCTTTTTTTGGCGGCGGCGATAAAGACGGTTCGCCCCCTCCCCCTGAACTCTCTAACCCTTCCGCCCATCATCATGCTTCCCGAGCTCGAGGACAGGCCTGAGCTCATCGTCCCTCTGCTGGCCCCGCTCGAGCGCTGCGAGGATGTCCCCATCGAAGTCTGGGTACGCGCGGTCGCGTTGGCCGGGCAGGCAGGGCGCTTTGAACAGGCTCGAAGGATATACCACAAACACGTCATTCCCTTTTTATCGAAGCAAATTAAAAACGCTGCTTTTGAGGAAGAATCTGTCGAGCTCGGGCTCAAACTCGACCCCTCAGCGGTATTGAGGCTTTTCCGTCAGACGCGGCCGAGAAGCGCCAAAAGCGACGAACAGGAGTCCCCGAATAGGCGAAAGTTCATCGCCCAAGCTCATGAAGCCTTGGGCAGGAGAATCCTCGCCCGGCGGCTTCAAAGAAACTAGTCGGCCTCGACCTCTTTCAGCGCCGCGACGCGCTCGCCCATGAGATCCCCGGGGCTCTTGATTCCCAGGCCTACTCGGGTTTCCGTTGCGAGCGCCGCTTGCGTAGAATCAAACCGCGGTGCTGCCTGGCTTGTATGGACTTGCCTATTTAAACGCTTCTGACAAAAGGGGCGGGAGCCGAGGGGCTGGTTAGACCTGTCGGCGAAAGAGACTTTTTCTCGGTTTGATCGGCCGTTTTCCATAAATCCAATCATCGCATTTGACCGCGAGTCGGCGGAAAAGAAGCGACCGGCGGATGCCGGACCGGACGGCCCGGTGAAGCACGTTTTGAGGATGAGAATAGGGGCAGACCCGGACGCAAACGCCGCAATCGGTCCCTACCGCGCACCAGTACGTGAAGCACGATTCCGAATCGATCCGCCAGCGACGAATCCCGTCGATAGTCTCCCGTCCCTCCGGTAGGGATGGCCCGGGCCGGGCAACCATTCGCGCATTTCCGGCAGGCCTCGCAGAAATCGATGACCGTCCCATCGCGCGTCGGCTCATCAGGGACGAGGGGAAGGTCGGTCGTCACGACGGCAATGCGCACCCGCGGCCCCGCCTCGGGAGTCATGAGCAATCCCATCCGGCCGATCTCGCCGAGTCCGGCGTCGCGAGCCACCAGAGGACAGACAACCTGATAATTGGCGTCGATATGGGCGCGGGCCTCTGCGCCGAGGTTTCGGATCGCTGCGGCGATCTGGACCGCGATCGCTCCGCTCCTGAGATATTGATGAGCCGACTCCATGACCATGGGAGCCAAGGGCGCCCCGTCGACCATCTCCGGGTCCATCTCTACCGTGAAGGCGACGGCAAACGGATACCGGGCTTCGATAGGCCGGCCGTATCGCTCCGCCCGGCCGCCCCAAGAGTAGAAATGGTAATCCTTGAGGGCCGCGAGGCCCACGGATTGGGCCCCGAGCTTCAACGCCCAATTCTTGAGGAAGCGTGAATTCGCGGCGGCGTCCAAAGGCCGGTGGATCGCGGCCGGTTTGCCTTCCACCAAGGGCTGCAGCGCGCTGACGGCGGAGAAGCTTGCTTCGGCCGCGGCGAAAGCGAAAGGATCAAAATGGGCCGCCTTCGAAGAAAGCAGTCCCGGCCGCGCCCGGAAGGCGTCGTCGGAGGCTCTCTTTTCCGGCCGCCCGGCATAGTATTCGTCGAATCGAGCCGTTCCCGGAATCAGCTCTCGCCGCGAAAATATGGTATCGCGCTCATCGAAGCGCCCGATCGGATCGACGCTTCCGTCCCTCCGCTTCGGACTTAAGGGCAACCAAGGGATAAGCAGCGCCACGGCGTAGCCGCCGAGGACAAAGTAGGCGAGAACCGGATGCGCCGGGCCGAACAAGCCCAGGGCCAATGGCGGCAAGGCGACCAGGAAGCCGAGGGCCAAGAAGCGGAACGCCGCCCGTTTTTGATATTCCTTGAGAGAGAGAACGGAGGCAAAAATCGCGATAGTCAAGAGGCCGGCGCCGAGGGCAAGCCCCAAGATACGGATAGTGAGCATAGGCAGCGGCATTATGTCACTTTCGCCCGGCATGGGAAATAGGCCAAATACGGGCCTTCATGCAGCACCGAACTGTCGTTACCGATCTCCCCCGTCTTGACTCTTGGATGGGGGGATATCAGAAAGCGGGGATTTGCCCGGATCAAGGATAACCGTTTTGCACCCTGATTGACATCGCCGCGGAGCCGCGCCTATCATGAGCCCGAACCGCACGCAGGGAGCCCCAACATGGACATCATCCGCATCCTCGTCACCGGAGGGACGTTCGACAAGGAGTACGACGAGCTCGCCGGCGCCCTCTTCTTCCAGGACACCCACGTGCCCGAGATGCTCCGGCTGGGGCGGTCGGGCCTCAAGGTCGAGGTCCGGACCCTGATGATGGTCGACTCGCTCGACATGTCCGACTCCGACCGGAGGAACATCCTGGAGCATTGCCGCAGCTGCCCCCGCGAGCGGATCCTCATCACCCACGGCACCGACCGGATGGAGGTGACCGCGCGCCTCCTGGGGCCGGAGGTCCGGGATAAGACCATCGTCCTCACGGGCGCCATGGTGCCCTACAAGTTCGGCTCCTCCGACGGCCTGTTCAACCTGGGCGCGGCCCTGGCCTTCGTCCAGGTGCTGCCGCACGGCGTCTACGTGGCCATGAACGGGAGGGCCCTGCCCTGGGACAAGGTCCGCAAGAACCGCAAGACCGGCGTCTTCGAAGAGGTCGAGTGACCGAACTCAATACGGGAGCACGGCACCGGCAAGTCCCGGACGCGGAACCGCCGGCGGCCTCAACGGCTGTTGTTTGAGGAACGCGGCGCCGTCAGCTCTTCCATGAAGGCGCTTACGTCAAGCCAGAACAGGTCTCCCCCTTCGAAACAGATCCAGTATTTCCGGTCCGGCGTCAGGTTCCCGAACAGGCCGATCTTGGCGATCCGCTTGTCGATGGCGACGGGCTCCGACCAGGTGCCGTCGGCGTTCAGGGAAGAAAAGAAGGAGCTCGGCTCCCGGAACCCTCTCGGCCCCAGGGAGCGAAAGATCAGGAACCGCTCGTCCGCGGAGATGTTCGGATTGACCTGGTTGTCGTCGGAGTTGATCGGCGCGGGGAGCTTCTCCTTGGGCGCATACCGGCCGTCGACAGGCCGGGACCGGTAGATGTCGGCCAGGTGGGAGAAATACACGGTCCCGTCCCGCGTCACCGTGGGCTGGATTTCGTCGGCATCCGTGTTGACGTTAGGCCCCAGGTTGACGCGGGGGCCCCAGCCGGTTCGCCTCTTTTCGATCTCCTTGTGGCCTCCGAAGATGGCCGTGTCCAACGGGGTGTAACCCCACCTGTTCGTGGTGTGGATATCGACGCCCTTCTCGAAAATGAGCTTGGTGATTTCAAAGGAGCCCTCCCCGATAGCCTGAAAGATCTGGTTCCCGCCGATATCCGCCCGCCCATAGTTGACGTCGATGCCGCTCGCAATCAGCATCCGGGCGATGGCGATGTCTTTTTTCAGCAGGGCTACCGTGAGGAGGCTGTTTTGGTATTGGTCCTTGGTCTTGATGAGCTCGGGGTTTTGCGCCGAGCAGCGTCCTGACCTGTTCCAGGTCGCCGTTCCTGACCGCGGTCAGGATGTCCTGGGCGATAACGGGCGCAACAAGGAAGGCTCCGCAAAGAAACAACGTCAAGATTCTTTTCACTCCAGGCTCCTCTTTAGGCTACTTCGGCTTGATCGCAGCGGCCTACCTGTTGAAGCAAGAATCATGCCGAGGAGAAACGCCCTTGAGCGCTCTATCCCGTGTTCTCGATACCGAGAAATATTCCCAAGCCAGGACTACGGCGATTCGCGCAATTTTCATGGGATTGGGGTAAAATGCACTTCGCGGTCAGAGAGAGCCCCGGGGAAGTCCGGACGGAAGAAATCCCGGGCGGCCGGCGTCTAAAGGCGGGACAGCAGAATGAAGATAAAACCGATTAAAATGCCCTCGACCTCCCAGATTGTCTGGGGAGCGTTCTCGGCGTCCCTCCTGGCCTTCGCCGTCTGGCTCGTGTCCCCCTTCTTTAGGATCGAACCGGCCGACTATCTCCGAGCCGGGAAGCTGGCCCTCCGCCTGGCGGGCGGGCTGTTCATCTTCATGATCTATGCCGGCAAGTGGTCCTTCGACATCTTCGCCCCGCAGGGGCTGGCCAAGCGGGTATCCGGCCTCAAATCGGTCGCCCTGATCGTCTTCGACCTCCTCCTCGTCTGCTTCATGATCTTCATCGTGGCCCAGGCGGCCAACCTGTTCCTGCAGCAGGGCATCGCCCAGGACGAGCAGAACCTGAGCACGATCACGTCCAGCCGCTTGGAAACTGGCAGCCTCATCCAGCTCACCCTCTCTCAAGTCAGGGGGACGTGAGCCCCGGTCAAAAGAGCAGCAGCCCGTCCGCCCGGGGCTGCCACCCTTGCAAGCCCGGCCCGACGCCCCAGAAATTCGTCGGCCGGTAGAGGAAGATCCACGGCGCGTCGTCCCGGACCAGGGCGTAGATCCGCCGGTAAAGGGCCTGCCGCTCGGCATCCGGAAGGGTGGCCTGGGCCTGGGCGATAAGGGCGTCGACTTCCCCGTTCGCATACCCCTCCCACCACGGCCCGCGGAGCTTGGAATGGAGCTTCTCCCTCAGGACGCGGAAGGTGCTCCGGGGGCTCGAGTCGAAGCAGCAGGCGTCGTGAATCCGCTTCTCGCGGACCATCTCGGAGTAGGCGGCCCGGTCGGCATGCTCCACGATCTCGACTGCGATCCCCGCCTCAGCCAGCTGCTTGGCCATGAGGGCGGCCAACCGCGGCGCCTCGTCGGGCATCGTCGAGGGGATGTCGAAGGCGAGCTTCAGGCCGTCCGCATACCCGGCCTCGGCCAGGAGAGCGCGGGCCTTGGCCGGGTCGCGCGGGTAGGCCGGCGTCTCCGGGTCGTAGCCGAAGTGGTGGGGGGTCAGATAGCCGTTGAGCCGGCTGGCCGCGCCGTCGACGACCTCGGCGATGATCGCATCCACATCCAGGGCGTAGTTCAAAGCCTGGCGGACCCGGCGGTCCCGGCACGGGCCCTCGAGGCTGTTGAGCATGAAGATCACGCACAGCCCGCTCTTCCAGTCGCGAAGCGAAAAGCCCTCGGCCGCCGAAAGCCTGGCCCTTCCCTCCGCATCGACGCCGGCAACGATGTCCGCCCGGCCGTCGAGCAGGGCTTGCAGCCGCTTCCCGGCCTCCGCTTCAGCTACCCAGCGGATGCGGCCGTATGCGGGGGCCCCGCCCCAGTAGTCCGGAAAGGCCTCCAGGACGATGGCGCCGGGGCTTTGCTCCCGGACCCGGTACGGCCCGCTGCCCACGTATTCGCGGGGCAGGCGGGCCAGCTCGCGGGCCGGGCTGATGGGCATGGCGACCAGGAGGTCGAGCAGGTCGGCCATCGGCTCCCCGGTGACGATCCGAACGGTCAGATCGTCGACCTTGGAGATTTCGGCGCTCCCGAGATAGCTCAAATAGACGCCCTGGGTGCCGAACGATCCGCCGAGGGCGGGGTCCAGCACCCGGCCCAGCGTCGCGACGACGTCATCGGCGCTCAGGACGTCCCCGTTATGGAACCTCACCCCGGGCCGGAGCCGGAAGGTCCAGGCGCGGGCGTCCCCGGCCGCGGACCAGCTCTCGGCCAGCGCCGGCTGGTAGGCCCCGGCGGCGTCCATGCGGACGAGGGCGTCGTAGACGGAGAAGACCAGGCTGAGCCTGTTCGCCGAGTCGCTGCAGATGTGCGGGTCGCCGATCTCGACCGAAGACTGGTAGACCGTGATCATGGCCGCCTCCTTGGCGGGGGGCGATTCGCGCCGGCAGCCGGCCGTGACGACGAGCGCACCGATGATGAGAGCGAGAATCGGAAAGGCTTGGCGCATCGGGGATCTCCTTGTCAATAGCTCAGCCCGCGGGCGATCATCCCGGAAGGGGATTATAGCGCCCGATCTTGCTGGTCGATATACCACAGCGGATCAGACCCGTGACCATGATCAGGGCGCAGACGACACCGTCGAGGACCGGCGCCTTCAGGGCCTTCTGCAGACGCCGGTCCAGGCCGGCCCATCCGGCGCACCCAAGCACCAGGACCTCGGCCCCCTTCTCGGCCACGGCCGTCCGGGCCGTCCTCAGCAGCTTCTCTTCCAGGCCTCCGCGCGCCCCCTTGGAGGGAGCGATCACGAAGCCGAGGTCCTGGAGATGATACTTTCGGATCAGGGCCTCTTTATTGGGGATGGAATGGGCGGAAGCGGACAACACGGCGAACCGATGCCCGAGCATGGTGGCCAGCTTCATGGAGGCTTCGCCGATGCCGACCACCGGCTTGGCGGTGATCTCCTTCAGGGCGTCCAGATTGGGGTCGCAATGGCATGCGACCACGAAGCCGTCATGGCTTGACTCGTTCTCCCGCAGGAGCCGGATCATTCCCGGCGCAGCCTGCAGCTGGTCCTCGTAGGTCTCGATGAACGGCGGCGCCCCGGGTGTGGCGGCGCAGTCGACCGCCAGGGAATCCCCGGCGAATCGCCGGGCGGCTTTCTGAATGGTCCGGGTCATGTCCCGGCTGCTGTTGGGGTTGATGATGAGGATTCTCATGCCTCGCCTTCCTTGGCGTATTTTCTCGGCCGCGCCGTCTTGACGTAAGCGCGCGTCTCGTCGACGATCGCGGTCGCATACCGGTTCCGGCCCGAGAGGTAGTCCTTCATCAGGACGAGAAAGACGCCGCTCAAGGCCAGCACGGCGATCAGGTTGGGGATGGCGCACACGCCCACGGCGATGTTGGCCAGAACCCACAGCCGGTCCACGTCGGCCACCCCGGCGAAGGCCACGGCCGGAACGAAGTAGAGCCACCTCAGCCAGAGAAACACCCTCTCCCCGAAGGCGAAGAACACGGCGGTCTCGAAGTAGACGAAGAAGCCGATCTGGGTGGACAGGCAGAAGGTCAGGATGGTGAAGGACAGCAGGGCCCTGGCCAGGGGCAGGGGAAAGCGGGTGCCGAAGGCGGCGATGGCCAGGTCGATGCCCGACGTCCCTCCGCCGAGCGCCCCGGAGGACAGGATGGCGAACCCGGTGATGGTACAGATGACGAACGAGACGATGAAGACCTCGAAGGCCCCCCACAACCCCTGCCGGAAGGGATGGGGCGTGTCGGCCGTGGCGTGGACCATGGGCGCGGTTCCCAGGCCGGCTTCGCTGACCAGCATCCCCTTGGTCATGGCGTTCTGGATGGCCTTGGAGACGACGGCGCCGGCGAAGGCCCCGGCGGCGGGGGCGGGCGCGAAGGCGTATGTCACGATCATGGCCAAGACCGACGGAAGGGCCTTGAAATTCAGGACGAAGAGGGCCAGGCCGCCGAAGACGTAGACCAGGGCCATGAGGGGCACCAGCTTCTCGCAGAAGCGGCCGATCCGGGGAACGCCGCCGATGACCACGACCGCGGTGACCAGGCCCATGAGGCCGGTCGTGAGATAGGGGTTGACGCCGTAGCTGGACAGGAAGGCCCGCCCCACGGTGTGGGCCTGGAGCAGGGAGGCGCAGAACACGGCGTTGATGAACATGCTGAGGCTGAAGACCTTGGCCAGGGGCCTCCAGCCCAGCCCCTTGGTGATGTAATGCATGGGGCCGCCGCGGACCCGGCCCCGGGCGTCGATCTCGCGGTAGTGCACGGCCAGGGTGACTTCCGCGGTCTTGGTGATCATGCCCAGCAGGGCCAGGACCCACATCCAGAAGAGGGCCCCGGGACCGCCCAGGGACAGGGCCGTGGCCACCCCGGCGATGCTGCCCATGCCGACGGTGGAGGCCAGGGCCGTCGTCGTGGCCTGGAAGGGGGTCAGCACGCCCCGGCCCTTCGCACCCGGTTTTTTCAGTATGCCGCCGAAGGTCTGCTTCAGGATGAAGCCCAGCTTCCGGACCGCGAAGAACCGGGTCCGCAAGGTCAGGTAGAGGGAGACCCCCAGGATAAAGAGCATGGTCCAGGGTCCCCAGAGAACGGCGTCGATCCGCTGGGCCGCGCCCAGAACGGCCTCAATCATGGCACGTCCCCGCGGCGGCGGACGGCTCTATGGATTCCGCCGTCTTGCGAATGACGTCGATGGTCTCCTTGAGGTCGCCGGCGGTCACCCCCGGCGAGACGGCCAGCAGGCGGAGCGCCTTGCGGCCGCCGAGGGTGGTGATGGAGATGGACCGCTCTCCCCCGCTCTGGATCCGGCGATGGATCGCGGCCTGGAGGGCGTCCGCCTGTTCGGGCGCCATGGGGCGGGGCGAGGCGCGAAGACAGAGGATGCCCGTGTCGGGCGTGTGACAGACTTCGATGTCCTTCAGGGTTCGGCCGTACGCGAAGGCCTCCCGGACGGCGGACAGCGGGGCGCGGAGCCGTTCGGCCACGCCTTTCAACCCCAGGGACCGGATGGACGTCGCGAGGGGCAGGGCGGAAAGGGGACGGGTGGAGGGCGGCGACTTCAGGCCGGGATTGGGTTCCGCGTCCAGGCTCCGGTTGAAGTAGTCGGCATGGACGGCCATGCGGCCGAAGTCGCGCCAATCCCGGACGAAAAGAACCGAGCTGGGAATGGGAACGCCCATCTGCTTGTGCGGGTCCCAGGACACGGAATCGGCCTGCTCGAAGCCGTCGAACAAGGGCCTTTCCTCCGGCACCAGGGCGAAGGACAGGCCGTAGGCGCCGTCGACATGGAAACGGAGGCCGCGGCTCCGGCAGACGCCGGCGATACGGGCCATGGGGTCAACAGCCCCCGTGGACGTGGTTCCCGACGAGGCCAGGACGAGGACGACGTCCCTCTCGCGCCCGTGCCTGTCCAGGACCCGCTCTAAATCGGCGACATCCATCCGGTAGCGATCATCCATGCCGACCGTGACAAGGCTCCCGTCCCCCAGCCCCAGCATGCGGACGGCATGGCGCAGGGAGAAATGGGCGTGCTCCGTGGCCAGCACGGCCAGCCGGGAGGGATCGGGAAATCCCGCCAAGCCCCGCTCGGCCAAGTCGAAGCCCCGGGCTTGGGCCAGGGCATGGAGGGCCAGGTACACGGCCTGCTGATTGGCGTAGGTGCCCGAGTACATGAAGGTCGCCTCGGCCTCCGGGCCGAAGCCGAACAGCCGGCAGAGGGCTTGGCCGCAAAGCTCTTCGAGCACGGCGCCGCCCGGCGAGACCTGCCAGTTGGTCACACCCTGGTTGTAGGCCAGGGCTATGCGCGCCCCGAAGGCGGCCCCGGCCTCGGGAAAGGCGTTGAACATGGACTGAAAGGCCGGCCGGTCATAGCGCATGAGATGGGGCAGCAGCTTGTCCTTGATCAGCCGGGACAGGTCCTGCCGGGAAATGGGCTTCTCCTGGAAGTCCACCAGGGAGGCCAGGTCGACGGCGACCCGCCGGGGATCAGCGCCCGAGCAGATCGGTTGTTTGCGCATGATCGACCTCATGCCGGCAGCTTTCGAAAGACGAACCGCCCCCGCCCGGGCTCGGCCGGGCAGCGGTCGTTGTCGATGATCAGCTCGCCGCGGGAGTAGACTTGCCGGATCCTTCCGGTCAGCTCCATGGCCTCGACAGGCGACCAGTCCGTGGCCATGTGATGATTCGAGGCGGTCAGGGTCCACTTGGCCGCGGGGTCCCAGAGCAGGATGTCCGCGTCCGATCCCGGCTCCAGGCAGCCCTTGCGGGGATAGAGCCCGAAGATCCTGGCCGGGTTCGTGGAGACCAGCTCGACGAAGCGGCCGGGGGTGATGCGCCCCGCGGCCACGCCCAGCGAGAAGAGCAGGGGCAGCCGGAGCTCGACGCCGGGCAGGCCGTTGGGACAGCGGTCGAACCGGTCCCGGCCCAGAAGCTTGGCCGCCCGGGAGTACGCAGCGTCGTCGGAAGAGACCTGGGCGATGCGGCCGTCCTCGACACCCTTCCACAGGGCTTCCTGAACGGAGGCCGGGCGCAGGGGAGGAGAGCAGATGAATTTGAGGCCGTCTTCGCCTTCCAGGCAGGCTTCGCTGAAGGCGAGATAATGGGTGCACGTCTCGGCCGCGACGTCGACGCCCCGGCTCGCGGGCCCGGGCGATGATGTCCAACCCCGCGGCCGAAGCCAGATGGACGACGAAAAGGCGGCCGCCGGTCTCCTCGGCGATGCGAACGGCCCGCTCGATCGCCGCGTCCTCGCAGGACGTCGGCTTGCTCCGGGCATGGAAGATCGGCGCCGTCCGGCCCTCGGAGATCAGCCGGGAGATGCCGGCCTCGGCGAGATCATTGTCCTCGGCGTGGACCAGGAGCATCCCCCCGGCCTCTCTCAGGCGGATGAGAATGCGTCGCAGGTCCGGCGCCTCGGTCATGATCCCTTCGTCCCGGTAGGTCATGTAGCACTTGAAGGTGGGCACGCCCTGCCGGATGAGCTCGGGAATTTCGTCCAGGGTCCGGTCGTCGGCCCTGGTGATGACGGAATGGACGCCCCAGTCGATGAGGGCCGTTCGGGCCTCCTCCCTCTTCTCGTCCAGCGTCTGCCGCAGGGGCCGGCCGGGCCGCTGGTTGGAGAAATCGACGATCGTGGTCGTGCCGCCGAAGGCGGCGGCCCGGGTCCCCTTCTCGTAATCGTGCACGCTGACCGTGCCCATGAACTCGTCGTTGAAGTGGACGTGCGTGTCGACGCCGCCGGGGAGAAGCCACAGGCCGCCGGCGTCCACGACCCGGTCGGCCCGGGCGCCGGACAGGTCGCCCGCGGCGACGATGGTTTCGCCCCGGACGAGAAGGTCCCGCCGGGCCAAGCCCGCGGCCTCGACGGTCTGCCCGCCGCGGATGAGGAGGGACGGAGAGGTCATGCCGGCAGGCTTTGCAGCGCCTGGGTCAGGTCGGCCTTCAAGTCCTCGAAGTCTTCGATGCCCACGGAGTAGCGGATCAGGCCCTCGGGGATCCCGGCCGCGGCCCGCTCCTCCGGCGTGCACTCGACATGGCTGGTCGTGGACGGCGGGCCGGCGATGGTCTCGATCTGGCCCAGGTTGGCGGCCATGTAAGCGTAGCGCAGGCGGGGCAGGAAAGCCCGGCAGGCCTCGAAGCCTCCCTTGAGCTCGAAGCTCAGCACGCCTCCGAACCCGGTCATTTGCCTCTTGGCAATCTCGTGTCCCCGGTGGCTGGGGAGTCCGGGATAGAAGACCCGCTCGACCTCGGGCCGGCCTTCCAAAAAACGGGCCACGGCCAGGGCGTTTTCGTTTTGCCGCTGAACCCGCAAGCCCAAAGTCCGCAGGCTGCGCAGGAGCATGAACGCCTCGTGGCTGCTGAGCGAGGGCCCGGTGAGCTCCCGGAAGCGGAAGATGGTCTCGACGATATCCCGCTTGCCGCAGACCACACCGCCCAGCACGTCGCCGTGGCCGCAGATGAACTTGGTGGCGCTGTGGACGACGGCGTCCGCGCCCAGGGCCAGGGGCTTCTGGTTGAACGGGGTAGCGAAGGTGTTGTCCACGATCACCCGGGCCCCAACGGCGTGAGCGGACCGGATGAGCCGCTCCAGGTCCAGCACTTTGAGCATGGGGTTGGTGGGCGTCTCCAGATACAGAAGCTTGCACCCCGGCTCCAGGGCGCTTTCCACGGCCGCGGGGTCGTCGGTGTCGCAGACCCGGCAGGCGATGCCGAAGCGGGGCAGGATCTGGGTGAAGTGAAGGTAGGTGGCGCCGTAGGCATCCTTGACCGAGACCGCGCGGTCCCCGGCCGAGAGCAGGGCGAAGAGCGAGGTGCTGATGGCGGCCATGCCGGTCGTGAAGCTGGTGGCCGCTTCCGCCCCCTCGAGGTCGGCCATCCGCTCCTCGAACAGGTCTGTGGTCGGATTGGTGTTCCGGCCGTAGATGTGACCCGGCGCCTCCTTCAAGGCCACCGCCCGCCATTCCTCGACGCTCTCGTAGGCGAAGGCCACGTTGGCGACCAGGGGCGGGACGACGGTGTGGAAAACGGGATCGGGCTTTCGGCCGCCGTGGACGGACCGGGTGGATGGACCGGGCTCTTTCTTCATGGACATACTCCCTGACGGGCCCTTCGCTCCTTCGGAGGGCCAAGCATAATTCGCGTCCCGGGGAGAGTCAAGAAACGGAGCCCCCGCCGCGATCGTCTACTTGACGGCTTTCGTCGGCGGCAGGAAGTTCTCGACAAGCCAGAACTCAAACTTGCCTTGAAGGTTCTTCCCATAGGCTATCCTTTTCCCGTTGGGAGAGAAATCAGGGGAAAATCCTTCGATATCCAGCTTTTTTTATTTCCCCTCCCTCAGAAGGAACCGTATAAATCTGAGATTTATCTTTTTCCAATCTCGAAAAGACAATCGTCTTCCCGTCCGGCGACCAGCTTAAGTGGCTGAGATTTCCCTTCATTTTATTAGTGATAGCCTTGGGTTCACCTCCTGGAAACTCACAAACCCATATGGCATCCGAGTTCTTTCCTTCATAATATTCAAACCAGTCCAAAGACCGGAAAGCGATCATTTTTCCATCCGGCGACCAGCAGGGAGAATTAAAGCTCAAGCCGCTTTTCGCAATCATTGTTATTCTCTGAGGAGACCCGCCTTTGAACGGAATCACGTAGATATCCTCCTCAAGAACTCTAGAGCCCTTTATAGGATTCCCCTCATTCCATCCTGTATAATCAAAGGCAATGGTTGCACCGTCGGGTGATACGTCGCAGCAACCGATCCGCGGATCAAAGTCAAATTTCATATTTTCCGGCGATCCTCCCTTGGCCGGAACGGTCCAAATGCCTCGATCCTCGCCAAAAATGCCTCCGAAAGCCAGCCATTTCCCATCAGGCAGCCAAGAAGGCCTGGTGATGTAACGAGGAGATGCATCCGGATGAGGCATGTTCGCTGTTGCCTTATTGACTTCTCCTCCTTCAGAAGGGATCGTCCATAAATTCGGATTCCCTTCCCGATTGGAAATGAACGCGATCTGACTGCCATCGGGAGACCATCGAGGATGTCTTTCCTGAGTCAGGGTATTTGTTAACTGAGTTTCCTTTCCGGTTTGAAGCTCCTTGATGAAAATATTAGAAATGCCTGTGCTCCGCGAAATTCCAATCTTCCCGTCTCTCGTCCAATTGAAGCATGAGCCCATGGCGGCCCCCCCCGGGAAAACCTGAAGGGGTTCGCCCTCGGGATTGCCCTCCGGGGAAATTCTTGTCACCCAAATTTCACTGTCTCCGCTTCTCGAAGATAAAAAGGCAATCCATTTTCCATCGAATGACCAGGTGGGCGAAGAATCGGGGGCAGGATGGCTTGTAATTTGAATAGAATTTCCGCCATCCGCAGGCATCACATAAATATCTGAATTCCCGGACTTCGTTGATTGATAGGCTAAGAATTTCCCATTTGGTGATAATGTTAAAAGAGTGAAATCCTTCTCAGTAGATTGGGCCGGGAGTTTAAAAATGTCTTTCCATTCCCCTCCTGAAAGGGGAATCGCACAAAGCCCCCTCTTGGAAACCTGGCAGAGAATGATTTGATTGTCCGATGTCCAGCCTGTCGGCCAGGCATAGTGACCAGCCTTTATGAAGTCTGAATCGGACTTGATCAGGGCTTTCGGCTCCCCCCCCTTTGCCGGAACCACATACAAGCCGTTTAAGACATCGAGATAGGCGATTATCTCGCCGTCAGGAGACCAAAAGCACCAGTATTTAAAAATCGGAGTCTGGGTGAGACGGGTTTCTTTCCCACTGGCAACCTCCCTTACCCAGACGTCGCCTTCTCCTCCTACCAGGGCCAACTTGTTGCCGTCCGGAGAAATGAAGCCGAACGATTTCTCGGAGCTTTCGAATATTTTCGTTATTGTTTGTTCGGCAACGCCTTTTTCGATTTGAGCTTTGATTTTCAGAAGAACGGAAAGTCTTTCTTTAGCGATTGCGACAGCTTCGGCCTGTTCGGGATAGTTATCAATCACTTTCTGAAAGGCCTTTTCGGTTTCCATAAGCCCCAGTTTCTCATAACAGAGGCCGAGGTGGAGCTGGGCCTGGGCCGCCTGCGGACGGTTGCCCGGAAACTCGGCCAGGAGCTTTTGATAGGATTTGATGGCCGCCTCGATATTCCCCTCCACCTCTTCCTGATGCAGCGCGGCTCCGAGAAGGACGTCCGCGGACTGGGATTTCCGGGCCGCCATGTCCGGCGGCGCCAGGACCATGGATAGGGCTAGAGCCATCAGCGGAAGAATCATCGACTTTTTCATTTTGCACCTCCTGACTTCAAGGACATCATGAGGCACGCGCATCTTCTTTGCTCCAAGCCTGGGTCAAGCCTGGGACAAGCTTCGGTCAAGGTGCCCCCCCCCCTAGCCCTGGCCTCTTCAACCATCGAAACGGTACCCGAGGCCCCGGACGCCAATCAGAAGCTTCGGTTTCCGGGGATTCTCCTCCAGCTTGTTGCGGAGGTTATTGACATGGGTATAGATGACCCGGTCCGTCAGGACGGCGTCGCGCCCCCAGACCTCTCCCAGCAGGTCGTCGATCGACAGGACCCGGCCGCGGTGCTCCAGGAACACCCGCAGAAGCTTGAGCTCCACGGCGGTCAGATCGATCTTCTCGCCCCGGCGCGAAACCGCACACCGGGCAAAGTCGACGGTGAGGTCGGCAAAACGATGGACTGCGCCCGGCTCCGCATCGTTTTGGGAGCGGCGCAGGACCGCCTTGATGCGGGCCAGGAGCTCGCGCCGGCTGAAGGGTTTGGTGACGTAATCGTCCGCCCCGAGCTCGAGGCCCACGACCTTGTCCACCTCCTGCCCTTTGGCCGTGAGCATGATGATCGGAGTGCGGTCGCCCCGCAAATGGGCTTCGCGGCAGACGCCGAAGCCGTCCATCCCGGGCAGCATCAGGTCGAGCAGGATGAGGTCGAACTTGCCTTCGAGGATCCGGCTCAAGCCCGCCGCGCCGTCCTCGGCGACTTCCACGACGAACCCCTCGATCGCCAAGTCGTCGCGAAGGCCCGTCGCGATCGTCGGCTCGTCCTCCACGATCAGAATGCGTTCGTTCATCTCATCCTCCTCCCCGAACCGGCGCGGCCGGAAGTCGGATGATGAAGGCGCTGCCTTCGCCGGCCCGGCTCCGGCATTCGACCGTGCCGCCGTGGGCCGTCACGACATGCTTGACGAGGTTGAGCCCAAGCCCGACCCCCTTGACCCGCTTCGAAATTTCCGCCTCGACCCGGTAGAACCGGTCGAAAACATGCTTTTGGTCGTGTTCGGAGATTCCGACCCCTTTGTCCCGAACGGAGATCTTGACGGCATCGCCCTCGGCCCCGGCATCGAGCCAGACGGTTTTCGAGCCGGGCGAGTACTTCACGGCGTTGTCGAGGAGGTTGCGGACCGCGGACCCCAGGGCCTCTTGGTCGGCGGAGATCAGGGGCAGTCCGTCCGGAATGTCCGCTTCGACTGCCGCCCCATTCGCGGCGATCTCGGTCACGAAATCCGCGACCACCGTCCGCAGCCACGGGGTGGGATCGAGCGGCGCGAACCGGTATTCCTTGCGTCCCTCTTCCATCCGGGAAAAGTCGAGGATGTTTTCGACCAAGCGGGAGAGTCGGTCGCTTTCCTGAACGATCATCCTGAAATAGCCTCGCTGCTTCTCCGCGTCGGGCACTCGCCCGTCGAGCAGCATGCTGCCGAGCTGCCGGATCCCCGTCAGGGGGGAGCGGAATTCGTGGGAGACCGTCGAGACGAAGTCCGCCCGCAACCGGGCGATCTCAAGCTCCCGCCTGACGATCCGGACCGTGAGGTAGCTCCCAAAGGCAAGCAGGACCGTGACAAAACCCAGCATCGCCAGGGACAGAGTCCGTTTTTGCCTGATGTCCGCATAAATTCCCTCCGGCTGTCCGGGCCAGATCTGAAGCAGCCACCGCTCCCCATCGACCCGAAGATCACGCGTTACGGCGAAGGGAGGGGGCGCCGGGGGCGATGATCCGAAAACCGCGGAGCCGTCGGCGGCGAACAAGACCGCTTCAAGGTCCTTCGTCCGGGTGGCCAAGATCCGGGGCCACCAACGCGACGCTAAAACGTCTGCGGAGACAAGGACCGCAGCAAAAGGATCCTTGTTCAGGAAAGCGAGATACCTATTCTCTTTCGCCGGGGAAAACCGTCCTGGGATCGTTCAGGAAGTCCTCGGCGGCGCGGGAGAGAGCCAACCGACGCCCCTCGGTCGCCTGGAGACGGTCGAATTCGCCGGCTTCCACACGGCTTTCGCGGCACCAGGTCCGGCTGAGCTCGGAATAATAGAGGTAACGGGGCTTGTCGAGAAGCCATTTCCCCGAAGCCAGATCCCGATAAAAGGCCACGGCCGCCCTGGCCAGGTCAGCCGTATCACCGCGCTCGGAGGCCAGGGAACAAAGCTCGGTCTGGGCGATGAGGTCCGAAGGAAGCCCCCGATCCAAACCTGGATCCAAGCGGCTGAGGTCCCGGTAAGCGCCGGCGGCCTCCTCGAGCCTGCCGGCTTTGCGGAGCGTCCGGGCCAGGCGTTGGAGGATCAGCGGTCGCTACCCGGCAGCGGCCGAATCGAGCAGGTCGCGGTACGCTCGGATGGCGCTCGAATAGTCTTTTTGAGCGATCTCCAGGGATTCGGCTTCGGCCAGGCCGGCCGGCGGTCGGCTTGGAGCAGGTTGGTGACGTTGCGGGGCTCCGGGGAACAAACAATAGAGCGCCGGGGGAAACACCTCGAGCTTTTCACCGGCTAATGACAAAAAAACGCCGCCGCCCGGTTCCGAGAAGGTTTGTCCGATGATCTCCGGAAAGCCGACAGTCAGCGGCTTCTCCCGCGAAGCCGCCGACCGCACCGCGTCGCCCCACTGCCGGAACTCGGCCTCCAAGTCGCGGCCGATTTCCGCCGCGGTTCTTTCCAGGCTCTCGCGCGTCCGCTGCCTGGCGAGCTGGCTCTCCTGGCGCAGCACGCGCAGCGCGAACACGCCGAGAAGCGCGCCCGGGAGCAGGACGAAAAGAGCAAAGACCGCGATGAGTCTCCGGCCGGGACCCCGGAAGGAGCCCGGCCGTGCGGACGACGAGGCGAAGCATTCGACATCCGATCACCCGTCGTCCAGTTTAACACCCTACCGGAGAGATTGCGCCTCCGGCGGGTCAAGATTCGGTCAAGATTCGATTAAGACAGGCACATCGACTGCTGCGAGGGGTTGTCAAGGAAAGAGGCAGGCATATTTCAATGCCTGCCTCGCTCAGCTTCCGTCTTGTCGGCTACTTGGCCGCTTTCGCCGGCGGCAGGAATTTCTCCATCACCCAGAGCTCCAGGTTCACTTTGACATCGGTGATCGCCACCCGGCGGCCGTCGGGGTGCAGCCGCACCCCCTGCAACTGACGGGCAGCGATCCGCCCGATCCGCTGCGGTCCGCCGCCCTCGACGGCGGCACGCCACAGTTCCCATTGCCCGTCTTTTCCCTTGACCGACTTTACAAAGGCGAACGCTCGTCCGTCCGGCATCCACGACGGCGCGCCCCAGAAGCCAGGTTCGAATCTGACCACCTCCCGGGACTCTCCTCCGGCGGCCGGCATGACGAGCAGCACTGCAGACTGGCCGTCAGACGTGGCGATCAGCAGTTGCTGGCCATCGGGCGACACCACGCCCGCGTAGAGTCCTCGTTTCTCGATGACGACCCTCTCCCGGCCGGATCCGAGATCGCGGGCTACAAGGCGAGACCCGTCCACGTTGGCGGGAGCCATCGTATTGACATAGAAGATCGTGTTACCATCCGGAGAAAACTCGAAGCGCCCAAAGTTCGCCGGAGGCGCCATCAGGGAAGT
>CAWDOL010000028.1:0-14453 GCA_963803915.1 Candidatus Aminicenantota bacterium | reverse complement strand
CCCGCTACGACGAGGTCAGCTCGGCCTTTGCCATCGCCCTCCTGGTCAGCTTCGTCTCCCTGCTCTTCACCTTCGACGCGGTCCGGGCGAGAAGGAGAGCAAGACCCTGGCCCTGACCCTGGCCAACCCGGTCTCGCGGGAGCGCTCCTGTTCGGCAAGTTCCTGAGCGCCGTCTTCCCGTGATGGTCTTCCTCCTGCCGGCCGTCCTCGGTCGGCCTGATCATCCTGACGCTTTCGGGCACGGTATCGTGGGGCTGGACCCTGGCGGGGGAGACCGCCGCCGTCCTGCTGGCGGCGGCGCTCCTGGCGGCGGCCATGTCCGCCTTCGGCCTGCTCTGCTCCGTCCTGGCCCGCAGCTCCAACGTCAGCCTCCTGCTGGCCTTGACCGTCTGGCTGCTGTTCGCCATGGTCATCCCCAACTCCAGCGGCTTCCTGGCCAAGAACGCCTTCCCGATCGAGAAGGCCGAATCCGTCCAGAAGCGCGTCAGCCAGGCCCTGGACGACCTGAGCAAGGCCGCCCCCCCGGGGAGCTGGATGCAGCAGTCCAACAATCCCTTCCTGCCGCAGCACGAGCTGCGGGCCAACCTGCAGCGCAAGCGCATGGCGCGCCGAGAAGGCCATCCGGGACGACTATTACCGGTCCATGTTCCGCCAGTTCGAACGGACGCGACGCCTGACGGCGCTTCTCGCCGGTGGCCGCCTTCGAGTTCCTGGCCGAGTCGATCGTGGGCGGCGGCTACCCGCGCTTCCGCCGGGTCTGGGACGACCTGCACGTCTTTCAGGGGCAGTTCCAGAGCTTTTTCACGGCCCTGGACGCGTCCGATCCCAAGAGCCCGCATTGGCACAACCCCAGCGAGGATGTCTCGACGACCCGTCAAAAAGTCTCGCCGATCATCGTGCCGAGGTTCGCCGAGCGGCCGCTGACGTTCGCGGACCGGTTCGGGCCGGCCCTGCCCTTCCTTGGCATCCTGGCCGCAACGGCGGCCCTGATCTTCTTCCGCTGCGGCTTCTTGCTCTTCGTCCGCTACGACGTCCGCTGAACGAGAATTCCCGACCATATCGATTCCGCCGGGACGGCGATGAATAAAGAGGCGGAGGAAGCGGCTTCTCCCGCCGCATATCGGATCACAGGGGGAATATGGATCCGGGATGTCCGGGAATCGCTAAGACGATGGTGTGTCTGGGAATTCGGGCAATTGATATAATGGCCCCGGGCCCACCATGAAGCTCTTCCGCTCCCGCCGCCGCGACGAGAAGCTGCCGCTCCTCGTCTTCCGCGAGTTCGAAGCGGGCGTCAACCTGATCGAGGACTACGACCAGATCGCCCGGAACTTCCTGGGCAAGATCCGGAGGTCTCGCCCGGGCCCAAGCTCCTCCTGCTCGTCCACGATGCGGACAGCGGCCGCTTCCAGCCGGCCGCGACCGTGGACGTCGGCGAAGCCGAGGGCCGGGCGGTCGTCATCCCGCGCGATTCGCGCCTGGCCACGCTGGCTGAAGGTCAACGAAACCCACCTCGAGATCTCGAAGCACCGCCCGGGCTGCACGAATACCTGACGCCGAAGGAGGCCGGATCCGCTCGCCGCCCTGGGCATCGAAATCGTCTTCCCGCTGATCTCGATGAACCGGCTGATCGGCATCCTGCTCGTCGGCGGCAAGCCAGGAGGCGCGGCCGTTCACCAGGCAGGAGATCTCCTTCATCTCGTCCCTCCTTCCCCAGGCCGGCATCGCCCTGGAGAACGCCCTCCTCTTCAAGGAGCAGCGCGAGCGCTTCCGCCGGATGTCGCGGGCCGACCGGCTGGCGACGATCGGCGAGCTGGCCGCCGGCGCGGCCCACGAGATCCGCAACCCGCTGACGGCCATCCGGTCGTCCCTCCAGTACCTGGAGGCCAAGATCGCCGACGAGGCGACCGAAGAAGCTGCTCGCGCGCGGCCCTGCAGGAAACCGGCCGGATCAACGAAATCGTCTCGGCCCTGCTGGCCTTTTCCCGCCCGGCGGAAATCGTCCGGGAGCGCCACGACCTTCGCGAAACCCTGGCCGAAAGCCTCGACCTCGTCGCCTTCCAGGCCGCGGTCCGGAAGATCGTCGTCCTGCGGCGCGATCTCCCGACTCCGCTCGTCCGTCGCACGGCGACCGGTCCCAGCTCAAACAGCTTTTCCTCAACCTCTTCCTCAACGCCGTCCAGGCCATGGCCTTCGGGCGGGACGCTCACGGTCGAAGCGCTCGGCGAGACGGGCGAAGGTCCTGGTCGCGGTCGCCGACACGGGCGAAGGCATCCCCGAGGAGAACCTGGACCGGATCTTCGACCCGTTCTTCACCACCAAGAAGGGCGGCACCGGGCTGGGCCTGTCCATCTGCTACAACATCGTCAAATCCCACGGCGGCGACATCGAAGTCAACAGCCGGCCGGGGCAGGGGACGACGATGCTCGTCCGCCTCCCGCTCGAGCGTGAGGCGAGGCCGCCATGAAATTCAAGATCCTGGTCATCGACGACGAGCAGAGCATCCGCGACATCTTTTCCCTGCTCCTCGGGGAGAAGGGCTACGCCGTGGAAACCGCCGCGCAGCGGCCGGCGAGGGCCTGCGGCAAGGCCCGGGCTTTCGTCCCGGACGTCGTCCTCCTGGACATGAACCTGCCCGACATGTCCGGCCTCGACGTCCTGGCCGGGCTGCGCGAGGCGCTGCCCGGCCTGCCGGGTCGATCATCATCACGGCCTTCGGGACGATCCGCAACGCCGTCGAAGCGGTCAAGCTCGGCGCCTATGCCTACCTCGAAAAGCCCGTCGACAACGAGGAGCTGCTGCTGCTGATCGACCGGGCCCTGGAGGTGCGCCGGCTGCGAGGCCGAGGTCGACGGCCTTCGGGCCGAGCTGAGCGCCCGCTACCGCTTCTCGGAGATCGTCGGCACGAGCGGCCGGATGAACTCCATCTTCCAGATGATGGACCGGATCGCCCGGGTCGACGGGACGGTCCTGCTCACGGGCGAAAGCGGCACGGGCAAGGAGCTGGCCGCCCGGGCCATCCACTTCGCCGGGCCGCGCCGGGACGGTCCCTTCGTCGTCGTCAACTGCGGGGCCATCCCGCGCGACCTCATCGAGTCGGAGTTCTTCGGCCACAGCAAGGGAGCTTTCACCGACGCCAAGAGCGAGACCACGGGCAAGTTCGAGATGGCCCACAAAGGCACCATTTTCCTGGACGAGATCGGCGAGCTGCCGCTGGAGGCCCAGGTCAAGCTGCTGCGGGCCCTGGGCGAGCGCGAGATCGTCAAGGTCGGCGGCACCCGGACCATCCCGGTGGACGTGCGGGTCATCGCCGCCACCAACAAGGATCTGGACGGGGAAGTCCACCGGGGCGCCTTTCGCGAGGATCTCTACTTCCGGCTGGCCGTGCTGTCGCTGCGGCTGCCGCCGCTTCGCGAACGGAGAGAAGACATCCCCCTGCTCTGCGAGCACTTTCTGGCCAAGTACGGGAAGGAGCTGGGTAAAAGCGTCCATGCGCTCTCGCCCGACTTCCTGGACACGCTGATGGGCTACGGCTGGCCGGGCAACGTGCGGGAGCTCGAAAACGTGATCTACGAGGCCATGGTCCACGCCGAGGGGAATAGCCTGGATGCCGGCGGCCTGCCGGCCCGCGTGCGCTCCCGGGCTCGGTTCGACCCCCCTGAGGCGGAGGCCCATGGCGCCGCTTCTCACGGGGATCCGGCCGCGGCCGAAACGCTTCTGGACGCGGCCCATTTTGCGGCCGACGGCGCGGCCAAGGCCATGATCGAAAGGGCGCTGCGCGAGGCAGGGGGGAACCGCACCGAAGCCGCCCGGCGGCTGGGGATCAGCCGCAAGACGCTGTTCAACAAGATGAAGGCGCTGGGCCTGGACTGAAGCCCAGGCCCAGCGTCCCTATCGGCCTTACCGCATCGAGCCCATGACTTCGTTCAGCTTGGCCTGGGCTTCCTGCACCTTGGCATCGCTGGCGTACTCGGCGATCTTGCCCATGGAGCCCATCATCTTGGTGGCCACGGCCTCCATCCGATCGACCAGCGGCTTGAGCTCTTCGGGGGGATTGTCCATGTCCTTGAACTCGGGGTACTTCTCCTCGAAGCCCTTGATCTGGGGGCCGAGCTCCTTGGCCACGACGGTGTAAGCCTCGATGGCCTTGACCACTTCGTCCGCGCTCTTGACACCGTCCATGGTGGTGGCAAACTTCTCGGTGGCGTCGATGTACTTGCCGAAAACCTTCTTGACGTCCCCATACTTGCCGCCGCCGTCCTTGTTGCAGGCGGCCACGGACATGACAAGCAGGGCGACGCAGGCGAACACGATGGCTTTCTTCATGGATACCTCTCCTCTAAACGAAACGTGAGCCTTTCATAACACAAGGGAAAAGGAGAATACAAGGGGGATTTTTGGGCGGTCGTCCGCCCCGGATCAGATCTCGACCTTGAAGACGCCCTTGAGGCCGAAGCCGAAGGCGATCGAGAGGAGGAAGAAGGCGACCAGCCAGTGCATCCGCCAGCCGAAATAGCTCAGCCGGGCGGCCGGATAGGTGACTTCGATGGAGACGATGGCGGAGCCGCGGGGAAGGGCGGGCTCGCCCGGGTGGAGAAGCTCGGCCACACCGCCCGCGCGGACACTGAGCGGGGCGATCCGGGCGGGGGACTTGCTCCCGACGGCGACAGTCTTGGTCGCGGCGGCGTCACCGATCCGGATCTTGAGCTCGTGCCGACCGGCGGCCACGGCCCGGATCCGCCAGTCGACCTCGTGCTCCTCCTCGATCCGCAGGGCGGGCGTCTCGACCGCGATCCCGGCCGGGGCTTCCAACACGGGCTCGAGGCCGGCCAGCCCCAGCTCGGGGACGACCGCGACCTTGACCAGTGCGGTCTCGCCCTCGGCCAGGGCCCGGGCTCCGAAGCGCGCGTCGAGCTGGATGAGGATGAGCAGGATGGGGACGATCATGACCAGCATGGGCTTCAGGGCGTAGAGGACGTAGCGGCCGTTGGCCGCCAGGATGCCGCCCTGGGAGCGCATGGTCTGCCCGAAATCGCTCTTGTACAGGCGCAGCTCCAGCAGGTGGGCCTTGATCCGGTCCTTGGACCCCCGGATGCCGTCCTGGTTCGAGGTCTTCTTGAAGATGAAGAGCATCAATAGGCCGACCAGGAGCGAGATGACGGCCATGGCCGCGGCCGGCCCCAGGGGACGCAGCACGGCGAAGAGGGCGTCGAAGAGCCCGCTCACGGCCGCGTTCAGGATGCCGATCATCGTCCTTGCCTCCCGCTTCGCTCCCTCACCCGATGTAGCCCAGGCCCTTGAGCTTCTTCTTGATCTCGTCCTCGGTTCCGCCCGTCTCGAGCCCGGAGATCTCCTTCTCCAGGCAGTGGGCGATGAACTCCTCGGCCGAGGAGTAGCCGGCCATCGCGGCGTACTTGCGGACTTTATCCATCAGGTCCTTGTCGAGCTTGATCTTTTCGCTGGCCATGGATTCCTCGTTGTCAAAAGATCGTCCGGCCGATGTAGTCCTTGGGCTTCTCGGCCCCGAAGACATCGGCGATCGTGGCGGTCAGGTCGGTCAGGGCGGGCGACTCGGCCCGCATCGGGCGGTTCGTAAGCAGGATGCCGGGCAGAGTCTCGGCCGCGCCCATGTGGTCCCCGCTCCACTTGGCCGTATTGTCCTCCATCACTTCGCGCGGGATGCGCCCGAGGGGCGACCCGAAGGAGATGCGGCAGCCGCGATTGTATCCCACGATGATGTCGGGGGCGTCCGCGGCGGCCGGCCCCTGGTAGATGTCCTTGGCCTTGTAGGCCCTGAGGACGACGTTCTGGCCGGTCTTGGGGTCCTTGTAGGCCTCCAGATTGCGGCAGATCTCGTCGATCAGGTTCTCGGTCTCGGCCCCGGGGGCCACGATGCCTTCGGCCTCGCGGCCGCGCCGGTTGACGTAGAGGGCGTTAAGGCCCAGCCCGTAGGCCTTGGTCCGGGTCCAGTCGGTGCCGGCGAAGCCCAGCTCCAGGTCCTCCTGCTTGAACTCGTTGCCGAAGCGGTGGTAGCCGGCCTGTTTGAGCCAGGTGTTGAGGTTGAAGCTCCGGTAATAAGGGTTGAAGCCGTGGTCGGACATGACCAGGACGACGGTGTCGCGGTCGACCTTGGCCAGGGCCCGGGCCAGGATGGCATCGGCCTGCTGGTAGGTCTTGCGGATGGTGTCGCCGAACTCCGCCGCCAGCTTGGGGTCGTGGCCGGGGTGGTCGGCGTCCATCAGACGCCAGAACATGTGCTGGCGCTGGTCGGTGCTGGAGATGTAGTAGAAGAGCAGGCCCGACTCGAAGCGCGACAGCTCGAAGTCCAGCATGACCCGGCTCTCCTCCAGAACCATCTCGTCCTGGGCCAGGAACTCGGCCTCGTCCAGAAGGTCGTTGTCCAGGGCCGAGGTGTCGGCCGGCAGGCCTTTGGTGAAGTAAGGGCCGAAGCGCTTTGCCAGCTCCGCGGCGTAGCCGCTGGGGGTGGAGATGGGCAGGGCCGGGTCGGCCGGGTCGATATTGACCGGCGTCACATAGAGCTTGAGATGCGGCCGGACCTCCTTGAGGTAGAACATGCAGATGCCGCTCACGCTCTGGGTCGGGATGAGCGGGTAGCGGACCCGCTTCCAGCCGCTCCACTCCTTCTCCCGCAGGATGAACTCGCCGTCCGGCAGCACGATCTTGGCCACGGTGTTGACGGGGTCGATGAGAACCTTGAACTCGACGAAGGACTCGGGCGCGTCCGTCTTGAAGGTGTTGATGGGGCCGGGCAGGCGGGCATCGACACGATGGCCGATGACGTAGACCTCGTGCACCCGCGCGCCGCCCAGGTCCTCGTCGACGCTCCGGGTCTCGGTTGTATAGTAGTTGCAGATGCCGTAGGCGCCCAGAATGTCGGGGGTGCCCATGCCCGAGAGGGTCCGCTGGCGCGACTCGACCGGCGGGTAGTTGGCCGGCATCTTGAAGACGGTGCTGGGAATGTCGTGGTCCTCCAGGACCTGCCAGAAGGCTCTGCCCTTGCGCAGATTCCTGACTTCGCCGCTCTTGATCGGCAGGAGCCACTTGCCCAGGCGCAGGGTCTTGGCCGCGCCCTCGACGGAGGAGGCGGAGAAGACCGGCAGGTAGGTCTTGGGGTCGCGGTGCATGAAATCGAAGATGCCGTGCCCGCCCGGGTTCGTTCCGGCGATGAAGTTGGACCAGGCCACCGGGCTTTGCGGCGGGATGCTCGTCCGCAGCGGCCGGAACCCGCCCTCGGCGGCCATCTTCTTAAACGTCGGGAGATAGCCCGCGTCCATCCACTTTCGGGTGATGTGGGCGTCCATGCCGTCGAAGCCGAGAACGAGGACCTTGGTGCGGGTGGCCTTGCGGCCGGCGGTCCGCAGCGGTACGGCCAACCCCGTCTTCCCGGCCAGGGCCATCAGGGTCGTCCCGCCGGCAGCGGCCTCTATGAATTGACGTCGATTCATGACTGCACGTCCTTCGCTTTACCGCCCTTCGGCAGCAGCGTCCGGCCGTCCATGTGGGCGGGGGCGGGCAGGCCGAAGAGCTCCAGCACCGTCGGTGCCACGTCCATGATCGAGGGCGACGAGACGTCCGCGGCCAGCTTGAGGCTGGAGAAGAGCACGCCCGGCACGCAGGCGGGGTCGATGCAGTGGTCGCCGCTCCAGCACTTGATGTTGTCGGAGAAGACATCCGGTGTGACGACCCCCGTCACGGATTCCCAGGAGGCCCGGTAGCCCGCGTTGTAGCCGATGATCAGGTCGGGGGAGTTGTCCTTGTACGGCCCGGCGTAGATTTCGTCGCGGTCGAAGACCCGGTTGATCGAAGTCTCGCCCTTGCTCTCATCCTTCAGCCGGGTCAGCTTGGTCTGCAGCTCCCGGCGCAGGGCCTTGGCCTCTTGGCCCGGGGCCACCACACCCTGGGCTTCGCGCCCTTTCTGGTTGATGTAGACCCCGCCCAGGCCCAGCGCATAGGCTCTGGTCCGGGCCCAGTCCACATCTTTAAACCACTCCGCTTTGCCGTCGGCGCCGGGCTTGAGGGCCAGGTAGCCGTTGCCGAGCAGCCAGGTGTTCAGATTGACGCCGCGCCGGAAGGGCTTGAAGCCGTGGTCGGACATGACGAACAGGGCGCTCTTGGGGCTCATGGCCGCCCGCACCCGGCCGATCATTCCGTCCATGCGGACGAAGAGGTCCTCCATGACCGCGGCGCTCATTTCGGCCGGCCCGGCTGCCATGGCGGGATGGCCTTTGTCCAGGTAGCGCCAGAACATGTGCGACAGGCTGTCGGTCGTCTCGAAGACGCACATGGCGAAGCCCCGCCGCGTCTTGGCCAGGGCGTTGAAGAACATCCGCTCCCACTCCTCGTGGTTGGCGTAAGTCAGGGTCAGGAAGTCGCGCTCGGACAGCGCGCCCTCGTTCAGGGCCCAGGTATCGTTGGCCTCGCCCAGGGTGATGTAGCTGCCGATGAGCTTGGCCAGATAGACCGAGTAGATCAGGGGGTGCGAGATGGGCAGGGCCGGCTTGGCCGGGTCGATGTTGAGCGGCGTGACGTACATCTCGAAGTGGGGCTCGACCTGCGATACGAGGAAGCGGGCGATGCCCCGGATCTTGAGGCCCAGCCCGGGCTTGAAGGTCAGCCGGACCCAGGGCGAGAACTCGCCCTTCTTGAGCCTGAGCTTCCGGCCCGAGACCTCGACCACGGCTTCGCCCCGGGCTTTATCGAGGCTGATCCGCATCGGCAGCCGGATTTCGACCGGCTTTGCGAGCATGGTGTTCTCGGGCCCCGAGAGGAAAGTCTCCACCCGGCCGTCGCGGACCTCGACCGGGAAGAAGACGCCGCCTTCGCGCTTGCCGGTCTTGGCCGGGTCGCTGGTGTAGAAGGCGAACGTGCCTTGGCTGCCCTTGAGGTCGGGCGCGCACATGCCCGACAGCAGGTGGCCCTTGAACGGCTCGGCCGGGAAGGTCAGCGGCACCCGCAGGACGGTCGAGAAAACGCCGTTCTGGCCCAGAATCTTCCAGAACGGCACGCTGCGGCGCAGGCCCTGGATGACGGGCTTGGACAGGGGCACGCGGTAGCGGCCCAGCTTGAGTGTCCGCTTGGGCGCCCCGATGCGGGCCGAGGAAAGATCGGGCAGATAGGTTTTGGGGTCGCGGCTCAGGAAGTCGTAGATGTTGTGCTTGGAGGGATTGGCCCCGGTCATGAACGAGGACCAGGCTACGGGCGAGATGGCCGGTGTGGTCGTCTGCAGGCGACCGTAGAAGCCCTCCGCTTTGAGCTTGGCCAGGTTGGGGAGCTTGCCCTCGGCCATCCACTTTTCGGCCAGCTCGGGGGCCATGCCGTCCAGGCCGACGACCACGACCTGGTCCACCCGGCTCCGCTTGTAGGCCTTGCCGCCGAAGAGGAGGCGCCAGAGGAGGCGGAACGGCCAGGACAGGAAGGAGAAGATGGCCAGCAGGAAGGTCAGGAAGAGAACCAGGAAGGAGGACAGGAAGGCGAATCCCGCCCCGGGGCCGATGTAAGCGGCCAAGGGCAGGCCCAAGGCCAGCAGCGCCGCCGCCGCCAGGGCCAGGCGGGTGGTGGGGCGGCGTGCCGGAGGGCGCATCAGAAGCGGTCCAGGATGATCTTGGCCGTGTCCTGGATGGCAAGCTTGTCGCCGAAGTCCGACTTGGACAGGAAGAAGGCGTCGTCCCAGGTGTGCATGCCGTGCAGCCCGGGCGTGCGGCCGAAGATCTCTTTCTTCTTGATCGAGCCCTTGAGGTCGAAGCCGGGCTCGGAGACGACGACGATGTCGGGGCCCTTGCCGACGAGCGGGCCGGAGTAGATCTCCTTGGCCATGAACACTTCGCGGACCACCTTGCGGCCCTGCCATTCGAGCTTCCGCAGCTTGTGGGCGATCTGCTCCTTGATCGGCTTGGCCTCGCTCAGCTTGACCTGGCCGTTCGGGTAGCGGTCGCGGTAGTGGAGATAGATGCGGTTGGGGTCGAGGGCGAAGGCCACGGCTTTGGGAGAGATATCTTCCAGCCCGACCGGCTGGCTCTTGACGAACTTGAGGAAGCGCTCTTTTTCCAGCCAGGCGTTGAGGTAGACCTCCTGCTGGATGGCGCAGAAGCCGTGATCGGACAGGAAGAAGATGTTCTCGTCGTCGGTGGGCGCTTTGCGGAAAGTGGTGTAGAGCTTGTTGATGACGCGGTCGATCTGGCGGTAGTATTCGAGGACGTTCTGGTGGTGGGGGTGGTCCGGATTGACCACGGCCGGCCAGAGGTAGTGGTGGAGGCGGTCGGTCCCGGTGATGACCAGCTCGAAATAGTCCCAGGGCTCTTCCCAGAACATGTTCAGGGCCTTCTGGCGGCCCATCATGGTCTTGATCAGCTCCTGCCACAGGAAGTTGTGGTTCTCGCGGGCCTTGAGCGTATCGATGTCGATCTGGTAGCCCGACTGCTCCAGGGGCACCTTGATCTCGGGCGGGTAGACCGCCTTGGCCAGGTCGACGGCCACGAAGCCCGAGATGAGGACGCCGTTGATCGGCCGGGCGGGGTAGGTCGAGGGCTGGTTGATGACGATGCTCCGCTTGCCCTTCTTGCCCAGCTCGTCCCAGAAGACCGGCGCCTTGACGTCGGAGAAGTTGGGATAGCGGATTTCGTAGCTCTTGGGCTTCAGGTCGGTGAAGCCGAAGATGCCGTGGGTCCCCGGGTTGGTCCCGGTCATGAAGTTGGTCCAGGAGACGGCCGAGATCTCGGGCAGACTGGCCTTCATCTTGTGAAGCCGGCCGGCATCGATGATCCGGCCGACAGTGGACATGACCCCTTTTTTGGCCAGGTCGAGAAGGAGGCTGTAGGGGACTCCGTCCAGACCGATGACACAGACCCGGTTTTCCTTCTTTTTCTTGAGGATAGCCATGTAAGTCGGTCTATTATAGCACCGATTGGAATGATGTCAATTGGAAACGGCCGAAAAACGGGCCTTCGGCCTGGAACTGTGAAGAAAAAAGCATATGAATAAAGGAATATTGTTTAGCGCCGTGAAACCGGAGGATTTTATCGTTATAAATTACGATATTACTTGTTTTCCTCAGGTTTCAAGGCTTTCAGGACGTTTTCCAGAAAGACCTCTTCGGGAACCGCACCCTCGAACTGGATGGTCTCGTTGACGATCGTCTTGGGCACGCCGTAAACCTTGTATTTATTGGAGATGTGGGGAAATTCGGTCGACTCGACCATCTCGCCCTTGATGCGGGGCGATTCCATGGCGAATTGATGGGCCAACCGGACGGCGATGCCGCAATAGGGGCAGGTCGGGGTGACGAACACTTGGATGCGGATATCCTTGTCCACGGCCTTCAGGGCCAGGCGGGTGGCTTCGGCCAGCCCCGAGTCGCGATGCGACACGTCCACGATGTCGTCGACCAGGGTCTGGTACTCGTAGCCGGAGGG
Source organism: Candidatus Aminicenantota bacterium (assembly GCA_963803915.1). Taxonomy (GTDB): domain Bacteria; phylum Acidobacteriota; class Aminicenantia; order Aminicenantales; family UBA4085; genus UBA4085. The sequence goes on along the minus strand of CAWDOL010000028.1, from coordinate 3,024 downwards.
GATGCCGAAGATGCGAATCCCGTAATCCTCGTCGCCCATGATGACCGTGGCCGGGATCTTGTCGATGGCATAGGCCGCCGCGGTGTCCTTGTCGGCCTTGAAGTCGAAGACCTGGAAGTCGATCTTGTCCGACAGCTCGGCGACTTCCCGCAGGAGCTGCTTGGTCTCCTTGCAGAAGGCGCAGTCCTGGCTGCCGATCGAGCCGAGCAGAACCAGCCGCGAGGGTTCCTGGGTGAAATGCAGGATCTTGACCTTGCCCGTCATCTCCTCAAAGCGCTTCTTGGTGGCCTCGCGGACGTCTTTATTGAGTAGTTCCATGGTGTGGCTCCTTTGTATATTCAATTATCATTATATACGGGAAAGAAGGAAAACACAAGAAAAGAGATGGGGGACACCATACGTAATTCCCGAATTATTTCCGACAACAGGTGTTGACGTTTGATGATCCCATAGTTTCGATTCTGGAGACCAGATCAACCCTCGTCCCGCGCAGCCGTGGTGTTGCCGACTAACATTATCTTTTTCAGCAGTTTACGAGAGCAGCGAACGCACCTTCCGAAAGCGTCTCCGCCGGCGGTTAATCTGAATGGAGGAATAGGCCAGTTAAGCAGATAAATGTGAACAAAAGTTCACGAAAAAAGATCGGGAATTACGTATGGTGTCCCCCAATTGTGCGGAAACGGCGCGAATCGCCGCGCAGCTTGAGGATCAAGCGGCCGGCTTTGATCGCGGCGCCCGTTCCCGACGGGCCCGGCCGGTGCCGCGCGCCGTCCCAGACCAGCCCGGCCTCGTCCTCGATGCTGGAGTGGGGAGCGAGCAGGGGAATCCTCACTTCGGCCGTCGTGCCGGCGGGAACGCGGACATCAAGCTGGAACTCCCCGGGCTTCCTTTCCCAGGACGCCGACATTGTCCCGCCTTCCGCCTTCACGGACGCCCTCGCCGCTGGACATCCGTCCAAGAGCGGCGGCTCGATGATCGCCTTTCCCCAGCCCGGTGCGGCACACCGGATGCCGGCCAGATGTTTGTAAAGCCAGGCGTCCACACTGCCCAGCATGATGTGGTTGTGCGAGTTCATGCCGCCGCTGGTAATCTTCTCCCAGCGCTCCCACAGGGTCGTGGCGCCCTCCCGGATCATATAGCCCCAGCCCGGGTAGCTGGTCTGGGCGACGATCCGGAAGGCGGCGTCGGTGCGGCCGCCTCGGCTCAAGGCTTCGAGCAGGAAGCGGGTCCCCAGGATGCCCGTGTCGAGATGGCCATCCTGGTCGTCGACGACGGCCTTGATCAGCGCGGCAAAGACGCGCTTTCTTGCCGTGGCCGGGACGATCCCCAGCCACAGCGGCAGGGCGTTGGCGGTCTGGCCCGGCAGAAGATCGACCGGCCCCGAGCGCGGCACCTCGTACTGGCCGTCGCGGAGGAAGCGTGCGTTGAACGCAGCCGCGATCGCGGCCGCCTGCTCCTTGAGCCGACCGGCATCGTCCCTCCTGCCGAGCGCCGCCGCGATCCGGGCCAGGAAGACGGTGTCGTGAGCATAGAACCAGGTCGAGGTCAGGGCCAGGCTCGTTTTCTTGGGCGCGATACTCCCCGGCGGGCACCAGTCGCCATATTTGCCCAGGTCCTCGATGATGTGGCCGCGGGCGCTCCGGGCCAGAAAGCCGACGTACTTCGTCAGCCCCTCGAAGTGCTCTTCGAGCGCAGCCTTGTCGCCGTAGTACCAGTAGAGGAGCCAGGCCAGTGTCACATAGGCCGAGCCCCAGGCGGGATCGGCCGGGGCGAAACGGACCAGGTAGGGCGGCACGAAATCGGGGATGCGCCCCTGCCGGTCCTGGGCGTCGCGGATATCGCGCAGAACTTTACGGTAGAACGCGGCCATATCGTAGTTCAGGATCGCCGCCTCGGCCGCCAGATGAGCGTCGGCCAGCCAGCCCTGCCGCTCGTCGCGCTGGGGGCAGTCTGTGGGCAGGCCCATGAAGTTCGAGAGAAGCCCTTGCCGGACGTTGCGGTGGATGGCCCGTATGACCGGCCGGGCGCAGTCGAACCGTCCCGTCTTGGCCACATCCGTGTGGACGAAGCGGCCCTCCGCTTCGAGCCCCGCCAGCGAGCGCTCGGGGCCGCTGATCTCGGCGTATCGGAAGCCGTGTTGGGTGAAGCGCGGCTCGTGCCGCTCGCGGCTCCGGCCGGCGAAGATGTAGACGTCGGTCGCGGCCGCGCCCTGATTGGGCGAGGCGTTGATCTCGCCCCGCTCATCCAGCAGCTCGGCATGGCGGACGACGATCCGCTCTCCGGCCGTGCCGCCGGCGGAAAAGCGGACCCAGCCGGTGAAGTTGCGCCCGAAGTCGATGATCCGCCGGCCCGGCTCGGGCGTGCGGACCGATCTTGGCCGGAGCGTCTCGCAGACCCTGATCGGCGGCATCTCCTCGATCTCGAGCCGGGGGCCCGCGACCACGACCGCCTTCTTCCAACGCCCGGGGCGAAGGGGGATCCGGGCATCGTAGATTTCGCCGAAATAGAGCCCATTCTCGCGCACCGGTCCGTGCCCGGCCCGCCATGCGGCGTCGCTGACCGCCGTCGTTCGGAAGCCGTTTCCGGCGTCCACGAGAACTCTTACATAGAGCTTGGGATCGGCGCCGCCGAAGGCGGGGAAATGACGGCCGTTGCCCACGACGGCCAGCAGCTCGTGCCTTCCGGGCGCCGGGACGGGCGGTTCGAAGACCGTCATCAGGGCCCGCCGGCTGTAATCCGTCGGGGCGGGGTCGAGAACCCGGTCGCCGATCCGGCGCCCGTCGAGATGGAGCTCGAAGAAGCCCAGGCCGCAGGCTTCGATCCGCAGCCCCACGGCCCGCTGGGGGATCTCGATGGTCCTCCAGAAATAGACGCCGAAGGCCTGCACGTAGTCGCCCCGGTAAACGCCCGAAAGGGACGTGCCGCGGGTGCGATAATGCCGCGGCGAGGCCATGGCGATCCAGCGGGGTTTGAGCATGGGTTTTCCTTGTCAGCGGGCTGAAGCCAGGAAATAGTCGACCGGCC
>CAWDOL010000027.1:0-129443 GCA_963803915.1 Candidatus Aminicenantota bacterium | reverse complement strand
GCTTGATCATGCTCGGAGGCCGAGGCCTTCCGGCTGATGGAGGCCGGCATGCGCGAGGAGAAGATCGGGTCCGAGCCGGTCTTCCGCGAGCTCAACGGCAGCCGCTGGCCCAAGTCCTACCTCCACCGCAGCCATCCCACCGACGTGGCCCGGACCGAGCAGCTGACCTTCGTCTGCCACCCGGAAAAGGACCAGAGCCGGCCCCAACAACAACTGGATGGCCCCGGCCAAGGCCAAGGAGGCTGATGACCAAGCTGTCCGAGGGGGCCATGAAGGGCCGGACCATGTACGTCCTGCCCTACATGATGGGCCACCCGGATTCGCCCTACGCCAAGGCCTGCGTCCAGGTCACCGACATCTCCTACGTCGCCGTCAGCATGCGGATCATGACCCGCATGGGCAAGCGAGGTCCTGGAGAAGATCGGCACCTCCGAGCGTTTCGTCAACGGCCTCCACTCGGTCGGCGATTTCGACCCCAACCGCCGCTTCATCATGCACTTCCCGCAGGAAGAGCTGGTCTGGAGCATCGGCTCCGGCTACGGCGGCAACGCCCTGCTGGGCAAGAAGTGCTTCTCCCTGCGCATCGCCTCCTACCTGGGGCTGCGGGAGGGCTGGCTGGCCGAGCACATGGTCATCATGGGCATCGAGGACCTCAAGGGCCGCGTCACCTACATCACCGCGGCCATGCCCTCGGCCTGCGGCAAGACCAACCTGGCCATGCTCCAGTCGGCCCTGCCCGACTACAAGGTCTGGACCATCGGCGACGACATCGCCTGGCTGAACGTCGGCCCCGACGGCCGGCTCTACGCCATCAACCCGGAGGTCGGGCTTCTTCGGCGTGGCGCCGGGGACCTCGATGAAGACCAACCCCAACATGATCCGGACGCTCAAGGCCTCGAACTTCTACCCGACCCTGTTCACCAACGTCGGCCTGGCCACGCGACACCAACGAGCCCTGGTGGGAAGGCCTGGACGGCCCGCCGCCGAACATGCTCGACTGGCAGGGCAGGCCCTGGAGCCCCGGCTCGGAGGCTGAAGATCGCCCACCCCAACTCCCGGTTCACCGTCTCGCTCTACCAACTGCCCGACCCTGTCCCCGGAATTCGACAACCCCCAGGGCGTTCCGATCTCGGCCATCCTGATCGGCGGCCGCCGCTCCCACCTCATGCCCCTGGTCGTGCGAGGCCTTCGACTGGCCGCACGGCGTCTTCATGGGGGCCCGGACGGGCTCGGAGACGACGGCCGCGGCGGCCGGGCGCCGTCGGCGTCCTGCGCCGCGACCCCTTCGCCATGCTCCCCTTCTGCGGCTACAACATGGGCGACTATTTCCGCCACTGGATGAACATCGGGGCGCTGATGCGCAACCCGCCCAAGATCTTCGCCGTCAACTGGTTCCGGGTGGACGAGGACGGCAAGTTCGTCTGGCCCGGGCTTCGGCGACAACATCCGCGTCCTGAAGTGGGTCCTGCGACCGCGTCCACGGCGAGGTCGGGGCCCGCGAGACGCCCATCGGCCTGCTGCCCGAGATGGCCGACCTCAACCTGGACGGCTTGGCCGATTCCCAGGGCCAAGATCGAGCGGCTGTTCGACATCAAACCGGCCGAGTGGCGGCAGGAGGTCCGGCTGATCAAGTCGTTCTTCGAGCCCTTCGGGCGGCACATCCCCTACGAGCTGAGGCTCCAGACGGAGAAGCTCGAGCGGGCCATGGCCTGATCAGAAGCCGCGGCCCGAGCGGTACCCGGCCTGCTTGACCTTGAAGCGGAAGTCCTCGCCGTCCATCTCCACGATCTTGCACATCTCGTAGAGGCGCGAGCGGAGGCGGGCGCCCACCCGGTCGATGAGCGTCTCCTCCCGCTTGGCCAGGTCGGTCTTCTTCCAGGCCTGGCCCTCGAGCTCGACCTCGGCCGAGTCCGGATAGTTCGAGGTGAAGAGGGTCAGCTGGCGGCGGTTGTAGCGGTGGTTGATGATGGTGAAGACGGTGTCCTCGACCCAGGCCGTGGAGCGCTTGGCCCCCAGCTCGTCCAGGACCAGGATGCGGCTGCGGAAGACAGGCGCCAGGACGTCCGACTCGGTCAGCGCCGGATTCCGGCGTGTAGGTGGCTCTGGATATCGCGGATGAGGTCGCGGAAGTCGTAGAAAAGCCCCGGCGCCGCGTGGCGGGCGACGATGTCTTTGAGCACGGCCGCGGCCAGGTGGGTCTTGCCCACCCCGCAGGGACCGATGAACAGGAGCCCGGCGCCGCGGTTGGGGAAGTCCTCGACGAACTTGCGCGCGGTCTTGAGGGCGTCGTTCTGCAGCGGAGTGGTGGCCTTGTAATTGTCCAGGCTGCAGTCGCGGTAGCGGGGCGGGATGGCCGCCGCCTCGAGCAGCGTCGCCGCCCGGCGGGCCTCCATGCAGGAGCAGCGGCGCGCCTTCGGCCCGCCGTCGCCGTCGGCCACGGCCCAGCCGGTGTCGCCGCAGAGCGGGCAGCTTTCGTTGTCGTTGGGCATGGGGCGGTTCAGTTCAGGTATCCTCGGAGCTGCTGCAGGCGGCGCGACCGGCCCAGCTTGCGCATGGCCTTCTGCTCGATCTGACGGATGCGCTCGCGGGTCAGGTGCAGACGGTCGCCGATCTCCTGCAGGGTCAGCGGCTGGTCGTCGTCCAGCCCGAAGCGCCATTTTAGCACAAGCGCTTCCTTCTCCTCCAGCTCGCCCAGCAGGTCGCGGAGCTGCGTTTCGATGGAGCTCTTGATGATCTGGTATTCGACCGAGGGGGTCAGCTCGTCCGAGAGCTTCTCCTCCATCTTCATGTCGTCGTCGTTGAAGCTGTCCGAGAGCGAGACGTCCTTCTCGATCAGCATCTCCAGGTCCTCGACGTCCTGGACGGTGAGGCCCATGTGGGCGGCGATCTCCTCCCGGGTCGGCTCGTGGCCCAGCTCGGACTTCAGCGCGGCCGTCTTGCGCTTCATGGCCAGGATCTGGTCGGAGAGCTTCTGCGGGACGTGGGCGATGCGCTGCGATTGGGTCAGGGCGTGGATGACGGCCTGCCGGATCCACCAGACGGCGTAGGAGATGAACTTGACGTTGCGCTTGGGGTCGAAGCGGCGGGCCGCCTCGATCAGGCCCAGGTTCCCTTCGTGGATCAGGTCCAGCAGGCCCAGGCCCATGCCCTGGTAGCGCTTGACGTAGGATACGACAAAGCGCAGGTTGGACTCGATCATCCGGCGCAGGGCTTCCTGGTCGCCCTGCTGAATGCGCTCGCCCAGGGCCTTCTCCTCGGCCTCGCCGAACAGCGGGAAACGGGCGATCTCCTCCAGATACTTGCGCAGGTTGCGCGAGTCGAGGTGATCGAAGGATTGCATCAGTCCCTCGGCTCCACCTTGACCAGCTTGCGGGGGGCCAGGGGAACCAGGCTGCGGCAGGTTTTCTCGAACTCCTCTTCGCGGCCCGCGGCGAACTCGGTCCGGACGTACTCCAGGAAGGCGCCCACCTCGGCCTCGATCCGCTCGATCTTCTGCCGCATGTTGAGAATGACCTCGACCCCGGCCAGGTTGACGCCCAGGTCGCGGATCAAGGCCAGGATGATCTCCAGCCGCTTCAAATCGTCGTCGGTATAGAGCCGGGTGTTGCCCTCGCTGCGCGACGGCGCGAGCAGGCCCTCACGCTCGTAGAGGCGGAGGGTCTGGGGATGAATGTTGTACTTCTGGGAAACGCTGCTGATATGGTAGGTGGTGCGGGCTTCGCCGGAGGCCCGAGGCGTCTTGCGCTTCATGACGATGGCCTCCTCAGATCGGCCCGGGGATCCGGTCCGCCGATCGCCTCGAGCTCCTTCATCAGCTCCCGGACCCGTTGGTTATCGAAGGGGGGGGGGACGATGGAAACCTCGACAAACTCGTCGCCGCGCGTCCGCCCGCCCGGCAACGGCGAGCCCTGGCCGCGGATGCGGAATCTCTGGCCGGACTTGGTGCCGGGAGGGATGCGGATGGTCGTCGGCCCATCCAGAGTGGGAACCTCGATCTTCGCCCCCAGGGTGGCTTCCGGAACCGTGATCGGGACCTTGATGGACAAGTTGGCCCCATCCCGCCGGAACAGCGGATGGGCCGCGACGTCGATGGTGATGAACAGGTCGCCCGGCGGGCCCCCCTCGCGACCGGCATTGCCCTTTTCCGCGATACGGACCTTGGAACCGGAATCGACTCCGGCCGGTATGCGGACGGTGATGGTCTCGATCCGCTCGACCCCGCCTTCGCCCCGGCAGCCGCGGCAGCTTTCGGCCGCGACTTTCCCCGTGCCGCCGCAGGCCGGACAGGGCGACGAGAACTTCATGAATCCGCTCTGGACGGATCCTCGGCCGGTGCCGTGGCAGGTCGGGCAGGTCTTGGTTTTCCCGCCCGTCGTGCCGCGCCCGCTGCAGGCCTCGCAAGCGGCCCGGCGATGGACCTGGATCCTGGTCTGGAGGCCGCGAACGGCGTCTTCGAACCCGACCGCCATGGTATAGAAGAGATCTTCCCCCCTCTCCGGTCCGTGGGCCGCGCCGGCCCGGACGCCCGCCCCACCAAAGAGGTTGGCGAACAGGTCCTGGAAGGAGCCGCCCCCGGGGCCGGAAAAATCGAAGCCCTCGAATCCGGGACCGCCGGTCTGGGGGCCGGGTCCTCCCCCGCCGGGGGGGTGGTCGCCGGCGTACCCGAAGCGGTCGTACTGGGCCCGCTTATGGGCGTCGCTCAGGACGGAGTAGGCTTCCTGGATCTCCTTGAACTTGGCCTCGGAGGACTTGTCGCCGGGGTTGAGGTCCGGGTGGTACTTGCGGGCCAAGCGGCGATAGGCCTTCTTGATCTCGGCCAGGGGCGCCTTCCGCTCGACGCCCAACGTCTGATAGAAATCGCCGCTCATGGCCCGCCTCCCTACCCGCCCGGACCGGTTTCCGGCTTAGCTCGTCTTCTTGTCGTCGTCCACGACTTCCGCGTCGATGACGTCGCCCTCCGCAGCATCGGCGCCGCCGGCCTTCCCTTCCTGCGCGCCGTCCGGCCCCGACCCCGGGGCCTGGGCCTGCGAAGCCTGCTGGTACATCTGTTCGGTCAGCTTATGGGAGGCCTTCTGCAGGTCTTCCGCAGCCCTCTTGATCCGCTCGACGTCCTCGCCGGCGATGGCCTGCTTGGTCGAATCGATCTCGCGCCGGACGGTCTCAGCCTCAGCCTCGGGGATCTTATCCTTATTCTCGCGCAGGATCTTCTCCATCTGGTAGACGAGCTGGTCGGCGTGGTTGCGGGCCTCGATCAGGTCGCGCCGCTTGCGGTCATCGGCGGAGTGGGCCTCGGCGTCGGTGACCATGCGCTTGATTTCCTTCTCGTCCAGGCCGCCGTGGCCGGTGATGGTGATGGCCTGTTGCTTGCCCGTGCCGGTGTCCTTGGCCGAGACGTGGAGAATGCCGTTGGCGTCGATGTCGAAGGTGACCTCGATCTTGGGCACGCCGCGCGGCGCCGGCGGGATGCCGTCCAGGTGGAACTTGCCCAGGGTCCGGTTGTCGCCGGCCATCTCCCGCTCGCCCTGGAGGATGTGGATCTCGACGCTGGGCTGGCTGTCGGAGGCGGTAGAGAAGACCTCGACCTTCTTGGTCGGGATGGTGGTGTTGCGGACGATCATCTTGGTGAAGACGCCGCCCAGGGTCTCGATGCCCAGAGTGAGGGGTGTCACGTCGAGAAGCAGGACGTCCTTGACGTCGCCCGACAGGACGGCGCCCTGGATGGCGGCGCCCACGGCCACGACCTCGTCCGGGTTGACGCCCTTGTGCGGCTCCTTGCCGAACAGCTCCTGAACGACCTGCTGGATGCGCGGCATGCGCGTCTGGCCGCCGACGAGGACGACCTCGTGGATGTCGCCGGCTTTCAGGTTGGCGTCGGTCAGGGCCTGGCGACAGGGCGCGACCGAGCGCTGGATGAGATCCTCGACCAGCTGCTCCAGGCGGGCCCGGGTGAGCTTCAGCAGCAAGTGCTTGGGCCCCGAGGCGTCGGCCGTGACGAAGGGCAGGTTGATCTCGGTCTCCAGAGTCGTCGACAGCTCGATCTTGGCCTTCTCGGCGGCCTCCTTGAGGCGCTGGATGGCCATCTTGTCCTTGCCCAGGTCGATGCCCGATTCCTTCTTGAACTCGGACACGATCCAATCCTGGATCCGCTGGTCGATGTCGTCGCCGCCCAGGTGGGTGTCGCCGTTGGTCGACTTGACCTCAACGACCCCCTCGCCGACCTCCAGGATGGAGATGTCGAAGGTGCCGCCGCCGAAGTCGTAGACGGCGATAGTCTGATCCTTCTTCTTGTCCATGCCGTAGGCCAGGGCGGCTGCGGTCGGCTCGTTGATGATGCGGACCACGTCCAGACCGGCGATCCGGCCGGCATCCTTGGTCGCGGTGCGCTGGCTGTCGTTGAAATAGGCGGGGACGGTGATGACGGCCTTTTCGACCTTCTCGCCAAGATAGTCTTCGGCGGCCTTTTTCAGCTTCTGCAGGATCATGGCCGAGATCTCGGGCGGGGAGAACTTCTTTCCGGTGACTTCCACCCGGACATCCCCGTTCGGCGCCTCGGTGATTTTGTAGGGAACCTGAGAGATCTCGGCGGGAACTTCGCGGAAGCGGCGACCCATGAACCGCTTGATCGAATAGACGGTGTTCTCGGGGTTGGTGACCCGCTGACGTTTGGCGACCTGGCCGACGAGCCGCTCGCCCTTCTGGGTGAACCCGACGACGGACGGCGTCGTCCGGCCGCCCTCCTCATTGGCGATGACGACGGGATTGTCCCCTTCCATAATGGCGACGACGGAGTTGGTGGTTCCAAGATCAATACCTATGATTTTCGGCATAAAATCCTCCTCAGTTGCAAATCTTGATCTACTCCAATATAAAATATGAGCATATTATTGTCAAGTATATTTTAGTAATAATTTATAAGTTATAAATTATTGTTTATAGACTAGTTGTGCTAATCGAAGAGAATACTTGTGCCTTCCGGCGTCGACCAGAATAGGGCTTGGGCGTCTTTTCCGTCCTTGAAGAGGATCCTCATTTCCGAGAACTCCCTGCCCCGGATGGCCGACCATAGGACTTTTACCGAACGCCCGAAAGCCTGCCCCATGCCCGCGAACGCGCCCCCCGTCTTCCCCAGGATTCCCTTCGGCCTCTGCTTGACCACAATCTTGAGCCCGTTTTCCATATGAAATGCATATCGGGTGGGCATATCCTCAAGCTCCAGGACATCGGCTCCGATATCCTTGGGCTTGTCGTCCTTCTTTTCCTCGGGTTTGATCCCGGGTGTAAGATTGATCCGGTCTTGGGCCGACCAGCCCGTCCGCTTGACCAGCTTCAGGCTGGTAACCCCGGCCGGCCGCCCCCAAGCCCGCATGTCGGCCGCGACCCATGTCTTCAAGGCCATGCCCCGGACCCGAAGGGAGATTTCGCGAGTCTCGGTATCGATGACCAGGTAGACATGCGACGTCTTTGCCAGTTGGAGCTCCGCTTCCAGCCGGGCCTTACGGCGGGCCAAGTCCTGACCAGGGGACGAAGCGGCGCCTATGGCTGCCGCGACGAAAAGCCCCACAATCGCCTTGTTCTTCATGTCAGTAGATATAGACGCGGGTTCCCAAGGACGCCGCCCGGTAGACTTCCGCGAGGTCCTTGTCCCCCACCCGGACACAGCCGTGAGTCACGTTCCGCCCAAGCATCCGCGTGTACAGCGTGCCGTGGATGAAATATCCGTCGCCGAAGCCGAGCGCGAAATCGCCCAGAGTGTCGTTGTCGATCCGTTCGTTGTAGTCGGTCGGGATCTTCTCCCCTTCTTCGATGAAAGCCCAGTCCGGCTTGATCCAGGTCGGATTGACCAGCTTGTTCTGGACCGCGAATTCGCCGCGCGGGGTGTCGAAGATCCATTTCCTCTTGCCGCCCGGCTCCTCCAATAGCCCGCCCGAGCCGCAGGAAACGACGTATTCCTTGATCGTCTTCCCCGCCTTCTTCATGACCAGCCGGTTCGCCGCCGTATCGATGACGATGATCAAGCCCTTCGGCTCGAAGGCTTTGAGCCTCGCCTCGAGCCCTCTGACGGATTTGGCCAAATCCGCGGACGATGCTTTCCTGGCGGCCGGAGCCGCCGCGGGCGCTTGGCCGTAAACGGTCCGTTCGATAAGGATTCCGGCCGTTAAGATGAGGGCCAAGCCCGCGGCCGCCGTCAAGCCCGCGATGATCCAGGTTCGCTTTTTCATTTTTCGAACGCCTTGATGTCGGCCAGGATCGTCCCCGATTCTGACAGTGCGCCGACGATCGTCACCGGAGTGCCGACCTCGGCCGCCTTGTAGAGGATGTCCATATCCGGGTTTTCCATCCCGACGCAGCCCTTGGTCAGGCTGTCCTTGCCGCCGCCGTGAAACTCGATCGCCCCCCCCGCCGTGCCGACCCGGCCCGGGACAAGCCCCCGCCGCCGCGCCTCGGCGAAAGCACGCACATCTTCGGCATTGGGGTAATCGATGAGCAGGGCTTTGTAGAATGTCGACGTCGGGAACTTCCGCACGACCCGGTAGCGGCCCTCGGGTGTGGCTTCATCGCCCTCGTACAGCTTGTCCGAAAGCCCGTATTTGCCGAGCCCGATGCCGATCGTGGCCGTGACTTCACCCTTGCGTAGGATGTAGAGCCGACGCTCGATTTTACTGACCAGAAGCGCCGTGCCGCCGGTCCGACGCGACTCGGCGATCGTCGCGTCGGCCCAAGTCCGCCACTTCTTCTGGACCTGGGGGTCCAAATAGCGCTCAAGCCGCCGTCCGATCTCCGCCTCGGCCCGGCCCAGGAATCCGGCCGTTTCGGCCAGCCGTCGGCCTGAAGCGTCAAACTCCGCCCCGTCCAGAAGGATGACCGCCTCATTGAGCTTGATATCCGCCTGGGTCAGGGGTTTGCGGACCTCTTCGTTGTCGTTGAAGTACCCGGTCATGTCGTGCAGGCGGTCCCGCCGCATCCGCAGCCCGCGCATTTCGTCACCGAGCGCGCTGCGCCGGCCTTCCCGGCTGGAGTGGATCTCCGCCAGCAGCCGGCCGCCTTCGTCCAACAGGCCCGCGGCCGCCCTCCCCGCCGGCCCGAAGTCGCGCCAAGGGCCGAGCCTCGCCTTCTGGCGTCGGATCTCCTCGCGCAGCCCGGCCAGTCGCGTCCGGAAGCGGGCGTACGACTCGGGGGAAAAAGAAGACGCCCCGGCCCCCCCCAGGGTCTCGTCGAGGCGCAAAGCCTCTTGGTACCCGGGGGGAACCGGGGCGGTCCGACAGGCGCCCAGCCAGCAGAGAACGGCCGCAATCGTAAGAAGGCGGCTAGCGGCTCGCTGGCTCACGCGTCAGGTCCATGGTGCGAATCCGGGTTACTTCTTGACCTTGTCGATGGCGGCCTGGATCTGCTCCTTGACGGAGGTGACCTTGGCCGTGACGGCCTTGGCCGTGTTCAGGGCGCCGATGTAGTCCTGGGCGTCGAGGGCGGTCTGGATGCCGGCGGCCTCGGTCTCGGCCCCGGTCAGGTCGCCGGAGAGAGCCTCGAGGTCCTTGGCCGTGCCCTTGCCCTTGGGGGCCTTCTTGAGCATGTCCTTGACCTCGGTGATCATGGTCGTCAGCTCGCCCTGCACGGCCACGGCCTCATTCTTGACGGCCTCGATCTTGGCCGGCAGAGCGGCCTTGAGCGCCTCGGCGTCGAGCTTGACCTTGTCCAGCATCTCCTTGGCGGTGCCGAACTTCTTGAAGAACTTCTTGTCCTGACCGGCGATCTCGTCCATGGCCTGGGTCAGGCTGTCCTGCACGCCCTTCAGCTCGTCGGCGGCGTACTTGCCGGCGCCGGCGGCTTCAACGTCGGCGATGGCGGCCTTGGCGGCGTCGATCTCGGTGGTGGGCTGCTTGCAGCCGACCAGGACGACGGCCAGGGTGAGGACCAGAATCAGGGATTTTGTGAGATTTTTCATAAGGTTTCCTCCTTTCTCACGTTACATAATCCGTCCCAGCTAGACTCTTATCCTGTTCGAAGAAAAAGGTGTTCTTAGCATGGACGAATACGCGAATAAACATAGCACTTTTTCCAAAACCTGTCAAATCCGCAACAAAAAAAAGCCGCGGACCGGAAGCGAGAATCATCTCGCCCCCAGCCCGCGGCTTATGGTCTTCGGTCTCAGCCTTTATTTGTCCGGGTCGAGGATGAAGCCTTCCTTCATCATCCACTGGACTTCATTGCGGGCGGCCCGGATGGTATCGTTGGCCATCTTGAACCGCTCCTCGGCCGTGAAATGGAAGCGGGCCACGCCTTCCTCGATGGCCTTGGTCCCGACGGCCACGGCCTCGCGGGGGAAGACTTCCCACTCGTCCATGTTCGGGATGATGTATTCCTCGTGGATGCCCTTGTCCTCGGCCACCTTGGCCAGCTCGCGGGCGGCGGCGATGCACATGCCGTCGGTGATCGTCTTGGCCCGGACGTCGAGCGCGCCGCGGAAGATGCCGGGGAAGCCCAGCGAGTTGTTGACCTGGTTGGGAAAGTCGGACCGCCCCGTGGCCACGATGCGGGCGCCCGCTTCCTTGGCTTCCCAGGGCCAGATCTCGGGGATCGGGATTGGCCTCGGCGAAGACGATGGCGTCCTTGGCCATGGTCTTGACCCACTCGGGCTTGATCGTGCCCGGGCCCGGGTGTGGAGACGCAGATCAGGACATCGGCGCCCACGATGGCGTCGGCGATCGATGCCCTGCCTGCCCTTGGGGTTCGTCCGCAGGCAGATGTCCCATTTTTCCTTGAAGTTCTTCTGCAGGTTCTCCCGGTCGGCCCGGTCGCGGGACAGGATGCCCTTGGAATCGACCGAGAGCATGTTGTCCCCGTTGGCCCCGGCCAGCATGATCTGGTGGGCGATGTTGATGCCCGAGGCGCCGGCGCCGACGACCGTGATTTTGACCTCGGCGATGTTCTTCTTGACGATCTTGAGGGCGTTGATCAGGCCGGCCACGGTGACGCAGGCCGTGCCCTGCTGGTCGTCGTGCCAGACCGGGATCTCGCACTTGGCCCGCAGCTCGTCGAGAATGCGGAAGCACTTGGGCTGGGCGATGTCCTCGAGGTTGAAGCCGCCGAAGGAAGGCTGCAGGGCCCGACCGATCTCGATGATCTTGTCCGGGTCCTTTTCGTCGAGGCAGATCGGGAAGGCGTCGACACCGCCCAGGTACTTATACAGGATGCCCTTGCCCTCCATGACCGGCAGGCCGGCCTCGGGGCCGATGTCGCCCAGTCCGAGGACCCGCGTCCCGTCGCTGATGACGGCCACGGAATTCCACTTGTTGGTGTACTCGTAGGCCTTCTGCTTGTCGGCCGCGATCTCCTTGCAGACGGCGGCGACACCGGGCGTGTACCAGATGGCGAAGTCGTTGAAGTCGCGGACCCGGCACTTCAGGCTTGTGCCCATCTTGCCCTTGTAGAACTTGTGCAGGCGGGGTGCGTCCTTGGCCGGCTGGGCGGCTTTCTCGAGCAGCTCTTCGACGGTGACTTTCTTCATTCCGATGACCTCCTATGGGATGAAAGGCGGAGGCCTATTATATGCGAACAGGGGGGCGTGTCAAACGGGTTTCGGCCTAGCGCAGCAGCCGGTCCAAGTCGTAGACGAGGCTCTCCCGCGAGCGCCCCGCCAGCTCGATGGTGCCCGTGTCCATGCGGATGGCATCCTCGGGGCAGGCCTCGACGCAAAAGCCGCAGAAGCAGCAGCGGGTGAGGTCGATGGTGAAGCGGGCCGCGGTCTTCTGGACCTCGGGATCGGGGTCTTCGACCGCCTCGACCGTGATGCACTCCGAAGGGCAGACCGTAACGCACAGGAGACAGGCCACACAGCGGGGCTTGCCGTCCGGGCGCGGGACGAGGCGGTGCAGGCTGCGGTGGCGCGGCGCCAGGGGCTTGCGCTGCTCGGGGTATTGGAAAGTGACCGCGCCCCGACGCCGGGTCTTGATCCCGAACAGGGCCAGGGTGTGGAGGACCATATTGACCAGGAAATGGCGGGTCGTGACCCAGGCCCCGATGAGGAGCGCCCAGAAGAGGCGAATGGCACGGAGCACGGTTACCTCCCCACCCAGACCGCCGTAGCCAGAATGTTGACCAGGCTCAGGGGGATGAGAAGCTTCCAGCCCAGGTCCATGAGCTGGTCGTAGCGCAGCCGGGGATAAGTCCAACGCAACAGGATCTGCAGCCAGCAGAAAAAGACGACCTTGACCTGAAAGGCTAGAGATGCGGACCACGGCCACCAGCCAGGCCGGCCAGCTCCAGCCGCCGCCCCAGGGGAACTGAAAGCCGTCCGCCCCCAGCCAGGGCACGTGCCAGCCGCCGAAAAAGAGCGTCGTGATCAGGGCCGACCATGACCAGGACCTCCATGAAGTCGGTCATCATGAACAGGCCCCACTTCATCCCGCCGTACTCGGCGAAGAAGCCGATGATCTCGGACTCGCCCTCGGGCAGGTCGAAGGGCACCCGCTTGGTCTCGGCCAGGGCGGCCACGAAGAAGACCAGGAAGCCCAACGGCTGCAGGAAGACGCCCCAGCGGGGCAGAAAGCCCAGGATGGTCCCCGCCTGAAATGCCACGATCTCGGACAGCCGCAGGCTGGGGAAGATCATAATCAGCCCGATCAGCGAAAGCCCCAGGGCCGCCTCGTAGGAGATGACTTGGGCCGCGCCGCGCACGCTGCCCAACAGGGCGAAGCGGTTGTTCGAGGCCCAGCCGGCCAGGAGCACGCCGTAGATGCCCAGCGACAGCATGGCCAGGATGAACAGCAGGCCGATGTCGGCGTCGAAGACCTGGAGAGAGACGACGGTCTTCCCGATCCGGACCGGCGGCCCGAAAGGCACGGCCGCGATGGTCACTGCGACGAAGAAGAAGGACAGGAGCGGAGCCAGGGTATGGAGAAAGCGGTTGCCGAAACGCGGCACGAAGTCTTCCTTGAAGATCATCTTGATGGCGTCCGCGATCGGCTGGAAAAGCCCGAACATCCGCAGCCCCAGGATCTTGGCCCGGTTGGCCCCGATCCGGTCCTGGATGACGGCGCTCTCCTTGCGCTCGACCCAGGTCAGGTACAGGGTGAAGACCAGGAACCAGACCAGGAGAGAGACCGACCTTGATCAGGACGACGAGAAGCTCGCTCATCGGACGTCCTCCGCCGCGGCGAACCCGTCCAACCCCAGACGCAGTCCAAGGTCGGACAGGATCCGGATCTCGCTGCGGACGTCGAGACAGGGTGCCTGGACGGCCGCGAACGTCTGCTCCCGTCCGCCCGTCGCTGAGGAAGCTCCCCGCCTTCTCGAAGACCGTGGCCGCGCCGAGGACGAGATCCATGAGCGGCTCGAGCCCCGTCGCCTGGGGCGCGATCAGGACCTTGAACGGGATTTGGCCAGGAGGGCCTCCTTCTCCCGCAGAGCCGCCGCCCCGGCCGGGTCCGCGGCCAGGATGACGGCCAGTCCGGCGCCCCACAAGGCATCCTCAAGCCCGGCCGCGCGGTCGAAGCCGAGCCGGTCCGCTCCCCTGCTGTTGGCCGAGCGGTCCGGCCGGAGCAACAGCCCTTCGGCCTCCCCCTCCGGCGGATCGAGGAAGGCGAAGCGGCGGACGCCGAGCTTCTCCCGGAAGAGCCGGGCGGCAAGCGACAGATCCTCGTTCGTCAAACGCGAGCTCAGCAGGACCGCCAGCCGGTCTCCTCCCCCGTTGCCGTCAAGGCCGCGGATGCGGTCGGCCAGAAGAGAGACGGCCTGCTCCCAGGACACGGCGTCCGCACCGCCGTTCCGGCGCAGCAGGGCGCCCGAAAGCCGGTCGAGGTCCATGTCCAGCGAGCCGTAGCGGCCGCGGTCGCAGATCCAATGCCCATTGACCTCGGGGTTGAGGCGCGGCCGGAAGCGGAAGATGCGGGCTGTTCCGGGCTGACGGGCGAAGCCGGGATGGAAATCGACCTCCAGGGCGCAGCCGCGGGCGCAGAAGGGGCAGACGGCCGGCTTGGCCTCCAGGAACCAGGGCCGTGTCCGGAAGCGGAAGCGGGCGTCGGTGATCGCCCCGACGGGGCAGAGATCGACCAGGTTGCCGGCGTCGATGGAGGCGATGGGACGGTCCTCGTAAAGCCCGATCTCGGCCTTGGCCCCTCGCTCGAAGATCCCCAGCTCGCGGATGCCCGCGATACCGTCCAGGAACCGGACGCAGCGCGTGCAGAGGACGCAGCGCTCCCGGTCCAGGATGAGGTTCGCCCCGATGCGGACGAGCTTATCGCGTCGTATCCGCGTCTCGGCGAACGAACCGCCGGTCAGGCCGTACTCGTGGGCGTAGTCCTGCAGCTTGCACTCGCCGGCCTTGTCGCAGATCGGACAGTCCAGGGGATGCTCGGTCAGCAGGAGCTCCAGGACGGCCCGCCGGGCTTCCCGAACCGGCGGACACGCGGTATCGACTCTCATGTCCTCGCGGACGACGGTCGAGCAGGCCAGCTCGAGCTTGGGCAGCCCCTCGACCTCGACCAGGCAGATCCGGCAGCTGCCCTCGGGCGGCAGGGCGCTGTGCTTGCAGAGATGCGGGATGCGGATGCCGACGGACTTGGCCGTGTCCAGGACGGTTGAGCCTTCCCCGGCCCAGACCGGGCGGCCGTCGATGTAGATCCTGATCATCGGCCCGCCTCCGCCGCCTCGAGCTCGGGCCGGAACTTGCGGACAAGGGCCTGGATCGGGCAGGGCGGCCGCGTCTCCCAGCGGACAGAGCGTGCGGCCCTTGATCATCCCGGCCACCCGGTCGATCTCGGCCGTGTCGCCCGGCCGCGCGTCTCCGCGCGGCCATGCGGGCCGCGATCCGCGCCAGCCAGGAGGTCCCCATGCGGCAGGGCGTGCACTGGCCGCAGGACTCGTGGGCATAGAAGGACGCCATGCGGTCCAGGACTTTCACGATGGGCGTGTCGTCGGCGATGACGATGACGCCGGCCGAGCCGAGCATCGAACCGGCGGCGGCCACGGAATCGAAGTCCATCGCCACGTCGATCTCGTCGGGCAGAAGCAGCGGTGACGACAACCCGCCCGGGATGACCGCCTTCAGGCTGCGTCCCGACGGCAGGCCGCCCGCCGCTTCGAAGATGAGCTCGCGCAGGCTGGTCCCGACCGGCCGTTCGTAGAGTCCGGGACGAGACGACTGCGCCGCTGACGCCGAAGAGGCGCGTGCCGCCGTCCTTGGGCCGGCCCAGGGCCAGGAAGGCTTCCGGCCCCGTCGGCCATGAGACGCGGCAGGTTGGCCAGCGTCTCGACGTTCTGGACGACGGTCGGGCGGCGGAACAGCCCGACGGTGGCCGGGAACGGCGGCTTCAGGCGCGGCCAGCCTCGCTTGCCTTCGAGCGACTCGAGCAGAGCCGTCTCCTCGCCGCAGACATAGGCGCCGGCGCCGCGATGGACCAGGACCTCCGTCGATCCGCCCGCGAACAGGCCGGCGGCCGTCGGCTCTCCGCCACGGCCGCTTCGAGGCGGCGGGCGATCATCTCATACTCGCCCCGGATGTAGATGAAGGCGGTACGCGCGCCCACGGCATAGGAGGCGATGATGATCCCCTCCAGCAGCAGGTGCGGCGCGCGGGTCATGATAGGGCGGTCTTTAAAAGTCCCGGGCTCGCCTTCGTCCGCATTGACGCAGAGATAGCGCGGCCCCTCCCCTTCCTGCGGCACGAAGCCCCACTTGACGCCGGCCGGAAAGCCGGCCCCGCCCCGGCCGCGCAGGGAGGCCTTGCGGACTTCCTCCCGGACGGCGGCCGGGGTCATGGTTTCCAGGACGCGCTGGGCCTGCGGCGTATCCGCCGGCGGACAGGTAGTCGGCCAGCCGCCAGCCCGGCTGACGGAAACGGCGGCGTCGAGCAAGGGCGCGGTCATGCGGAGTCCAGCTTCTCCAAGAGGCGGTCCACGATCTCCGGCGTCACCCGGCCATGCTCCTCGAAGTCGATCATCAGCGCAGGGCGCGTTCTCGCAGTTGCCCAGGCATTCGACCTCCGTCAGCGTGAAGCGCCCGTCCGGTGGTGGTCTGGCCGGGACTCGATGCCCAGCCGGACCTTGAGACGCTCCAGCACGGCCTCGCTCCCGCGAAGCGTACAGCTGAGGTTCCGGCAGACCTGGAGGTGGTGCCGGCCGGACGGCCGGCGGCGGAACATGGAATAGAAGGTGACCGCCTCGCGGACCTCGATCGGTGGGAGCCCCAGGAGCCCGGCCACCTCCGCCTCGGCCTCGGCCGGAATCCAGCCCAGCTCGGCCTGGACTAGGTGCAGGCGCGGCAGCAGGGCGGCCGAGCGGCTCGGGATAGCGGGCCGCCAAGCTCGGCGATCCGGGCCGCCAGGCCGCTCGGACAGGATCCCGCTCATCGGTCCAGCTCCCCGCCGATCATGTTCATCGAGCCGAAGGTCGGGATGATGTCGGCGACCATGCGGCCGCGGATGAGATCCTGCCAGCGCGGCCACGACATGCAGGCAGGGCGCCCGCAGGTGGAGCCGGTAGGGCCGGTCGCTCCCGTCGGAGACGATGTAATAGCCGAGCTCGCCGTTGCCTCCCTCGACCGAAGCGTAGACCTCGCCCTGGGGCGGCCGCAGGCCCCGGCCCTTCATGAAGAACTGAAAGTGGTTGATCAGCCCGGCCATCGTCGGTATAGGCGTCCTCCTTGGCCGGAGGGACGAAGCCATGGGCGGGGGCATAGAGGTCCCGCTGCAGCTTGTCCTTCTCGGAGCCTTCCAGGTTCGGGGAGAGGGCGATCCGCGCCGTCGGGCTTGCGGCGCCGCGCGGCCCGGATCGCCTCGGCCGGGGTCAGGCCGGCTCCGCCGGCCGGGGCGGAGGGTCCGGGGTGCCTCTCCAGCCAGCCGAGGCACTGCTCGACCAGCCGCAGGCTCTGTTCCATCTCGGCCATGCGGACGGGTAGCGGTCGTAGTTGTCGCCCGACTCCCCGACCGGCACGTCGAAGGACAGCCGGTCGTAGACGAGGTAGGGCCGGGCCTTGCGGACGTCGTAGGCGATTCCGGTCGAGCGAAGGCAGGGTCCGGTCCAGCCGTAGGACAAGGCGTCCTGGCGCGGACATGACCGCAACGCCCTTGGTCCGGCCCAGGAAGATCGGGTTGCGGTCGAGAAGGCGGCGGACGTCCTTGAGGACCTTGCGCGTCTCCGCGACGGCGGTCCGGGCCTCGGCGGCGAAGCCCTCGTGCAGGTCGGCCCGCACGCCACCGATCCGGATGTAGGACGTCGTCATGCGGGCTCCGGTCGTCCGCTCGATCAGGTCCCAGAGAAACTCGCGCGCCTTCATCTTATAGAGGAAGACGGTGAAGGCGCCGCTTTCCATGGCCATGGCGGCCAGGCAGGTCAGATGGTCCGAGACCCTGCGACAGCTCGCTCATCAGGACCCGGATGCACTGGGCCCGCTCCGGGACCTTCGAGGCCGACGAGCTTCTCCACGGCCATGACGTAGCCGAGGTTGTTGATGCAGCGGCGAGACGTAGTTCAGCCGGTCGGTGTAGATGAGCAGGTTGAAGTAGGTCTTGCTCTCGCAGGTCTTCTCGAAGCCCCGGTGCAGGAACCCGACCTCGACCTCGGAGTTGAGGATCCGCTCGCCGTCCAGCTCGAGCATGATCCGGATGGTCCCGTGCATGGCCGGGTGGGACGGCCCCATGTTGAGGAGGAGGCTCTCCGGCCGGGCCTGCCTTTCGAGACGGGTGGTCATCGGCCGGGCTCATCCTGCGCGCACGAGGGATGCGGGGCTGGCGATGGCGAAGGGCATAGTCTTTGCGCAGGGGGTGGCCCTCGAAGCCGTCGTAGAGCAGCAGCCGGCGCAGGTCGGGATGGCCCTCGAAGCGGACCCCGAACAGGTCGAAGACTTCGCGCTCGAGCCAGTCGGCGTTCTTCCACAGCCCGGTCAGCGAGGCGACCGACGGGCTCCGCGCGCCGGCAGCCGGGCCTTGAGGCGCAGGCGGAGGCCGGTTTCCAGGCTCAGGAAGTGGTAGACCATCTCGAAGCGCTCCGGCGCATCGGGCCGGTCGACACAGGTCAGGTCGAGGAGCATCTCCAGTCCGCGGCGCGCCGTCGCGCAGATAGGCGGCGACGCGCGCCAGGGCTTCGGGCCGGACCACGGCCCAGGGGTCGCCCAGGGACGTGCCCGTCTCCAGGACGTCGTCCGGAAAGGCCCGGCGAAGCGCCTCTAGGACTTCTTCTTCTTCCATCGCCAATCCTGGCCCTTGATGCTTGGATCTTGTCCTGCAGCTTGAGCAGCGCCGTCCAGGACCATCTCCGGCCGCGGCGGGCAGCCCGGGATGTAGACGTCGACCGGGATGATCCGGTCGATGCCCTGGACGACGGCGTAGTTGTCGTAGATGCCCCCGCTCACGGTGCAGGCCCCGAAGGCCATGACCCATTTGGGCTCGGTCATCTGGTCGTAGACCGTCTTGAGCACCGGGGCCAGCTTCTGGGTGATCGTGCCGACGACGAGCAGCAGGTCGGACTGGCGCGGCGAGAAGCGGGTCCAGCCGGCCCCGAAGCGGTCGATGTCGAAGTGGGCGCAGGCGCGGACATGTACTCCATGCCGCAGCAGGCCGTGACGAAGGGATAGTGGAACAGGCTGAACTTGCGGCCCCAGCCGAGCATGGCGTTGAAGCGGGTGGTGATGAAGTTGCCGGGCATTCTCTCAATCCCAGCGGAAGGCGCCCTTGGCCCAGGCGTAGGCCAGCCCGACGGCCAGGATCGCCGGTGTAGACCGCCATGGCCGCCAGCGGCCGGTCCCTTGATCTGCCTCAGGACGAGAGCCCAGGGGAAGTAGAAGGCCGCCTCGACGTCGAGCAGGAGGAAGAGGAAGGCCACCAGGCTGAACTTGACCGGAAACGGACGGATCCCCCGCTGCAGGGCCGGGCTGCCGCACTCGAAGGGCGTCTGCTTGACCGGATTCGAGCGCAGCGCGGACCCAGAAGAGCGTTCAGGGAGATGAGGACGAGGCCCAGCAGGCCGAAGACGCCGAAGACGACGACGAGGGCGGTCATGTTCCTATCCGTGCCGGAGGAATTTTATCGGAAAGGTATGTTTTTGGCAATGGGGCTCAGTTGACCGCGTGAATGGCCTTCCCATCGGCCTTCAGCGCCGCCTCCATGACCGCCTCGGACAGCGTCGGATGGATGTGGATCGAAGCCGCCACATCGGAGACGGTCAGGCCCTTGGTCATGGCCAAGGTCAGCTCCGCCACCAGATCGCTGGCGCAGGGGCCGAGGATGTGGGCGCCCAGGATGCGGTCGTCCTCCCCGGCTACGATCTTGACTTGTCCTTCGCCGCTGTCCATGGTCAGGGCCCGGCCGTTGGCCTGGAAGGAAAAGACGCCGATGCGGACTTTATCGGTCCGCGAGCGGGCCTCCTCCTCGGTCAGGCCGACCGAGGCGAACTCGGGATCGGTGAAGACGGCCATCGGCAGAGCGTCGTGGCGGACCGTCTCGCGGCCGCCCGCGGCGTTGACGGCGGCGGCCGAGCCTTCGTGCGATGCCTTGTGCGCCAGCAGCTTGCCCCCAATGAGGTCGCCGATGGCGTAGACTCCGGGGACAACCGTCTGGAGCGTTTCATCGACGTCGAGGTACCCCCCGCGTCCGAGCGGGACGAGCGGGCCCGGCTTCGAATATGCCGTCCGAATTGGGCTTGCGGCCGGCGGCGACGAGGACCCGTTCGGCCTTATGCTCGAAGGGCGCGCCGTTCTTCAGGTTTGTCCCGGATAGGATCGAGAGGCCATCCCGGCGGTTGTGCGCTTCGATGCGCATCTGGGTCTGGATCTTGAGGCCCTGCCTCTTGAGGAGAAGCTCCAGACGTCCGGCCAGCTCGCGGTCGCTGCCGGGGAGGATTTGAGGCAGGATCTCGAGCACCGTGACCTCGGTCCCCAAGCGGGCGTAGATCGTCCCCATCTCCAGGCCGATGGCGCCCGCCCCGACGACCAGCAGGGACTTGGGCGGCGCCTCGAAGGCCAGCGCTTCGGTGCTGGTCACCACATCGATCCCGTCGGCCTTGAGGAAGGGCAGGTCGGCCGCGCGGCTCCCCGAGGCCAGGATGACGGCCTCCGCGGCGAAGAGCGACTCGCCATCGGCCGTCCGGACCCGCACGGTCCGCTCGTCCCGCAGGAGGGCCTCCCCCGCGACGAGCTCGATGCCGCTCCTCTGTAGGAGGAACTCCACGCCGCGGACGAGCCGGTCCACCACCTTGCGCTTCTCCTCCTGCACCCGGGACCAGTTGCAGACGACCTGGGCCAGCGGCCCGTCGAGGGTCTTGCTGCGACGGACCTCGCGGAAGCACCTTGGTCTGATGGAGGAGGTGCTTGGTCGGGATGCAGCCCCAGTTCATGCAGGTCCCGCCGACCCGGTCGCGCTCGAACAGGACCACACTCCGGCCCAGCTGGGCGGCCCGGATGGCGGCTACGTAGCCGCCCGGTCCCCCGCCGATGATGGCGATGTCCTTCTTGCGGATATCCATGTGTCCTCCTGTCCCGGCAGCCGGCGGGTTTTCTACCATAGCCGAGTCCCGCCTGGAATTCAAGGCAAGGGAGCGCGGCTTCCCTCGGGCTGAGCGCTTCCCCTCCTGCACCCTGAGCGATTTCAGGTTGACAGGCGGGTACGACCATTGGACAATAGGCCGAAAAATCGGAGCATCGGAGAGCATCCTGAAGAATCCGCGTCGACCGGCCGCCCCATTCGCCCTGCTGCCCGGCCTCCTGGCCGCCCTTATGTTCCTGGCTTTCCCCCCCCAGGCTCTGGCTTCGGGCAAGATCTGGGGTCGCATTCTGGACGGGAGCGGCCGCCCTATCGCCCACGCTTCCGTCGTGCTCGTGGCCGGCGAGGGAGGATCCGGGGCCGAGACGGTGACCGACGCCCGAGGCTATTTCGGATTCATGTCCGTCGCCCCCGGGCTTTACACCATCCAGGCCCGCAAGGACGGCGCCGGAGCGGCCGAGAAGCGCCGCTTGGCCGTCACCGAGGCCTCGGACATCGATGTCGAGTTCACCTTGACGACAGACGCCCGCGGCGCACGGGACGGCGTGGCCGCCAAGGCCGTCGACTTCTCCGCCGTCGCGGCCCAGACCACCATCACCGCCGATCAGATCGAACGGCTGCCCTCCGGCCATTCCCTGGCTTCGCTGATAGAGAATCAGGATCTTTCGGCGACGTCGAGCCGTATCGACGTCGGCGGCCTATGGGCGAACTGGCCCTCCGTCTACGGCTCCCGCGGCGGCGTCTCCTGGAGCCAGAACGTCGTCCTTCTCAACGGGCTGGATATCAGCGACCCCTACGAGGGTGGCTTGCCGCTCTGGATGCCCGATGTTTTCAGCCTGGCCTCGATCGGCCACGGCAACGCCGTTCTGCCGGCCAGGGCCACAACCCCCGGCGGACAGCTGGCGCTGACGCCGCGGGCCGGAACCGACACGCTCCATGCCGACATCCGCCTCTTCTACACCGACAAGTCGCTCAGCGCTTCCAACATCACTCCCGCCTTGCGGGCCGAGAACCTCCAGGCCTCGGACTCCTTCAGCCGGGCCAGCGAATACGACGTCCAGGTCTCCGGCCCCGTGTCCGGGACCGGCGCCACCTTCTTCACCTCCTGGTCGCAGCGGTCGATCGGACGCGAGCTGGCCGGGTTCGACCGCGAGGACGCCTCTTCGCTTCTCTCCGGCCTGTTGGCGGTGGATATCCCGGCCTCGGCCAACCTCCTTCGAATCCTGTGGGCCGGCAACGCCGCCTCCTATGGTTCCTACGGAGCGGACCGCGACGTCGCCTGGGAGGCCACGTCCCGTCGGAACGTCCTGGCCGGCGTTCTGCAAGCCGTTTACGAGACCAGGCCGCAGGGCCTCCATCACAGCCGCTTCGGGGTCAGCTGGGCCCTGTCCAAGACCGGCGACGAGCTCCAGCCGGAGGCCGCGGGCCAACCGCGCCGGGACATCTTCACCACCGTGTCCGCGGACGCGCCGGCCGCGTTGGAGGACGGCGTCCGTCAAAAGCTCGCCCTGGCCTATGAGGGCACGTCGCTCTTTCCCGAGCTGGGCCTGACCGACCATCGCCTGGAATACGGAGCCCAGGTCCGCTGGTCTTCGGCGGATATCCGGACCGCGGTCCCCGGCGACGTGGTCCTCCGCTATTACGGCGCGCAGCCCGCCGAGGCGGCCGTCTGGGGCGGGCCGTTCCGTTCCCGGCCGTCGTCGCTCGAAGCCAACGCTTTCCTCCAGGACACCGTCACGATGGCCGGCCTGATCACCGTCCGTTTCGGGATTAACGCCTCGTACCTCCGGGCCGGCAACGGAACGGCGTCCGTCCGATGGCCGAGCCTCTCCCCGCGGGCCGAGCTGACCATTCCTCTCTCCGCGCGCAAGACCTCGGCCTTCAAGATCGCCCTGGCCCGCTATGACCTCCAGCTTCCCTTGAGCCGCCTTCTGTGGGGTGACCCGGGCGCTCCCGGCGCCCTGATCTACGCTTGGGCGGACCCCGACGGCGACGGCGTCTACGAGGACGCCGAAAAGGGCGCCTTGCTGCGGCGCGAAGGCCCGGCTTTCTCGGCCATCGATCCCGACCTGAAGCGGCCGCGGCTGGACGAGTTCGTCCTGTCCTATGTCCGGGACTTCGGCTCGGGCTGGCGCTTCACCTTGAGCGGCTTCCTGCGTCGGACCAACCGCCTGCTCGAGACGATCAACACCGGCGTCAGCGAGAGCGACTATCGCTCGCTGACGATCCACGACATCGGCGACAACCGCATCCCCGGCGACTATGACGATCTGAGCTTCACCGTCTACAACCGGCAGGAGCAGGCGCTCGGCCGCGACTTCTTCCTGCTGACCAACCCCGACGCGCAGAAGCGCGACTCGACCTACCGGGGGCTGGACCTGACCCTGGTCAAGGCCTGGGACGAGCGCTTCCTGTTCTACCTGTCGATGACGGCCATGGAGATCGTCGGCACGACCAATCCCGGCGACACGGAGCGGGAGAACGACGACGGCATGATCGGCCCGCTCTACGACGATCCCAATGCCGCGATCAACGCCCGCGGCCGGATGCGCTTCGACCGCGCCTACACCATCCGGCTCGGCTTCAGTGCGCCCCTCCCCCTGGGCGGACGCCTGGCCGTGGTGGCCAAGTACTACGACGGCCAGCCGTTCGCCCGCAAGATCGTGGTCGAAGGGCTGGCTCAAGGCCTGACGGCGATCCAGGCCCACGCCCGTGGCGTGGCCCGCTACGAGTTCAACATGACCGTCGACCTGCGGCTGGAGAAGTCGGTGTCCATCGGCCGGGCCGGCATCCTGCGCTTCCTCGTCGACGTGTTCAACCTCTTCAACCAGAGCCTGGCCACGGAGGAGAATCCGTGGACCGGCCCGGACTTCCCGCTCCGCTTCGCCACCCGGATCCAGTCGCCCCGCATCGTGCGGGCCGGCCTCCAATACTCGTTCTAGGAGCACCGATGCTCTCCACCCCGGAAAAAATCCTGTTCCTTCTGGTCATCGCCGCCACGGCCTACGCCTTCGCCGCGCCTCTCCTGCGGCGCTACCGGATCGTACGGGCCGGACGGCCGGACAACCGCTTCGACCGCATCCTGCTGCGGATCGGCCGGGCCCTCGGCCGCATCCTGTTCCAGCGCTGCACGCTGAAGCCGGAGCGCCCCTTCACCGGGCTGATGCACGTCTTCATCTTCTACGGCGCGCTGACTTTCGACACCTTGACCGTCAACCACACTCTGGAAGGCTTCTTCGACGGCTTCTTCCTGTTCGGCGACACCCGCCTCGGGCTGGCCTTCTCCTTCGCCGTCGACCTGTTCGGCCTGCTGGTGCTGATCGGCACCGCCTATTTCATCGTCCGCCGCTTCATCGTCCGCCCGGCCGCCTATGCCACGACCCGGGTCGATTCGGCGGTCATCTACACCGCCCTGATCCTGGTCACCCTCAGCTACTTCTACTTCGAGGCCTTCGCCGTCGCGGCGCATCCCGAAACCGTCCGCTGGTCCTTCCTCGGGGCCTGGCTGGCCCGCGGCATCGCCGCCTCGGGACTCGACGCGGCGACCGTGGCGACCCACTTCAAGATCGGCTGGTGGTCCCACATCCTGCTCGTCTTCGGGTTCATCGCCTATGTCCCCCACTCCAAATACCTGCACATGTTTACCGGTTCCCTCAACCTCGTCTTCCGCAAGCCCGAGGCGGGCCGGGCTTTGGAGCCGCTCGACCTCGAGGGTTCCGAAGTCTTCGGCCTGGAGAAGGCCGCGGACTGGACCTGGAAGGACAACCTGGACGCCCTGGCCTGCATGGAATGCGGCCGCTGCCAGGACGCCTGCCCCGCCTACGCCAGCGGCAAGCCGCTCTCGCCGAAGAAAATCATCCTCGACCAGGAGACTCACCTGCTGGCCCAGGGCGCGGCTAAGCTGGCCGGTCCTCGCGAAGACCAGCCGCCGATCGTTCCGAACGTCCACACCGAGGACGAGATCTGGGCCTGCACCACCTGCGGCGCCTGCATGCACGTCTGCCCGGTGACGATCGAGCACATCCCCAAGATCGTCGGCGCGCGCCAGGCCCGGGTGCTGATGGAGAGCGCCTTCCCGGCCGAGCTGAACGGCTTCTTCCGCAACCTGGAGGGAAACGCCAACCCTTGGGGCATCGGATTCTCCAAGCGCGGCGACTGGGCCGCGGCCATGGGCGTGCCCACGCTGGCCGAACACCCCGGTGCCGACTACCTGTTCTGGGTCGGCTGCGCCGGCTCCTTCGACGAAAAGGGCAAGGCCATCGCCGCCGCCCTGGCCCGCCTCCTGCAGCGGGCGGGGGTCGACTTCGCCGTCCTGGGGGCGGAGGAAAAGTGCTGCGGCGACTCGGCCCGGCGCCTGGGCCAGGAATACCTCTTCCAGACCCTGGCCCTTGACAACCTGGCGGTGCTGGCCGGGCGCGGCGTCCGCAAGATCGTCACGGCCTGCCCTCATGGCTACAATGCCCTGAAGAACGAGTACCCCAGACTCGTCGACAAGGTGCCCGGGCTGACCGACGAGGACAAGGCCCGCCTGCGAGGCCTGACGGTCGTCCACCACGCCGAGCTGCTGCGCGGCCTGGTCGGGGAGGGCCGGCTTAAGCTCAAAAGGCCGGCTGAGGGACGTGAGCTGACCTTCCACGACCCCTGCTATCTGGGCCGCCACAACGGCGTGCTTCAGGAGCCGCGGGACTTGCTGCGCCTGGCCGGCGGACGCGTCCGCGAGCTCGATCGGAACCGCGAGCACAGCTTCTGTTGCGGCGCGGGCGGCGGGTTGATGTGGACCGAGGAGCGCCTCGGCCGGCGGATCAGCCACCTGCGGGCCGAGGATGTCATCCGTTCGGGCGCCACGACCGTAGCCACGGCCTGCCCTTTCTGCCAGACCATGCTCCAGGACGCGCTCAAGGAACAGAACCGCGAGGGCATCGAGGTCAGGGACATCGCCCAGATCCTGGACGAAGCCACGGCCTAACCGCTGGCGCTAAGCTGAGAGCATTTCGCGGAAGGCGGCAATGGCCCGGTCCACATCCGCGTCGCCGACGTCTTTGTGGGTGACCATGCGGATGCCGTAGCCGCCGGGCGCCGCCAGAGCCCGCACGCCCCGGCTCTCCATCTCCGCCAGCAAGGCGGCCGCCGTGAAGCGCGGGTGCTCGACCCCGAAGATGATGATATTGGTCTGCACCTCGGAGGGATCAATGACCAGGCCGGGAAGGCCGGCCAGGGCCTCGGCCAGGCGACGGGCCCTGGCGTGGTCCTCGGCCAGGCGGCCGGTCATTTCGGTCAGGGCCAGAAGGCCGGCGGCGGCGATGACGCCGACCTGGCGCATGCCTCCGCCCAGGACCTTGCGCAGCCGCCGGCCGTAGTCGATGAAGTCGCGCGGCCCGAGCAGCATCGAGCCGATCGGGGCGGACAGCCCTTTCGACAGGCAGAACATGACCGAATCCGCGTTTCGGGCATAGTCCAGGACGGGCACCCCCGAAGCGATGCTGGCGTTGTAGATCCGGGCCCCGTCCATATGGATGCGCAGCCCGCGCCGATCGGCTACTTGGCGCAGGGCCTTCAGGTTCTCGAGCGGCAGGACGGCGCCGCCCCAGTTGTTGTGCGTATTCTCGACGCAGATGAGGCTGGTCTGAGGAGTGTGGACGTTCGGCGTACGGACTGCCCGGTCGACCTCGCCGGGATCCATGGCCCCGCGCACGGAAGGCAGGGGGCGCGGCGTGACCCGGGAGATGAAGGTCATCTGGGTCGATTCCAGGTTGTAGATATGGGACTTGGCCTCGACGATGACTTCCTGCAGCTCCCGCGTCCAGGCCTTGACCGCGATGGTGTTGCACATCGTGCCGGAAGGGCAGAACATACCGGCCTCTTTGCCCATGATCTCGGCCGCCAGAGCCTCCAGGCGCTGCACGGTCGGGTCGAAGCCGATGACGTCGTCGCCGACTTCGGCCTCGGCCATGGCCCGCCGCATGGCCGGCGTGGGGGTGGTGACGGTGTCGCTGCGGAAATCGGAAGGCATCATAGCGAATCTCCTGGAGAAAATCGGGCCGAATTATACTCTCCCCTTCCCCTCCAAGGAAGCCTTATCCGTCGGTTTTTCATGGTATCGTTCGGGGCTAAAAGCAAGAAAGCAAACTATAAGCCTGACCCAGGCCGCACAGAATGGAGGAGCACCTATAAGCTTAATCCTTGGTCCTTTGGCCCGCCTCTGCAACCCCCGTTCGATTGCCAGCGTTTAGGTAATATGGTATAGATGAAATGTCTATCCGGATCCATTCGCCGATGACTAAAAAGACGCCGAACGACTATCTTGTCCGCGTTCTCCTCTACCTCGTCCTCTTCTTCGCCGCGGCCGTGGGGACTTCCCGGCTCCTCCTGCGGGGCGAGCTGGTGACCGTCCCCGAGCTCATCGGGAAGACCCTGGCCGAGGCCCGCAACGAGTCGGCCCGGCGTAAAACCACCCTGACCGTCCAAGGCTATCGCTTCGACGGCCGCTACGAGCGGGGCCGTGTCGTGGCCCAGGACCCGCCGGCCCAGTCACGGGTCAAGTCGCACCGGGCCGTCAAGGTCATCCTCAGCGAAGGCAGCGAGATGGTGGCCGTCCCCAAGCTGGAGGGCCGGAGCCTGGAATGGGCCGCCCAGTCGCTGAAGACCGCCGGGCTGCGCCGCGGCCGTGTCTCGCAGATCCACACCGCCCAGCACGCCGCCGGGCGAATCATCGCCCAGTTCCCCCCGACCGACGCTACCGTCAACCGGGGCTCGGCCGTAAACTTTCTGGTCAGCCAGGGGGCCCGCGACGACCGCTACATCATGCCGGACCTGATCGAGAAGGACGCCAATGCCGTCCTCCGCCGGCTGCGGGCCCTGGACTTCAAGGTGGCCGAGATCCACCCCTCATTCTACCCGGGGCTCGAGCCGGGCATCATCATCAAGCAGTTTCCCGTGCACGGATACAAGGTCCAGAAGCGCAACCAGATCGCCCTGGAGGTCAGCAAATAGCATGGCTCTCATCGCGCCTTCCCTCCTCTCGGCCGACTTCACCCGCCTGGCCGAGGCCGTCGCGGCCGCTGAAGACGGGGGAGCCGACTGGATCCACGTCGACATCATGGACGGCCACTTCGTCCCCGGCCTGACCTTCGGCCCGGGCCTCGTGGCCAGGCTCAAGACGATCACCCGCTTGCCCCTGGACGTCCACTTGATGGTCGATACCCCGCGCGAAGTCGCGCCCTGGTTCGTGGACGCCGGCGCCGATTGGATTTCGATCCACGGCGAGGCCACACCCCACCTGCACCGCGACATCGAGGCCATCAAGGCGGCCGGCCGTAAAGCCGGCGTGGCCCTCAATCCGGCCACCCCCCTGGGCTCGCTGCATGACATCCTGCCCGACCTCGACTATGTCCTGCTCATGTGCGTCAATCCGGGCCGCGGCAGCCAGAGGTTCATCCCCGGCTCCCGAGCCCGCATCCGCGACCTCCGCCGGACGATCGCCGAGCGCGGCCTCCCGGCCCTGGTCGAGATCGACGGCGGCGTCAACTTCGGCAATGTCGCCGGCCTGGCCGGGGACGGCGCCCAGGTCATCGTCGCCGGCAGCGCCGTCTTCAACGACCCCGATCCCGCGCGGGCCACGGCCCGGCTGAAAGAGCTGACCCTGCGCGCGGAGAGCGCATGAACGTCGTCGTCACCGGAGCCGCCGGATTCATCGGCTCGCGCCTCTCGACGAGCCTCCTTGCCGACGGCTGCCGGGTTACCGGCATCGACTGCCTGACCGACTTCTACGACGAGCGCATCAAGCTGCGGAACCTGGAGCCGCTCCTCAAACACAAGGGCTTCCGTTGGCTCCGGGCCGACCTCAACGAGCTTCCGCTGCGGCGCGTCCTGCGAGGCGCGGAAGCCGTCTACCACCTGGCCGCCCAAGCCGGCGTGCGCGACTCCTGGGGCGAGCAGTTCGACGTCTACATCCGGCACAACATCCGGGCCACCCAGCGCCTCCTGGAGGCGGCCAAAGGCCTGCCGCTTCGCCGCTTTGTCTACGCCTCCTCGTCCTCGGTCTATGGCCTGACGCCCGACATGCCCTTCAAGGAGACCAGTCCCCTGCATCCCCTCTCGCCCTACGGCGTCAGCAAGCTGGCGGCGGAGGACCTGGCCTTCCTCTATTTCCAGTGCTACGGCGTGCCGACGGTGTCGCTCCGCTTTTTTACCGTCTACGGCCCCGGCCAAAGGCCCGATATGGCCTTTCACAAGTTCTTCAAAGCGATCCACAGAAGCGAGCCGATCACGGTCTACGGAACCGGACGCCAGACGCGGGACTTCACCTACGTGGACGACATCGTGGCGGCCAACCGGGCCGCCCTGGAGCGCGGCCGGCCCGGCCAGGTCTACAATGTCGGCGGCGGCCACCGCGAGCGCCTGGACCACATCCTCAAGATTCTGGAATCCGTCTGCGGCCGCCCGGTCTTCGTCCGCCGGGGCGAGGCCCAGAAAGGCGACGCCCCTCACACCTTCGCCGACATCTCCAAAGCCAAGCGCGAGCTCCGCTTCGCGCCCCGAACCGGCCTGGCCGACGGCCTGGCCGCCGAGTGGGACTACATCCGACGCATCTACCCCGCCCGGCCCTCCGCCCGCGGCGCGGCCAAAGGAACGACCTCATGAACCAGAAGATCATCGCCGCCCTGGCGGCCGTACTCCTCGTCGCCTCCGCGGCCGGCTGCGGCAAGAAGCCCAAGCCCCAGACCGTACCCTTGCCGGCCGGCCAGGCCGCCTCCGACGAGGCCCTCTACAAGGAAGGCGAGCGCTTCCTCAAGAAGGATCCGGAGCGGGCCCGCCTCTATATGCGCCAGATCATCGACACCTTCCCCCAGAGCTTCTACGCCCAGCGGGCCAAGCTGGCCGTCGCCGACTCCTACTTTCAGGAGGGCGACGAGGGCAATCTGATCCTGGCCGCGGCCGAATACGCGGAGTTCATCCGGCTGCACCCGACCAGCCCCTCCGCCTCCTATGCCCAGTACCGGATCGGGCTGAGCTACTTCAACAAGGCCCTTAAGCCCGGGCGGGATCAGCAGAAGACGCAGCAGGCCATGGCCGAGTTCAAGAAGCTCGTCCTTACTTATCCCTTGGCTGAAGAGATCAAGCCGGCCCGCGAGAGCATCCTCCAGTGCGAGGAGCGACTGGCCCAGCACGCCGTCCTGATCGGCGAGCACTATGTCCGGGTCAAGGCCTACCCGGCGGCGATCGACCGCCTGACCGAGATCCTGACGGAATACCCGAGCTTCAGCGGCATGGAACGAGTTTACTATGGCCTGGGCGTCGCCTATGTCGGCTGGAAGAAGCCCGAGCAGGCCGTCCCCTTCCTGACCAAGCTGGTCACCGATTACCCCACAACCAAGCTGGCCAAGAAGGGACAGTCGTTGCTGGCCGAGGCCAAGAGAGCCAAGCCCGCTCCGGCCGCCCCGCCGGTCAAGCCGCCGGTCAAGAAATAGGAGGACCCATGCGCGCATCCCGATGGTTGGCGATTACCGCGTTGTGCCTCGCCGCAACCGGGGCTCTGGCGGCCCAGGACGCGGGTCGTGCGGCCGGAACCGGAATCAAGGCTTCGTTCCAGCTCGAGATCTTCTCGCGCACGTTGACCTGGGACGATGGAACCCGATCCTCCCGGCTGTTCAATCCGCAAGCCCTGGTCGGCTTCGACTACCAGGCCGCCCCGGGGTTCGACCTGGGGGTCGTGGCCGGCTACAGCCTGTCCAACTGGAACGGCTTGGTCTTCCGCAATCTGCCCTTCTCCATCGATTACCAAGCCGGTTCCATCACCGGACTGGTCATCGGCGCCGGGCTGCGCAAGTCCATCTTCGTCTCGGGCTTCTGGGAGATGGACGCCGAAGCCCGGTTTACGGCCCATCTCGGGCAGGCCTCGTCTTTCCCCATCCCCGGTCTGGCGGTCGACGGCCAGGCCGACCTCAAGGGGACCTGGATGAGGGTGCAGGTAGGCCCCAAGCTCTCCTACCGTGGTTTCGAGCGCTTCTCGCCTTTCCTGGGCCTTGCCTACGACCGGATCTGGGGCAAGATGACGCTGACCGAGATCATCGAGGATTTGGAGGGGACGGAGGAGAAGAAGGTCGCCGGAGCCGGAGCCGTGGCCGTGACTTTCGGCACGGTCTACGAACTGTCCTCAGCCTTCCGGGTCAAGCTGGGAGGCTCGCTCATCCCCTTCAAAAAGATCGGCGGCGGACTGGGCCTGGATTACGGCGGCACCGTACGGGCCATGCTCTCGTTCTAAGGAGGACCAAGCCATGACACCCCACCTCCGTAAGGCGCTCCTGATCCTGACGGCGCTTTCGGCAGCCGCCGCGATGGCCGTTCCCTCCGGGCAGATGCCCCAGGAGGGCCCCCGCGATGTGGCGCCCGGGGGGGCATCTTTCCTGACCCCCATCCACGGCACGGCCTATGCCCCCGGGCAAGTGCTGGTCAAGTTCCGAAGCTCCATGCCCAAGAGGATGAAGACGGCCACCCTGACCGCCTATGGCGCCACGGAAGTCTTCCGCATCCCTAGTCTGAACGTCAGCACGATCGAGACGCCCGAGGGGACGACGGTCGAGGAGATGGTCGCAGCCTTGTCCCGCAACCCCGACGTCGAATACGCCCACCCCAACCATGTCTTCAGCGCCGCCCTGACGCCGAACGACCCTCTGTTCAATTATCAGTATGCCCTGTCCAACTCGGGCCAGCAGATCGGGAGCGTGCCGGGCAGTCCGACGGGCAAGGCCAGCGCCGACATCAAGGCCCCCGCCGCCTGGGAAGAGACGATCGGTGCGGCGACCGTGTCCGTGGCCGTCCTCGACTCGGGCGTGGACCTCCTCCACCCCGACCTGAAAAACAACATCAGGAACAGCGGCCGCGACTTCGTCAACAACGACTTCGACGCCACCGATGATTACTTCCACGGCACGCTCGTGGCCGGGATCATCGCCGCGGCGACCGACAACGGCGAGGGCATCGCCGGGGTCGCCTGGAACTGCACCCTCCTGCCGGTCAAGGTGCTGGACCATGCCGGCACCGGGACCACGGACAAGATCGCCCAAGGCATCACTTGGGCGGCCGACAACGGGGCCGCGGTCATCAACCTGAGCCTGGGCGGTCCGGCCGGCGACGAGACCCTGCGCAGCGCCCTGCGCTATGCCTACGAGAAGGGCGTCACCATCGTCGCCGCGTCCGGCAACGATGCCGGGCCCGTCTACTACCCCGCCGCCTACGACAACTACGTCATCGCCGTAGCCGCGACCGACTACAACGACGTCCGGGCCTCCTTCTCCAACATCGGAGCCGAGAACGACGTGGCCGCCCCCGGCGTGCGGATCCTGTCCTCGGTCCCGACCTGGTATTTCGGGCAGGCCTCCCTGCCCTACGGCTACTCCAACGGCACCTCGCTGGCGGCCCCCCATGTCGCGGGGCTGGCGGCCTTGATCAAGAGCGTCAAGCCGGGCTTGACCCCGGCCCAGATCATGAACGTGATCCGCTACTCCGCGGACGACGTCAATGTCTCCGGCTATGCCGGCAAGGACGAGTTCCTCGGCTACGGCCGGATCAACCTGGAGAAGGCCCTCGTCCCGCTCGTTCTGAAGAAACAATAGCCCGGCATGATCCGCCACCTGCGCGTCCGGAACCTCGCCACCATCGAGGACTTGGAGATCCGGTTCGGGCCGGGCTTCACCGTTCTGACCGGCGAGACCGGGGCCGGTAAGTCCATCCTCATCGACAGCCTGCGGCTGATCGGCGGCGAAAAGGCCTCGCCCGGCCTTGTCCGGACGGGCTGCCGTGAAGCCGTGGTCGAAGCCATCCTGACCCGTCCGCCTGGGACTGCGCCCAGCCTGGACGAGAGCGGGGAAATGACCGTACAGCGGATCGTGGCGGACGAAGGCACGGCCAAGGCCTACTGCGACGGCGTGCTGGTCCCGCTCAAGCGCCTGCGCGACCTCGTCTCCGGCCTGATCGATGTCTACGGCCAGAACGACCACATCTTCCTGATGCGCCTGGAAAGCCACCTCGACTATCTCGACCAACAGGCCGGCACCTCGGCTCTGCGGGCCGAAACGGCGGACGTCGCCTCGGAGCTTCGGGCCCGCTGGCAGGACCGTCTCGAGTGGCGGGCCAAGGAGCGCGACCGCCGACAGCGTCTGGATTATCTGGAGTACCAGATCCACGAGCTGGAGAAGGCCGCCCTGCGGCCGGGCGAGGAGGACGATCTGCGGGCCGAGCGCCATCGTCTGCGCAACGCCGAAAAGATCTCCGGCCTCCTGGACAAGGGTCTCGAGCTGGCCTACAGCGGCGAGCCGTCCCTGTCCGAGCTGGCCGTCAAGGTGCGCGGCATCCTGGACGAGCTGGCCGGGTTCGACCCGGTCTTCGCCGAATACCGCGACGCTCTGGGGCCGGCCGTGATCGCCGCCCGCGAGGCCTCCGACGTCTTGATGCGCTACAAAGACCGCCAGGACGCCTCACCCGAGCGGCTAGAGGCGATCGAAGAGCGCTTGAGCCTGATCGAGGGCCTGAAGCGCAAATACGGGGGCGGCCTGGAGGATGTCCGAACCCGGCTGGCCGAGCTGGTCGCCGAGCGCGACGGCCTGGTCAACATCCAGGCTCGGCTGGCCGAGGCGGACGAAGCCATCGGCCGTCTCCACGCCCGCTATGCCGAACTGGCGGGCCGGCTCTCGGACGCGCGCCGCAAGACCGCCGTCGAGCTGGCCGCGGTCATCGAGCGCGAGATCGGGCTTCTGGGCATGAAGAAGGCACGCTTCGAGGTCCATGTCGAGCCCCATCCCCTGCCCCTCGAGTCCGCCGACGGGGCCCGCGATGCGGGCTGGGACGAGGTCGAATTCCTGATCAGCCCCAACCCCGGGGAAGACCTCAAGCCCCTGCGCCGGATCGCCTCCGGCGGCGAGCTCTCCCGGGTCATGCTGGCGCTGAAATCGGCCGGCCGGGCCCGAGAGGGTGCCTCGACCCTGGTCTTCGACGAGATCGATGCCGGCATCGGCGGCCGGACGGCCGACTTCGTGGCCCAGAAGCTGCGGCGGCTGGCCGGGACCCACCAGATCGTCTGCATCACCCACCTGCCTCAGATCGCTTCGCATGCCGACCACCACTATCGGATCGAGAAGCGGATCGAGAAGGACCGCACCTTCACCACCGTCCGGAGCCTGCAAGGCGAGGACCGGGTCGAGGAGATAGCGCGCCTGATGGCCGGCGGCCGGATCACCGAGGCCGCCCGAACCAGCGCTCGCGAGATGCTGCGGCCGGAAGGCCGAGACTAACCCGCAGGACCAAGGAGACCGCCGTGAACCCGATATCCAAAGCCGACCAGGCCGCCGCCGTCTTCGCTGAAGGCTTCAGCTGTTCCCAGGCCGTCTTTCTGGCCTTCGCCGAAGACCTCGGCCTGGGCCGCGAGGAAGCGCTCAAGATCAGCCAGGCGTTCGGCGGGGGCATGGCCCATCTGGGCGAAGCGTGCGGCGCCTTGAGCGGCGCCTTCATGGCCTTGGCCCTCAAGCACGGCCGGACCAGGGCCGACGATCTGGCCGCCCGCGACCGCACCTACGATCGGATGCAGCGCCTCGCGGCACGCTTCCGCGAAGCCCATGGCGCGCTTCGCTGCCCCGACCTGCTCGGACTCGACCTGGGAACCGAGGCGGGCATGGCCGAAGCCAGGGCCCGCGATCTCTTCGCCACCCGGTGCGCCGCCTATGTCCAGACGGCGGCCCGGCTCGTGGAAGAGCTGCTCTGACGTCCGCCCCCCCCTTGCCGCCTGTTGTATAATGGCGCCGCCATGAGCCCCGACTTCCGCGGACGTTCCTTCTTCATCCGGACCTTCGGCTGCCAGATGAACGAGAACGACTCCGAGAAGATCGCCGGGGTTCTGATCGAAGCGGGCGCCCATCCCGCCGCCCGGGAGGAGGAAGCCGACGTCCTGATCGTCAACACCTGCGCCGTCCGGGCCAAGTCCGAGGACAAGATGGCCTCGTACCTCGGCCGCTTGAGGCTCCTCAAGGCCCGCCGGCCCATGCTCGTCGGCGTCGTCGGCTGCGTCGCCCAAGTCGAGCGCGAGCGGCTTATGTCCAAGCGGTCCTGCGTCGACTTCGTGGTCGGCCCGGACGGCTACCTCCGCCTGCCCGCCATTCTGGCCGCCGCGGCGGCGGGTTCCGTCGTTGACGTCGAACGGTCGGCCGAGTGGCAGGAGGCGCCGTCCAGCCTCTTGGCCCGCAGCAACCCCTGGAGCGGCTTCGTCACGATCATGGAAGGCTGCGACAACTTCTGCTCCTACTGCATCGTTCCGCTGGCCCGCGGGCGCGAAAAATACCGCCCCCTGGCCTCGGTGCGGACCGAAGTCGGGGACCTGGCCCGGCGGGGATACCGCGAAATCCAGCTTCTCGGCCAGAACGTCAATTCCTACCGGGATCCCGTGACCGGCGCCGCCTTCGCCCGCCTGCTCGAAGAAGTGGCCCGCATCCAGGGCCCGGAGTGGATCCGCTTCCTCACGTCCCACCCCAAGAGCTTCGGGCCGGTGCTCATCGAGGCCATGGCCTCCTCCCCCCGCATCTGCCGGCAGCTGCACCTCCCCCTGCAATCCGGCTCGACCTCCGTCTTAGCCCGCATGAACCGGGGATACTCCCGCGAGGACTACCTCGGCCTGGTCGAGCGCCTGCGCGGTCGGATGCCGGACCTATGCCTGAGCACGGACATCATCGTCGGATTTCCGGGCGAGACCGAGGGGGAATTCCGCGAGACGCTGACGGCGCTGGAGAGGATCGGTTTCACCGCCATCTACTCCTTCCGCTACTCGCCCCGCCCGGGCACGGCCGCCGCGCGCGGCCCCGATGACGTCCCGTTGGAGGTCAAGCGGAGACGGTTGATCGAGGTCCAGGACCTGCAGAAGCGGCTCCAGATCGATTTCCACCGCAGCCTGGTCGGACGGCGGCTGCGGGTTTTGGCCACCGGGCCGGGCCGGAGGGACCGTGCGGCCTTCAGCGGGCGGACCGAGGGAGGGCAGGTGGTGAACTTCCGGGCCGAGAGCGACGTCAGCGGCCGCTTTCTGGATATGGAGATCACCGGCTACGGCGCCTACAGCCTACGCGGGAATCTCGTCGTCACGGATAAATAGTTTGTAGCGATTGAATGAGATTTGATCGCATTTATGGAGATTTTTTATTAGGGCGAGGGCGATGGGGGGGTCAAAGCCACGAGCTCGGCAGCCCTAAGCGCTAGCTTAGGGTCGGCGAGGGAGCGGGACTCCCTTGGAGGGGGAACCTTGAGTGGGTTCCCCCTCCAACGCCCGGGGCTGCCTCCCTCAAGGAGCATAATCCGATGACTCTTTGGTTTTACATGGACTTCGCTTTCGCGACCGAGCCGGCCGGAGCGAGCTCCCTCGCCGGGGGAGCGAGCGTCTTTGACCCCCATTGCCCGAGCCCTCTGTTTCCGCTATAATCCCCGTTCACCGCGCGAAGAAACCAAGGCCGAAGCTATGAAGATCAACGTCTGGAATACTATCCTGCAGCTCAGCAAGGAGCGGGGGGTGATTCCGTCCGTTATCGTCTCGGCCATCGAAGAGTCGCTCAAGGTCGCCGCAAGCCGGTTCTATACCCGGGGTGAGTCCATCCACGTCTTCTTCCGCCCCGAGAAGGGCGATCTCCGCGTGTATACCGAGCGGCGCATCGTCGAAGCGCCATCCGATCAGGCCAAAGAGATTTCTCTCGAGGAGGCCCGCCGGCACAACCCTCAGGCCGAGATCGGTGAAAGCCTCGAGATCGACCTACCCTCCGATACGCTGGGCCGGATCGCCGCCCAGGCCGCCAAGCAGGTCATCGTCCAGAAGGTCCGGGACGCCGAACAGGAGAAGATCTACGGCGACTTCGCCCCCCGCATGGGAGAGATCGTCTCCGGCATCTACCGGCGGACGGAAGCGGGCCACGACTTCATCGAGTTCGCCCGCACCGACGCGGTCCTGCCCCACCGGGAGAAGCTGCCCAGCGACCGCTTCGAGCGCGGCGACCGGGTCCGGGCCTCGATCATCCAGGTCCGGCGCGGAGCCAAGGGCCAGGAGCCCCAGATCGTCTTATCGCGGGCCACCCCGAAATTCCTCGAGCGTCTTCTGTCGCTGGAGATTCCCGAGATCGCCGGCGGGACGATCCAGATCAAGGACATCGTCCGCCAGCCCGGCGAGAGGGCCAAGGTGGCCGTCCTGACCAACGAGAGGGACGTCGATCCGGTCGGCGCCTGCATCGGCGTCAAGGGCGCCCGCATCCTGGCCATCAGCAAGGAGCTGGGCGGCGAGAAGATCGACATCATCATCTGGTCGGCCAACCCGGCCGCCTTCGCCAAGTCCGCCCTCAGCCCGGCCCGGGTCGACCGGGTCGAGATCCTCGACAAGGAAGCCCAGACCATGCAGGCCATCGTGCCCCAGGACCAGCTCTCGCTGGCCATCGGCAAGAAGGGCATCAACGTCAAGCTGGCCTCGATGCTGGTCGGCTGGAAGATCGCCATCCAGCCCCGGCCCTAAATCCGCTGCAAAGGAACCGCCATTGACCGAGACAAAAACCGTCAAAACCGTTAAAACCGTCAAACCGGCCAAGGACGCGGCCAAGCCGCGCCCGGCCATCTACCTGCGCGAGGGCGCGGCTTTCAAGGCCCTGGCCGACAAGCTCAAGGTCCGGCCCAAGGACCTCCTGGACCGCCTGATCGCCCGCGGCTACGCCATCTCGTCCAACGACATCATCGACGAGGCCCTGGCCGCGCAGCTGTCCAAGGACCTCAACGTGCCCATCGAGATCGTCCCCGTCGAGCGGGAGATCCGGATCATGGCCGAGAGCCGGAAGGCCGACCTCGTCCACCGGGCCCCCGTGGTGACCATCATGGGCCACGTCGACCACGGCAAGACCACCCTGCTCGACGCCATCCGGGCCTCCAACCTGGTCGACAAGGAGTCGGGCGGCATCACTCAGCACATCGGCGCCTACCGGGTCACGCACGGCAAGCGCTTCATCACCTTCATCGATACGCCCGGCCATGAGGCTTTCACCCAGCTGCGGGCCCGCGGCGCGCGCCTGACCGACATCGTCGTCCTGGTCATCGCCGCCGACGAGGGCATCATGCCCCAGACCCGCGAGTCCATCAACCACGCCAAGGCCGGCCGCGTCCCGATGATCGTAGCCATCAACAAGGTCGACAAGCCCGAGGCCAACCCGGACAAGATCAAGCGCGAGCTGCAGAAGGACGGGCTGCTGGTCGAGGAATGGGGCGGCGACGTCATCGCCGTCGATGTCTCAGCCCGGGAAAAGAAGGGCATCAAGGAGCTGCTGGAGATGATCCTCCTGATGGCCGACGTCCTGGACCTCAAGGC
The DNA here is from genome assembly GCA_963803915.1 of Candidatus Aminicenantota bacterium. Taxonomy (GTDB): domain Bacteria; phylum Acidobacteriota; class Aminicenantia; order Aminicenantales; family UBA4085; genus UBA4085. Next base: position 91,614 of record CAWDOL010000027.1, on the reverse strand, counting down.
CAACCCCAAGGTCCCGGCCCAGGGAGTCGTGCTGGAAGCCCGCATGGACGGCAAGAAGGGGCCGCTGGCCACCGTCATCGTCCAGCACGGCACGCTGGCCGTAGGCCAGGCCTTCATCGCCGGCACGACCTTCGGGCGCGTCCGGGCGCTGGCCGACGACGCCGGCAAGCTGATCAAGTCCGCCGGCCCCTCGGTCCCGGTCGAGATCCTCGGCTTCAGCGAAGTCCCCCAGGCCGGCGACTTCTTCCAGGCCATTGAAAACGCCGAGGAGGCCAAAGCCATCGTCGACTACCGCCTCTCCCGGGGCGGCAAAGCGGACGCGCCCAAGGGGCCGGCCGTAACCCTCGACGACATGTTCAAAAAGCTCGAGCAGGGCGAGTCCAAGGAGCTGACGCTCGTGGTCAAGGCCGACGTCCAGGGCACGGTGGAGGTCCTCAAGGCCCTCCTGCCGAACCTGGGTACGCCCCAGGTCAAGATCAAGATCGTCCACGCCGCCACCGGCGCCGTCAACGAGTCCGACCTCCTGCTGGCCTCCACCACCGGAGCCGTCATCATCGGCCAGAACGTCAAGGCCGGGGCGGGGATCGAAGAGCAGGCCAACAAGCAGGGCGTCGAGATCCGGACCTACAAGATCATCTACAAGCTGACCGACGACATCAAAAAGGCCGTGGCCGGCCTGTTGGAGCCCGTGATCAAGGAGACCTTCCTCGGCCGGGCCCTGGTCCGGAAGGTCTTCCGCATCCCCAAGGTCGGGACGATCGCCGGCTGCTACGTGCAGGACGGCAAGATCACCCGCAACGCCGAAGTCAAAGTCGTGCGCGGCAAGGACGTCGTTCACCGCGGCAAGCTGTCGTCCCTCAAGCACGTCAAGGAAAACGTCAACGAGATCAAGAGCGGCTACGAGTGCGGCATCGGCCTGGCCAACTTCAAGGACGTCCTGGAGGGCGACCTGATCGAGGCCTTCGTCACCGAGAAGGTCGTCCCGCGCTGACCGCCGCCGGAGGCCCCGCATGGTCGTCGGGCTGCTGACGCTGGAGCTGCATTTCCCCCATGCCCGCTCGCTCAAGGACAAGCGTCGCGAGCTGCAGGGCCTCAAGGACCGCCTGCGCCGCTTCAACGCCGCCGTGGCCGAGCTCGACCACCAGGACGTCTGGCAGAGATCCCGCCTGGGGATCGTAACCCTCAACTCCGAGGCCTCGGTCGTGGAGGCCGTCCTGGACGGCGTTCTGCGGGACGTCGAGTCCCATCTCAACGGCGTGGTGGCGCAGGCCGAGCGCCGCTTTCTGTGACCCCCTCATGCCCCGCCCCGCCGACCTCCGCGTCCGCAAAGTCGACCGCCTCCTTCGCGACGCCCTGAGCCAGGTTCTGGCCCGCGACATGGACGAGCCCGGCCTCGGCCTCATCACCGTCACCCGGGTGGAAGTCACCGCCGATTTGCAGACGGCCCGGGTCATGGTCAGCCTCTTCGGCGCCGCCGACCCGGAGGCCGGCCTGGAGCGCCTGCGCAAGCGCTCCGGCTGGCTGCGCGGCCGTCTTGCGGCCCGGGTGCAATTAAAGTATAATCCGACACTATTTTTTGAGCTGGATCCGGCTCCCGAGTTCTCGGACCGGCTGGAACGGCTGATCGAGAAGGTCCGCAGCCATGACGAGGAGCCCGATTGACGACATCGTCGAGGCCTTGACCTCCGCCCGCAGCCTGGCCATCACCTCCCACCTCCGGCCCGACGGCGACTCCTTGTGCACCTCGCTGGCTTTGGCCCTGGCCCTCGAGCAGATGGGCAAACAGGTGGCCATCGTCAACGCGGATCGCACGCCCTACCCGTTTACGACCTTCCCCGACTGCGCCCGCATCCGGATCGGGCAAATCCCCTCCCGCGGCCAGGACGCGGTCGTCCTGCTGGAGTGCGCCGACGTCTCCCGCTCGGGCATGACCGGGATCGACGGCGACATCAAGGTCAACATCGATCACCACTTCACCAACGACCACTACGGCCACGTCAATTGGGTCGACGCCGAGGCCTCCGCCGTGGGCGAGATGGTGACCGAGCTCTGCGAGCGACTCCCGGTGGTCATAACCCCGGCCATGGCCGGACACCTCTACTGCGCCATCGCCTCCGACACGGGCTCGTTCCAGTTCTCCAACACCACGGCCCGGGCCTTCGCCGCCTGCCACCGGCTGGTGCTGGCCGGAGCCGACCCGCTGCGGGTCAGTGAGTCGCTCTACCACAACAACACGCCCGAAAAGGTCCTGCTCCTGGGCCGGGTGCTTTCGACCCTATTCATCGCCGGCGACGGCGACATCGCCGTTATCACCATGCGCCGCTCCGTCATGGACGACCTGGGGCTCAGCGAGGTCGATTCCGAGGACATCACCACCCTGGCCCGGTCCATCCGCACCGTCAACGTCGTCCTCTTCTTCAAGGAGGTCGGCGAAGAAACCTTCCGGGTCAGCATCCGCTCTCGAGGCACGGCCCACGCCGCCGCCATCGCCGAGCGCTTCCATGGCGGCGGCCACGCCCACGCCGCGGGCTTTACCGCCCAGGGCCCCTATGACCGCCTACGGGTCGAGGTGCCGGCCCGCGTCGCCGCGATCATGGCCGAGCTCGCAGGCGCTCCACCCCCGAACGCCGTCTGAGTCCATGGACGGGCTTCTCCTCGTCGACAAGCGAAGCGGCCCCACTTCGCACGATGTCGTGGCCGGCCTGCGCCGGGCCTTGGGAGGCCCTAAGACGGGCCATTTCGGCACTCTCGACCCCATGGCCACGGGTTTGCTGGTCGTGGCCTTCGGCCAGGCCACGCGCCTGAACCGATTCTACGCCGGCCGATCCAAGACTTACAGCGCCTGCGTCCGGCTGGGCACGGCCACGGACACCTACGATGCCGAGGGTATGCCCCAATCCGGGCCGACCGGACCGATCCCCGGCCGCGAGGCCGTCGAGGCGGCTCTGCCGGCCTTCCGCGGCGCCATCCAGCAGGTCCCCCCCCCTTCTCGGCCAAGAAGGTCGCCGGCACCCCCATCTACCGGCAGGCCAGGGCAGGACGGCCGGTCACCCTGGCGCCGGTCTCCGTATTCATCCACGATCTGCTCATAACCGGCTTCACGCCCCCCGACCTCGACCTCGAGGTGCGCTGCTCGACGGGTACTTATATCCGGTCCCTGGCCGAGGACCTTGGGCGGAGCCTGGGCTGCGGCGCCCACCTGGCGGCCTTACGCCGCACGGCCGTGGGCGAGATGCGCGTCGAAACGGCCGTCGAAATCTCGGGCTGGGGCCAAGACGCACCCGACCCGACCCGGCTGGCCGCTTGGATTCCCATGACCGGGGTGCTCCCCGAATGGCCGAAAGCCGACCTGGGAGAGGCCGCTTCCCGGGCCATCCTGGACGGCAGGACAGTCCCTCCCGAAGGGGTCGTCCGCTGGAGCCCCGGCCTGGCAACCGGCGAGAGCCCATCCGGCCAAGGAGACGCCTACCGGGCTTTCGATGCTGCGGGCCGGCTCGTCGCCCTTGTCCGTAAGTCCCGCGAGACGGGCGGACTCGTCCCTTTTCTCGTTTTTTCAGCTTCTTAGCTTCCTTTTTGCCGCCCGTCCGCGAAATCCCTTGAAATGACCTGCCTCTTTGGTGTAAATTGCATGGTCATGAGGCTCAATAAGAATCAGCTCGAGCACTTGGCCTTCCTAATGGTCCGTAATTTGCTACGGGACGGCAAGGTGCTGATAGAGAGTAAGGAAACTTTGCTCCAGGACATCACCTCCGTGTTGAATGAGGAGTTCCTCAAGGAAGACCAGCTGGACCAGGAGGTCCGCGAGCTGCTGGGCAAGCACATGGACGAAATCCGCAAGGGCAACATCGAATATCAGACGATGTTCCGCATGATCAAGACCAAGCTGGCCAAGGAAAGGAACATCCCCCTATGAGCGGCCGCCTCTCGCGCGAAAAGGTCAACTATCTGTCCAAGCGGGTCCTGGAGCTACTGACCAAGAGCGACAACGTCGAGTTCCTCGACGACCCGAACGAAATTCGCCTGACCGTGGTGCGGACGTTCGAGGAGGAGATGAAGCTCTACGAGCTGCTCGACAAGCGGGCCATGGACAAGATCAAGTCCCAGAAGAAGCCGATCGAGGAAGGCAGCCGCGAGTGGGACATCCTGTACCGCAAGTACTACAACGAAGAGCTGTCCAAGCTGGGCAAGCTTTCGGAGTGACCCGGGTTCACCCGGCCGTTCCCTTCCCCCTCTGCTCCATATAGGCGGCCAAGGCCGTCCGCCAGTCCGAACATCCCGGCAGACCGAGCGCGCGCGCTTTCGCGTCCGATAGGATCGAGTAGGCGGGCCTGCGGGCGCGGGCACCGTATGCGTTTGCCTCTACCGGCGTTAAATCCGCTTGTACGCCCGCCGCAGCGAGAACCGCCCCGGCGAACTCGTACCAGGAACACTTCCCCCGGCTGGTCAGATGATAGAGGCCGTAGGCTTGCGTCCGGATCAGAGCGGCGACGTTGCGGGCCAGCTCCAGCGTCGAGGTCGGGGCGACGATCTGGTCGGATACGACCCGGATGGATCGGCCCTGGGAAGCCAGCCAAATCATGGTTTCGGGAAAATTGCGTCCCTTCTCCAGGCATCCCGCACGCCCGAACAAGCCGCAGGTCCGGACAATGAAATGTCTTTCCCAAACCGCCGCCGCGAGGTGCTCCCCGGCCAGCTTGGATGCGGCGTAGACACTCAACGGGCCCGGCCGGTCGTCCTCGGCATAGGGAGTCGTCCGCAGGCCGTCGAAGACGTAGTCCGTGCTGAAATGGACCAGGACGGCATCCATGGCCCGACAGGCCAGAGCCAGGTCCCGCACGGCCAGGGCGTTGACGCGGAAGGCTTCCTCGCCCCGGTCCTCGCACTCATCGACACGGTGGAAAGCCGAGGTGTTGATGACCACGTCGGGACGGAGCTCCTTGAGCCGGGCCGCCGCGGCCTCGGGTTTCGTCACATCGAATTCCGGGTAGTAAAGGGGACGCAGCGTTTCGGCCGGCAGGACCGAGGCCAGGTCCGTCCCCAGCTGCCCGTCGGCGCCGATCAGGGCGATATTCATGGCGCTATTCTATCCGTCGTGCGCGTTCGAAGCAAACGTCCCGGAGGAGGCATGGCCGGACGTGAAAAGGGCCGGTCCCCTTTCGGGAACCGGCCCTGGTTGGCGTTGCGAAGACGGGATCAGAAGATGTAGCGGAAGCCCAGCAGAAGCTTGTAGTGGTCGTCCACCAGGCGGTCCTTGGTGATGACCGGGATGCGGGCTTCGGCGAAGATCGATCCGGCCGAGGATAAATTGTTGAAGATGTTCACCCCGAAGGCGCCGATCAGGTCGAACCCGCTCAGCCGAACGTCCTGCTCCTTGGTCGTATAGCCGAGGCCGGCGTCCAGGTACATGGCGGGGCCGAGGTGGAGGTTCAACAGGCCGTCGATCATCAGGAAAGGCTTCCAGGGCGAGCCCATGCCGAACAGCGCCCCGCCGGCGCGGAGGATGAAGTCCAGCGCGTTGGGGGCCAGGTTCCACATCAGGCCGGCGCGGGCGAAGAAGAAGCCCGTATAGGTGCCGCGGGCCAGGCCCGGGCCGGCCTCGACCAGGAAGAACATCTTCTTCTGGGTCACTTCAAACTGGATCCGGCAGGGATCGGAGTTGGCGGAGGCGGCGCCCATGTCGTCGAAGACCGTAACGTTGATGCCGTACTTGCCCGGGGCGTAGAAGATCTTCTCCCAGACCAGGGGCTTTTCGGCCTTGGTGAAGCTGTCGATGACCTTGCCGCTCTCGTCCGTGATCTCGAAGACGGCCTTGACGACCTGGCCGTCGGGATCCGTCGAGCCGGAGGCGTCGAAGGTGATCGGCTTGCCCACGTAGTCGGTGCAGGGCATGCACGACGTCCAGAGCTTGCAGACCGGCGGCGCGTTGACCACGATCTTGGTCTGGCAGAGGTTGTCCGAGAGCTTGCCTTCCTCGTTGACGGCCCTGCCCTTGAACAGATACTCGCCGGGCTTGTCGAACCGTGTCTCCCACTTCGGCGCGGCGGCCGTGAACGAGTGGCTCTGGATCTTGACGCCCTGGGCGTTGAAAACCTCGACGTCCATGCTCTTGGCGCCCCTGCTGGCGGTCATGTCGACCGTGACGGGCTCGTTGAGGTTGGCCTTGGCCGGCCCGACCACGATGGTGCAGACGACCGGGGGGATGTCGGCCTTGGCGACGTAATCCGAGACTTTATACAGGGCGATGTTGCCGCACGGCTTGGGGATGACGAACTCGTAATCCTTGTCGCCCTTCACCACATGGAAGGAGAAGACGTCCAAGGGCGCCTTGCCGGCCCACTCGACGTCCTCCCAAGCCTTGACCTGGCCCCGGACCCGGAACAGCATCCAGGGGAACCGGTCTCCGACCGGAATGGCCTTCTCGACGAAGGCGGCCGAGCCGAGCTGCTCGATAAAAGCGGGGTAGATCTCGCTCATGCCGACCAAGCCGAAGCCGTATTTGACGTCGTCGGCATATCTTGCCGCGATGGTCTTCATGACCTCGGCGGTGGGGATATCGCCCTTAACCTGGGCGAAGGTGTTGACGCCGATGCGACGCAGCTTGTGCGTCTGGGCCGAGGCGGTCACGACGGACAGGACCATCAGGACCGCGACGAATAGAACGATTCTCTTTCCTCTCATGGGTTCTCCTTTCTCCTCGGACCCTCTCCCTTCTGCTCCTGCCCGATCCGGCAAGGCACTGGGTATCCACAAGGGTCGATCGATATCAATGCACGATTCATGCCAGTCTCCTTCCGGCTTGGCCGCCGGGCCGGAAATCGGGCCAGGCTCGAGAGAACGGACCCAGGATGTGCCTCATTCAGGATTCCTCCCTCGGCCGGAACCGCTCTCCGACGTGTTTTCCGGGATTCGTCCCACGAAAGTGGACCATTCCTGCTCCGCAGGAGGCGCGCCGCCATTGCGGCCTGTATAAAAAAAGCCCTCATCCTCGCGCCCCCGGCGGGGACGTGAGGATGAGGGCGTCGGTTCGCGGCCTCAGCGTCGGGATCAGAAGATGTAGCGGAAGCCCAGCAGAAGCTTGTAGTGGTCTTCCACCAAGCGGTCCTTGGTGATGACCGGGATGCGGGCTTCGGCGAAGATCGATCCGGTCGAGGTGAAGTTGTTGAGGATGTTCACCCCGAAGGCGCCGATCAGGTCGAACCCGCTCAGCCGAACGTCCTGCTCCTTGGTCGTATAGCCGAGGCCGGCGTCCAGGTACATGGCGGGACCGAGGTGGAGGTTCAACAAGCCGTCGGCCATCAGGAAGGGCTTCCAGGGCGAGCCCACGCCGAACAGCGCCCCGCCCACGCGAAGGATGAAGTCCAGCGCGTTGGGGGCCAGGTTCCACATCAGGCCGGCGCGGCCGAAGAAGAAGCCCGTGTAGGTGCCGCGGGCCAGGCCCGGGCCGGCCTCGACCAGGAAGAACATCTTCTTCTGGGTCACTTCAAACTGGATCCGGCAGGGATCGGAGTTGGCGGAGGCGGCGCCCATGTCGTCGAAGACCGTAACGTTGATGCCGTACTTGCCCGGGGCGTAGAAGATCTTCTCCCAGACCAGGGGCTTTTCGGCCTTGGTGAAGCTGTCGATGACCTTGCCGCTCTCGTCCGTGATCTCGAAGACGGCCTTGACGACCTGCCCGTCGGGATCCGTCGAGCCGGAGGCGTCGAAGGTGATCGGCTTGCCCACGTAGTCGGTGCAGGGCAGGCACGACGTCCAGAGCTTGCAGACCGGCGGCGCGTTGACCATGATCTTGGTCTGGCAGAGGTTGTCCGAGAGCTTGCCTTCCTCGTTGACGGCCCTGCCCTTGAACAGGTACTCGCCCGGCTTGTCGAACTTGGTCTGCCACTTGGTCGCGGACGGGGTGAAGGTGTGGCTCTGGATCTTGACGCCCTGGGCGTTGAAGACCTCGACATCCATGCTCTTGGCGCCCGTGCTGCCCGTCATGTCGACCGTGACGGGCTCATTGAGGTTGACCTTGGCCGGCCCGACCACGATGGCGCAGACGGCCGGAGGCACGACTCTTCATCTCGGTAACCTTGTAAAGGGCGATATTGCCGCAGGGCTTGGGAATGACGAACTCGTAATCCTTGTTGTCCTTCAGGACATGGAAGGAGAAGACATCCAAGGGCGCCTTGCCGGCCCATTCGACGTCCTCCCAAACCTTGACCTGGCCCCGGACCCGGAACAGCATCCAGGGGAATCGATCGCCGACGGCGATAGCCTTCTCCGTGAAGGACGCCGCGCGAAGCTGCTCGATGAACGGGAGGTAGACCTCGCCCATGCCGACTTTGTCGAAGCCGAACTTGATATCCCCGGCGTATTTCTCCGCGATGGTCTTCATGACCTCGGCCGTGGGGATACTTGCCCTTGACCTGGGCGAAGGTGTTGACGCCGATCCGGCGCAGCTTGTGCGTCTGGGCCGATGCGGTCACGACGGACAGGACCATCAGGACCGCGACGAAAAGGACGAGCTTTTTTCCTCTCATGGGAGCCTCCTTGTTCAGGGCATCAAACCTGTCAGACAGCCAGACAAATTCGCTATCTATAAAATACCTAATTCTCGACCTATGTCAAGAAGAAAAATGGATGAAATGGCTGACAATCCTTGAGATCAAACCGGAATCCCGGTGGGGCGACCGCAGCGCGGCCAAATCGAGATCCCGGCTTTTGGCGCCGCGGTCGGCCAAGTCCCGCATGAAGCCCCGGGCCGCCGACGGATCGATCTCCGGATGCATCTGTAGTCCCCAGACATTGCGTCCGGCCACGCCGAAAGCCTGGACGCGGCAGACTTCGGAGGCGGCCAGGACGGAGCACTCGGCGGGGCAGGCTTCGGACCTCGTCGAAATGATGCTGAAAGACAAAGGCCTGGCCGGCCGGCCCCAGGAGAGGGCTCGACGCCAGTACGGCGACCGGAAGCCAACCCACCTCGGGGGCCGGACAGCGGCCGATGCGGGCAGGCCCGTAAAGAGCGTAAGCCAGAAGCTGGTGACCATAGCAGCTGCCCAGGATGGAGGCGCCGCCGGCAAAGGCTTGCCGGACGAGCTCGGCCTCGGCCTCCGCCCAGGGCTCGCGCTCCAGGATGGAAGCCTCGGATCCGGTCAGGATGATGTGGCTGAAATCCGAGGCGGCCGCGGGGAGGCGGCCTTCGGGGGCGCGGAAGGCGCGCCAAGGGACGTCCAGATAGCGCGCCCAATGCTCGACCGGCTTGTAGACGTCGGGCTCGACGGCATTGTCGACGATGGCGACCTTAGCTTCTGAGCTCATCATGGGCTTCTCCCCGGGCATTATACGGATTCCCCCTGAGGTCGTGCCAGTCGCCCGGCGGGCCTCGGCTTTGGCAATGCCCCGCGGTTCTGGTATAATCGGCCTCCTTGAGGAGAGCGGAACGTGCACAACGTCAGTATGGATACCGAGCTGCATGTCGTCACCCCCAACGAACCGGGCATCCTGGGCCGCGTTCTGGGCACGCTGGCCAACGCCGGCGTCAACCTGAAGGCCGTCAGCGTCTTCGCCCACGAGACCGAGGGCCATTTCCGCCTGCTCACCTCCGACAACAAAAAAGCCGAAACCGCCCTGCGCACACTGGGCTACAAGGTCAAGGTCAACAAGGTCGTGGTCGTCGAGATCAGCGACCGTATCGGCGCCGGAGCCGAGATCGGCGCCCTGCTGGGCAACGCCGTGATCGACGTCGAGTACAGCTACGGCAGCTCCTCGGGCAAGGCGCCCGCTCTGCTCGTGTTCAAGACCAACAACAACAAAAAGGCCTACGAAACGCTGCGTTGAAGGCCGTGGACAAGCAACGCGTCCTGGTCGTCACATCCGACGTGGCCTTCGTCGAGGGGGGCCACCTCGCGATCGCCCGCGGCACGGTGCGGGCGCTGCGCGAGCTCGGCCACGAGGCCGACCTGCTGCTGACCCCCCAGAACCGCTTCGGCCGCCAGCTCGGGGCCTACTGGGCCACCCGGCTGACGGACGTGGGGATGGACGGGCTGGGCCGCCCGATCGACCGGGTCATCTCGCTGCGCTTCCCCAGCTATGCCGTCAAGCACCCGGCCCACATCTGCTGGCTCAACCACCGCATGCGCGAGTACTACGACCTGTGGGACGACCTCAAATCCCGCCTGTCCTGGAAAGGACGGATCAAGGAAGGCGCGCGCCGCTCTCTCATCCGAGGCATCGACAACCGCCTGCTCAAGCGGAGCGTGAGGAAGGTCTTCACCATCTCGGGCGAAGTCCGGGCCCGCCTTGAGCGTTGGGGACGCATCCCGGCCGAAGTCCTTTACCCTCCCCCGCCCCAGCGGGCCTACCGGACGGAGGAATACGGAGACTTTTTCTTCGCTGTCTCGCGCCTCTCCCCGCTCAAGCGGCTCGATCTTTTTGTCGAGTCCGTGGCCCTGATGAAGCGGCGGGATTTCCGGGCCGTCATCGCCGGCGAGGGACCCGAGAAAGACCGTCTGGCCGGCCGCATCCGCGAGCTCGGCCTCGAGGGCCGGGTCACCCTGGCCGGGCCGCTCGACGAGGCCGGCCTCATCGATCACTACGCCCGCTGCCGGGCCGTGGTCTTCACGCCCTTCCACGAGGACTACGGCTTCGTCACGGGCGAGGCCTTTGCTTCAGGGAAGGCCGTGCTGACCGCCGCCGGACAGCGGGGGGCCGGTCGAGCAGGTCCGCGACGGTGAATCGGGCTTCGTCGTCCCTCCCGATCCGGCGGCTCTGGCCGGCAAGCTCGACGCTCTGGGCCGACGACGCGGCCGCGGCCGAGCGCATGGGCCAGGCCGGTCGCCGGGCCATCGCCGCCCTCAACTGGCCGGACACGATCACGCGCCTTCTTTCGGCCTGAGGCGTTCGCGGCCGGCCCTCGAATTTTCGATTTGACTGGCCCCCCGGATTTCTTTACAATGGGGCTTCTGGATCGATCCGTTCGCAAGGACTCTCAAAGGAGGAATAGCCTCATGGCCAAAGCCGAACCCAATGTCGTCCCGCTCTGCGACGTCCTGCTCGTTCTTCTGATCATCTTCATGGTCATCACGCCCCTCGTTCAGAAGGGCATCGATGTCCGTCTTCCCGAAACCGCCTCCGATACATCCGGCGGCCAGCCCGTGGGCCTGATCGTCGTCACCCTGAACAAGGACCTGACGGTCGACATCAACAAGGACCGCTTCGCCGACTTCCGGCTGGCCGGAGACGAGCTCCGCCGTCTGTACTCGACCCGCGCCGACAAGACCATCTTCCTGCGGGCCGACGCCAAGTGCGCCTTCGCCCGGGTCGTCGAGCTGATCGACGTCTGCAAGGGCTCCGGCGCCGAGACGCTGGGCCTCGTTCCCGAATACTTTACCGAATAGCCCGTTTCGGGCTCCGCGGCGCCATCGCCGCGGGCTCACAACGCCAATCCAGGGGACGCTCGCAAGAGCGTCCCTTTTTTTTCGCCGCTCTGGCCTTCGGCTGGGCGCCCACCCTGATCTGGATCCTGGTCGGCTCCGTCTTCATCGGCGGGGTGCACGACATGGGCGCTCTCGTGGCCTCGGTCCGGCATAAAGCCCGCTCCATCACCGAAGTCCTGCGCGAGAACGTCTCGCAGCGGGCCTGGGTCCGGCCGAAGCCTCTTTCCGCCTAGGCTTACGCCTTGACCGGTCCGATGACCTCGTGGGCGATGACCAGCCGCTGAATCTCGTTGGTCCCTTCGTAGATCTGGAGCAGCTTGGCGTCGCGCCAGAGCTTCTCGACCGGATAATCCCTCATGTAGCCGTAGCCGCCGTGGATCTGGATGGCCTCGCCGGCCGCGGCCACGGCGATGTCCGAGGCGAAGCACTTGGCCATGGCCGATTCCTTGCCGTTGGGCCGGCCCTGATCGGACGAGCCAAGCCGCGTGCCAAACCAGGTGGCGGGCCGCCTGGAGCTCGATGGCCATCTGGGCGATCTTCATCTGGGTGGCCTGGAAGAGGGCGATCGGCTTGCCGAACGTCCGGCGGGTCTTGGCGTAGGCGACCGAGTGCTTCCAGGGCGGCCCGGGCGATGCCCAGGGCGGCCGAGCCGACCGAGGCCCGGGTCACGTCGAACGTCTTCATGGCGATGATGAAGCCCAGCGCCTTCGCGGCCGAGAAGATTCCGGGCCGGGACGCGGACATCCTCGAAGATAGACTTCGGCCGTGTTGGAGGCCCGCTGGCCCATCTTGTCCTCGACCTTGCCGACCGTCAGGCCCGGCGTGTCGCGCGGGACGACGAAGGCGCTCAAGCCGCGGGCGCCTTTATGCGGCGCGGTGTTGGCGAAGACGGTATAGAGGCCGGCCACCCCGCCGTTGGTGATGAAGCACTTGGAGCCGTTGAGAACGTAGTCGTCGCCGTCGCGGACGGCCCTGGTCCTGACGGCGCCGGCGTCCGAGCCGGCTTCACGCTCGGTCAAGGCGAAGGCGCCCAGGGTGATAGGTCCGGCACATGGCCGCCCAGGATGCTTCCGCTTCTGCTCCTCGCTGCCGAACAGCACGATCGGAGTGGTGGCCAGGGAGCAGGCCATCATGCTGGTGAAAAGCCCGGCGCAGCCCCAGGACAGCTCCTCGGACAGGATGGCCAGGTCCAGGCTGGACAAGCCGCCGCCGCCGTAGGCGTCCGGGATATTGCAGGTCAGAAAGCCGGCCTGGAAGGCCTTGTCGCATGACGTCATCGGCGAAGTCGTGGCTCTGGTCGTAGTGGGCGGCCACGGGGCGCATCTCGTTCTGGGCGAAGTCGCGGGCCATCTCCTGCAGGGCTTGCTGCTCGTCGCTCAGGGTGAAGTCGATCATGCGGAGATCTCCTTCATCGAAAGACATCCTTTTCTGCAGTCGAAAACTCGCTCTTTTATAATGGATTCCGATGGATTCTGTCAAACGGGGAGATCCGGCGGGGAGGCCGGCTCGGCCGTCAGGAAGCCCTCTCGGGTCAGGACGAAAGACGGCCGCTCCAGGCCCAGAGCCTTCCGTATCAGGTCCTGCGGCCGCGGGATCTTCTGCGGCCCGGAAGGCGGCCCGCAGACGAAGGAGCGCGCCGTCGGGAGACGCCTCGACCGACTCCAGCCAGGCGAAAGCCGGGTCGCCGGAGGCAACGCCCGGACCCTGGCCGCGGCTTCGGCGGCCGGGATCGGCGCCTCGGCGAAGACGGGATCGCCGAGGTCCACGGTGTAGACCATGCCCCTCAGCCGCTCCTGGAGCGGGCGTTCGGCGGGCCCGCGGCGGCCGAGGGCGTGGAAGCGGAGGCCCGTCGGGGCCGCGGCCGGACAGCGGCCAGGAATTCCGCCTCGTCGATGTCGCGCCCCGACTTGAACTCCAGGAATTCGTCGCATCCGGCCATCCCGAGCGGCAAGGCCGGGCCGAACGACATGACCGGCTTGGGGTGGAAGCCCTCGCTGAAAGCGGTCTCGACCCCGGCCCGGCGGAAGACGCGCTGCAGGCCGTTGACCAGGTCGTTGTGGCCCAGGAAACGGGCCGGTCCTTGCTTGGCGTAACGGACGATGTAACGAACCGGAGACTCGGCCGGACGCCCGAGGAGTGCAGGCGGGTCCCCGGCCTCGGCCGCGGCGGATGCCGCGTCCTGCCCCCGCCTTCGCATGCCCGTCTCGCAGCCGCGGCAGTCGGCGCAATCCCGGTCGTCGCAGGACGGCGTCGGCTCGGCCTGCAAGGCCCGCTTCCGCTCCGCATCCAGAAACTCCGGCTTCATCCCGGTCGAAACCGCGTCCCAGGGCAGGGCCGTGCCGGGTACGATGCTCCGCAGGTAGTCGTCCGAAGCGACACCGGCGCTTCGGAACGCCTCTTCCCATAGTCCAGGATGGAACTGGTCGCTCCATCCGTCGAACCGGGCGCCGGCCGTCCAGGCCCGCAGGAGAACGCCGTGAAGCCTGCGGTCGCCGCGGGAGAAGGCGGCTTCCAGGAGCGACTGGCGGACGTCATGGGTCTTGATCTCCACGGACCGGTCCCGACCCAGGGCGGCCCGGATCCTGGCCTGCTTTTCCCAGAGTCTTTCCGGCGAGTCCATGGCCTCCCACTGGAAGGGCGTATGCGGCTTGGGGATGAAGGAGGCCAGGCTGACGTGGATCCGCGGCGGCCCGCCGAGGATGGCCCGGCCGCGGGCCGCAAGCTCGCGGACAAGCAACGGGATGGCCGCCACGTCTTCATCGGTCTCTGTGGGCAGCCCGATCATCAGATAGAGCTTGAGCAGGCGCCAGCCCCGCCGGAAAGCGCTCTCGGCCGCCTCCCAGAGCTCGCGGTCCTCGACCGGCTTGTTGATGACCCGGCGGAGCCTTTCCGTGGCCGCCTCGGGGACGAGGGTGAACCCCGTCCGTCTGACCTTGGTGATGGCCTCGACGATCTCCGGCGACAACCGCTTCGGCCGCAGCGAGGAGAGCGACAGCGAGATCCGCCGCGGCGCAAGCTTGGCCATCAGCGTTGCGACGACGGGCTCGAGGCAGGGGTAGTCGCCGACCGACAGACCGAAGAGCGAGGCGTCCTCGTAGCCCGTGGCCTCGAGTCCGGCCAGTACGGCTCTTGACCACATCCTCCGGCTCCCTGATCCGGTGCGGATGATAGAGGCTCGTGGCCTGGCAGAAGCGGCACTTCTGGGGGCAGCCGCGGGCCACCTCGACGGCCACCCGGTCGAAGACCGCCTGCAGGCCGGGCACGACGGGTTCTGCGGGAAAAGGCGCCTCGGCGAAGCTCGACAGGATGCGCTTGCGAACGGGGAACGGGGCTCGGCTGCCGGGCCGGGGCCGGACGGCAAGCAGGGCCGAACCGGCAGCCTCAAGCGTCTCGTAGAGAGCGGGGACATAGACGCCCGGCACCCTGGCCAGCTCGGCCACCGCGGATTCCCGATCGGCATGGGAGCCGCGGGCTTCCAGCCAGGCGTCCAGGACTTCGAGAAGCCCTTCTTCCGCGTCTCCCAGAAAGAAAGCGTCGATGATCCCGGCCAGAGGCTCCGGGTTGAAGGCCGCCGGACCGCCCGCCAGGACGAGCGGGTGGGCGAGCGTCCGCTCGGCGGCGGCGATCGGAATGCGGCCCAGGCTCAGGATGGTCAGGACGTTGCTGTCGTTGAGCTCGTAGAGCAGCGAGAAGCCCACGGCGTCGAAGGCGTCGAGCGCAAGTCCGCTCTCCAGGGAGCGGAGCGGCTCCCCCGTTCGCTTCAGGGCGGCTTCGAAATCGGGCCAGGGGGCGTAAACCCGCTCGGCCAGCACATCCGCCCGGCGGTTGGCCCGCTCGTAGAGGATCTTCTGCCCCGGGTAGGACATGCCGATCTCGTAGACATCGGGAAAGGCCAGGGCCACCCGTATGCGGACGGTAGCGGGGTCTTTGCAGACGGCGTTCCACTCGCCGCCGGCATAGCGGGCCGGCTTCTCGACACCGCGCAGCGCCGGCTCAGACATTGACGAACCGCCGCATCTTGACGTTCAGGACCAGGCCCACGGCCATGAAGGTCGAGAGCAGAGACGACCCGCCGTAGCTCAGCAGCGGGATGGGGATGCCCGTGATCGGGAACAGCCCGATGATCATGAAGACGTTGACCAGGAACGGCACGGAGATCATGCAGCCGACCAGAAAGACGACGTAGAGGCCGGCCCGGTCGCGGGTCTTGCCCACGGCCCGGAAGATCCGCAGCAGCAGGGCGAAGTACAGGCCCAGGACGACGCTGACCCCGACGAACCCGAACTCCTCGCCCAGGACGGCGAAGACAAAATCGGTATGCCGGGCCGGCAGGAAGCGGAGCTGGCTCTGGCTGCCCCGCAGGAAGCCCTTGCCCAGCCAGCCGCCCGAGCCGATGGCGATCCTCGACTGCAGGACATGATAGCCGGCGCCGCGCGGGTCGAGGGTGGGGTTGAGAACGGTCCGCAGCCGCACCTTCTGATAATCCTTGCAGCAGAAAGTTCCAGCCGATGAAGCCGAGGACGATCGCCGCCACCAGAAGGATGACCACGGTCTTGCGATTCAAGCCGGCCAGGGCCAGACAGCCGAACCAGATCGGCAACAGGCTCATGGCCGTGCCCATGTCCGGCTGCATGGCCACCAGGACGACGGGAGGCAGAACGACCGCCGCGCTGAGGGTGAACGCTCCCAGGCCGGCATAGGTCCGCTTATACTCGGCAAAGACGCGGGCCAGCAGAAGCAGGACCGCGATCTTGACCAGCTCCGAGGGCTGTCCGCCCATGAACCCCAGACCGATCCAGCTTCTGGCCCCGCCCTTGGCCCGGGCAAAGACGAGCAGGAGACCGAGGACCGTCAGCGAAGCGCCGCCAGGGCGTAAGGCGCCATCGTCATCAGCAGCTTGTAGTCGAAGGCCAGGACGAGGAACATGACCAGCCAGGCCCAGCAGCAGCCACAGGGCCTGCTTCAGGGCCGGCGACCCGGGCGATGAGGTGCGAGGCGCTGGTAGATCAGCAGCAGCCCGATCATGGCGTTGGCCAAGGCCAGCCCGATCAGGATCCAGTCAATTTCGCGTAAGTTGGATTCGGTCCAGCATATTTCGCCTTGTACAGCTCGAACAGCTCGCGGGCGACCGGCGCCGAGTTGACGCCGCCGAGCCCGCCGTACTCGATCAGGACGGTGACCACGATCTCGGGGTTGCGGCGCGGCGCGAACCCGGTGAACCAGGAGTGGGTCTTGCGCTGCCGCGCCTGCGGGCTGATCTTCTCGGCCCGTCTCGGTGCTGACGGTCTGGGTCGACCCCGTCTTGCCGCAGACGTCGAAGCCCTCGACACGGGCGCCCTCGCCGGTCCCCTGGGCGTTGACCGAGCGCCACATCCCCTCGACCACGGGCGCCAGCGGCTTCCGGGGTCAGCCCGGGGACCATGACGGCCGCTTCCGGCGTCGCCGTCCGATGGCCAGGTGCGGGCGGATCGCCCGCCCGTCGTTGGCGACCAGGGCGGTCACCGCGGCCATCTGCAAGGGCGTGACCTGGAGCGGGCCCTGGCCGATGGCCACGGAGATCGTTTCGCCGGGATACCAGGCCGCCTTGCGGGTCTGCTTCTTCCACTCCGGGGTCGGGACCAGCCCGTCCTTCTCGCCCGGGATATCGATGCCGGTCTTGCGGCCCAGGCCCATGCGTTGGGCGTGGTCGGCGATGGTCTCGATGCCCAGGCGCCGGCCGAGGTTGTAGAAATAGATGTTGCAGGAGTAGCGGATCGCGTCGGACAGGGCCAGGGCGCCATGGACCCCCATGCAGGAGAAGCTGTTGCCGTAGATCTCGATCTCGCCGCCGCAGACGAACTGGGTCGAGGGAAGGATGGTCCCCGAGCCCAGGCCCGCCTCGGCCATGACGATTTTGAAGGTCGAGCCGGGCGAGTACAATCCCTGCACGGCGCGGTTGAGCAGACGGCCGGTCGGGACTGCCGACCAGACCGGTCCATTCCTCGGGCGTGAAGCGGTTGATGAACTTGTTGGGATCGAAGGTCGGGAAGCTGGCCAGGGCCAGGACCTCCCCCGTGCGGGGCGAGAGAACGACGACGGCGCCTTCCTTGCCTTTCAGGAGCTCCTCGGCCTTGGCCTGGAGGTCGTAGTCCAGGGCCAGGCGCAGCGGGGGGCCGGCCGTCGGCCCGATGTTCATCAGCTCATCCTGCTTGCGGCCCTGGCTGTCGACGACCTCGATGACCTGGCCGTCGAGGCCCGTCAGCTCGTTCTCGTAGGATGCCTCGATGCCGGTCTTGCCGACCATGTCACCGGGGCGGCGCGCCTTGAACACGGTCCGCAGCTCCTCCGGCGTCAGTTCCTGGAGATAGCCGAGGGCGTGGGCGGCAAACTCGCCGAACGGGTAAGTACGCTTGGGCTCGGTCTCGATGATCAGCTCGGGGTACTCGACCTTGCGCGCTTCGATCAGCGAGCACCTCCTCCATGGTCAGCTCGTCCTTGACCACGATAGGCCGGAAGGCCGGCTCGGAGGCGTACTTGTCGAGTCGCTCCCGGATGACGGACGGCTCGAGCTGGAGCAGCTCGCGCGGCCGCCGCGATGGAGCCCTCCAGATCCTTGGTGTTCTCGCGGATCAGCGAGGCTTTGAACGAGGCCCGGTTGTCGGCCAGGATCAGCTTGCCTCCCCGGTCGGTCAGGATGCCGCGCGGGGCCGGGACGACGATCTCCCGGGTCCGGTTGGCCTCGGCCTGGGCCCGGTGCTTGACGTGATCGAGGACCTGGATTTTCCAATAGAAGAAGGCCAGCACGGCGAAGGCGGCGGTGATCGCCGCCCGGACGAGGAGTGCCCGCTTCCGCAGAAGGCTCAGATCTTCGTAGATCTTCTCACCGTACACGATGCCTCCGGAAGCGGCGGAACAGGGCGAAGGCCGCGGCCCCGGCCAGGCCGGCGGCCAGCGGGCCGGAGGAGCAGGGCACCCCTCTGCCAGGGGATCGGATCGGCCAGGACGACCATGCTCAGAACCCAGGCGGAGGCCCAGGGCCAGGACCGCCAGGCCGGTCAGGAAGACGAACGATCGCAGGAAGGTCATGACGTTGATCCGGCGCGAGACCCAGCCGGAGAGGAAGCCGGCCGCGGTGTAGGCGAAGCCGGAGATGCCGAAGACGCCGACGGAGAAGGCGTCGGCGAAAAGCCCGGCGGCGGCCCCCATGACCGCCCCGGGCACGTCCCCCTTGACGATGGCGAACAACAGGACCGCCACCAGGAAGGCGTCCACGCCCGAAGAACGAAGAGGCCAGGAAGCCGCCCAGCACGGCGTGGACGAGGAAGGCCGCGGCCAGGGTCAGCCCGCCGTGCAGGACGTCCCTCACCGCTGCCTCCCCATGGGGGACCAGACAAGACGGCCAGGACGTCGAGGTCGCGGATTTCCAGATAGGGACGGACCGTGATGGTCTTGAACAGGGCCGCCGCGTCCTTGCGCACCGAAACGATGGTGCCGACCGGAATGCCGGGCGGGAAGATCTCTGTCGAAGCCGGAGGTCAGGAGCTCCTCCCCTTCGGCCACGGCCTCGTTCGAAGCGTAGACATACTTGAGGCGGCAGAGCCCCGGTGCTGCTCATCGCCCGAGAGCACCGCCACGACCTTGGAATCTGGCCGTGACGACGCCGACGCGGAAGCCCTCGTTGTCAAGAGCTCCACCGTGGCCTGGCGGGCCGCCAGCGGCTTGATCGATCCGGCCGACCAGGCGTCCCTGGGCATCGACCACCGGCAGGTCGGGCCGCAGCCCGTCGCGCGCGCCCCGGTCGATGACGATCGAGCGACGGACATTGGACGGCATCGACACCGATGGCCGAAGCCATGATGAAGGCGGAGTGAAGCCCGGACAGGACGCGCGCGAGCGGCCTCGCGGTCCTGCAGCGGTCAGCCCGCGGTTGAGGATCAGGTTCTCCTGCCGCAGGCGGAAGGCCTCCTGCCGCAGCCCGCGGTTCTGGTCCTCGACATCCCGCAGGTAGAAATAGCGTGTTCCAGATTCCCCTCAGCAGACCGTATCCGCCGTCCAGGAGTCCCTGGACCGGGGCGAGGACGAAGAAGACGACCCGCTCGAAGCACGCTCGGGCGCCTCGCCCAGGGGGACCTGCAGGGAGACGAGCAGGAGCTGGGCGACCAGCAGTCCGCCGACCACCAGGAGCTTCCTGCGTTCGGGCCGGGCCAGGGGCATGATTCCGCTTCCCGACGGATCAGGGGATGGAGACCTTTCTTCAGCAGCTCCATGTCGTCCAGCATCTTGCCCGCGCCCAGGACGACGGTGGTCAGAGGGTCCTCGGTGATGAAGACCGGCAGCTGCGTCTCCTCGCGGATCCGCTTGTCCAGGTTCTTGAGCAGCGATCCGCCGCCGGTCAGGATGATGCCGCGGTCGATGATGTCGGCCGACAGCTCCGGCGGGGTCTTCTCCAGGGCGATGCGGATGGCGTTGACGATCGGCCGTCACGACTTCTTCGAGCGCCTCGCGGATCTCCTGGTCGTCGATGACGATGGTCTTCGGGATGCCTTCGCGCAGGTCGCGTCCCTTGATCTCCATGGTCATCGGCTCGTCCAGCGGGATAGGCCGAGCCGATCTGCATCTTGACCATCTCGGCCGACCGCTCGCCGATGAGCAGGTTGTACTTCTTCTTCAGGTAGCCGATGATGGCCTCGTCCATCTCGTTGCCGGCCGATCCGGATGGAGTGGTTGAAGACGACTCCGTCCAGGGAGATGACGGCGATGTCGGTCGTGCCGCCGCCGATGTCGACGACCATGTTGCCGGTCGGCTCGGAGATGGGCAGATCGGCCCCGACGGCCGCCGCCATGGGCTGCTCGACCAGGTAGACCTCGGTCGCCTTGGCCCGCATGGCCACGTCCTTGACCGCCCGCCGCTCGACCTGGGTGATCCCGGTCGGGATGCCGATGACGATCCGCGGCCGCAGCAGGAAGCCCTTGTTGTTGGTCGCCTTCTTGATGAAGAAGTCCAGCATCTTCTCGGCGATCTCGAAGTCGGCGATGACGCCGTCGTGCATCGGCTTGATGGCCAGGACGTTGGCCGGGGTCTTGCCCAGCATGTCCTTGGCCCGGCATGCCGACCGCCTCGACCTTGCCGGATTGCTTGTTGACGACGACGATGGACGGCTCCTGGATGATGATGCCCTTGCCCTTGAGGTAGACGAGAGTGTTGGCCGTTCCCAGATCGATGGCCAGGTCGCAGAAAAGGCGGTTCTTGAACCAGCGGACTACGCTCATGTTGCTTCCTCTGAACGACACTTTTTACACATCAAATCCGGGCCCCTGGGCAAATCCGGGCTCGCCTTTGACTCCCCCGCGGCATTTGGCTATAAGGGGCTTATCTTTCGCAAGGAGGTCCGGATGGGCCATCAACCCTACGTCCCCGAGAAGACGAACATGAAGGAGTTCACCTTCCGGGCCTCTGATCATCGGCCTCTTTCTGACCATCATCCTCGGCGCGGCCAACGCCTACTTGGGATGCGGGCCGGCATGACCATCGCCGCCACCTATCCGGCCGCCGTCATCGGCATGGCCGTCCTGAAGCTGATGAAGGGCTCGATCCTGGAGGAGAACATCGCCCGGACGGTGGGCTCGATCGGCGAGTCCGTCGCCGCCGGCGCCATCTTCACCCTCCCGGCCTTCCTCATCACCGGGGTCTGGGGCCAGCTCGACTACGTCAAATCGACCCTGCTGATGTTCGTGGGCGGCTTCCTGGGCATCATGTTCGTGACCTTCCTGCGCCGGGTCATGGTCTCCGACCCGGATCTGGCCTTCCCCGAATCGGTGGCCGCAGCCGAGATCCATAAGGCCGGCCAGCGCGGCAGCGCCGGGGCCAAGTTCCTGTTCCAGGCCATGGGCCTGGGCTCCTTCTTCTACGCCCTGGGCATGTTCCAATTCTTCGCCGCCAGCAAGGACTTCATCATCCGCGTCGGCCGGATCGGGCAGAGCTTCGTCCGCTATCGGACCGGCCGTGGATTCTCCCAAGATCGCCGCCGGCGGCACGGTCGCCGTCTCCGGGCCGGGCATCTTCCCGGCCTTACCTGGGCGTCGGCTACATCATCGGCCCCCGGCTGGCCTCGCTCAACTTCGCCGGCGGCATCCTGGCTTGGGGGCTCTTCGCGCCCCTGCTGATCTTCTTCCTCGGCCCCGAGCTCGTGGCCCAGCTGGCCGGGCCCGGTACGGCGGCGGCCTCCATCGACTGGACGGCCTGTGTGACCGACGTCTGGAAGTTCATCATCCGTCCGATCGCCGTCGGCGGCATGCTCGTCGGCGCCGGCTTCACCCTGTTCAAGATGCGCAAGAGCCTCGGGGCGGCGGCATCAAGCGCTCCCTGAGCGACGTCAAGAAGGCCGCCGATCAGGCCGAATCGACCTCCCGTCTGGAGAAGGACCTCAACATCAAGCTCGTCCTGGGCGGCTTGATCCTGGCCTTCGTCATGATGATCTTCGTCTACCGCATGTTCACCGGCGCCTATCCCTCGGCCCTCATGTCGGCCGGGGTCATGGCCGTGGCCGGATTCTTCTTCGCCGCCGTTTCCGGCAATCTGGTCGGGACGATCGGTGCCTCCAACAACCCGCTTTCCGGCCTGACCCTCTCGACCCTCATCATCGCCGCCCTGCTCATGGTCGCCATCGGCGTCTCCGGGACGCAGGGTCTGCTGGCCGTCCTGGGCGTCGCCACCGTCGTCTGCGTCTCGTCCGCCGTCGCCGGCGAGATGCTGCAGGACCTCAAGGTCGGCTATATCCTGGGCGGCACGCCCTGGAAGATGCAGGTCGGCAACCTGATCGGCGTGCTTGTCGCCTCGCTCGTCCTCTACTTCCCGATCATGCTGCTCATCAAGTCCTTCGAGCTCGGCAGCAAGGACCTGCCCGCCCCGCAGGCCGGGCTGATGGCCGTCCTGGCCAAGGGCATCGTCGGCGGCGAGCTGGCCTGGCCGCTGGTCATCGTCGGCATGTTCATGGGCTTCGCCTTCATCCTGATCCAGGTCAAGTCGCCCATGCTCGTCGCCGTCGGCATGTACCTTCCGCTCGAGACCACCTTCGCCATCTTCGTCGGCGGCATGATCAAGGGCCTCCTTGACAAGCGGGCCGCCAAGCGCGGCTGCAACCCGGCCCAGAAGGCCCGCATCGACAACGTCGGCGTCCTCCTGGCCGCCGGGCTGATCGCCGGCGAAGGACTGACGGCCCTGTTCCGGGCGCTCTGGAAGTTCCTCTCCATGCAGGGCATCATCGGTGAGATCCCGACGGTCTTCAAAAACCCCAGCTACCTTGCGGGCCTCGGCGTCCTGGCCCTGCTCGGCTGGTACCTCATCGCGGTCCCGCTCAAGAATGCGGGCAGGGCCGACGAGCCGCCGCCGCCGTCCGCCGTCATCTGAGTCTTCCAACATCGTTCAGCAACCCCGCTCCCCCGCCGGGAGCGGGGTTTTTTTTCGTGCCTCCGCCGATTGAAACGGGCCGAGGGAACGATTAAAATGGCGGCGGAGGAACCGATTTGGCCAAACGAAGCATCCTCTTATTGGGCGACCCGGCCCTGACCGAGACGTCCGCGCCCGTGGACGCCATCGACGCCGAGGTCCGGGCCCTGATCCGGGACATGATCGAGACCATGCACAAGGCGCCCGGGATCGGGCTTTCCGCCCCTCAGGTGGACGTCCGCAAGCGGGTCGTGACGGTCGACCTGAGCATCGGGGAGGATCCGAATGCCCTCTATGTCCTGATCAATCCCGAGATCGTCCGCCGCGAGGGCAAATGCGTGCGCGAGGAGGGCTGCCTCTCCGTGCCCGAGATCTACGAGAAGGTGGCCCGCCCCAGTCCATCACCGTCAAGGGCCTGGACATGGAAGGCCGCGAAGTGAGCCTCGAGGCGGTCGACCTCTTGGCCCGGGCCTTTTGCCACGAGATCGACCATCTCGACGGCAAGCTCTTTGTCGACTACCTCTCGCCCCTGAAGCGGGGCCTGATCCGCAAGAAGTTCAAGAAGCCGGAAGCCAAGAAGAAAAAAGCCTGATGCGCATCGTCTTCTTCGGGAGTCCGGAAGCGGCGCTGCCGACGCTGACGGCCCTCCTCGACAGCGGCCATGAAGTGCCGCTGGTCGTGACACAGCCGGACAAGCCGGCCGGTCGGGGCCGGGTGCCTACCCCTTGCCCGGTCAAAGCCTATGCCTTGAGCCGCGGGCTGCCCGTCTACGATCCCGGACGCATCCGCAAAGACCCGGACGCCGTTATCAGGCTTCGCCAGGCCCGGCCCGACATCCACATCGTCGTAGCCTATGGGCAGATCATGCCGGGGCCGGTCATCGACCTGCCGCCGCACCGGTCGTTGAACCTCCATTTTTCGCTTCTCCCCGCCTATAGGGGCGCATCCCCGGTCTCCTGGGCCATCCGACGCGGCGAGTCCAAGACCGGCGTCTCCATCTTCCGGCTGAACGAGAAGATGGACGAGGGCGACATCTACGCCCGGGCCGAGGAGGCCATCAGGCCCGACGACACGACGGGAAGCCTGGAGGCACGCTTGGCCGAGCTGGGAGCCGGGCTGATGCTCCGCACCATGGCCGGTCTGGATGCGATCGTCCCCATTCCCCAAGACCACACCGAGGCGACCTATGCCCCGAAGCTCAAGAAAGAGGATGGGGCGATCGATTGGCGCGCGGATGCGGCATCCGTGGACCGCCAGGTCCGGGCCATGACCCCCTGGCCGACCGCTTTTGCCTTCGCTGGAAGGGAGCGACTGATCGTCCTGGCCGGGAAGCCTGCGGATACGCAGGCCGGGGGCGAACCCGGGACAGTACTGAAGGCCGACAAATCGGGCCTTCTGATCGCGTGCGGGGGGGAAACCGCCTATGCCGTCGCCTGGATCCAGCCCGAAGGCCGCAAACCCATGGCCGCCGCCGCCTTCACGGCGGGAGGGCGAATCGCCCCGGGCCGGCGGCTTGGCCCTGCTCCCCAAGGTTGAAAAGCCCGGACAGCGGACGCATCCCCGGGCGGTTGAAGGATTTGAACGGGTCGGCCGACCCTATTCTTCAAGCAGATAATAGTAGGGGTTGACGGATGTGCCGTTGAGCCGGACTTCGTAGTGGACGTGGGGGCTGGTCGACTTGCCGGTGGACCCGACGTCCCCTATGGCATCGCCGCGCCGAACCCTCTGGCCGATCCGGCATTTGAAGGCGCTCAAGTGGCCGTAGATCGTGGTGAGCCCGAGGCCGTGGTTGATCTGGATGGAGCGGCCCAGGAGCTTGTCCGTGTTCATGGCGATGACGACCCCGTCGGCCGTGGCGACGACGGGGTTTCCGTACGCGGCCGCGATGTCCAAGCCGTAATGGAACGCGTTTTTCCGGGTGAAGGGATCCAGGCGCCAGCCGAAGTCGGAGGTCAGCAAGCCGATGGTCGGGTAGATGGACGGGGTTGAGGCCAGCCGGCTTTCCTGGTTCTGGAAGTAGCTGACCAGGGTGTCCAGGTTGTTCTTGATGTCCTCGGCCTTCTGCTGGATGCCCTTGAGGCTGCCGGGCCCCTGGGCCGGGGGAAGCCCGGGAATCACCTGGCCTTCGGGGGGGATGTAGCTCCTGCCGCCCTGGCCGACCTCCTTGAGGACGTCGAGGGACTTGATCCCGGCCATGAGGTTGAGCTTCGTGACGTAGTCGCCGTAGCCCTTGATCTGCTGCTCCAATGTGCCCAGGGTGGCTTCGTACTGGGCCAGAGCTTCCTTCTGCTTGGCGTTCTCGGCCGCCAAGTTCTTGTATTCATGGCGCTTGAGCTGAATCCGGACATAGTCCGCCGTAACCCCGAGCCCGAGCACGAGGACGGCGATCAGCGCGTTGCGGACGACTTTAACCGTCCGCTTGGTGAAGGAAAGAGTCCGATAGCCGGATTTATCGTGGGGGACGATGATCAGCGATAGGTGTTTCTTTCCCATGGCGCCTTTTTATTTGCGCTTCGTTGATATCATAGCCCGGAAATCGATGTCAAGGCCGAAAAACTTCAGGCTCCGCATAGGACGCCCCCGCCGTTAACGCTCAAAACCGCCCCTGTGATGTGCCTGGCCAGGTCGGAAGCCATGAACAGAATGGGCCCGGCAATGTCCTCCGGCGGCGGGATGCGCTTCAAAGGGATGGATTGGCGGACGCTTTCGCGGTAAACCGGGTCGCTGAAGACCCCGGTACACATATCCGTATCCACCCAGCCGGGGGCGACACAGTTGACGTTGATGTTCCAGGGGGCGAACTCCACCGCCCAGGACTTGGTCAGGGCGTTCATGGCCCCCTTGGAGGCTGCGTAGTGGGAATGGTGTGCTTCGCCGCGAATGCCTGCCGTGGAGCCGACATTCACGATGACGCCTCGCGGCCGGGACTTCATGAGAGGCAGCACGGCATCGACAAGGATGAAGAGGCTGTCCAGGTTGACTGACATCAGCTCCCGCCACGAGTCCGTATCCCCTTGTCCCATCTCGAGATACGTCCATATGCCGGCGTTGTTGACCAGCGCGTCAAGTCCGCCCCAACGCTCCCTCAGGTCGGCGGCCATGGCCCGGACCTGGCTTTCTTCGGACAGCTCGACCTTGTAAGTGAGACAGGCGCGGCCGCGCTTTTCCACTTCGGCTTTGACTTCGAGAGCGGCTGCCTCGCGACACTGGTAGGTGATAGCCACGTCGCTGCCCGCCTCGGCGAAGAGCAAGGCAGCCGCTCTCCCGATGCCGCGGGAGCCGCCCGTGATCAGGGTTTTGCGGTCCTTGAGGTTGATCATCGTTTAACTATAACTCAAGGAGAAGTCTTTCGATTCATCGAATTGATGATACCGATATATCTCCGAGCTGAAGGGGATGACCTTCTCCATCATGACTTTCAAATATTCCTCCGGAGTCGGAAGCTTTCCGGCCAGCGCCGTGACGGCCGCAAGCTCGGCCGATCCGAGATACACCCTGGCCCCGTCGCCGATCCGGTCGTCGAAGTTCCGGGTCGAGGTCGACAGGACGTTGGCGCTCGGTTGGACGCGCGCCTGATTGCCCATGCAGAGCGAGCAGCCCGGGATCTCCGTCCTGGCCCCGATCTGGGAGAGGATGGAGTAGAAGCCCTCTTTTTTGAGCTGGATCTCGTCCATCTTGGTCGGGGGGGTGATCCAAACCCGCGTTTTGGGGTAAGGCGCCTTGTCCCAGATCCGGCCGGCGGCCCGGAAATGGCCGATATTGACCATGCACGAGCCGATGAAGACTTCGTCGATCCGGTCCCCGGCCACCTGGGAGAGGAGCTTGACGTCGTCCGGATCGTTGGGACAGGCCAGAATGGGCTCCTTGATCTCGGCCAGGTCGATCTCCAGGACGGCGGCGTACTTCGCGCCTGGATCGGCGGCCAGAAGCGCGGGCTTGGCCAGCCAGGCCTGGGCCGCGTCGATGCGGCGCCGCAGGGTCTCCCCGTCCCGATAGCCGGAGGCGATCATCTTCTCCATCAGGGCGACATTGCTCCTGAGGAAAGCCGCCACCGTGGCGGGGCCGAGGGCGATGGAGCTTCCCGCCGCGGATCGTTCGGCCGAGGCGTCGGTCAGCTCGTAGGCCTGCTCCACGGTCAGGTCGGGCAGCCCTTCCATCTCCAGGATGCGGCCGTTGAAGACGTTGGTCTTGCCCTTCTTGGCCACGGTCAGAAGCCCGCGCTGGATGGCAAAGTAAGGGATGGCATTGACCGCGTCGCGCAGCGTCAGGCCGGGATTGAGCCGCCCCTTGAACCGGACCAGGACCGACTCCGGCATGTCCAGCGGCATGAAGCCGAGGGCGCCGGCGAAGGCGACCAGCCCCGAACCGGCCGGAAAGCTCAGGCCGATCGGGAAGCGGGTGTGGGAATCGCCCCCCGTCCCCATGGTGTCGGGCAGGAGCAGCCGGTTGAGCCAGGAGTGGATGACTCCATCGCCCGGCTTGAGGGCCACCCCCTTACGGGCTATGACGAAGGCCGGAAGCGACTTGTGCATCTTGACGTCGGCGGCTTTGGGGTAGGCCGCCGTGTGGCAGAAGGACTGCATGAAGAGGTCGGACTGGAATTCGAGGCAGGCCAGCTCCTTCAGCTCATCCGCCGTCATCGGCCCCGTTGTGTCCTGAGATCCGACCGTCGTCATGTGCGGCTCGCAGGCCGATCCCGGAAGGATGCCCGTCTTGCCGCAGGCCTGGCCCACGATCTTCTGGGCTTGGGAGAAGGGCTGGCCGGGGGCCGGCTCCGGATTGTCGATGCGGGTGAAGGTGTCCGCTTCGGGCAGGCCCAAGGCAGTCCGAGCCTTTTGGGTCAGGGCCCGGCCGATGATCAGGTTCAGCCGGCCGCCGGCCCGGAACTCGTCACGCAGAGTCGCCGGCTTGAGCTCGAAACGGGTCAGCTCGCGGCCCGCCGCGTCGCGCACCGCCCCGGCCCGAAGGTCGAGGCTGATGACGTCGCCCGTCTTGAGGCCGGTGACGTCGAGCTTTTCGATCGGCAGGGCGCCGGAGTCCTCCGCTGTGTTGAAGAAGATGGGCGCGATCAGGCCGCCCAGGATGACGCCGCCGCGGCGCTTGTTGGGGACGAAGGGGATGTCCTCGCCGATGTGCCAGAGGACCGAGTTGCAGGCCGACTTGCGCGACGATCCGGTGCCCACGACGTCGCCCACGAAGACGACGCGGCGGCCTTCGGCCCTGAAGCGGGCGATCGTGGCCAGCCCGCCCGGGAACCGGGTCAGTCCCATGGCCTGGGCGTGGAGGGGGATGTCGGGCCTGGTTGCGGCATGCTTGGCCGGGGAGAAGTCGTCGGTGTTGATCTCGCCGTCCACCTTGAAGACGGTCAGGTCCATCGTGGCCGGAAGCTCGGCCCGGGACAGGAACCACTCCCCCGCCGCCCACGACTCGAGCACGGAGCGGGCGGCTTGATTGCCGTCGGCCACGCTTGAGGACGGCCTCAAAAGCGCCGTAGACCAGGATGGTGGACTTGAGCGCGGCGGCTGCCTGCGGCGCCAGGGTCGGATCTTCGAGGAGCTCCACCAGCGGGACGACGTTGTAACCGCCCAGCATGGTCCCGAGCATGAAAACGGCCTCCTCCCGGGTCACGGCCGGGGATTTCACCACCCCTTTGGCCACCCCGGCCAGCCAGGCGGCCTTGACCTCGGCCGCCGGGTCGACACCGGGCGACACGCGGTCCCGGAGCAGGCCGGCCAGGAGGGCGTTCCTTGCCGGCGGGGGGGGATTCAGAGGTTCCGGCAGACTTCGGCCGTCTCTTCGGGCGTCA
Source organism: Candidatus Aminicenantota bacterium (assembly GCA_963803915.1). Taxonomy (GTDB): domain Bacteria; phylum Acidobacteriota; class Aminicenantia; order Aminicenantales; family UBA4085; genus UBA4085. Next base: position 62,966 of record CAWDOL010000027.1, on the reverse strand, counting down.
GCGGCAGCGGCGGGATGCCTTGGGCCCGCCGCTCGGATTCCATCTTGAAATAACTGTCCAGCATGGATCTCTCCTCGGATCGGATCTCCCTCGGACGGCGGGAGGCGCCCTAGTTTACCCGGGGAAGGGGGGATCAGGTCAAGCCGAAGCAGGAGCTGCCGACCCGGGGGCGGATTGCTTTCGCCCCGATACTTTCACTAGAATATTCCGTCCCCCATTCCCACTAAGGAGTTCCATGCCATGCGGAAGAAGATCGCTTTGATCGGCGGCGGCCAGATCGGCCAGATCCTGGCCATGCTTGCGGCCCAGAAAGAGATGGGCGACATCGTCGTCCTGGATATCCCCGAGCTCGAAAACCCGGCCAAGGGCAAAGCCCTCGACCTGATGGAGATGGCTCCCCACGGCAACTACGACGCCAACCTCACCGGCACCTCGGACTACAAGGACATCGCCGGCGCCGACGTCGTCATCGTCACGGCCGGCAAGCCCCGCCAGGCCGGCATGACCCGCGAGGACCTGCTCGCGGTCAACCTCCAGATCATCGAGACCGTGGCCAAGGGCGTCAAAGAGAATGCCCCCAAGGCCTTCTGCCTGATCGTCACCAACCCGCTCGACGCCATGGTCTATGCCTTCTACAAGATGACCGGCTTCCCCAAGCACCAGGTCCTGGGCATGGCCGGCACCCTCGACACCGCCCGTTGGCGCGCCTTCATCGCCATGGAGCTTGGCGTATCGGTGGTCGACGTCGCCGGAACGGTCCTCGGCGGCCACGGACCGGACATGGTCCCCCTGCCCCGCCTGACCACGGTCGGCGGCGTGCCCCTGAACGAGATCGCCAGCAAGGAACAGATCGACAAGATCGTCCTGCGCACCCGCGAAGCCGGGACGGAGATCGTCAAGCTGTTCGGCAAGGGCTCGGCCTTCTTTAGCCCCGCTTGGAGCGCCATCGTCATGGCCGAGAGCTACCTCAAGGACAAGAAGCGGGTCCTGCCGGCCTGCGCCCTGTGCGAGGGCGAATACGGCGTCAACGGCCTGTTCATCGGCGTCCCCTGCCTCATCGGCGCCAAGGGCCTGGAGAAGATCTACGAGATCAAGCTGACCGAAGACGAGCAGGCCCTGCTCCAGAAGACGATCGGCTCGGTCAAGAAGACGGTCGAGGAGACCAAGCTCTAAGCCGAGCGCTTTCGCATCAAGCTTATCCGGCCGGCGGGGATTCCGTCCCCGCCGGCCTTTTTAGTTGTAAAATGGGCGCCGGACCCTCCCCATGAAGCTTCAGGAGCATCAGGCCAAATCGATCCTGGCCGCCCGCGGAATCCCCATCCCCGACGGCGCCGTCGCCTCGTCTCCCGCGGAAGCCGTCTCCATCGCCGCCCGCCTCGGCGGAACCGTCGTCCTCAAGGCCCAGATCCTGGCCGGCGGCAGGGGCCGAGTCCGGGGGGGTCCGGAAGGCCGCCACACTCCCGGAAGCGGCCCTGATCGCAGCCGAAATGCTGTCGTCAAGGCTCGTCACTTCGCAAACCGGTCGGGACGGCATCCGCGTCCGGCGCGTCCTCGTCGAGGCATCGGCATCCGTCGCCCTGGAAGCCTACATCGCCCTGACGGTCGATCGCAGCAGCCGGACAGGTCGTCCTGCTGGCATCGGGCCGAGGCGGTGTCGAGATCGAGGCGCTTTACGCCTCCTCGCTTGCGGATGTTTTTCGGGAATCCGTCCCGCTCCCCGACGGTCCGGCGCCCGACCAGATCCAACGCGCGGCCGCTCGTTGCGGCTTCGAGGGCGCCCAAGCCGGCAGCTTCGCCGAAGTCGTCGCCTGCCTCTGGCGCGCCTTCCGCGACACCGACGCGACCTTGGCCGAGATCAATCCTCTGGCCTGGACAACGAGCGGCTCTTGGATCGCCCTGGACGCCAAGATGGTTCTCGACGACGCGGCCCTCCCCCGCCACCCCGACCTGGCCGGGCTTCGCGACACCGCCGATGACGACCCTCGGGAGGTGGAGGCGGCCGCGGTGGGCATGAGCTATGTCCGTTTGGACGGGGATATCGGATGCCTGGTCAACGGCGCGGGCTTGGCCATGGCCACGGCCGACATGATCCGGCTGGCCGGAGGGCGCCCGGCCGACTTTCTCGACATCGGCGGCGGAGTCGGCGAGGACGCTCTTGTCCGAGGCTTCCGCATCGTCGCCTCCGACCCGGCGGTCAAGGCCGTCCTGGTCAACGTCTTCGGCGGCATCGTCCGCTGCGACTTGGTCGCCCGCGCCCTCGTCCGGGCGGCCTCGGATACGGGCTCGCGCCCCCCTCTCATCATCCGGATGCTCGGCACCAACGCCGAGGAGGGCCGCCGCATCCTGGCCGCATCGGGGCTTCGCTATGCGTCGGCCGAGACCCTGGATGAAGCCGCGGCCAAGGCGGTTGCGGCGGCCGCCGGAGAACGGCCATGAGCATTCTGGCCGGCCGGGATACCCGCGTCCTCGTGCAGGGCTTCACGGGCCGCGAAGGGACCTTCCACGCTCAGAGGATGATCGAGTATGGAACCCGCGTCGTCGGCGGAACCTCGCCGGGCAAGGGCGGGTCCCTTCACCTCGGACTTCCCGTCTTTGATACGGCGGCCGAGGCGCGTGCAGCGACGGGGGCCGACGCTTCAGTCGTCTTTGTGCCCCCGCTGCGGGCGGCGGCCGCCGTGTGCGAGGCGGCCGAGTCCGGGATCGGCCTCATCATCTGCGTCACCGAAGGCGTTCCGGTGCAGGATGTGATCGCCATCAAGGCCCGCCTGGCCGCTCTCGGGACGATTCTGATCGGCCCCAACACGCCCGGGCTCATCGTCCCCGGAGAGACCAAGATCGGCATCATGCCGGGCTCCATCCATCGGCCCGGCACGGTCGGGCTGGCCTCGCGCTCGGGAACGCTGACCTACGAAGCGGTCCACCAGCTGACCGGGGCCGGCCTGGGCCAGTCGACCGCCGTCGGGATCGGCGGCGACGCCGTTACCGGCCTCGGATTCGTCGACCTGCTGCGCCTGTTCCGGGACGATCCCGCAACCGAAGCCGTGGTCCTGATCGGCGAGATCGGCGGCTCGGCCGAGGAGGCCGCGGCCGAGCACCTGCGGCCCGGCTACCCCAAGCCCGTCCTGGCCTACATCGCCGGCCTGACCGCTCCGGTGGGCAAGCGCATGGGCCACGCCGGGGCGCTTATCGAGGGCGGACAAGGGGCGGCGGCCGCCAAGGCGGCGGCTCTGCGTGAAGCGGGCGTCATCGTCGTCGACAGCCCGGCCGCGATCGGCGACGCGGCCCGTCGGAGGCTGCGGTGCTGAAAGTCGACCTGCACACCCACAGCGGGGACGATCCCCAGGACCGGATCCGATACTCCAGCCTCGACCTCATCGACCGGGCCGCGGGGCTCGGCTTCCAGGCCCTGGCCATCACCAACCATAATGCCGTAACGCGCTCGTCCGAGCTCAGCGACCATGCCGAGGCGCGCGGAGTACTCCTTCTGCCGGGGGTGGAGATCACGGCCGAGGGCTGCCACGTGCTGGTCATCAACCCCGAATTCCCCGTCTCGCCGCAGGACCGCTTCCTCCTGTCGGACATCCCGCGGCTCAAAACTCCCGGCAGCCTGTTCATCGCCCCCCACCCCTACTTCGTCATCTTCCAGTCCCTGGGGAAAAAGGTCGAGGCGCTTCTGCCCCATTTCGACGCCATTGAGCTGGGCTCCTACTTCAACCGCCTGATCGACTTCAACCGGCCGGCGCGCCGCCTGGCCGCCCGTTCCGGCAAGCCCCTGATCGCGACGTCCGACTGCCATACGGTTCCGCAGCTCGGCCGTTCCTATTCCCTGATCGATGCGGAAAAGACCGGGCCTTCCATCATCGCGGCCGTCAAGGCCGGAAGGCTCGAGCCCCGGGCCACGCCCATCTCGCTGGCCCTGATGGCCTACATCGTCCTGAGCCAGTTTTCCTTCCGCAAGCTGGGCCGGCTGTTCGAACGCTGACCCATCGGGTTTCGAAGAGCGCGGAAGGGAGTCTTCCATCGGCGGATCCGGCTTGCCTTCCCGGCGCGGGGTAAGATATAAGAAGTCCATTCCCCTCAGGAGGCCCTTCATGATGCGCATCCTCGCTTCGACCGCAGCGTTGGCCCTGTTCCTCGTCGCTCTTCCCGCAGCGCCTCCCAACAACCACCGGCCAAGCCCGCCATGCCCGAGACGGCCGCGGCCAAGGCCGAGAAGGTCGGATCCCATCTCTACCTGGTCAAGGGCGGCAGCGGGGCGAACACCGCGTTCTACGTGACCAAGACAGCAGGTCATCGCCGTCGACGCCAAGATGACCGCCGAAGGCGCCCGGCAGATGATCGCCGAAATCGCCAAGGTCACGCCGAATCCCCTGTCCATCCTCATCATCACCCACAGCGACGGGGACCACGTCAACGGGCTGGAGGGCTTCCCCAAGGGCTTGACCATCCTGGCCAGCGAGGGTACGAAGCGGGAGATGGAGGAGGCCTTCAAGGACGAGAAGATGGCCGGACTGCGGGCCTACCTGCCGACCCAGACCTATGGATCGGACATGCAGCTGCGGACCCCGATGCCGGACGGCAAGCTGGCCCTGGTCTCGCTCTACCACTTCGGGCCGGCCCACACCAGCGGCGACACCGTGGTCCTCTTCCACAACGAGAAGACGGCCTTCGTCGGCGACCTGGCCTTTACCGGACGCGATCCGCTGATCCACCGGCAGAAGGGCGGGACTCCGAGCGGCTACATCGAGACGCTGAAAAAAATGATCGCCCTCCCCGCCGACAAGTATCTCTCGGGCCACGCCGATCCGCTGAGCAAGGACGACCTGCGGGCTCTGCTCAAGTCCATGGAGGACAAGCTGGCCAAGGTCAAGGAGCTCATCGCGCAGGGCAAGACCCTCGACGAGATCAAAACGGCCATGGGTGTTCAGACTCCGGCCGGAAGCCGCTGGCCCAGCCTGGTCGAGGTCATGTACCTCGAGCTGACCGAGAAACGCTGATCTGGATTACTTTTTCTCAGGAACGGGAGGCATCGCGGGCGGCGGGGTCTCCTTGATCTTGAGGACGATGTCCTTCTCGACGCCGGCCCGCAGGAGCTTGAAAGCGACCTCGGCGTCCCAGCCGAACGTCGCCAAATAGATCCTCAGCTCGTTGGCCTCGGTGAAAGCCTTGCCGTCCACGGACAAGACCACGTCGCCCTTCTCGAAACCCTGGCCGACGGCCGCGCCGTCGATGGGCTTGGACTCGACGACCAGGTTGTCCAGGCCCTCGAATTTCTTGAATCCGAGGCCGATCGACGGGTAGACAGGCTTGTCCTCGTCGGGGATGCCGACGATGTAGTCGGCCAGCGTCCGGGCCACCTTGACCGAGGCCTGCCCCTTCGGCACCGGGACGGCGACCACGGTCTTGGACGGCAGTCCGCTCCGCTCGCGGGCCCGCAGGTTCAAGCCCAGGTTGTAGATCAGGTGGCCCGACCCGACCAGGACGACAACCTTTGCGGCCTTCGATCTGATGGGCCTTCACGGCGTTGGCGCCCATGACCTCGTTCCAGGCGGATTGCCCGCGCAGAAGGCCCTCGAACATGGCGTTCGAGCCCGTGCCGCGCATGGCCATCGGCATGCCCGAGTTGGAGAAGATCAGGGTCATCAATTCCCGGTGCTCGGCGTTGCTCAAGTCGGGCTTGGGTGCGATGGCCTTCTCCGCCTCGGTCAGCGCATCCCAGCCCTGCATCCGGATCTTGCTGATGATCTCGCGCGGCGCGTTGAGCGCGTAGAGCGGGATGCCGCCCGCCTTGACCACGTCGAAGATCGGCTTATAGAAGGCGTAGTTCTGATTCCAGGTCGTGTACCACAGCCCCTCGCGGATGAATTGCGCTTCGGTCAGGATACCCAGGCTCCACTTGGCCAGGACCTCCGGCTGGGTGGACGGATACATCTCCAGGCCGACGGCCAGACGCCGGTCCTGATCCCAAAGGGCCTTGATGATGCGGGCCTGCAGCTCGTGCATGGCCATGGAGTTGTGGGTCTCGCCGATGTGGACGAAGGGGATGGGCTTCATCTCCTTGATCATCGGCCTCGAAGGCCACGGGCTTGCCCGTCTCCATGGACAGGATCTGTCCGACGGCGACGTCCACGGTCTTGTCCTTGAAGCGCGGATCGCCGAGCTTCATCGTGGTAGGTCTTGTCGGTCGTATCGGGGGTTCGGGCAGCAATGGGAGTTACGGAGATAAGAACGCAGGCTGCGACGTAAAGAGATAATACACGGCTCATGGGCGAGTCTCCTTTGGAAGCGTGCCGGAATGAACGACGGTATCCTAGCCGCCGCGAGGTTGCTTGTCAACGAGGCCGGAAATATGCCTGGATGGCTCCCTACTCCGAAGGACAGGGCTTAAATTCAATCCATACTTGAGCTTTTCGCATTCCCTGGCATGATTATTGCTGGGTTAATGGCGGATACTGCCATATAAACTTGCTTGGAGAAACAAATGGACAAAGCATCATCCCCTTCCGGACGCCGTTCCTTCCTTAAGCACGGGGCGGCCGGCCTGGCCGGAGCCGCGTTTCTGCCGTCCTTTTTGAAAAGCGGAGAAAAGGCCGAAGCCCCGCAGGATGCCCGGAAAGCGCAAGATGCTGATTCGCCCCCTGGGAAAGACCGGCTTGAAGCTGCCCATCGTCAGCATCGGGGCCGCCAGCTACGAGGCCAGCCTGTACGAGCGGGCCTTGGCCGAGGGGATCGTTCACATCGACACGTCGCAGTATTACTTCAACGGACGTCACGAGGAGATGGTCGGCCGGGTTATCGCCGGCCGCAAGAGGGACTCCTTCGTCGTCGCCACGAGCGTCCTCCTGGGCAACGGCGCCCCCGGCACCTATGCCACGTTCAAAAAGGAGGACGCCGCCCGGCTCCCCGAGCAGATGGAGGTCAGCCTCAAGAGGCTCGGCCTGGACTACGTCGACATCTTCTATGTCGCCGGCGTTTCCGACCGGGACACGGCGCTATCCGAGGTCTTCCTCGCGGGCCTCCAGAAGATTAAAAAGGCCGGCAAGGCCCGGTTCATCGGACTGGCCACCCATCAAAACGAAGCCCAGGTCATACGCGCGGCCGTCGAGTCCAAAATCCACGACGTCGTCCTGGTCCAGTGGAACTTCCGCCAGCCTCGGCGGGATGACATCAAGCAGGCCATCGCCGAAGCGGCCGCGGCCGGCGTGGGCATCGTCATCATGAAGCCCATGGCCGGCGCCTACTGGGATCGCGAGCGGAAACAGCCGATCAACGGTCAAGCCGCCTTGAAATGGGTGCTCCAGAATCCCAACGTGACGACCTCCGTCCCCGGAATCACTTCGGTCGAGCAGCTCGAGGCCGATCTGGCGATCATGGACCATCCGGCCTTGACGCCCCAGGAAACGGCCGATTTGAAGCTGACCGGCGAGCCGGCCGCCGAAGGCCTTTTTTGCGCCCAGTGCGGATCCTGCGCTTCGCAGTGCCCGGCGGCCGCGGATATGCCGACCCTCATGCGAAGCTACATGTACGCCTACGGCTACAAAGACCTGGGCAAAGCGCGCGCCGCGCTGGATCAAACGGCTTCCACGGCCCTGCCCTGCGGGGACTGCTCAGCCTGCCGGGTGACCTGCACCATGGGCTTCAACCTCAAAGAGCGGGCCCTGGATATCGTCCGGCTCAAAGCCCTGCCGGAGGACCTGCTGGGCTTCTAGCTCACTCCTCTTCCTGGCGGACCCGGCCTTCCTTGACCGCCTCGGCGATGATCTTCTGCTGCAGGTGGGAAGGCACTTCGTCCAGGTGGCTGAACTCCATGGAGAAGGAGCCGCGGCCGCCGGTGATGGAGGTCAGGGTCGGCTCGAAGTCGAGCATCTCCGACATCGGGACCACCGCCTTCAGGATGCGCATGGTGCCCTTCGACTCCATGCCGGAGACCTTGCCCCGCCGGCCGTTGAGGTTGCCCATGATATCGCCCATGTACTGCTCGGGCGTATAGACCTCGACGTTCATGACCGGCTCCAGGATGGTCGGCTTGGCCTGCTGCATGGCCAGCTTGAAGGCCTTGTGGGCGGCGATCTTGAAGGCGATGTCCGAGGAATCGACGTCGTGGTAGGACCCGTCGTAGAGGATGATCTTGAAGTCGACCACCGGGTAGCCGGCCAGCACGCCCTTCTTGCGGGCCTCCAGCATGCCCTTCTCGACCGAGGGGATGAAGTTGCGCGGGATGGACCCGCCGAAGATCTTGTCGTCGAACTCGAAGTCCTTGCCGCGCGGCAGGGGCTCCATCTTGATCCAGACGTCGCCGAACTGGCCGCGGCCGCCGGTCTGCTTCTTGTGCCGGCCCTGCACGTCGGCCCGGCCCTTGATCGTCTCCTTGTAGGAGATCTTGGGCGGCTTGAGGTCGACGTCGACGTTGTAGCGCTTCTTCAGCTTCTCGGTGATGATGCGGACGTGGAGCTCGCCGCCGCCCGAGATCAGGAGCTGGGCGGAGTCCGGGTCGCGCTCGAAGCTGACCGTGGGGTCCTCCTCCATGATCCGGTGCGAGGCCGGCGCTGATCTTGTCCTCGTCGGCCCTGGTCTTGGGCTCGATGGCGAAGGAGATGGACGGCTCGGGGAACTTGATGGCCGGGAACTTGACGGCGCAGCCCTTGGCGGCCAGGGTGTCGCTGGTGGTCGTGACCTTGAGCTTGGCCGTGGCCACGATGTCGCCGGCATGGGCTTGCCCCGCGGGGATCTGCTCCTTGCCCTGCAGGAAGAACAGCCCGCCCAGCTTCTCGTCGGCCTCCTTGCCCATGTTGGCCAGGATGGCGTCGGGGTTGGTCTTGCCGGAGAAGACCCGCATCAGGCTGATGCGGCCGGTATAGGGATCGGACAGGGTCTTGAAGACGAGGGCGGCGAACGGCGCGTCGGGGGACGGCTTGACGACGTCGTCCTTGCCCCCGACCGAGGCCGGCACGGGCCCCCGCTCGACCGGCGAAGGCATCAGCTCGAGGATGCTGTCGAGCAGCGTCGGGACGCCGATATTGAGGGCGCCGGAGACGGGCAGGACCGGATAGATCTGGCGGCCCAGGACGGCCTTCTTCAGGCCGGAGGCGATCTCGGCCGGGGCCAGCTCGCCGTTCTCCAGGTACTTCTCCATCAGCTTCTCGTCGCTCTCGGCGATCATCTCGACCAGCTCGCGCAGGCGGCGCTCGGCCTCGTCCTTGACCTCGGCCGGGATGGGCGCTTCGGTCATCTTGCCGCTTTCGTCCTGTTCGAAGAGGTAGGCCTTCTGGGCCACCAGGTCGACGACGCCGCGGAAGCTCTTTTCCTCGCCCACCGGGATCTGGACCGGCACGGCCTGGCGGCCGAAGAACTGCTGGACCGACTCCAGAGCCCGTCCGAAATTGGCGTTCTCGCGGTCCATCTTGTTGACCGCCACCAGCCGGGGCAGCTTGAACTCCTCGATCATATCCCAGACCTTCTCGGTCCCGACCTCGACGCCGGCCACGGCAGTCGACCAGGACGACGGCACCGTCCACGGCGCGCAGGGCGGCCCGGGTATCCCACAGGAAGTTGCTGTAGCCGGGCGTGTCGAGCAGGTTGATCTTGACGTCCTTCCACTCCACGAAGCAGGCGGCCGAGCTGATCGAGATCTTGCGCTCGATCTCCTCGGGCTCGAAGTCGGTCAGGGTGTTGCCCTTGTCCACCTTGGTCAGGCGGGTGGTGATGCCGCCATTGAAGAGGACGGCGGCGGCCAGGGTCGTCTTGCCGGAAGAGCCGTGCCCGATCAGGGCCACGTTCCGGATCTTGTCGACGGTGAAATCTTTCATGCGGGGGGCCTCCAGGCTTGAGGTTGTCGCAGGTTTCTTGTCGTGGTCATTTTGAGCAAAAGTGAACGTTATCATACACCAAACGGGTGGGATCGCTCAAGCGGGGGAAAGCCCCGGCCTGAGGGTCGGCTGATCAGCGGAGCAGGCTCTTCAAGACCAGGGCCAGCTCGACCGGCAGGGGCGCCTGGAACTCCATCCACGCCCCCGTCGCCGGGTGGCGAAAGCCGAGACGGCGCGCGTGCAGGAACAGCCGGGGGAATCGCGGCTTGCCCTTCTGCCCGCCGTAGCGCCGGTCGCCCGCCACGGGATGCCCATCCGTCGAGAGGTGGACGCGGATCTGGTGGGTGCGGCCGGTCAGGGGATGGACTTCGAGCAGGTCGAACGCCCCGAAGGACCGGATGCGCCGGTACTCGGTAATCGCCACCCGCGGCCGCCGCGTCTTGACCGAGTAGATCTTGCCGTCCGTGATGTGGCGGCCGATCGGCCAGTCCAGCGTCCCCTCGGGCTTGGGCATGGGGCCCCAGACCAGGGCCCAGTAGACCTTCTTGATCTCGCGCTGCTTGAACTGGCGCTTGAGCTCGTTCATGGCCAGCTCGGAGCGGGCCGCGACGATGACCCCGGACGTCTCCCCGTCCAGGCGGTGGACGAGCCCCCAGCGATCCTCCTCCCCCACCCCCTCGACCTCGGGAAAATGGTGGAGCAGGGCGTTGACCAGCGTCCCGGTCCGGTTGCCGGCGCCGGGATGGACGACCAGTCCGCTGGGCTTGTCGATGACCACCACGTCGGCGTCGGCGTGAATGAAGCGCAGGGGAATCGGCTCGGCCTTGGCCGGCTCGGGCTCGGGGATTTCGATATCCGCCTCGACCCGATCGCCCGCGCGCAGCTTGACGCCCGACTTGCGGGCCTCGCCGTTGACCTTGACCTGGCCCTTGTCGACGAAGCGCTGAAACTGCGAGCGGGTGAAGTCGGGCACCTGGCGGGCCAGAAAGACGTCCAGGCGCAGGCCCTCGCCCGAATCGGGCCGGACGAGGAACGAGGCTTTGGTCACGGCTTGGACGCGGCCCGCTTGGCGAAGATCTTCAGCATCAGGAACGAGGCGGCCAGGCCGATCAGGCAGAAGAGCTGCGGATAGGTGACGCTCAGAAAGGGCGAGGGGCCGCGCAGCAGGAAGACCCGTTCGGCATGATCGCCGCGGAAGAACTCGGTGAAGTAGCGGATGATGGAGTAGTTCAGGATGTAGAGGGAGAAGACCTGGCCGTCGAACCTCTTCTTCCTCAGGACCAGGAACAGGATCAGGGCGTTGAGGAAGTTGAGGGCCGCCTCGTAGAGCTGCACGGGGTGTAACGGGGTGCCCAGCGGGATTCCGGTCAGGTTGTGGGCGTATTCCGACGTGAAGGTCGCCTGCCAAGGCAGGGCGCATTCCGTCCCGTAGCAGCAGCCGGCCAGGAAGCAGCCGATGCGGCCGAAGCCGTGGCCCAGGGCCAGGGCCGGGACGACGACGTCGGCGATCTTCCAGGTGGGCATCTTGTGCCGCCGGAAGTACCACAGGGCGAACAGGACGCCGAAGGCCAGCCCCCCCTGGAACACGCCGCCCGTCCGGGCCACCCAGATGAGCTCCTTGGGGTTCTTGAAGTAATACCCGGCGTTGCCCACGAACAGGATGAGCTTGGCCCCGACCAGGGCCACGATCATGATGTAGAAAGCCGCGTCCAGGAGGCGGGGAGCGTCCAGGCCCTGCTTTTTGGCTTGGCGGTAAATGAACCACAGGCCGAGGGCGACGCCCAGGGCCATCATGAAGCCGTAAGAATGGATGGTCAGCGGACCGAGCTTGAACAGGATGGGATTCACGCGGATTGCCTCCTCGAGAAGACGGCCAAGATGAGCAGGACGGCGCCGATGCTGATGCAGGCGTCGGCCACGTTATAAGTCGGCCAGTAGAATCGTTTGATGTGCATTTCCAGGAAGTCCACGACGTAGCCGCGGGCCACCCGGTCGACCAGGTTGCCCAGCGCTCCGGCGATGATGAAGGCGAAGGATGTGCGGACGAGCTTCTGCGCGGCCGGCGTCCGCAGGAAGCTGACCGCGACCATGATCATGGCCGCCAGGGCCAGCAAGCCCAAGGCCAAGGGGACGAGTCGGCTGCCCGAGCCGTTGAACAAGCCCAGGATGGCTCCCTTGTTGCGGATGTGGGTCAGGCTGAAGAAGCCGGGGATGACCGGGACCGTCCCGTGCAGGCCGATGCGGCCCTCGACCAAGGCCTTGGAGGCCTGGTCCAGCCCGACCAGGATCGCCACGAGCGCCAGGTAGGGCAGGTGCTTCCTCACCGGGCCCTCCCCGAGACGACATCGTCGCAGCGGCGGCAGAGCTCCGGGTGTTCCGGGCTCGTCCCGACGTACTTCGTATAGGTCCAGCACCGCAGGCACTTGCCGCCCGGGACGCGCGCAACGACGGCTTGCAAAGCCTCGCCCGCCACGGCTTCGACGACGACCTCCGAGACGATGAGCAGCGAGGCCAGCCGGGATTGATGGCGCTCGACCAAACCGGCCAGCGCCGCCGGGACGCGAAGCAGAACCCGGGCTTCGAGCGCGTTGCCGATTGCCTTGCGCTCGCGGGCGTTCTCGAGCTCCTTGAGGACGGTCTCGCGGATCCCGAGCAGCGCCTCCCAGTCGGCCGCTTCGGCCTCCCCCATCCACTCCTCCTCCAGCTCCGGGGAAGAGGGCCAGGTGGACCGATTCTTCCCGCCCGGCGGCGGCCGGCAGGGCGTCCCAGGCTTCCTCGGCCGTGAAGGGCAGGATCGGCGCCATCAGGATCAGGCTCTCGCGCAGGATGCGGTACAACGCCGTCTGGGCCGAGCGGCGGAGCCGCGAAGCCTTGGCCGAGCAGTACAGCCGGTCCTTGAGGACGTCCAGATAGAAGGCGCTCAGGTCGACGGTGAAGAACTGGGACAGGGCATGGTAGACGACGTGGTATTCGAAGTCGGCATAGCCCTTGCGCATGCGGCGCCCGACCTCGGTAAAGCGCTGCAGGGCCCAGCGGTCGAGCTCCTCCATCTCCGCCGCCGGCACGGCGTCCCGGGCCGGGTCGAAGTCGTAGAGGTTGCCCAGCAGGAAGCGCCAGGTGTTGCGGACCTTGCGGTAGGCCTCGACAATGCGGCTCTCGATCTCCGCGCCGTAGGGGGCATCTTCCTTGTAGTTGAGCATGGCCACCCAGAGGCGCAGGATCTCGGCCCCGCCGCGGGCGATGACCGCCTCGGGCTCGATGACGTTGCCGGCCGACTTGGACATGGCCCGTCCCTTGGCGTCCAGGACGAAGCCGCAGGTGATGCAGGAGCGGTAGGGCGATCCGCCCTTGGCCCCGACGCCGATGACCAGCGAGCTGTTGAACCAGCCGCGGTGCTGGTCGTGGCCTTCGATGTAGACGTCGGCCGGCCAGGGCAGCTCCGGCCGCTTGCCCAGGACGTTGTGGCTGGCCCCGGACTCGAACCAGACGTCCAGGATGTTGTCCTCTTTTTCCAGCTCGGTCGAGCCGCAGTCCGGGCAGACCGTCCCGGGCGGCAGGAGCTCGGCGGCGGCCTTCTCGAACCAGACGTTGGAGCCGCCGGCCTGGAACAGGTCGGCGACGTGAAGCGCGATGGCTTCGTCCGCCACCACCCGGCCGCAGCTCTTGCAGTCGAAGGCCGGGATCGGCACGCCCCAGGACCGCTGGCGCGAGATGCACCAGTCCGGTCGGCCGGACATCATGGTCGACATGCGCTCCTCGGCCCAGGCCGGCACCCAGCGGACGGTCTTGATGGCCTCCAGGGCCCGGTCCCGCAGCCCGGCCGCGTCCATGGAGATGAACCACTGGGCCGTGGCCCGGAAGATGACCGGGCTCTTGCAGCGCCAGCAGTGCGGGTAGGAGTGGGTGATCTCGCTCTCGTTGAGGAGCGAGCCGTCCTTCTTCATGTCCTCGTTGATCAGCCGGTTGGCCTTGAAGACGTTGATCCCGGCGTATCTTGCCACCTCGGGCAGGAAGCGGCCCTCGTCGTCGAGGGGCGCGTAGGGATCCAGGCCGTAGGCCACGCCGGTCTTGAAGTCGTCGTGGCCGTGGCCCGGGGCCGTGTGGACGGCGCCCGTCCCGTCCTCCAGGCTGACGTACTCGGCCAGGACGAAGAGCGAGTCGCGGTCGAGGAAGGGGTGGCGGGCCTTGCGCTTCTCCAAAACCCGGCCCGGGAAGACGGCCAGCGCTTTGGGGTCCTTGAACCCGAGGATCTCGGCCACCACGGGCATCAGCCGGTGGGCCGTGATATAGACCTCGCCGCCCGATTCCCAGGCCGCGTAGTCGTGCTCCGGGTGGAAGGCGATGGCCAGGTTGGCCGGCAGGGTCCAGGGGGTCGTCGTCCAGATGATGACCGAGACGGCGCGCCCGGCCAGGGCGGGCGCGATATCGGACAGGTCGGAGACGACCGGGAACTTGACGTAGATCGAGGGCGAGGTCTTGTCCTTGTAGACGATCTCGGCCTCGGCCAGGGCCGTCTTGCAGACCGGGCACCAGTGGACGGCCCGCTTGCCCTTGAAGACGTTGCCCGAGGCGAAGAAGGCGGCCAGGTGGCGGATGACCTCGGCCTCGTAGGCCGGGTCCATGGTCATGTAGGGCTTGTCCCACTCGCCGAGGACCCCGAGCCGCTTGAAGGAGGTCCGTTGGATGTCCAGGTACTTGAGGGCGTAGGCCCGGCAGGCCTCGCGGACCTGGATGAGGGACATCCCCTTCTTGGCCTCGCCCAGCTGCTTGTCGACGTGGATCTCGATGGGCAGGCCGTGGCAGTCCCAGCCCGGCAGGTAGGGCGCGCGGAAGCCCATCATGGTCCGCGACTTGACGATGAAGTCCTTGAGGATCTTGTTCAGGGCCGTGCCCAGGTGGATGTTGCCGTTGGCGTAGGGCGGGCCGTCGTGCAGGACGAAGGAGGGCGAGCCCGCGCGGGCGGCCTGAATCTTGGCGTAGAGCCCGGACTCCTCCCAGCGCTGCAGGAGCTCGGGCTCCTTCTGGGTCAGCTTGGCCTTCATCGCGAAGGTCGTCTGCGGCAAGTTGAGCGTGCTCTTTACATCCGGTCCGTCGGCCATGGGGATTCTCTCCGGCTGAAAATTGTCGGCCTATTATAGAACAACTGAGGATGGGAGGCCACCGGGAAACAGCGGGTACCCGGAACCGCGATTTTTTCCCGGACCGGGGCGCTCAGTCGAGCCGGAAGTGGGCCCCGGCGCTGGTCGGGTTGGCCAGGGCGGCGTGGACGATGAGCAGGGCCGTCTCGATGCCGTGCCGCAGGCCGACCAGGGAAGCGTCCATGGCCGACTCGCGGTAGAACCGCTCGATGCGGTGGCGGAGGTATTCCAGGTCGGCCTTGGCCCTTTCCAGCCGCTTGCCGCGGCGCAGGACGCCGGCATAGTTCCACATCGTCGAGCGGATCGTCAGCCAGTCCTGGTTGATCAGGGCCGGGTCGATGCTCTCCTCCCGGATCGGGTAGTACCACTCGTGGATGTCGGCATCCGCTACGGGGTCGGCCGGGACGAACCGTTCGGCGACGTCGCGGCCGGCCCGGGTGCCCCAGACGAGTCCCTCCAGGAGGGAGGTCGAGGCCAGGCGGTTGGCGCCGTGGACCCCGGTGCAGGAAACCTCGCCCACCGCGTAAAGGCCCTTGAGCGAGGTCCTCCCCCGGCCGTCCACCAGGACGCCGCCGCAGCAGTAGTGGGCGGCCGGAACGACCGGGATGGGGTCGCGGGCGATGTCGATGCCGTAACGGGCGCAGGTTCGGGCGATGTTGGGGAAGCGCTTGACGACATCGATCGCCGCATAGGAAGCCAGGTCCAAGAGGACGTGGCTGGCGTTACCGTTGATCATCTCTTCGTAGATGGCCCGGGCCACCTCGTCGCGGGGGGCCAGGTCGGCCCGCGGGCTGTATTTGTCCATGAAGGTCCGGCCATCCAGCGTCTTGAGCCGGGCCCCCTCGCCTCGCACGGTCTCCGAGATCAGGAAGCCCGGCGCGTCGCGATGGTAGAGGATCGTCGGATGAAACTGGATGTATTCCATGTTGACGATCCGGACGGCGGCCCGGTGGGCCATGGCAAAGCCCGCGCCGTTGGCGCCCGCGGGGTTGGAGGTGTTGAGGAAGACGGACCCGCAGCCGCCGGCGGCCAGGATCGTGGTCGGAGCCAGGATGGTCCGGACGCGTCGGGTTCCGTTGTCGAGGACGTAGGCGCCCAGGCAGCGCGGCTCCCGGTAGTAGGCGATGGGATTCTTGGAGTGGTGGGGCACGGTCAGGAGGTCGACCGCCGTCTGGCTGGTCAGGAGGCGGAGGTTGGGGAAGCGGGCCAGGGCGGCCAGGAAGTGCTCCTCGATGGTCCGCCCCGTCGTGTCCGCGACGTGGAGGATCCGGCGCCGCGAATGGCTGGCCTCCTGGGCGTAGTCCAGGCCGCCCGCCGCATCGCGGTCGAACGGGACGCCCAGCTCGCCGCGGAGGATCTCGTCCACGAGCGTCCGCCCGGACCCGACCAGGATGGCCACGGACTCGGGGTCGCTCAGGCCGTCTCCCGTCCGGACGATGTCCTCGCTCAGAACGGCCGGGTCGTCGTCCGGTCCCAGCGTCACGATGCCGCCCTGGGCGTAATAGGTGTTCGATTCCTCGGCCGCGGCGTCCTTGGCCAGGACAATGACATTGAGCCCCGCCTTGGCCGCCTGGTAGGCCGCGCTGGCGCCGGCGATGCCGCAGCCGATGACCAGGACATCGGTCCGGATCGTTTCAGCGGCGGCCATGTCGTACTTTCTCCCTATCTTCGGCGGACAGGCCGTCGAGCGGCAGGCGCGGCTGATCGTGGCCCAGCGGGCCCAGAAATTCCAGACTGATGTCGGCGGCCGGGGCCGAATGCGTCAGGCGCCCAACCGAGACGAAATCCACACCGGTCGCCGCGATGGCCGGCAGCCGCTTCAAGTCGATCCGGCCCGAAGCTTCGATGGGCACTCTGCCCGCCACCCAGGCCACGACCTCCCGCATCCGGGCCGGGGCCATGTTGTCGAGCATGATCATGTCGGCCCCCGCCTCCACGGCCTGGCGGGCCTGGGCCAGGCTGGTGACCTCGACCTCGATCCTCATCCCCCGCCCGATTTTGCCCCGGGCCTTAGCCACGGCAGCGGCGATGCCGGGGACGAGAAGCAGGTGATTGTCCTTGATCAGGACCATGTCGGAGAGGCTCATCCGGTGGTTGACTCCCCCTCCGGCGGCCACGGCGTATTTCTCCAGGACGCGGAGTCCGGGCGTCGTCTTGCGCGTGTCCAGAAGCTTCGTCTTGGTCCCCTCCAGAACGTCGGTATAGCGCCGGGTCAGCGTCGCGATGCCCGAGAGCCGCTGCACGAAGTTCAGCGCGGTCCTCTCGGCCTTGAGCAGCCCCCGGGCCCGCCCCTCGACCTCGGCCAGAACGTCGCCCGGACGGAACCTCTGCCCGTCCTTGGCCCGGCGGACGAAGGAGACGCGGGGGTCGACCGCGGCGAAGGCGCGCGCGGCCACCTCGAGTCCGGCCAGCACGCCGTCCTGCTTGGCCATCAGCACGGCCCGCGCCAGGAGGCCGGGGGGGAAGAGGCTCTCCGAGGTAACGTCCCCCGAAGGCGCGTCCTCGCGCAAGGCGGCCTTGATGGCCCGGTCCGCCGCTTGAAGCCAAAGGGTTTGGTCCACGACCGGATTATAAGGTCATATCCCGGCACCGTCAAACATGGCCGCCTCGGACCGGCTTGTCGACGTCAGGGGATCGGTATATGATCGGCCTTCATTTCTCCCCGGAGGAGGCCCGCATGTCCCGCACCGGAAGGCTCGCCGCCATCGCGGCCCGGCTGGACCAGCTCAACGAGTTCGACCGCGAGCCCGTCCACCCCGACAAGCTCCAGTCCGCCTCCAAATTCATGGGCCTGTTCGCCGGGGAGCACGTGGCCGCGACCGAGTTCGTCATCGGCGCCTTCTTCGTCCTGCACGGGGTCGCGTTCCGCGACCTCCTGCTCGGCCTTCTGGCGGGCAACATCCTGGCCGTCCTGTCCTGGACCTTTGTCTGCGCCCCGATCGCGGTCCGCACCCGCCTGACGCTGTACTGGTACGTGCGCAAGATCGCCGGTCCCGGCCTGACCGTCCTCTATAACGTGGCCAACGCCATCCTCTATTGCATCCTGGCCGGGGCCATGATCGCGGTCTCGGCCACCGCCGTCGGCCTGGCCTTCGGCATCAAGAGCCCCAAGCTGACCGACGTCCTGCCCAACAGCCTGGGCTGGATCCTGCTGGTCTTCGTCCTGGGCGCGGCCTTTACCGCCCTGGCCGTGCTGGGATTCGAGCGCCTGAGCAAGTTCGCCCAGGCCGTCTCGCCCTGGATCTTCCTCATCTTCATCGCCGGGGCGCTGGCCTCCCTGCCCAAGCTGGGCGTCCGGCCGGACTGGAGCAACCTCTTCGAGATCGCCAGGACCAAGATCTGGAACGGCATTCCGGTCGCAGGCCAGGAGCCCCTGGGCTTCTGGCATATCCTCTTCTTCGCCTGGTTCTGCAACCTGGCCATGCACATCGGGCTTTCCGACATGGCCATCTTCCGCTACGCCAAGCGCTGGACCTACGGCTTCTTCACCTCCTTCGGCGTCTTCCCGGGCCACTTCCTGGCCTGGCTCTGCTCGGGGGTCATGGTCGCGGCCGTCGGGCGCGAGATGAATCCCGGGCTGATGGCCTTCGAGGCGGTCGGCTTCGCCGGCGTGGCCGCCGTCGTCCTGGCCGGCTGGACCACGGCCAATCCCACTCTCTACCGGGCCGGCCTGGCCTTGCAGACGATCACCCCCGGCTGGCCGCGCTGGAAGGTGACCGTGGCGGCCGGCAGCCTCACCACCGTCCTGGCCTGCTTCCCCATCGTCTTCATGAAGCTGCTGGATTACGTGGCCATCTACGGCTTGGTGCTCATGCCCGTGGGGGCCATCGTCTTTACCGAGCACTGGATCCTGCCTCTACTGAAGATGGAGTCGCTTCGCGCCGAGAAGCGCGGCTGGATTATTTCTTGGCGCGTCCTCGTCGTCTGGGTCGGAACCCTGGCCGCGGCCTTCGCCCTGCCCATCCATCTCTACTTCAAGTGGCTGCCCGGGTATGCCATCGCCGTCGTTTTTTATATCGCCCTGCAAGCCTGGCCCGAACGGAAGGCGCGGGAAGGGAGGCCGGCATGATCCGCCGCCTGTCGATCGCCCTGCTGCTCCTCTGCCTGGCCGGAGGCCTTGCTCTTTGCGGTCCTCCACTTCCTGGGGCGCATGGAAGCGGCCCGCTTCAAGACCTGCCTCCTGGTCGTGTCCGGGGCTTACTTCGTCTTCGCCGGCCTGTGGGCTTCGTCCAAGAAGAAAGCTCTGACCGGGCTCAGCGCCCCGTCAGCTCGAAGACATAGCGGCCGGACCCGGCCTTGATCCGGACGACGTTGTCCTTGTCGGACTCCTCGACCGATCGGACGCCGAGCACGGCTCCCGCCGCCTTCTTCCCGGCCCAGATCACCGTCCCGCCTTCCTTGAGGACGATATTCCGCAGAGTGCCGCGCGGCAGGACGATCTCGGCCTCGCTGCCGCAGGGCACCTCAACCTCGAGGGAGACCGACTTGGCCGTCCGTCGACCAGGCGGAGGAGAGCCGGCCGCGGACCGTGCCGATGCGAGCCCGCGGCATGGATCAGGTCGCGGACCATGCGCGGGGCGATCCGGACCGACTCGAAGCCGACCGTGCCCGGGGCCAGGTTGAGGCCGGCCAGGCGTCTTGTAGAGCCAGGCGCCCACGCTGCCGAACATCGGGTGGTTGTGCGAGTTCATGGACGGGCCTTCCCGCTTCTGCCACAGCTCCCAGAGGGTGGTGGCCCCGTTCTCGATCATGTAGCCCCAGCTGGGGTAGGTCGTCTGGACGGCGATGTCGTAGGCCAGGTCGGAGGCGCCGAACCGGTCCAGGACTTCCATGATGTACTTGGTGCCGATGATCCCGGTCGTCAGGTGGCTGTCGTTCTTGTAGACCAGGTTGTCGAAGAGGTTGCCCCAGACAGCGCCGCGTTCGGCCTCCGGGGCCAGGTCGAGGAAGAGGGCCAGCGCATTGGCCGTTTGCGTCCCGTTGGCGTAATTCTTCGACTTGGGGTCGAAGTATTCGGCGTGGAAGGCCTCCTTGATGGAGGCCGCCAGCTCGGCATAGGACCGGGCATCGGCCTGGCGCTTGAGGACGGCGGCGATATCCGCCAGGACGCGAACGTCGTAGTAGTAATAGAACGACGAAACGACGGCGCCCGGGGTCTTGTCCACCGCCACCCAGTCGCCGTAGTAGCTG
The DNA here is from genome assembly GCA_963803915.1 of Candidatus Aminicenantota bacterium. GTDB lineage: Bacteria > Acidobacteriota > Aminicenantia > Aminicenantales > UBA4085 > UBA4085. Next base: position 42,832 of record CAWDOL010000027.1, on the reverse strand, counting down.
TATTTGACCAGGCCGTTCTCGGCCCGCGAGCGGAGGAAATCGACATAGGCCTTGAGCCCGTCGTAATGCTCCTCCAGGATGCGCTGGTCGCCGTAGTACTGGTACATATACCAGGCGATAAGCGGGTACGCCGTGCCCCAGGCCGGATCGGCCGGGCGGCTGCCCCAGACGTGGGGCACGGTGTCCGTGATCTGGCCCTTGTCGTCCTGGACGTCGCGGATGTCGCGCAGGAAGTTGGTATAGAAGGCGGCCATGTCGAAGTTCATGATGGCCTCTTCGGCCGTCCCCTGGGCGTCGCCCATCCAACCCATCCGCTCGTCGCGCTGGTCGCAGTCCGTGGGCACGCTATGGAGGTTGGTCTTCTGGCCCCAGATGATGATCCTCTGCAGGGCATTCAGCACGGGCTTGGAGCCGGCGAAGGCGCCCGTCTGGCCGACGCCGGAGTGGACCACCCGGCCGCGCAAGGTTTCGGCCGTGGGCACGCCCGGGTAGCCGGTCATCTCGACGTAGCGGAAGCCGTGATAGGTGAAGCGCGGCTCGTAGGCTTCTTCGCCCTCTCCTTTGAGAATGTAGACGTCCTCGGCCCTGGCGCTGCGCAGGTTCTCTTGGTTGATCATGCCGTTGTCGTAAAGCAGCTCGGCGAAGCGGAGGTGCACCGCGGTTCCGCGCGGTCCGGCGACCTTCAGGCGGGCCCAACCGGAGAAGTTCTGGCCCATGTCGAAGACATAGACGCCCGGCTTGGGGTTGGTCGATGTGAGCGGGACGATGGTGTCCGTGATCCGGATGGCCGGCATCATCTGGGCCGAAAGAACACCCTTGGGCCCCGCGACGGAGGGGGCAGGCTTCCAAGCCGCGTCGGCAAACCCGGGCTGGTCCCAGCCGGAAGCCTCCAGCCGGGCGTCGTAGGTTTCGCCGTCGTAGATGCTGTCCGCGGCGATCGGCCCGGCCGATGTCTTCCAGGCTCCGTCGCTCACCAAGGTGAGCTTTCCGCCGTCCGCCGTTTCAACATCCAGCCGGAGCCGCAGGGCGCGGTTCCTGAGCCAGCCCTGGCCGAGCATGACCCCAAGGGCGTTGGCGCCGGGGTGAAGCAACGCCGTCAAGTCGTAGACGACGTAAAGGACGCGCTTGTCGTAAGTCGTCCAGCCCGGCTCCAGGACGCCGAAGCCGGCCTTGCGGCCGTTGACGCGCAGCTCGTGATAGCCCAGGCCCGCCACATAGGCCCTGGCCCGGACGACCGGGGCGGCCAGCACGAACTCCTTGCGCAGAAGGCCGTCGATTCCGATCCAGCCCCCCTTCCAGTCGGCCGCTTCGTAAAGCCCGGTATCGAAGCGGGCCACAGCGCTCCAGGGAGAGACGGCTCCAGCCGTGTCCCAGGCCTTGACCTTCCAGTAATAGGTGGATGCCGAAGCCAAGGGCTTGCCGTTGTAGACGACGTGAACGAAGGAGGGCGAGGCGATCTTGCCCGAGTCCCAGACATCGCCCCCGACGCAGGCGGGATCACGGCTGACCATGATCTGGTAGGCCGCCTGGCCCTCGCCGCGGGCGGACGGGCGCGGGATCCAATAGAACCGGGGCAGCCGGACATCCACGCCCAGCGGGTCGGCCAGGTACTCGAGCCGGAGATCGGTCGGAGCTTGCGAGGCGGGGTCGGCGCCGTCGGCGAGGACCGCCGCGAGGGCCAGGAACGCCAGGCCGATGATGGCGACCGCCTTGAGATATCCGCGAGACGTCATGGCACCCTCCTGTGCGGGAATGAGCGAAAAGAGCGGAACGGCAGGCATGAAACCGGCGCCAGCATAACAAAACACTTCGCCTTCTGACAAGGAAAGAGGGCCGGTCATTGACACCCTTTCGCCCCGCGTGCGAACATGGGGCGTGACTCGCAAGCGGGCTCTCTCCCTGGTCGTCTCTCTCATCCTGTCCGTATTTCTCCTCGCCGTTCTTCTGCGGCAGGTCCGGGCCGAGGACATCCTGTCGACCCTGCGTGGCATCTACCTCCCCGCCCTGGCGGCCTATGCCGCCATCAGCCTCATCTCTGCCGTCCTGCGAGCCTGGCGCTTCCGGCTCCTCCTCATCCCCCGCCCCTCCCGGCTGGGGGCCGATGCTGCTGGTCACCCTGGCTCGCAACGCCTTTGACGATCTTCTGCCGGCCCGGATCGGATCTCTTTCCTACATCTATCTTCTCGACGATCGGCTCGGTTACCCGTTCGAACGGGCCGCCCAGTCCTTCATGATCGCCTTCATCTACGACTTCCTGACCCTCGGCCCCTTCGTCGCTCTGGCGGTCCTTCTGGCGGGCCGCGGCGTCGATTTCCCGGCCGGGCTGCTTCTCGGCCTGGCCGCCGCGTTCTTCGTCATCGTCGTCCTGTTGGCGTGGAAGATGGTCGCCCTGCTGAAGGCCGCTCTGGCTCTGGCCGAGCGCATCGCCCGGCGAACCGGCCGCTCGGACCGCAAGGGCTGGCTGTTGATCGAAGCGAAGGGCCGGGCCACCATCGCCGCACTCGAAGACCCTCGGAACAGCGGGGCGAAGCTCCCTGTGCTGGGCCTGTCGCTTCTCATCCGGCTGGCCAAGTATGTTTCCGTCCTGGCGCTGCTCTGGGCCCTTCTGGCGCGGCAGGGCTACGGCTTGTCCGACATCGGTTTCGGGAGGCTGATCCTTGTTTTGACGGGTGCCGAGATGACCTCAGCGCTCCCGGTCAAAGGACTGGCCGACTTCGGGACATGGGAGTCGGCTTGGGCCCTCGGCTTCAAATGGATGGGCTTCGGCGCCGGCCTTGCAGTCGTCACCGGGCTCGGCGTCCATCTGATCTCGACGCTTTTCGAGGCGATGCTCGGATTTTCGGCGCTGGTCGTCCTAACCGCCCGCCGACGGAAGGCGCCGCCTCCGGACGGTAAATATCCGCCGGATTCGCCTTAGCTGGTCATATCCAAAAGCTGTTGACTTCCGCTCTTGCCGGATTTATCTTCATGTCACCGCGGGGGATGTCTATTGAAAGCGGAAGGGAGCAAGACGATGAAAATTCTCCTCATTTTGTGTCTGGCGTTATCAGGTGTTTTCGCTCCGGCCTGGGGCGACGGACAGGACATTGAGGGCCTCCTCAAACGTCTCGAAAGCCCGGACAAGCAGGTCCGGGATTCCGCCGTGGCCGCGCTCGCCAAGCTCGGCCCGGGCGAACTCGACGTGATTTTTTTCAACGCCACCATTTTCCTCGGGCCGCGATTCAAAAAACTCAATGACGAAGGAAAACTGTTCCAAGACGATCCGGTCCTCCTACGGATTTTCGACGACCTCGAGCAAGCCCTGGCCGCCATGGGACCGGCGGCGGCGGCGGAAATCGCCAAACTGGGAACCTCCGGCAATATCGATCTCGAACGCGAACTCTGCCTCGGAGCGCTCGAAAAAATGGGGCCGCAAGGGCGAAAGGCGATCCCGATCCTCAGGAAGGCGCTGTTTTCCGAGAACCAGCACGCCCAGTGGAGCGGCATGGTGGGCCTCGTCTTCGTGGAAGGTCCCGGCTTTCCCACGCTCCTGGAAGCCGCCCGGTCGCCTTCGGAGGACATCCGCTCCACGGCGGTCATCGGATTGGGCAGGACGCACAGCCCGATTGCCGTCGAACCCGTTCTGGCGGCTCTAAAAGATGAGAATTCTTTGGTGCAGGATTCCGCCCGTGATGCCCTCGGCGAGCTCGGGCCTCTGTCCGTGCCGGCGATTCCGGAGATCCTTGCCGCCGAATACGCGGAAAACTGGATTCCGCTCGACAAGATGGGAGAGACCGCGGTGCCCCCCCTCAAAGAACTCCTCCTCAAGGGACGAAGCCCGATTTGCGATCGGGCGGGCGTCGCCCTCGCCCGGGCGGGCGGGCGGGGGTTACCCGCCTTGAGCGATGCCCTCGGCCATACCGATCCGGCTGTAAGGCGCGCCGCCGTTTCCGCCCTCTCTGCGGTGGACGGCGACAAAAAGTTCGTCGCCGCCGGTCTGGCCAAGGCATGGAAGGACAGCGATCCCTCCGTCCGGGAAGCCGCCTTGGCGTCCATGGGAGCCGCCGGCGACGCGGGCGGAAGCCTCGTTCCCATGTTCACCGCCGGACTCAAGGACCCCTCGGCGCCTGAACGCGTCCGCTCCGCCATGGCCCTCGCCCAATTAGGGCGGCGAGCCGGGAGTTCGGCCGCCGGCTTGTTCGCCGCTTTGGCCGATTCCGAGGCAGGAGTCCGATCGGCGGCCGCTCAGGCTTTGGCCTTGGTCGGCGCGGAGCCTGCCGGCGCCGTCCCGAAGCTGCTCGGCCTGGTCAAAGATCCGATGGCCGAAGTGCGCCAAGGTGCGGTTTTCGCCCTGGGGACCCTGGATTCCGGATCCGCCGGGCTGAACGCCATTCTCCAGGCCCTTGAGGATGCCGACCGCAAAGTCGCCTTGGAGGCCGTCATGGGCCTGTGGCGCTTTGGAAGCGAGGTCCAAACGGTCAAGCCGGTTCTTCTGCGCCGGTTGGACTCATCGGACAAGGAGTTCTGCCTTGCCGCTCTGGAAACCCTCCAGAAGCTAGGGATTCTCTCCGAAGCCAAGGCCGGCCTTATAAAACTGATGAAATCTCCCCACAGGGACGTCCGCTATGCGGCGATAGACGGGATCTATAAAACCGGCTTCCCCTCTGAAGCCAAGGTCCTCCTTGAAAAACTCCAGAAAGACGATCCTGACCAAGGAGTCAGAGAGCAGGCCGGATTTGTGCTCGAGGGATACCGGAAGGACTTGACCATCCCGCTGCCGCCTCCTCCGCCGCCTTATGCCTTCCCGCCGTCGGCGCCGATGTTCCGCAAGCAAGGCGCCTGATCCTGGCCTGCGGCGGATTCGCCGCCGGAGCCCGATCCGACCGCGGAAAGGCCGCTACTTCGCCGTCGCGGATGTTTGCGCAAGAATTTTCAGAATGACCCCCGACGGGTATTGTCGCGTCCGGTAGATGCGATGCGTCGCCTTCCGGAAGTCCTTCTCCTCGGCGGTTCGGATATTGCAGAAAGTCTGGGGGTTGCGGTCGAAAAGGGGGAACCACGAGCTCTGGACCTGGATCATGATCCGGTGCCCCTTGAGGAATGCGTGCTGGACGTCGGGCAGTTCGAACTCGACCTTGGCTACTTGGCCGGGGACGAACGGTTCGGGTTTTTCGAAACTGTTGCGGAACTTGCCCCGGATGACCTCGCCGCGGATGAGTCGCTGATAGCCGCCCATCCGGATGCCCTTGGGGTTGCTCTTGGGATCGCGGGCGTCATCCGGATAGACGTCGATGACTTTGACGACCCAGTCGGCGTCCGTCCCTGTCGTCGAGACGTAGAGCTCGGCCCTGATCGGTCCGGCGATCGTGACGTCGTCCGCCAGCGCGGGACTTGTATAGACGAGGACATCCGGCCGGGAGGCGGCGAACCGCTGGTCTTCGACAAAATAATCAGGGTTGTACGTCGCGGTTGTCTGCATGGTGTACGGGACGGGCTTGGCCGGATCGCTGACGAACTCGTCGTAACCCGCGTCGGCGGCCTGCGGGGCCTGATCCAAGGCGGCTCCGCCGCTCCCGGCGAGGAAGAGCTTGCTGTCCTTCGCCTCGGCCGGAGGCCAGACCAGGTGCGTGCGCCATTGGTCGGTGCCAGTCTCGAAAATCGTGGCCTCGGGGATCTCGTCCGTCTTCCGGCCTTTTAAATGCCGGTTGAAGAAGGGCAGCTCGATCTTCTCCTGGAAGTAGGCCCTCGTGCCGCTGAAGGCAAAGACGCCCCGATCCTCCGTTCCGCCCGCCAGGTGATTCCAGCCGCTGTGCATCCAGGGCCCCATGACGAGGGAGTTTGATAAGCCGGGATTCTGGCTCTCGATGGTCCGATACGATCCGCAGAGTGCCCAGCAGGTCTTCTCCGTCATACCAGCCCCCGACGACCAGGATCGCCGGCTTCAGGCCCCGCAGATACTGGTAGATCGAATGCGCCTTCCAGTAGGCGTCGTAGCTTTCGTGGGCCATCAGGTCTTGCCAGGGCTTATTGGCCGCATCGAAGAGCTTGGCGGTCAGGCCCTTTAAGGTTCCCATTTGGAGAAAAAAGGCGTATCCGTCGGGAGTGGGAAAGCGGAGCCTGGGGATGGGCTCGCTCGTCGGCCCCTTCCGGACCTGTCCCATGGAATAGAGATAGTTCGTATAGTGGGCCAGGTAGAGGGCTCCGCTATGGTGGCCGTCGTCCCCAAGGAACAGGTCGGCCATGGGTGCCTGGGGAGAGACCGCGCGAACGGCCGGGTGTGCGTCGATGGCGGCCATCGCCGCGGTAAAACCGGGATAGGAGCTGCCCCACACGCCGACCTTCCCGTTATGGGCGGGAACGTTCTTCAACAGCCATTCCACCGTATCATAGGCGTCGCTGCTCTCGTCGACATCCGCCGCCGATTTCTTGTCCTTGACGTAAGGCTTCAGATACTCGAACGTCCCCTCGGACATGGCCCGGCCCCGAATATCCTGCAGGACGATGATATATCCCTCCTTGGCGTAGGAGAGCCCGGGGAAGAGTCCGTTACGGAAAGCCGAGCCGTAGGGGTGGATGCCATAAGGGGTCCGGACCAGGATGATGGGATGCGGCTCGGACGGGTCTATGGGGCTGTAGACCTGGGTGAAGAGCCGGACGCCGTCCCGCATGGGGACAAGGTGCTCGGCTTTCCGGTAGTGCCTTTCGAGGTAGCCCTGGCGGTCGCCGGGCGAGGCGGGGTCGGCCTTGGCGTCGTCCAGAGCCGCTTTCTTGGCGCCTAAGATCTCCGGCTCGCCCTTGTCGTTGACGACCCTGAAGCGAGTGAAACGGCCCTGCTCATCCTTGGCAAACGCCATCTCAAAGTTCCCTCGCGGCTCCTGGGACATCTTGAACTTCGGCTCCGAGCCTTCGACCGGCCGCCAGACCGTCGAGCTCGAATTGGTGGCGCCGATGGTGCGAAGGGTCCCGTCCTTGAAGTAGACCTGCATGAGGACCGTCCCAGACCCGGGAACCGCCAGCTCGTAGAGGCCCGCGATCTCCGGGTATTTCTCCGCCAGGTCTTCCGGTTTGTCCTGCAGATACCCGCGGCCTTGGAACACGACCAGGAGAAGAAGACATCCGAGCCACCCGGCCAGGAACAGACGCGCCCTCTTGTTCATAGACAGCCTCGCTTTCGTTGGTCCCTCATGGGAGAAGACGAGATGCTCGCCATGAAGGTTCCTTGTCTAGGAAAAATTAGCCCATCGAAGAGATCCATTCGACCGGCCCGGCTCGCGCCGGGCCAAACAGGTTGAACGCCGCACCCCAAGTCTTTATACTGGAGGACTCACTATGACAACCCCAGGGACCAAGGTCGTCAACTTCGAAGCCCGCTTCGGCCTTGATGCCGCTGCGCTGCAGACCGTCCTCGAGGCCGCGCTGGCCTCGGGCGGCGACTTCGCCGAGGCCTTTCTCGAATACCGCGAGTACCGCTCGGCCTACATGGAAGAGGACATCCTCAAGGACACCTCCGAAAGCTTCAGCCTCGGGCTGGGCCTGCGCGTCTGGTCGGGCGAGACCACGGGCTACGCCTACACCAACGACCTCTCGCTGGACAAGGTCCTGCGCGCCGCCCGCTCGGCTTCCGCCGTCGCCGCCTCGGGCCGTGCCATACCCGCCGCCCCGCTCCGCTTCCGGCCCGGCGGCGCGGACGTCTATCGCGTCGTCCGCCCGGCCGAGCTGGCTCCTTTCGAGGCCAAGATCGCCCTGGTCCGCGAGGCCTATGAAGCCTGCCGGAGCTTTTCACCGCTTATCGCCAAGGTCAAGGCCTCCATCCAGGACCAGGTCCAGCACGTGGTCGTGGCCAACTCGGAGGGTCTGCTCGCCTCCGACACCCGCCCCCTGTTCAAACTGACCTGTGTCGGGATCGCCGAGCAGGACGGCCGGCGCGAGTCGGGCTATTCCGGCGGCGGCGGGCGGGTGGGCCTGGAACACCTCGAAGGCGCCTTCTCCCCCGCCGCCATCGGACGGGAAGCCGCCCGCGAGGCGATCGAGCTGCTCGACGCCCGTGACGCCCCGGCCGGTGAGATGCCCGTCGTTCTTGCGCCCGGCCATGCTGGCGTCCTGATCCACGAGGCCGTCGGTCATCTGCTGGAGGCCGACTTCAGCCGGAAGAAGACTTCGATCTTCTGGAACAAGATGGGCAAGCGGGTCGGCTCGTCCGGCGTCACGATCTACGACGACCCGACGATCCCCGGCTCGCGCGGCTCCTACGCCGTCGACGATGAGGGGACGATCCCGCAAAAAACCCTGCTCATCGAGAAGGGTGTCGTCCGCGGCCTGCTGCAGGACAAGCTCTCGGCCAAGCTGATGGGCGGATCGCTGACCGGCCACGGCCGCCGCCAGGACTACACAGACTTCCCCATCCCCCGCATGGCCAACACCTACATCGACCGCGGCGAGCACGATCCCGCGGAGATCATCCGCTCCGTCCGCAAGGGCCTTTACGCCTCACGCTTCACCGGCGGCCAGGTCGAGGACTCGGGCAAGTTCACCTTCTCGGTCAGCTCGGGCTACCTGATCGAGGACGGCCGGCTGACGGCGCCCGTCAAGCAGGCCACCCTGATCGGCAGCAACGTCGACATCCTCAAGAAAGTCGAGATGGTCGGCTCCGACCTGGCCTTCGGGCTTCCGACCGGAACGTGCAGCAAGGAGGGGCAGGACGTGCCCGTCAACGACGGCTGCCCGACCCTGAAGATATCGGCCATGACCGTCGGGGGGAAATGATGGCCTCGCCCCACGCGCCCGGAGAGTCCCTGGCCCTGGCCGAGCGGCTCGTCCGCTTCGGCCGCTCCTGCGGCGCCGACGAGGTCGAGGTCGGCATCGGCGAGGGGCGGGAGTTCAGCGTCGACGTGCGGCTCGGCCGGATCGAAAACCTGGTCGAGGCCGGCTCGCGCTTTGCCGGCGTCAGGGTCATCAAGGACAAGCGGACGGCCTACGCCTCCTCGTCCGATCTCTCGCCGGACGCGCTCGAGCGCCTGATTCGCGGCGCGGTCAAACGGGCCGAGCTGTCCCAGCCCGACCCCTATTCCGGGCTGGCCGACCTCTACCCCGGAAAGATCAACACGGATGCGCTCGACATCTTCGACCCGGAGGTCGAGGAGCTCCCGGCCAAGCGCAAGATCGACCTGGCCCTGGAAACCGAGCGGATCGCCCTGGACGACAAGCGCATCACCAACTCGCACGGGGCCGGCTTCAGCACCCATTCGGCCCGCAACCTGGATGGCCGCCTCCAACGGCTTCGCGGGCGGCTACGCCAAGACCTACTGCGGCCTGGGCGTGGGGCTCCAGGCGGGCGACACCGACGATTTGGTCGAGGACGATTGGCACTCCAGCAAGATCCATTTCCGCGACCTGGAGACGCCCGAAGCAGATCGCCCGCACGGCCGTCGAGCGGACCATCCGCCAGCTCAACCCCCGCAAGATCGGGACGCAGCGCGTGCCGGTCGTATTCGAGCCGCAGCGAACGGCCGAGCCTGCTGGGGTTCCTGTTCGGCTGCATTTCGGGGACCGGCGGTCTACCAGCGCTCGACCTTTCTGGCCGACCGCCTGGGCCAGCGGATCGGCCGGCGACAGCCTGACCGTGATCGACGACGGCCTGATGCCGCGCCGGATCGGGACCGGGCCGTTCGACTCCGAAGGCGTGCCCGCCCGGCGGACGGTGGTCGTCGAGAGCGGCGTCCTGAAGAGCTTCCTCTGCAACACCTACGCCTCGCGCAAGCTCGGGCTGCCCGTGACCGGCAACGCCGACGGAGGCGGGGTCGGCCCGAACAACTTCTACCTGGAGCCGGGACCGCACAACCCCGCCGACATCATCCGGAGCTGCGACCGGGCGCTCCTGCTCATCCGCACCCTCGGCCACGGGCTCAACCCGGTCACGGGCGACATCTCGCGCGGCGCCTTCGGGCTGTGGATCGAGAACGGCGAGATCGTCCACCCCGTCTCGGAGATCACCATCGCCGGGAACCTGGGCGAGATTCTCCAGGGCGTCGAGATGATCGGCAGCGACCTGGAATTCCGCAGCTCCATCGGCGGCCCGACCATCAAGGTCGCCGAGATGATGATCTCGGGCGACTGATCTTAAAACGCGTTGAAGTGGCAGACGTCCCGCAGCGCCCGCTTGGGGACGTGGAACGAGCCGTCGGGATCCTTCCAGTAGCGCACCGAATCCTTCGTATCCTCGACCGTCGACGTCTCGGCCGGGTAGCCGAGCGCCAGGACGGAATCGATCCGGTAGTGCGGCCGGGATGCCGAGGGCCGCCTGGACCGTGCCCGGTCGATCGAGATCAGCCAGCAGCTCGCCGACCCTTCCGACCAGGCCGAGACGGCCATGGCCTCGACGGCGGCGCCGACGTCGTACTCGTACATCTTCTCGCGGATCTTGGTGTTGACCAGGACGACGACATAGGCCTGCGGCTCCTGGCCCGGCTTCGGGTCGCCGTGCGGCTGGATGTAGGCGGCCCACTTGAGGGCCGGGAAAACCTTGTCGCGGACCTCGGGCTCGTCGACGACGACGAACTCGAGCGGCTGCAGGTTGGCGGCGGAGGGGCCAGGCGGCCCGGCTCGACCAGGCGTTCGAGCAGAGCCTCGCGGTCGAGCGGACGCGGCTGGATATTGGCGGATCGTCCGACGGCTGACGATGGCTTCGTGTGGCTCGGAGATGGGTTGGCGACCTCCCGTATGGTGTATCCTACCACGATCAGCGACCCGCGCCCCCATCATCCGGACTTTGGGCGCTTTGAGTCCGAAGACCGCGGTCGAGAGTAGAAGCAGGACGCCGGCCACGACGTACATGCCCGCGGTATCCCGCCTGGTCCGAGACCCAGCCGAAGAACGGAGAGCCCAACCCCATGCCGGTATCGAACAAGGCCAGGTAGAGGCTCAACCCGAAGCCCTTGTGGGCCAAGCCGACGACGTCGATGATGTAGGTGGAGAGGGCCGGGAAGATCACGCCCTGGCCGAACCCGGCCAGAAACGCATTGACCAGGAACATCGGGCCGGAACGGACCTGGGAGATCAGGAACAGGTTGAGCCCGATCAGCACGGCCGCCGGCAGGATGACGGCCTTGCGGCCGTAGCGGTCCGAAAGCTCGCCGGCGAAGAACCGGGTCCCGATGGCGGCCCCCGAAAAGACGGCGAAGAACGGCCCGACCCGCCCCAAGCCCCTCGGTCGCTGGCAAACAAGGCGATGAAATTGACGATCGAGCCGCGGATGGCGCCGTGGAAGACGGGCATGGCCGCGGCAACGAGAAGTGCGCCACCAGGCATAGCCGCGAAGAGGTCCGGCGGACATCTTCTGCGGGTCGCGGGCGCCGGCTCGATGGTCCGGGTCAGCAGGAGGCAGGCGACCGACGGGCCAGGAAGAGAAGGCTGGCGTTATAGACGGCCCCGAACCCGAACGGCGCACCAGCTCCTCGGCCAGGGCGGGCCGGCCGCGCTGGCGATGATGCCGGCCACCCCGATGACCCCGATCGAGCGGGCCAGGCGGTCGACCGGCGCCAGATCGGAGCAGACGGCCATGCTGGCGGTCATGCTGACTCCCCAGGCCAGTCCGCTCAAGGCCCGCAGCAGCAGAGGCAGCCAGCCGGCATCCTGGACCAGATGGAAGCAGGGGATCACGGCCATGAAGAAAAGGAGGCCGTAGATCGAGATGGCCTTTCCGCCGCGGCGGTCGATCAGCCGGCCGAAGAACGGCCGCACGCCGATGGCCAGGATGCTGTGGATGCCCATGATCAGGCCGACTTTGGCCTTGGCCGCGCCGAACGACTCGAGGCGAAGCGGAAAGACGTAGAAAAGGGCCACGCTCATGAACAGGAAAAAGTATCCGAGCAGGGCAGTCAGAAAATCGCGCGTCCAGAGTCCGGCCGCGGGGGGGCGGGCATCCGGGCGTTTCGTCGACATCGTTTTTCCATCGGGCGGGGCGTTGAGCCGGCCTTCTACACCCTCGCCCCGTGGGGGGGTGTGAGGGCTGGCTGTTTTTGGGGTTTGGGGAAATCATGCAAAAGGGGGATTATGAAGAAGGTGGGCTTCGCACAGCCAGCGAAGCGAAGCTTTTTCGATATTCTAGCCAAATCGCCCGCGAAAGGCAACCGTTCCGGCGGCCGATTACCGCAGCGAAGCGACGAGCGCCGCGGCTCGGTCCGCGAGCTCGTCCCAGCGCTCGCCGGCGATCAGAGCCTTGTCCAGGAGCGCCGTCCCGATCCCGACACAGCACGCGCCCGCGTCGATGAAAGACCTGGCATTGGCCGGCGTGACGCCTCCCGTGGGCATGAGCCGGATATCCGGGAACGGTCCCTTGAGGTCTTTAAGATAGGACGGCCCGAGCGACGTGGCCGGAAAGACCTTGACGATGTCGGCTCCTTCGTTCCAGGCCCGCCAGGATCTCCGCCGGCGTGAAGGCGCCCGGGCGCAACCAGCACGCCGCAGCGGCGGCATTCCCGGATCATGCCCGGATCGGCCACGGCGAGACGACGAAGTCCGCCCCGGCCTCGATCACGGCGACCGCCGTCTCGGCATCGAGGACCGTTCCCGCCCCCAGCAGGACGCCGGGATGGTCGCGCGCGGCCAGGTCGCGGATGATCTCGACCGCGTTCGGCACGGTCATGGTGATCTCGACGGCCCGGATTCCGCCCTGCTCGACGGCAGCCACGACCCGCGCTAGCCGGGCCGCATCGGCCATCCGGACGACGGCCACGACCTTGTGCTCGAGAAGGAAGGCCAGAGCTTCGTCGCGCGTCATGGCTGTCCTCCTCAGCGCCGGATGCGGCCGGTCGCATCACCGGCCATGAGGTCCAGGACTTCCCGCTCCGAGACCAGGTTGAAATCCCCCGGCACGGTATGCTTGAGAGCCGAAGCGGCCACGGCAAAGGCCAGGGCCCGGGCGTCGTCCTCGAAGTCCGCGAGTCCGTGGATGAGTCCGGCGGCGAAGGCGTCTCCGGCGCCGACCCTATCGACGATGTTTTCGATCTCCAAGGCCGGGCCGGCCAGAAACCCGGCTCGGCTGCGGAGGACCGCGGACCAGCCGTTCCGGTCGGCGCCGCGGCTGACCCGCAGCGTCACCGCGACCCGGCTGAGGTTGCGGTATGTTGAGAGGACTTCGGCGGTCAGTCCCTCATAGGCATGAATGTCGAGAGCGCCGTTGGCCAGGGGGGAACAGCTCAAGCCCAGCGACTTCTGGCAATCCTCCTCGTTGGCCAGCAGGAGATCGGCCGTCGCCGCAAGCTGCGGCATGATCTCGGTCGCCGCGGCTCCGTAACGCCACAGCTTGCCCCGGTAGTTGAGGTCGAGCGAGACGGTCAGTCCCCCCGCCTTGGCCGCGGTCATTCCCTCCAAGGTCAGGTCCGCCGCGCTTCGGCTCAAGGCCGGAGTGATGCCGGTGACATGGAACCAGGCGGCGCCCGCAAAGGCCTTGGCCCAATCGATGTCGCCGGGGCCGGCTTCGGAAATCGCCGAGCCCTCCCGGTCGTAGAGGACGGTCGAGGGGCGCGGCCCGGAGCCCGTCTCGGCAAAGTAGATTCCCATCCGTCTCCCCCGCCGGACGATCCCCTCCGTCCCGACGCCGTGGCGGCGGAGCTCGGCGATGCCGGCATCGGCCACCGGGTTCTCCGGCAGGACGGTGAGATAGCGGGCTTCGTGCCCGAGCCGGGCCAGCGAGACGGCCACGTTGGCCTCGCCGCCGCCGAAGCGGGCCTGCATCCGGTCCGACTGGAAGAACCGCTCCCGCCCGGGCGGCGACAGCCGCAGCATCAGCTCGCCGAAGGTCACGATACGATTAGCCATGGAGGACTCCGTTAAGCGCTGACGATTTTCCAGCCGCGCTTTTTCAAGTCGAGGTAGATGATCGCCCCAAAGATCAGCCCGGAGGCGAGAAACAAGCCGCCCCGTAGGGGACGGCCGAAAATCAAATTCCCGACGCCGAACAGGAGATCGTAGATCATCAAGACGCCCAGAGCCCAGTCCAGGAGGTTGAACACACCGTCCCGGCTCGGTACGACATCCGTCGCCTCGCGGGCCACCGGCCCCCAAAGCGCGGCGCTCGGCCGGACCCGGCGGTAGAAGGCGAGCAGGACGTCGCGGGGCTCGGGCTTGGTAGCCAGGGTCACGGTCAGCCAGACGACCGTCGTCACCGCCACGGTGATCAGGACGGTCCAGGCGAACTGGAGCGGATCGCTTTCCTTCCAGCCGAAGCCGAGCCGCAGCGTCACCGATGTGACCAGCGCGGCCAGCATGGCCGCAACCTCGCTCCAGGCGTTGATCCGCCACCAGAACCAGCGCAACAGGTAGACCAGTCCCGTGCCGGCGCCGATGGCGATCATGAACTTCCAGGCATCGGCGATGGAGTCCATGAAGAAGGTCACCACGGCCGACAGGACCATAAGCAGCATGGTCACCGCCTGCGAGGCGCGGACGTAGTGTTTCTCCGTCCGGCCGCGGGCCATGAACCGCCGGTAGAGATCGTTGATCAGGTAGCTGGCGCCCCAGTTGAGCTCCGTGCCGATGGTGGACATATAGGCGGCGGCGAAGGCGGCCAACATCAGGCCGCGCAAGGAAGCCGGGAGGTCGGTCATCATGATCCGGATGTATCCGGACTCGGGGTCCGCGGCGAAGGACGGGTCGCCCTGGAAGCGCACCACCGCCGCCAGGGCCACGATGATCCAGGGCCAGGGCCGCAGGGCGTAATGGGTCAGGTTGAACCAGAGCGTGGCCAGCAGACCGTTCTTCTCGTCCTTGGCGCAGAGAATGCGTTGGGCGATGAATCCGCCGCCGCCCGGCTCGGCCCCGGGGTACCAGGAAGCCCACCAATTGACGGCGACATAGATGAAGAAGGTCAGGAAGGGCATCCAGGCCGAGTTGAGGTCGGGGACGAACGACAGCAGCGAGCCGGAGCCGGCCTGTGTCGCGTCCACGGCCTTTATGCCGGCCACCAGACCGGACATGCCGCCCAGGGACTTGACGGCGAACACGGCCAGGACGATGGCCATGCCCATCTTGAGGACGAACTGGAAGAGGTCGGTGACGAGCACGCCCCACAGGCCCGAGAGGGTCGAGATCGAGGCGGTCAGGGCCATGATGGCCACGGCGATCAGCAGGGCTTGAACCTTGGTCACCCCAAGGACGAGCACCAGGATCTTGACCATGGCCAGGTTGACCCAGCCCATGATGATCAGGTTGATGGGCAGGCCGAGGTAGAAGGCCCGGAAGCCGCGCAGGAAGCGGGCCGGGGCCCCGCTGTAGCGGATCTCGGCGAATTCGACGTCGGTCAGGACGCCGGCCCGCCGCCACAGCCGGGCGTAGAAGAACACGGTCAGCATGCCGCTTAAGGCCATGCTCCACCAGATCCAGTTGCCGGCGATGCCGTTGCGCGCCACCAGGCCGGTCACGGCCAGCGGCGTGTCGGCGGCGAAAGTGGTGGCGACCATCGAGGTCCCGGCCAGCCACCACGAGACGTTGCGTCCCGAGACGAAGTAATCGTTGACGCTGCGGGTGGCTCTTTTGCGGTAGTAGAGCCCGACCGCCAGGTTGATGGCGAAGTAGGCGGCGATGACCGCGATGTCGACCGGCGTCAAGCGCATGGCAGGCTCATAACGCCTTGATTTTTACTATACATCGGCATAAAAATAAACCCGTTCGATACTCCAGAATGTGAGAAACGGTTTCCGCGCCCGCCAAGGAGGCCCCCCATGCGCAAGCTCATAACCGCCGCCTTCCTGCTCCTCCTGCTCGCAAGCCTGGCCGCGGCGGCCGACTTCGGCTACCCGGTGGCCGGCGAGCCGTGGTATTCGATCAAGGTCCGCTTCGAGGCCGCCCCGGCCGTCCTCGGCTCCGGCCTCTGGTCCGTAGCCCGCGTCTGGGTCAACGGACAGCGGGCCCGCGACTTCGCGCTGCTGCAAGGCGGCCAGGAGACGACCGGCACCGAGATCGATGCCGGCAAGCCGTTCGAGCTCAAGGTCCGCTGGAGCTGGGCGGCCCGGCAAACGTACGAGATCAAGGCCGAGCTCGAAGGACCCGCCGGCAAGGGCGGGAAAGCCCTGACCGTGCGCGAGAAGGCGCCCTCGGGCAAGGGCTATTGGAACGCATCCTGGAAGAGCTACCTCTCGCTCCTGGTCTCGGAAGACGACAACCTGGCCCGGAGCCGGATGCCCGTCCACGCCACCTTCGGCGTCCTGTCCTCCTACCTCCGCTCGCCCGACGAGATCCGCCTGGTCCGGGCCGAGCGCAAGGGCGAGGACGTGGTCTACGAGGAAGTCCCTTTTCAAGTCTATGACGTCAGGATCTGGAACGACCCCAAGATCACCGCTCAGGTGGACAAGGACGAGGCGACGGGCAAGTCGATCGTCCGCTACCACCCCACAACCTCCTTCAGCCTGGCCTTTCTGACCGACCTCAAGCCGCGTCAGAAGGCCACCTATCTGGTGTTTTACAACAACCCCGGCGCCCGGCGGCCGGCCTTCAAGTCCACACTCAAGGTGACGGGCCAGGGGCTGGGCAAGACGATCGAGAATGAGTTCTTCAAGGTCGTCCTCCATCCCAAGAGCGGGACGATCTACGAGGTCGTCGAGAAGTCGACGGCCGTGAAGCTGGAACACAAGCTCGAGACCAACGGCTCGGTGCACTGGAATCCGGACGTCTACTCGCCCCCCCACGCCTGGTACCATGTTTCAGACTGGGACAAGCCGACATCCAGTGAAGATACCGGCCCCGTCTTCTACACCCTGCGGCGCGAGGCGCCCCTGCCCATGCCCAAGGGCATCCGGGTGGCCATCACCTACTACTTTTACGCCGGCGTCCCCTACATCCTGGCCGAGTCGGCCATGACCATCGAGAACGACATCTTCGTCGAATCGCTGCGCAACGCCGAGATCGTCTTCAACAAGGCGGTCTTCAACAAAGCCGCCTGGCGGGCCGTGGACGGGAAGCTCTCGACCCTGGACTTCGCCTCCTCGCGGATGCACCCCAAGCATGCCGCGCAGATCCGCCCCGACACGCCCTGGGTGGCTTTCTACAGCGATGTCCGCGGCGTCGGCTTCGCCAGCTTGTTCCTGGACCAGGCCCTGCCCAACCTGCGCGGCGGCCCGGCCTCGCAGCAGCAGCCGTATATCTATGTCCAGAACGGTCCCTGGTTCTACATGTCGCGCGGTTTCGTCTATTCCTTCGGCTCCAACAACCAGACCCGGATGCTCCCGGTCCGGGCCGGCAGCCTCTACTACGACCGCAACGCCTGGCTGCCGTTTGCCTTCAGCAAAGAGCAGGGCTTCGCCGGCCGACTGGACGCGCTCTATGCCATGCTCAAGCGCCCGCTGGGGCTGACCGAGGACATCGAAACCTACGTCGAGAGCCCCGAGGGCTGGATCGTCCCCATCCTGACCGAGCCGTTCGAGGAAGGCGTGAAGGGCGCAATCGGGGCGCCCAAGAAAAAATGAACGCCCGGCTGGCCGACGCCATCGTCGAGCGGCACGCGCCGCAAATCGATCGCCGCCGGTCCGTCCCGGCGGCCGAGTATCATCGCCGCTGGGCCGCGGTCCAAAAAGCCATGGCCGGCCGCGGCTACGACCTGCTCTTTGTCTCCGGCTCCGAGCTCGACCGCTCGGACGCCGCCTGGCTGGCGGGTATCCTCGACCCGATCATCGAACGCTACGGCGTCCTCCTCCCCCTCTCCGGCCCGCCCTTGGCCTTGGCCGGCTCCGAGGGCGGACACGTCATCGAGGACTGTGTCCGGGCTTCGGGCATCAAGGTGGCGCTTCTGCGCGAATTCCAGATCTCGGACGAGGACTACCGCTTCGCCCGCTTCGGGACGATTGAAGATGCCGTGGCTTCGCTCGTGCCGGCCAAGCCCGGGCGGCCGCTGCGGCTGGCCGTCGCCTCCAGCGGCCAGTTCGTCCCGCACGACCACGTCCTGATGCTTCAGGGGCGGTTCGGTGCGGACAACGTGGTCTTCGACACCGAGCTGCTGCGCCGGATCAAGTACGAGAAGTCCCCTCTCGAGCTGGTTCTGATCGGGACGGCAGCCGCCATTGCCGACGCCGCCTTCCTGGGCATGCTGGCCGCGGTCGAGCCGGGTGTGACGGAGCTCGACGTGGCGGCCGTCGGCGACTACATCATGAAGCGCCTGGGCGCCGGGCGGACCGGGTTCCCGACCATCGTCACCTCGGGGCCTCGGGGGCGCAGCGTGATCGGCCCGGCCACCAACCGGGTCATCCGCCGCGGCGAGCTCGTCTCGCTCGGCCTCAGCCCGACGTTCCAGGGCTACCACGGCATCATGCGCCGCACGGTCAAGGCCGGCGCCGAGAGGTCCTTCGGCGAGGAGCAGTTCCTGGCCGCCTTGCGCGGGCTCTACCACGCGGTTTGGAAGGGTGTCGTCCAGGCGTCTTGGCGGGGTCTCCCGTCGCGCGCCATCGACGCCGCCGGCAAGGCCTACCTCGAAGCGGTCCGGCTGAAGGACATCCGGGGCCGGTTGCGCACGCCCCGCGAGCCCTATACCTTCATCCACAACACGGGCTGTTCCGAATGCCAGGAGGGCTTCGGCGCGGTGACGCCTTATACCGACGATCCCCTGGGCGACCGCGTCGCCCTGATGATCGATGTTGCGTTCATGGGCTTCGACGAAAAGAAGCGCCTCGTCTTCCCCATCGAATATGCCGTCATCGAGGACGGGTTCTGGAAAGCCGGACGCGAGACGGGTGTCTTCAACCGCATGCCTCTCGACGTGCAGGCCTTTGTGGGCGGCGGTCTGGTGGAGATCCCGCCCGTCTCCGTCAATCCCTATCACCGTCTCCCGGTCGGGATCGCCGCCGGAAAGCGGGCCGCGAAACGAAAGCATTAGGAGAAAGAGCCGCCATGAAGAGAATCGTACTCGGGCTCGGTTTGGCCGTCGTTCTTCTCTTTGCTTCGATCGGCTTCGGGGCGTCCCAAGCCGCCCAGGCGCACCTGACATCCAAGAGCGCGCCGCTTCGTCTGTCGTTCCATGCCCCAACACCAGCTGAGCCGGTCTATCTCCTCAAGGCTCCGTTCGAGGTCAAGGGGAAGGTCTTCCGGCTCATCGACGTCGACCTGCCTCAAGGCAGCCCCTGGCCGGACGTCCAGGTTCTGAGGGACGGCCGCAACGTCGATATCGCCAAGAACCTCGACCCCGGATCCTATGAAGTCCGCCTCCGTTACGCCTGGCGGCCCAATACGCGCTACCAGGCCTACCTCCACGTCATCGAGGATCCCAACGAAGGCCCCAAGCTGCTGCTCATGGAGGGCACTTCTCCCGCGGCCGGGGGAATCCCCTACTCCGCCAGGGAAGGCTACGCCCAAGCGTTTCTGGTCGAGGAGACGGCCGGGATCGTCCGCCGCGGCGAGATCGTCTATTTGACCGTGACCGCGCCCATGGGCCGTCTCCCCGTCGCCGACATCGCGGTCTTCGACGGTACCAGACGGCTCGCCTGCCAGATTCTCGACAGCAAGGACCAAATCCCGCCCGAGTCTCAGGCCAAGACCCATCCCCAGACCCGGACCGTCCGGCTCGCCGTGCCCGTCGACATTCAGGCTAAAGAGAGGAAAATTCTCCAAGTTCTGCCCGCGGCGCCGGGCCCGCTCGAGCGCCCGGCTTTCGAGCTGACCGGGGAGGGATTGGGCAAGACGGTGACCGGTGAGCGGATCAGCCTGACCTTCAGCCCCCAGAGCGGCCAGATCCTGACCATCGAGGATCCTGCGACGGGGGTCAAGCTCTATAACAAGGCCGGCGTCATCCACTGGAACCCCGATGTCTTCACGCCCGGCATCGCCTGGGATCATTCCTTCGACTGGAACCCGCCGCGGGATTTCGCGGAGCGGACGGGCCCCCTGGTCTATCTCAACGCCCGCAAGGGGCCTATGCCCCGCATCAAGGACGTCTTCCTGGAGGTCAAGTACACCCTGGAGAAGGACGCCCCCTATTTCATCGCCGAAACCCGAACCCGGGTGGACAAGGACCTCGGCGTCGTCGCCCTGCGCAACGACGAGATGGTCCTGTTCAACGGGCTCTTCGACACTCTGGTGTACAAGATCCCCGACGGCGCCGTCGTTCAGATGCCTCTCAAGGAGATGCCCGACCGGCCGTTCGGGCTGGCCCATATCACCCCCGTCGAGCCGGACTGGGTCGGCCTGGTCCACAGCCAAAAGGGCTACGGCTTTTTCAGCCTCCGCCTCGAGACCTCGGTCAGCAACCTCGACATCGCGGGCGGGATGCCGCTGAAGGCGGGAACCTGCTTCTACGCTCCCTCGGACGGAGACTACGTCTATTGGGTCCGGCCCTGGCTCTACACCTGGGGCGAGTTCGCGACTTCGACAACCCTGACCGCCCTCCCGGCCGGAAGCCTATTCTACGAGAAGAACGCTTACCGCATCGCCCCTTGGACGCCGGAAACGCCGTCCCATCTCGACGCTCTGCGCAAAAAGCTTCTATCGCCCCTCCGGGTCTTTTAATGGAATTCGTCGATTTCGCGGCCCGGCGGCGCGGCGGTGATCCCGGCCTCGTCTTCCCCGGCTGGGCTCGGGGCGAGACCGTGGCCTTCCTATCACCGCACGACGACGACGCCGTTCTCGGCGCCGGCTGCCTCATCCAGGCCGTGGCCGCGGCGGGCGGCAACCCGCTCGTCCTGGTCTTCTGCCGCGGCGACGCCGGTTACACCACGATCGCAGCTAAGGCCTCAATCATCGCCGTCCGGCGCGGGGAGACGCGGCGGGCCTACACCTCGTTAGGTGTCGGGGAATCCGACATCCTGTCCTTCGACGTCCCCGATTTCGCTCTCCTCGATACCCTGGCCCGCCGCCCCGTCGATCCTCCGGGCATGAGCCTCTTCGACCGGCTGATCACCGTGCTGCGATCGCGCCGGGTGAGCCGGATCGTCTTCAGCAGCGGCCACCGCGAGCACCCCGACCACACCGCCGTCTTTTGGCACGCCCTCTACACCGCGCCCCAGGCCGGCGACCCCATCCTGCCCGACCTGGGGCCGCCCTGGCCCATCCGCAGCTACCTGGCTTATGCGGTCTGGTCCGACTTTGAGCCGGCGGATGCCGGCGCGCTCCCCGCGGCCGACAAGGGCCTGCTGGCCGATGAGGCCGTCGAGATGCGTGTCCGCGCCGCGCTGGCCGAGTTTGCTTCGCAGGGAGAGATCCTGCGGGCCACGGTGGCCGCCCGCCGCGACGACCGCAAGGCCGAGGGCGGCTACCTCGAGCCCTATCGGACTTACGAGATCCGGCGGCCCATCGATGCCGCCCTCACCAAGTCCGTCCTGGCCGGAATGAAGAAAGGATAGACGCCACCCCATGTATCGCCATCGGAGTCGACAGCGGCACCCAGAGCACCAAAGTCCTCGTCGTGGATGCCGAGACCGGCCGGGTTCTCGGTCGCGGCCAGGCGCCCCACGCCATGATCCCCGGCCTCAAGCCCGGCGAAAGCGAGCAGGACCCGGCCGTCTGGATTGCCGCCCTGCGAACAGCCCTGGCCGCCGCCCTCCGCGAGGCGGCGATCGATCCGGGACGGGTCATCGCTCTGGGCGTCTCCGGCCAACAGCACGGCTTCGTCCCGCTGGGCCCGGACGGCGTCCCGCTCCGCCCGGCCAAGCTCTGGAACGACACTTCGACCGTGGCCGAGAACGACGCCCTCGTCGCGGCCCTGGGCGGCCCCGCGGCCTGCATCGCCAAGCTGGGCCTCGTTCCCGCCGTGGGCTTCACCGCTTCGAAGATCCTCTGGCTCAAGCGGCACGAGCCGGAGCGCTTCGCCCGCTTGACGACCGTCCTCCTGCCCCACAACTACCTGAACTACGTCCTGACCGGGGAGGTTCATATGGAGTACGGCGACGCTTCCGGTACGGGACTCCTGGATATCCGGCGGCGGACCTGGCAGATCGAGGCCGTGGCCGCGGTCGACGAGGGTCTGATGAGCCGGCTCCCGGCCGTCGCACATCCGGAAATCGCCGCGGGCCGCATCACGCGCGAGTTCGCCTCCGACTTCGGGCTTCAAGGACGTCCTGGTCGCCTCGGGCGGCGGCGACAACATGATGGGCGCCATCGGCACGGGCAACGTCGCGCCCGGCGTCTGCACGGTCAGCCTGGGGACGTCCGGGACGATCTACTGCCTGCTTCGACCGGCCCTTTACGGACCCGCGCGGGGAGATCGCCGCCTTCTGCGACAGCACGGGCGGCTGGCTGCCCCTGCTCTGCACCATGAACGTGACCAACGCCACCGAGCTTTGGAAGGGACTGCTCCGGATCGACAGCGACGGCCGCGACGCTCTGGCCGCCCGCGCCGCCGCGGGCGCGGACGGGCTGCTCTTCCTGCCCTTCGTCGACGGCGAGCGGGTGCCTCCCCTGCCCCAGGCCTCGGCCGTCTTTTTCGGCCTGAACCGTTCAAATTTCCGGGCCGAGACCATGACCCGTGCCGTGATGGAAGGGACCATTCTCAACCTGGGCTACGGCTTCGGCCGCCTGCGCGAGCTGGGCCTGCGCCCCGCCCAGATCCGGGCCACGGGCGGAGGGGCCAAGAGCGCCTTCTGGCTGCAGCTTGTGGCCGACATCCTCGCCACCCCCGTGGTGACGCTGGCCGAGCAGGAGGCGGCTGCTTTCGGGGCGGCCCTACAAGCGGTCTGGTGCCTGCGCCGGGCCAAGGGAGAATCGGCGGCCATCGCCGAGCTGGCCGGATCGTGGGTTCGCCTGGGCCAAGCCTCGGCCGAGCCGGATCCCGCGCGGGCCGAGCGCTACGCCGGGATCCAGGAGCGTTTCAACAGGCTTTGGACGACACTCGTCCCCGAGTTCGCCGGACGGACTTAGGGCCTCCCGTCGACTATCCTTCCGCGGGCGGGCGGTAGAAGACTTCGCTGACCGAGCGCCCGTAGTGGATCCGGTTCACCGTCCGGGCCAGCGTATCGGCCAGGCTGCGGATGGTCAGGAAGGGCAGCTTCTTGAATTCCTCGGTCTGCGGGATGCTGTCGGTGACGATCATCCGCTTGAGATGAAGGGTGCGGTGCATCTCCTCCAAACGGGTTTTGGCCGAGGCCAGGTTGAGGTTGTGCGAGATGCCGATGTGGATCTCGCGGATACCCTTCTCCTCGACCAGCTTCTTGGCCAGCTCGAAGGTCGTTCCGCCGCCGCTGATCATGTCGTCCAGGATGACGGCCGTCCGCTTGCCGCGAAAGTCGCCGATGATGTCCTTGATCACGGCCACTTCCGGCTTGGGCCGATACTTGGAGGCGATGGCCGTGGATAAGTCCATGGCCCGCCCGAAATGGCCGATGAACTTGGCCGCGCCCGCATCGGGCGACACGGCGATGACGTCCGCGCGTCCGGCCAGGTCCTTGAATTCGTCGATGAACAGGGTCAGCGATTCCAGCATCTGGACGGGCAGCGCGCCGTAGAAGCCGCGGATCTGACCGCAGTGCGGGTCCCAGACCACCAGCCGGTCGATCCCCGAAGTCACCCCCAGGTCGGCCATCAGCCGGGCCGTGGTCGGTTCGCGCATGAACTTGGTCGGCTTGTCCTGGCGGGCATAGGCCAGGTAAGGCAGGACGGCAGTGACGTGGTTGGCGCCGTTCTCGCGGAAAGCCCGGGCGGCAATGAACAGGGCCATCATGTTCTGGTCGATGCTGCGCGGCGACGTCGGATCGAGGGCGGACTGGATGAGGAAGACGTCGTAGCCGGAGACGTGCAGCGTCAGGCGGACCCAGGTCTCGCTGTCGCTGAAGCTCGAGTCCACGCCCTCCATGGTCAGGACGCGCTCGCGGCTTCCGGCGGTCTTGAGCAGGCGGTTGTAGGAGGCGACCACATGGGAGGCCAGCCCCGCTCCCGACCGGCACGAGGCGATGAGCAGGCGCCCGCGGGTCGACTCCATCCGCCGCTTCTGTTCCTCCGCGTAGCCTTCGGGCGTCAGGAAGGGCTTGGGCGGGAGTGGCTTCTTCAGGGGCGTCATGGCAGCCTCCAGGAGGGGCGGTCCGGCGACCCCACTATAGCCGAAGTCGGGAAACGCTCCAAGCCGGGCCGCGGAGGAACTCAGGCCCGGCCCAGTTCCAAACAAGTCTCATACATGGCGATGACGTTTTCGACGGGCGTCAGCGGCTGGATGTTATGGCAGGGGGCGAGGATGTATCCCCCGCCGCGGCCGAGGCTGGCCAGGTTGTCGGCGACTTCGCGGCGAACGTCCTCGACCGAGCCGAAGGGGAGCGTGAACTGGTTGTCGACACCGCCGTGCAGGATGATGCGATCGCCGAAGTCCCGTTTCAACGGCTCCCTCTCCATCCCGGGGCAGCGCCACTGGATGGGGTTGAGCAGATCGATGCCCAGGTCGATCAAGTCCGGCAGGATGCGGCGGCAGTTGCCGTCGTCGTGGTGGAAGACGTAGGCGCCGGCCTGATGGGCCAGGTCGATCATCCGCTTCATCCCGGGCAGCAGGAACTCCCGGATGTGGCGGACCGAGATCATCAGGTCGGTCTGGCCGCCCAGGTCCTCGGCCACATAGACGATGTTCACTCGGCCCGGGACCTGCTCCAAGATGCGGCGGGTGTTCTCGTACTCCAGGTCGAAGAGCCGGCCCAGGGCGTAATGGACCATCTCCGGGATTCTCGACCAGGTCGATCAAGGCCTGCTCCTGGCCGCGCAGGAACTTGTAGATCAGGAAGGGCTCCGACCCGCCGCCCCGGACGGGATAGTCCTCGTTGCCCTCGAGCTGGGCGGCGATCGTCCCGTAGTCCCACCAGTCGGGGTCGGGCCAGCGATAGCCGCGCTCGATCTCCGCCACCGAGGCGAATCCGGCCAGCGGGTTGGAGACGCACTCGGCGTACGATCCCGTCCCATAAGTCGGTGTCGGCGATAGCGGCAGTCGTAGACATCGGTGCCGGCGCGGCAGGTCCGGTCCGCGATACTCGGGCTTCAGGGTGACGACGAAATCGACGCTCATCTTCTGCAGGGCCTCGCGCCGGGTGGCGCAGCCCAGGGCCGCCGTGCAGCTTGGCGTCGAACTCGAGCGTGGACCAGTAGTCCATCGGCACCCGGTCCGGCTTCTCCCGGCGGAAGACCGCCAGCCAGCGCTCGAGCGGTGTCATCGCATCGCGTCCCATCGGCGTGCTCACCGGCTCAGTGCCGGTGCAGGTCCTTGTGCATGATCCGCCGCGTCTCGTGCAGGCGGTCGTCGGCCGGCAGGTCGGCCAGCCGGACGTTCATGTCCTCGTCCTTCTCCTTCTCCAGGAGGCGGACGACGTAGTCGATGACCGCCGGGCGGGAAGATGCCGTCCCGCTCGTAGAGCTCCCGCTTCTTGCGCAGCAGGCGGGCCGACTCGACGCAGCTGGTGGGCAGCTTGGGCAGGCGCTTGACCAGCTCGGGATCGGTGTGGATGTTGCCCTTGACGTAGAGCTGATCCGCCAGGTCGAGCGGGCCGCCGAATCCCCGAACAGCGTCCGGCTGTCCTTGAAGGCCCAGTCCGCGGCCATGACCATGCCGGCCAGCAGGAGATGGGTGATGGCGCTGCCGTCGGGGCTTCGCAGCTCCACCGTCTGGCGGCTGCCCGCGGCCTGGAAGGCCTCGGTGTCGCCGGGGTTGACCAGACGGCTCAGGTGGCGCAGGTTGGTCCAGCCGAGAGGCACCCGGATCATGGCGCTGCGGTTCAGGTCGCTCCAGCAGACCCGGGTCGGCGCTTCCTGGTTGGGGATGAGCCTGAGGTAGGCCGAGGAGACCGTGTTGCCGAAAGCGGTCAGGCTGTCGGCATACTCGCACAGGCCGCCGATCAGCCGGCGGGCGGGCTCGGCCAGACGGCCGTCCTCCTCGGTCATGACGTTCTTGCCGTCCCGCAGCAGATCCATGTGGAAGTGGAAGCCGTTGCCGGCCACCCCCTCCTCGATCTTGGGTGTGAAGGTGGCCACACAGCCGTGCTGGTAGGCGATGTTGCGGATGAGCCAGCGGGCCAGGACGACGTGGTCGGCCATCTCGACCACGGGCCGCGGCAGGAACTCGATCTCCAGCTGTTCGCCCCGCCGGTCGCGGATCTCGTCCAGGTCGCTCCGGACGCTTTCGATGAACCCGACCTCGCTGTGGGCGTACTTGACCGCCCCCGTGATCTGGGTGATATGCCGGACCATCTCGTTCAGGATCGGGCCGCTCTTGATGAAGGGCAGGGCGCCGTGGTAGCCCTGCTGCTTCGAGGCGGGGAAGATGGAGCTCGTCTTGTCGCACATCAGGAAGAACTCGAGCTCTCCCAGGGCCCTCATCTCGAGCCCCGTCCCCTGCCGGAAGTGGGCCTCGGCCCGGGCCAGAATGTTGTCGGGCGAGAACGTCGCCAGGCTCCCGTCACGCGTCAGGTAGCGGCAGATAAAGTCCAGGCTGCCGTCATCGAACGGGTTGAGGAAGGCGGTCTTGAAGACCGGAACGACGTAGAGGTCGGACACGGCCGCGTCGATCATGCCCTTGAACAGCGACGAGCCGTCCACGCGCTCGCCCTCGGCCAGGACGGTGTCGGCCTGGCCGGGGTCGGCCACCGGGATCTTCAGCTCCTTGAGCTTGCCGTCCAGGGCGGTGTAATGGAAGGTGATCCGCTCGATGCCCTTTGGCCCGGATGACCCTGAGGAAGTCCGAGCGGCCGAACTCGGCGGCCGGCTTGTCCAGGAGCAGGGAGAGCGGGTTGCTCAAGGCGTATGGGGAGTCGTTGGGGAGGTTCATGACCGGCTCCTTTCCTGTCGGTTCGTCCCGCGAGGGGGAAAGACGCAGATTGTAAGGGATTCGCGGCCCCTAAAGCAAATCGGCCGGGCCGATGCCGATCCTTCAATAAAGAAGGTACGGCGTCCGCAGGGCCTCGAAGGCGGCCAATTCGATCCCGCCAGGAAGCCGCGATCTCAAAGACCGGAGTCCCCTTCTCCAGGGCCAGCCGGATTCTATCCGTGCCCATGATCTTGTCGAAGTACTCGGGATGGAAGGCGAAGTCCTTGGGGTAGAGCTCGCGCAGGACGGCCAGGACGTGCAGAGTCGTCTCCAACGGGCGGTAGAGCGGCCCGATCCATGACGTGGATCTGACAGCCGCCGCAGCGCTCGCCCTTGAATTTGGAGAAGAGCGGGGTGAACCACTGCTCTCGGAAGGCGACCCCGGGAAGAGCCAGGGCGTTGAGCCGGGCGGCCAGCCTGTAGCCGTCGATCCAGGGCGCGCCGAAGAACTCGAACGGCTTGTTCGTGCCCCTCCCCTCGGAGACGTTCGTCCCCTCGATGAACACCTGGCCGGGATAGACCACGGCCGTCTCGATGGTCGGGATGTTGGGCGAGGGCGGCACCCAGGGCAGTCCCGTGGCGTCGAAATAGGAGGCCCGGCTCCAGCCCTCCACCGGCACGACGGTCAGCCGGCAGGGCTTCTCCAGGAACTTTTCGTTGAACAGCCGGGCCAGCTCGCCGATGGTCATCCCGAACCGGAGCGGGTAGGGATAGAGGCCGACGAACGAGCTGTGCTTCGGGTACTCCAGGACGGGGCCTTCCATGGCCAGGCCGCCGATCGGGTTGGGCCGGTCCAGGACGATAAATTCGAGCCCGGCTTCGGAGCAGGCTTGCATGGCATAGGCCATGGTGGCCTGGTAGGTGTAGACGCGGGTTCCGACGTCCTGAATGTCGAAGAGCAGGACGTCGAGGCCCTTGGTCATGGCCGGTTCGAGCTTTTTGTCCTCATGGGTCGTGTCGAAGGAGCGCATGAAGGCGTCGATGTCCGTCAGCATGCCGGAGGGCGGCTTCATGGACGGGCCATAGAGGCTGAAGACGGGCAGGCCCGAAGCCGCGTCCTTGTAGAACGGCACATACTCCCCGGCCTGGGCATCGCCGCGGGCGCCGTGCTCGGGTCCGTAGAGGGCTGTCGAGCTCGAATCCCTCCGCCTCCCGCAGCCGGTCGATGGAGCTCCGCAGCCCGGCATCCACGCCCGAGGGATTCGTGATCAGCCCGACTTTTTTCCCCCGGATGAGGTCCAGACGCTTTTCGATCAACACCTCGATTCCCGGCTTGACCCGAGCGGGAACGGCGGCGGCCTCGGCAGCGGCCGTCCCTTCAGAAGGTGCGGCCGTATCGGACCGGCAGGCGGATCCCGCCGTGGTCAAGACAGCCATCAGGCCAAGACAGACGATGGGATGACGGCGGGGATGAAGGGGCTTCATGGGCTGATCCTTTCCGGCGCTCTTGCGCTCGCGCCGGCTCTCTTCCCTTATATCGCAAATCGAGGCAAGGGAAAAGCTGATGACCCTAAACTCCCTCGCTTTTTTCGAAGAAATACGCCCCCAGCGCCAGCATGATCACCGAGAAGCCGGCCATCACGGCCAGGTCGACGAGCATCGGGAAGGCCGAGCTGCCGATCAAGGCCGCCCGCAGGCCGTCGACACCGTAGGTCAGCGGGTCGGCGTAGGACAGGGCCCGGATGACCCAGGGGAAGTTCTGGATCGGAGCCAAGGCCCCGGACAGGAAGAAGAACGGGAAGATGATGAAGTTCATGACGATGCCGAAGCCCTGCATGTCCTTCATGCGCGAGGCGAAGATAAGGCCCAGGCCGATGAAGGTGAAGGCGATGAGCAGCATGAAGAGAAGGCCGAACAGCAGACTCGCGACGCTCTTGACCCGGAATCCGAGGATCATGGAGGCCCCGAAGATCAGCAGGCCCTGGATCATCGAGGTGGTCACGCCGCCGGCGATCCGCCCCAGGACGAGGGAGACCCGGTTCACGGGCGCGACCATGATCTCCTTGAGGAAACCGAACTCCTTGTCCCACAGGACCGACATACCCTGCATCGAGGAGGAGAAGAGCAGGGTCATGCCGATGATGCCGGGCGCCAGAAACTTGATATAGCCGACGCCGGCGCCCATCCCCGGTACCGGCATGCGGCCGAAGCCGAAGCCCAGGAAGGCCAGGAAGAAGACGGGCATGGCCAGCGAGCCGAAGATGCGCGACTTGGCCCGCCCATACCTCTTCATCTCCCGCAGCCACAGAACGTAGATGGCCGTGCCGTAGATTCTCATGCTCATCTCCGCCCGTGGCCCATCATCATGCCGCGGTTTCTCTCGGCCTGGCCGGCCTCCTGCTCCCGGATGGTTCGGCCGGTGAAATGCAGGAAGACGTCCTCCAGGCTGGGCTTGCGCAGGTGAACGCATCTGACGGCGGCGCCGTGCTGGACGGCCATGGTCACCAGCTCGGGAATCCGCCGCTCCGCCCTCTCCATGGTCAGGGACACGACCCCGTCGTGAAGCTTCGAGCGCTTGATCCAGTCCAGGCCGGCCAGCGCGGCCAGGAAGGAGGCCGGATCGCCTTCCAGCTCCAGCGAGACGACGTCTCCGCCCAGGACGTCCTTGAGCCGGGACGGCGTATCCAGGGCCACGAACTTGCCGTGGTCCATGATGGCGATGCGGCCGCAAAGGAAGTCCGCCTCCTCCATGTAATGGGTAGTCAGGATGATGGTGACGCCGGACTCCTTGTTCAGGCGCCGGACATACTCCCAGATGTGGCGCCGGGTCTGGGCGTCCAGGCCCAGCGTCGGCTCGTCCAGGAAGAGGACCTTGGGCCTATGGGTCAGACCGCGGGCGATCTCGAGCCTCCGCTTCATGCCGCCCGAGTACTTCTCGACCAGCGTGTCCGCCTTGTCGATGAGCTCGACCAGGCCCAGGACCTCTTCAATGCGGCGCCGTCGCTCGCCGCGGCCGATGCCGTACATCATGGTGTGAAACTCGAGGTTCTCGCGGCCGGTCAGCTTGCCGTCCAGGGCGGGCTCCTGGAAGACGATGCCGATCGACTTGCGGACGTCATCGCGGTGCGCGGTGATGTCGAAGCCGGCCACCTCGGCCCGGCCCGAGGTCGGCCGCAGCAGGGTCGACAGCATGTTGATGGTCGTCGTCTTGCCGGCCCCGTTGGGCCCGAGGAGGCCGAACAGCTCGCCCTCGGGGACTGAAAACGAGATGGCATCGACGGCGGTAAAGCCGTCGAACGTCTTGACCAGATTCTCGACTCGTATGGCGTCCATGGGAGGCTCCGTTTAAACGCGGATTATACCATAACGAATCGGCCGGAAAAGCCGGGACGGCCCAGGCGGTCGCGGAGGGGCGGCGCCCCCTAGAGCTTGAGGAAGATCTTGTGCCGGTACAGGGGCCAGATGAGCAGGACCCAGAAGAGGATGAGCAGGAGGGGATAGATGAGCGACCCCAGGTACGGCCCGGCCAGCGGCGAAAGGACGTGGTCGTAGAGCCAGGTGATGGGGCTGACCGTCTTGCCCGCGTCGGGAATCTTGATCAGCAATATGGTCTTGACCATGATCGCCGACCCGGCGAAGACAAGGATCGCGTTGGTGCCCAGGACGCGGAACGGCCAGGCCCAGCCCGTCCTGCGCGCGCCCTCCAACAGTGTAAAAAGCAGGCTGAAGACGATCAGGGCGGCCCCCGCGGTAAAGACGACATACGAGCTCGTCCAGAGGGGCTTGTTGATCGGGATTCCGTAGCGGCCCAAGCCCAGCCCGGCCGCGGTCAGGACGACACCCGACAGCAGCATCATCCGGGCCTTGCGGCTGTTGGTCTTCCGGGTCAAAAGCCAGTCGCCCGCGAGCGATCCCAACAGCAGCGTGACCATGGCCGGCAGCGAAGACAGCAGGCCCTCGGGGTCGAAATAGGGCTTGTGGATGTGCCCCCGCAGAAGGATGCCGTCGATGTAGCCCGCCAGGTTGCCTTTCTCTTCCAGGATGCCCGCGCCGAAGCCCGGGACGGGAACATAGGTCAGGAGCGCCCAGTAGAGGACGAGCAGAAGGACGGCCAGCACGATGCGGGCTTTCGGTTTGACGTTCAGGTAGATCAGGGCTCCGACCAGGAAGCAGAGGGCGATCCGCTGCAGGATGCCGGGGATGCGGAAGGTGGCGAAGCGGAAGCGGGGGTAGAGGTGAAGCAGGAGCCCGACGCCGAAGAGCAGGGCCGAACGCTTGAGGATCTTGAGATAGAGGTCAGCCTTGGGACCCGACACCGCCCTGCGGGCGAACGACAGCGCCATCGATATGCCGACGATGAACAGGAAGAAGGGGAAGATCAGGTCGGTCGGCGTCCAGCCGTGCCAGGGAGCGTGCCGCAGCGGCGCGTAGACGAAGGTCCAGCTGGCCGGATTGTTGACCAGGACCATGGCGGCCACGGTCAGGCCGCGGAAAGCATCGAGCGAGATCAGGCGTTCCTGGGCCATCGGGGCTCCTTCGGGCCGGGCGCCGGCCCCCCGGCCGTCAGTCGTGCACGGATCCGCCGCCGGGCGCGGCTTTCATCATTTCGCGGGCGAACTCGTCGCGGGTCTTGGCGATGGTGTCCTTGAGCTTCTTGGGGCTCGTGATCATGGTGTAGAGCGTGGCCCCGTCCATGGCCGCGGTCTGGATCTCGATCTCGCCGTAGTTCAGAATCCGGCCGATGATGGTCTGCCGGTAGGAGATGTTGTTGATCTTCTCCATCGGGCTTTCCTTGCTCATAAGGGTGAAGATCCCCTCCTCGTCAATGACCCGGAGGTTGGTCACCACCCAGATGTCGCGCCGCCGGTACCACTCGCGGTAGGCGAAAAAGAGCAAGGCCACCAGCAGGATGATCAGGCCGGCTATCCGGACGGGCTTCTGGGAAGGGCCCGGTTCAACGACGAAATAGGCCGCGTATAAAATTGCCAGAGCCGCCAGCAGGACGACAAAGGCCTTCCAGACGGTCAGCCAATGGGTCCGGGTGTTGAAGAGGATGGACTCGCGATCGCGAAGCTTCGTTCTCATGGCGCCCTCCCTGCGAAGGAAACGAATCGAATCGGGTGGGATTATAAGTCAAAGGCAAGCCGGAGCAAAGCCTCGCGACGAGGCCGGACGCCCCTCACCCGCCTTTGTAGATCCTTGGGACGCGGGTGTTGATGGCGGTCAGGATCTCATAAGGGATCGTCCCGGCCCATCGGGCCAGGGTCTCGACCGTGATCCGCTCGCCGCCGTCCTCCCCGACCAGAACGACCCGATCGCCGTTGAAAGCCGAATCGGACTCGATCGAGACCATGATCTGGTCCATGCAGACCGACCCGACCTGGGCGTAGGAACGGCCGCGGATGAGGACGCGGGCTTTATTGGACATGGACCGGAAATAGCCGTCGCCGTAGCCGACCGGCACGGTGACGATGCGAACCGGGTGATCGCTCCGCCAGGTCGAGCCGTAGCCCACGGGATCGCCGGCCCGGACGACCTTGAAGTAGACGACCCGAGAGGTCCAGGTTAGGGCCGGCCGGACATCCAGGATGCGGGGAACGTGGGGAGACGGGTAGATACCGTAGGCCAGGAGACCGGGCCGGACCATGTCGAGGCGGCTTTCCGGCAGGCGAAGGAGCGCCTCAGAATTGGCCATGTGTCGGATCGGGGCGGGCAAGCTGTGCTTCTCGTAGAAGCGCAGGACCCCGAGGAAACGCTCCAACTGGACGCGGGCATCGGCGAGATCCTCGGCGTCGGCGTTGGCGAAGTGGGAATAGATCCCTTCGACTTCGACGTGAGGGCCGCACTGCAGAGCAGCCTCGAGCAGGAGCTCGGCGTTGTAGTAATGGACGCCGACCCTCTCCATCCCGGTGTCGATCTTGAGATGCACCTTGGCGGCCCGGCCGAGCGCGGAGGCCGCTTCGGCGATCTGCTTCAGGCGCCCGATTGAAGATGCCGTCAAGGTCAAGCCGTTCCGGATGTAATCGGGAATCTGGTCGGCCCAGACGCCGCCCATGACCAGAATGGGCGCCGTGATGCCCATCCGCCTCAGCAGCAGCCCTTCCTCGAGAACCGCCACTCCGATGGCATCGGCCCGGGGGCCGAGATGGCGGACGACCTCGAACAGGCCGTGGCCGTAGGCGTTGGCCTTGACCACAAGCATGGCCTTGGCCGGTACGGCGAAGGCTTTGATGGCCTCCCAATTGGCGCTCAAGCGGTCGAGGTCGACCGTGACGGATGTCGGGCGGCGCGAGGCGGGATCTTCGATTATCGGCTGATGGATCATTCCGCATCCAGCCGGGCCAGGAAGCGGCCCAAGCGGGCGATGCCCTCGCTGATCGCTTCGGGCCGGGCGGCGAAGGAGATTCGGAGCTTTCCCTCCCCGCCCGGTCCGAAGGCGGCGCCCGGGGTCAGGACGACCTTCTCCTCCTCGATCAGGCGCAGAGCCAGGGCCAGCGATCCGCCGGCGCGCGCGCATGCCCGGTCTGCGTCGACGAAGAGATAGAACGCGCCTTCGGGCATGGCCGCCCGCAGACGGGTATGCTCGCGCAGCGCGGATAAAGCCAGGTCGCGGCGGCGGCTCAGCTCCGCCAGGTTGGCCGCGCACTCCTCGTCTGCCCCTCCGCCCAGGGCGAAGACGGCGGCCCGCTGGGCGATGACGTTGGCGCATGTGACCGCCAACTGGTGGACGCCGGAGAACTTCCCGGCCAGACGCGGGGGCACGATCATCCAGCCGAGGCGCCATCCGGTTAAGGCGTGGCTTTTGGACAGACTGCCGACGGCGACGGCGTCGGGGTAGAGGCGGATGAAGGAGCGCGGGGACGGCCCGTAAGTGAGCGAACGGTAGCACTCGTCGGCCAGGACGGGGATCCCCGAGCCCGAGAGCCCGGCGGCGAGCCGGGATAAGACGTCTTCGCCGTAGACGGCGCCTGTCGGGTTATTGGGCGAGTTCAGGACGATGGCTCTCGTTTTGGACGTGAGGCGCGAGAGGATCGCGTCCGGGTCGAGCGCATAGCCCTCTTCCGAGCGGAGCGGGTAGGGTACGGGAACGCCGCCGCCGACCCGGGCGATCGAGGGATAGGCCGGAAACCCCGGATCGGGCACCAGGACCTCGTCGCCCGTATCGAGCAGGGTGGTCAGCAGGATAAAGAGCGCCTCCTGTGAGCCGGCCGTGACGAGGACCCGGGCGGGATCGATGGCCTCGCCGCCGTCGGCAGCCGCCGCCGCGGCCACGACCCGCCGCAGCTCGGGCAGTCCTTCGACCGCCGAGTAGCCCGCCTTCCAGCCGGCCAGGTTGTCGCGGACGTGTTCGATCACCGCCCGCGGCGGCGGGAAGCCCGGCTCGCCCAGACCTAGGTTCAAGCAGGACGCGTCGGCCCGGTCGTTGACCTGGCGGATGAGGGATTTCTCGACGGTTTTCATGCCGATTCGTTCCTCGACTTGCCCGGCGCCTGCGGCTCTTCCCCGTCCAGGAGCCGCTCGGCCAGCTCTTCGTAGAGGCCGACCGCGGCCGCGATCTCGGACTTGACGATCCGTTCGTCCTTGGCATGGGCCCAACGGGCATCTCCGGGACCGAGCAGGAAGGGGCGGCCGAAGGATTTCAAGTGGGGGCAATCGGTCCCGAACGGGAAGACCGCGGTCTCGAACCCGGGCAGAGTCCAGAGCATCTGCGGCTCGGAGGAGGTGATGATTTCGACCCCGGCCCGGCCGGCCACGGCATCGGCCAGGCGGGCCAGAGTCTCGCCGTAGGCCGTCGCGGGTCGCAGGCCGAGGACGGCCGAAGCCTCGTCGGGGATCACATTGGCCGCAACGCCGCCCTCGATGCGTCCGATGTTGAGGAGGGTTCGCCCGAGCACGGGATCACGCCCGAAGTCGGCTGCGCGGACATCGTTGAGGATGTCCAGCAGGGTATCTATCGCCGATTCGCCCAGGTGGGGCAACGCGGAGTGGGCCCGCCGGCCGGCGACCGAAAGCTTGACGAACAAGGCCCCCTTGTGACCCAGGCCGAGCCGGTTGCCGGTCGGCTCTCCGACGATGAGGGCGCCGGAACCGGAGCCCAGGGCGTCGGCCGTGCGGGCGCCGATGCTGTCGGTCTCCTCGCCGACCACGAAGAGCAGGGCGAACCCGACCCGGCCGCGGTCCGCCAGCCGGAAAGCCGCCGAGATCATGGCCGCCATGCTGCCCTTGGCGTCGCAGGCGCCGCGGCCGAATAGCCGGGCCGCATCGTCCCGGGCCTCGACCGTACCGGGAACCGTGTCCAGGTGCGTGCAAAAGACGACCCGGGGCGCTTCCTCTCCGGCCACGATATAGAGATTGTCGCGGTCGGGGCCGACGGATTGCCGGCGCACATCGAACGGAGGCCCGTCGAACAGATCGGCCAGGCGGGCCGTCAGCTTGCCCTCCTCGCCCGTCGGCGAGGGAATGGCGACCAGCTCCTCGGCCAGCCGGATGGGGTCCATGGGGCTTTCTTCCCTAGCCTCAGCCGCGCCGGCCGCGCAGCTTGGGCAGGAGGGCGATCTTGTCCTTGGCCACGTCGGCCGTCCGCTTGACGACCTGGGCGGGAATGCCGGCGACGACAACGCCCGGCGGGACATCACGGGTGACGACGGCCCCGGCCGCGACGACGCTGCCGCGCCCAACCGTGACGCCTTCCAGCACCACGGCGTTGGCGCCGACCAGGACGTGGTCCCGGATGACGACGGGCTTGCGGCTTGGCGGCTCCAGGACGCCGGCGATGACCGCGCCGGCCCCGATGTGGCAGCTGCGGCCGACGACCGCCCGGGCTCCGAGCACGGCGTTCATGTCGATCATGGTCCGGCCGCCGACCACGGCGCCGATATTGATGACCGCGCCCATCATGATGACGCAGTCCTTGCCGATGCGGGCCCCGTCCCGGATGATCGCGCCCGGCTCGACCCGGGCGTCCACCCGCCGAAGGTCGAGCATGGGCAGGGCGGAATAGCGGGCCCGGATGTCGGCGTGCAGGGAGCGGATATCGCGGCGGCGAAGCTTGAGCCAAGGCTCGATGGCGGCGTAGTCGCCTATGAGAACCCAGAAGCGGCCCTGGCCGAAAGCCAGAAAATCGCGGCCGCTGAATTCCCCGCTCTCGAAAGCCCCGTCGATATAGACGATCGAGGGTGTGGTCTTGCGGCTGCGGGCGATCAGATCCGCAATCTGCTTATAGTCCATGGTCGGCTCCCCTTTCCCGCTCCTTAAAGGACTCCGGTCTCCTTAAGCAGGCGCTTGAGCGTCTCGCGGTTGGCCTCACCCAGCCGGGTCAGAGGCGGGCGGAGCGGGCCCCCGGGAAGGCCGAGGAGAGATAGGGCCTCCTTGACGGCCATCGGATTGGTCTCGAGGCGCAGGGCTTCGAACAGGTCAAAGTATTTTTCGTGAATATCCCTGGCCCCGGCCAGGTCGCCGGCGAGGGAGGTCTCGACGATGG
Organism: Candidatus Aminicenantota bacterium; assembly: GCA_963803915.1. GTDB lineage: Bacteria > Acidobacteriota > Aminicenantia > Aminicenantales > UBA4085 > UBA4085. The sequence goes on along the minus strand of CAWDOL010000027.1, from coordinate 6,695 downwards.
TACGCATGACGCCGGGCAGAATGTTGCCGGCCACCGTGAACACGCCCTGTCCGCCGAAGGCCATCAGAGGGAAGGCCGTGGTGTCCTTCCCCGTCAACACCGCGAAGTCCCGGCCGCGCGCCACATGAATAAGCCGGGCCAGGTGGTCGAGGTCCTTGACCCCATCCTTGGTTCCGATGATGTTCCCCGAGCCGATGAGCTTGACGTAGGACTTGGGGTCGATGGCCACGGCCGCCCTTTCCGGGACGTTGTGAAGGAGGATGGGGATGGGCGAGGCATCGGCTATACGGCGGAAGAAATCGACGAGCCCGGCCTGGGTCGGCTTGACCAGGAAAGGAGCAAAGACGACCGCATAGTCGCAGCCTATTTCGCCGAACATCTTCACCCGCGCCATGGCCACGTCCAGGTTGCAGGCACAGGTGTCCGGAGCCACTTTGCACTTCCCGCCCGCTTCCTCGACGCAGATCTCGATGACGCGACGGTATTCTCGATCATCAAGGGAAGGGCTTTCGCCCGTCACGCCCAGAGGAGCCAGGCCATGGATGCCCGCTTCGACCTGCATCCGGACGAGCGTGCGCAGGCCGGATTCGTCGAGCCGGTAGTCCTTGTCGAAAGGCGTCATCAACAGCGTAAAAGCGCCGGTCATCATCTTCTCGTTCTCCTCTCGCGGCTGGACGGCTCCCAGGACGATTAAGGCCATAGGAATGACGTTCGCCGCTGTCGAAAAAACGATAACATAGGGGGAGGGGGTTGTCAAAAAGGGGCGGACCGGGTCGGCTAGAAATATCGGCGGGCGCCGATGAGGCGTGGGGCGAAATAAGCGCCGGACAAGGAGTCCATGCGCACCTTCTTGTTCCGCCCCGGGGCGTGGATGAACATTCCGTCCCCGACATAGATGCCGACGTGCGACACGGCGCCCGGCGTCATGGTGGCGAAGAAGACCAGGTCGCCCGGCTCGAGAACGGAGCGATCGACCGGCCGCCCGAGCTTGTTCTGCTCGGTAAGCGCGCGCGGCAGGGCAATCCCGTTCAGCTGGAAAACAGCCATGGTCAGTCCGCTGCAGTCGAAGCCGTCCTCGGCGGAAGCGCCGCCCCAGGCATAAGGGTAATTGAGGAAGCTGCGGGCCGTCTCGACCAACCCGCGGCGCAGGGCTTCCGCCGCATCGACGTTGGAAGGGGCGCGAGACGGAGACGGCGCCGTGCGCCTGGCGACAACGAAATACTCGCCTACGACGCCCTCGCGCAGGAGTCTGCGGGCGGCCCGTTCGGCCTCGGCCCTCTTGGCGAAGCTTCCGACTTGGACCTTGAAATACCCCGATTCATGGGCGAAGAAGAAGGCCTCCAGCTTCTGGTCCCGGAGCCGCAGCGTCAGCCGGGCCGCGTTGTCCTCGGAGGCGAAGACGCCGACCTGGACGGCGAAGCCGGAGGACGCAGGCGCGGCCGAAGCGGCGGAGGGCCGGGGACCGAGCGCGACGCGCCGCTTGCAACCCACGGCGCCGAAGAGAAAGAAGCCCACAAGCGCGGCCGCAACGAACGCCCGCGGCCCGTAGGCCGGCGGACGATCAAAGTCATGATCCATCCGGGCTCACTGCGCGACCGGCGTTTCCTTCTCGTAATACTTGTGCAGCCGTTCGACGAACTCCGGCCGGATGTAGTTGTTCACCGTGACCTTGGGGCTCTCGACCCAGGCGTTTTCCTTCTTATCGAATCGCCTGTGGCCGAGCTTGGATGCGATCTTGATCAGGAGGTCGAAGACTTCCTGCCGGGTCGCCGTCCGTCGGGACTGGAAGAACTTTTTCACTTCCGTGTCGGCAAAATACGAGCGGATGATGTGGGGGTAAAAGTCCCGGCCGCAAAATTCCCCGATGGCATCCTTGATCTCCTTGCCTCCCAGGGGATGGCCGGAGGCATGACTGAAGACAAAGGCGTCGGGGCGCTTGGGCTTCAACAGCGCGGCCAGCCTGCGGACATAGGCGTCCGGAAAGCTCTCGCGAATATGGATGGGGACCCCGTCCTTGGCCTTGTAGTTGAAGGTGACGTGGTTTCCTTCGATCCGGATATCCATCTTTTGCAGAGTCGTCAGCCCCTTGTGGCCGTGCGCCTTGAAGTAGATTTCGTTCCCGACCCGCATATAAGTCCTCATCATCGTATAGAGGGCCACCGCATGGACGCTCCCCTCGCTCCGCAGATCCTTTAGGACGTTACGTTTGAGCTTGGGGAAATAGCGGGCGAACTCGTCCACGATGTGGGTTTTATGCTTCTTGGCCCGGGAGATCTTCTCCTTGGCGTAGAGATAGGTGAAGCCCGAGGGATTTTCGAACATCACGTCCCAATGCGCGTCGGTGTCTTCGTCGTGGAAGCGGAGGTTTTTGGCGAAGAGGGAGAAGGCGGCGTTCAGCTTCAACCCATCCGGCAAGACCGTGAGCCGCGCCCCTACCGGCCGCCCGCCCGGTCCCAGAGCCCCTTTGAGAAACCTGGGGTCCTTGGCGTCGCGGAGCAACGCGAACCGGCCGTGCGACCGGTAGAGATGGACGGCCTGGACGGCATCCGGAAGATCCTGTCTATGGGCCCGCCAGCCGGAGGCCGTCATCACCATGGGCCGGAGATCTTTGGATCGAAGCCTGACGGTGCCGACGGGAACGGGCTTTGCTGCTGGGGTCATCCGAGCCTCCCTTCAACGCTGACGGTAAGGCGGCCCCATTGTCGATGAAGCCGGGAGGGCTGTCAACCGGACGGGGGGGGATCGGAGAAGGTTGGTGCCGGAGGAGGGAATCGAACCCACACGAGCCTTTCGGCCCACGGGATTTTGAGTCCTGTGTACTCTCATTTCTCCATAGCACCTAATTGATGGAATCAGAATCACTTGCGGGAATCGGGAAAGAATCGGGGCTATCCGTGTCACACGGGCGTAACACTTCCTCCCCTTTTTGAGGCTTTTTCGGCGGGATTTCGGCCAGCAGGTCAACCGCCTCACGGCCCAGCCTATCGTCCGGGTGCAGATAGATCTGCGTGACTAAGCTGCTCGAATGCCCGAACAATCTCTGGATGGTGATGATATCGCACCCCCGTTCAAGAAGCCTCGTGCCAAAAGTCCTCCGTAGGTCATGGAACGTAAGCCCTTCGATACAAGCTCTTTGGCAAGCGTTGCCAAATGCTGTTCTGATGCTTTTCATGCCGAATACGCAATCGGCTTTTCCATCCTTCTGCCTCATGGCTCTGGAGGACTTCAAAAAGAGCCCGATTGATGGGGATAGATCGCGCCTTCTTCCCCTTGGTGTTCTCCATGCGACCATCTCACGGCGGGGAAAGTCGATCTGACCCCATTTGAGCTTGAGGATCTCGCCTCTTCGAAGTCCGGTGTTAAGCGCCAGGAAAACGATACGCCTAAGATAGTCGGGGCATTCAGCCAATAACCGGATTTCTTCCTCAGCACTAAGGACTCGGCTTCTGTGAGTTTCCCGTTCAGAGTAGAACTTGACCTGTTTAACCGGATTCTCCTTAACCCGGCCCTCGGAGATAGCTACATTGAATAGCTTCTTGAGAAGGGCGAGATATCGGTTTACCGTTCTCTCCGAATTACCCAGGTCGATCCGCTCTTTCTTTCTAACCTCCGTACGGCATCGGGATTGATTTCCTCGAATCCTTTTGGCCCCAAAACACTCGATGAGCTGCCCAAGGCGGTATCCATCCGAACTCCAGTTCTTTCTCTCAACCGCCATGTAGTTCACCTTGAAAAACTCGGCATAATCTTTAAACGATTTCGGTTCAAGACGGGGCGGGAAGCCCGGAAGCGACTCCCCTTTCCTTCTCAAGCTCATTCCAAAGTGCGATTTCCGCATGTTCCCGTGTGACGGCGAGAGGGGCGACTTTCTGAATCCTTTTCCCTTGTAGATCCCTATAGTCGAGATACCAACGAACTCTCCCCCTCCTCGTCTTCCTCTGATAGATCGCACCAAAACCCAAATTATAGCGAGACTTTGTTTTGGCTTTCGCCATGTCTCGCAGACCTCCTTGTTTATCATCACCATATAGTATAGGTTTTGGAGGCCATAAAGTCAATCTATTTCTTGTGTTATCTAATATATACGGGCTATTTTCGGGCGCTTTAGTTGTCCTTCTTTCAAGAAACAATTCAAGGTCTTTCTCGCGGTATCTTTTCCCCACTTCGGGGATGAGAAATACAGGAATTTCCTCGTTTCGGTAGACGGTCTGGGGATGACAGTGAAGGAATGTTGCCACTTCCTTCGTCGTCAATAAGCCTGTCATCCTCATTTACATCCGTTGATGGATAAGCTCTAACGATTCCCCCAGAAAGGGGTTTTTGGAGTTGAGAGGCAGCTTCGCATTCTGAAGTTGCCAACTTCGGTTGATGAAGAATGCAGGCCTCCGGTAATGATGCCTTTCAAACTGTTCAGGGTAGCCTCCGCTTCATTAGGCGAATCTGGATAGCCAAAACCCAACTTCATTTGGTGAAGACTTTCGATATATATAGCCACTCCCCCGCAATCATTAGTGTGTTCTAGGGAGGTTGACAGATTCATCGTATCTGCCCGTCAAAGTATATTTATTGGGAGTGTTGTATAAGCCTCCAGGCAGCACCTTGATCCATTCCTTTTGCTGTAGCTCCTTGCTGACGCGAGAAAACGCGCCGGGAGAGGAGATGCCCTTGATCCCTTTTGCGTGTCCGTAAGTGAAAACGATGTCCCCGTTGTTCGTCCCAATGTACGCACCTTTCAAATGCAGATAAAGGATTTTAGCGCCAGCCGAAAGGCCCTTCCATTCGGGGGAGTTCAACCTTGCCCTGCCAATTCCCGCAAACCCCTTCACGAAACAATTCCTTTTCTTGCCCCTTGTATGTGCCATGATGATCAGCCCTCCACCTTTCTCATTGTTCTGTTCGAATGAGATGCATTATCAAACCTTCTCCTTGATTGCCGCTTCCGTTTGATCTTCATCCCTTCCCCTTTCAACTCATGCGTTCTTTCCCTGCTGCTCAAGCAGCCCTCGCAAATGTATTCCACTCGGTATGGGGTGACGACATCGACGGTAACGTCTTCGTCATCCTTCCAGTCGCCACACCTGTAGCACCTTAGCTTTCTATCGATAATCAACGAAGTCACGGATAGGCTGTTTATCACCCCCAAATCGTCTTGTATCTCTGTCTTATTAACAACACTTTCTTAGAAGTGTTTTCAGGGGGGGCTTGCCTTTGGTATGGTTTTCCACTTGTAATGCCAGAAATCCTGTTCTAGGCCGGAGGAGGGAATCGAACCCACACGAGCCTTTCGATCCACGGGATTTTGAGTCCCGCGCGTCTGCCAGTTCCGCCACTCCGGCGCCGAAGCAGTTATAGACGATTTCGGCCGTTTTTTCAATATCTGCCGTCATACGTTCGCGGCACGAAACCCCGATTTGCAAATCGTGGCTTCAGCGCCGCTCAGTACTACCCTCAATGGCCCTCCGGGCTATAGCCCGGAGTATCTAACGGGTTTGTTTGCTTTTTCCCGGCCGATCCGGCTAAAATGGCCCGCGGATCGCCATGAACGAAGATACACGTCGCCTGTTCGCCATCGTCGATAAGCTCCCCCACCTGCGCGTCGCCGTCTGGGGCGACTACATCCTGGACGAATATGTCACGGGATGCACCCGGCGGATCTCACGCGAGGCGCCCGTCCTGATCCTGTCCTTTCAGAAGCGCGAGTTCGCTCTGGGTGGTGCGGGCAACGCCCTTGCTCAACCTCCTGGCCTTGGGGGTGGACGCCGTCCCCATCGGCATCCTGGGCGACGACGAGGCAGGCCTGCAAGTCGAGGCTATCCTCGGCGCGGCGGGAGCCGACACCTCATCGCTATATACAGCCCCTGGCTACCCGACGCCCCTCAAGATGCGCATCCTGGCCGGCGAGGACAACACTAAAAAGCAGCAGATCCTGCGCATCGACCACGAGGGCCGCGTTCCCGAGACGGCGGCTCTGGCCAAGCGGCTTAAATCGGCCCTGGCCAAAGCGGCCAAATCCGTCGATGCCCTGCTCGTCTCCGACTACCACTACGCCGCGGTCCGGCCTGACCTCTTCCCGACCGTCCTGGCCGGACTTCAAGGCCAAGGGACTCCCGGTAACGCTCGACTCCCGCTTCCGACTGCTCCAGTTCCCCGGCGTCACGATCGCCACGCCCAACGAGCCCGAGGCCGAAGAGGCCCTGAAGGCGCCTTTGGCCGGCGACGAAGCGGCTATCCGCAGAGCCGGTGCGGCGCTTCTGCGCAAGCTTCGCTCCCCCGCCCTGCTCATCACCCGCGGCTCCAAGGGCATGGCCCTCTTCGAGAAGGGCAAGCCCCCTCTTATTCTCCCCGTGCACGGCCCCACCGATATCGTCGACGTTACGGGGGCGGGTGATACGGTCATCAGCGTGCTGACGGCCGCCCTGGCCGGGGGCGCTTCCCTGGCCGACGCGGCCCGGCTGGCCAACTATGCCGGTGGTGTCGTGGTCATGAAGAAAGGAACGGCCGTTCTCTCCCCGCTCGAGCTCAAGCAGGCGGTTCTCAGCGAGCCGTGACTAAGCTTCGCTCACTCCCTGCGCTCAAGTCCGCTCTGGCCCGCGCGCGCCGTTCGGGGCGCCGCATCGTCCTGGCCAACGGCGGCTTCGACCTGCTGCACGTCGGCCACGTGCGCTACCTGGAGTCGGGACACGTACGAGTCGCTA
>CAWDOL010000026.1:0-11784 GCA_963803915.1 Candidatus Aminicenantota bacterium | reverse complement strand
GCACGAATTCCTGAAAGCCCGGGCGGAGGCGATCGAACCTGGCCTTCGTTTTCCCGGTGACGGCCCCCGGCGAAAAATACACCGTTCAGGAAGAGGATTTCTTCAGGAGATTTCGCGTCCGGCAGCCTTCCCCATGCACGGCCGGGCGGGCGACGCCATGTACCTGGACTTTCAGAAGACCTTCCGAACCAAGTTCCCCGGCCTGCCCATCCACGTCCCGATGTCCATGGGCCAAAAGTTCGTCTACGCGAACGGCAGGATCGAGGAATGATCCTCCCAAGGAGACCGCGATGAAGAAACCGATCGTGATCCTCTCCCTCCTCTTGACCCTGGCCGTCTCGGTCCGGGCCCAGGAGGTCTTCGGTCTGCTCCGCAAGGGGGACGTCGTCGAAAAGCTCCGTCCGGCGAGCTGGGAGGACACCCGCTGGACCGGCGTCCTGGAGAAGCGGGACGGCCGCTGGGTGATGGTCCAGCAGCACTTCTCGATCGCGAAGGACAGGCCGCTCGAACTGACCTATGTGGCCAACTGCGGGGTCCTGGTGTCTTCGGGCGCTTCGAAGGTCCTGATCGACGCCCTCTTCGACAAGCCGAACCCGGAGTACCGGGCTCCCGCGCCCGAGACCCTCGAGCGGATGATGACGGGGGCCCCGCCGTTCGACGGCGTCGATCTCGTCCTCGTCACTCACGATCATCCGGACCACTTCGACGCGGCCTTGGCCGTCCGCTACCTGGAAACACGTCCCGAGCCGGTCCTCCTGGCGCCCGCGGACGCGGTGGAGGCGATGCGCAAGGCGGCCGCCGATTGGCCGAGAATCGATCCGCGGGTCGTCCCTCTCGACATCCGGGTCGGGGAGCGGGAGAAAAGGGACGCGGCGGGGATTCCGGTGACGGCCCTCCGCACCCTTCACAGCGGCGAGCGCGAATCCCCGATGAACCTCATGTACCTCGTCGAGCTCGGCGGCCGGCTCATCTTCCACGAAGGGATTCGACGGGGAACCCCGAGGTCTTCCGGGGTTTCGGGCTGGGCGCGGTCCCGATCGACCTGGCCTTCGTGCATTACTGGTTCCCCCTGGACCCCGGCCGCGCGCAATGGCTCCGGGAGACCCTCAAGCCGCGGCACATCGCGCTGACCCATCTCCCCGTCAGGCTCGAAGGCGACGCCCCCGGCAAGATCGATATGGTCAGGCAAGACTACACTGACCTCATGCTCCTCCTGCCCGGGACACCGGCCAAGACCTTCGGGCGGTGACAAGGTGAGCCGACCATGAAAAAGTCCTTGCTCCCTGTGTTCGCTTGCGTCGGCCTTCTCCTCGGAACGGCCGTTTCTCAGTCTCCGTATAGCCGCGTCGCCCCGGAGAACGCGAACGAGGCCCGGCTCAACAAGCTCCAGCCGCCCGACAAGGTCATGGACATCATCGGCGCCGCCGCCGGCATGACCATCGCCGAGATCGGGGCGGGCTGGGGCCGGTATGTCGTCCATCTGGCCGACCGGGTGGGTCCCGAAGGCAAGATCTACGCGGAAGACATCAACGGCGATGCCCTGCGGCATCTGGCCGAGCGCTGCCGGCGCGTCGGCTTCGCCAACGTCGACACCATCCTCGGCGACCTGACCGACCCCAAGCTCCCGGCCGGGAAGCTGGACCTGATCTTCGTCATCTCCTCGTATCATCATTTCGGCGACCCCGTGGCTCTCATGGGCAAAGCACGGGCCGCGCTGAAGCCGGCCGGCCGCCTGGCCATCGCCGAGTGGATCCCCGAAAAGGACGGCCGGGGAGAAGGGACGCCGCCGGAGAAGATGCAGGCGCAGATGGAAAGCGCCGGGTTCGTCCTCGAGCGCATCGACAAGTCGCTCGAAGCCAACGAGCTCTATCTCTATCTCTTCCGCGCCAGAAGCCGTTGAGGCCCGCCCCGTAAAGCCGTCCCTCTTCCCGGAACGGCCTTATGCCCGGCGGCATCGGCCGGGGCGTTTACGAGCGCTTGCCGCCCCGGACGACCCGGATGCCGAACACCGTCCCGGTCTCGAGGCCGTCAATTCCCTCGAACCGGACCGTGACCTGCGCCTTGCCGGCGACCGCCTCGGCCGGGATGGGGTAGGCGACGTCGAAGAAAGCTTCCTTCTCCTGGGGACTGCGCCGGGCGATGCGCTGCTCGCCGATCTTTAGGCCGTCGATGAGGACGGCGAAGGCGCGGTCGGCCCTTTCTTCACGGTTGTAGGTCACGACCAGACTGAGAGGCGCCGAGGGATCGACGGCGAGGTCGAACGAGAACCAGTCCGCGGCCCGGCGGCCGTATCGGCCGCGCATCTGGACGGGCGCGGTCTTGCCGCCCTGCTGGTTGAAGTCCCGTTCGGCCTGCATCTGGCCCGGTTGGACGAAAGCCACCGTGGCCGCTTCGAGCGTCCGCCGGGCCTCCTCGGCCGCCTTCATGGCCGCCGCCCTCTCCTCCCACTTTTGGGGCGTCAGGATGTCCCAGTAGGCGGCGTAGACGCGCCGGTGCAGGCGATAGAACGGAACGAGGTCGACATCCCTGTCGCGGCCGGCGCCCACGGTCCGGAAAACGCCGGGCCGGCCTTCCGCCGGCGCGATCCACTTGTCCGGTGACGTCTCGGCGGTCACGAGCACGGGTGTCGTCGGCCACGCGGCCGCCGTCGCGGGTGTCGCGACGGCCTCGTCGCGGGGCTGCCTTTGCGGACGGGGGCGAGGTCGCCGGCCAGGACGAGGGGGCCCCACAGGATCGCCGCCCGGTCCGGATTGTCGGGAAGGGGCTCCAGCCGGAGGGCCTTGGGCAGGACGAGCGCCACCTTATCCCCCGACTTCCACTTCCGGGCGATGCGGACGTACGTTCCGGCCGGGCCCGGGTCCTTCACGGGAACTCCGTTGACCGTGACCGAGAAGCCCAGCCCCGCCCAGAACGGGCGGCGCAGCGCGACCGCGAAGCGGCGCGGCCTCTTCGTCCCGATCGTCAGAACGGCATCCTCCCCTTCCGGGAAGGAAGTCGTCATGGTCAGGCTGACGCCGGCCGCCTTCCAGTCCGCGATCGACGGCGCGTAGAGGTTCACCCAGAGCGTGTCCCCGGATTCGTAATAGAGACCGTCGCCGTGCAGGGCGTGGCTCTCCATGCCCGAGCCGACGCAGCAGGTGAAGTCCTCCTGCATGTCCTGGTATTCGCGGACGACGCCCTGGCCGACGGGGACCATGTAGCACGTCGCGCCGTCGGCGGGGTCCATCGAGCCGAGGATATGGTTGAAAAGGGCCCGCTCGTGGAAGTCGGCGTACCGCATCTGCGGGTCGAGGGCGAACAGGGCCCGGGTCATCTTGATCATGTTGTAGACGTTGCAGGTTTCGGCCGTCCGGCCCTCGATCATGTCGTCGAGCTTGTCGGGTTCGCCGAAATACTCGTTCCGGCCGTGCCCGCCCGTGGCGAAGCTGTGGTGGAGGGCCACCCGCTCCCAGAAGAACTTCGCCGCGGCGCCGTCGGACGGCCGCCCCGTGACGGCGTAGCGGGAGAGCACCCCCAGGAGCTTCGGCACTTGTGTGTTCCCGTGCTTGCCCCGGAGGATGTCCTCGCCGCGGGCGAGGGGCTCGACGATCGCCCGGTGCTCGAAGCGGTCGGCCAGACGGAGCCAGCGGTCGTCCCCCGTATCGGCGTAGAGGTCGACGAGGACCTCGTTCATGCCCCCGAATTCGGTGCCCAGCATCTTCTGGATCTGCGCGTCGTCGAGCCCGGCCAGGACGCTTTCCGCCCAGGCCGCGAACCGGGCCTCGACCTCGAGGGCGTCGCTGTTTTCCGCGTAGCGGTAGGCGTCCCGCAGTCCGGCGAAGATCTTGTGCTGGACGTACCAGGGCGACCACATGCCGTTGAGGTCGAAGCCGGCCGAGCGGATGTCCCCGGCGGCGACCTGGGCGTAGAGGGTCTTCCCCGGAGTCTTGGCTCGGTCGGTTTGGGCGCCGATGTAGCCGTCGCCTTGCTTGTCCTGGACGGCCCCGAGCTCGGCCACGAGATAGTCCGCCCGCTCCTTGAACCGCGGGTCCCCCGTCGCGGCGAACATCAGGCTCACGCCGGAGAGGTAATGGCCGGCGATGTGGCCGGTCAGCTGGCGGTCGTCCCCGTCCCAGCCGCCGTAGCCCGCGGCCTTGGGCTCGAGCCCGGCAGCCCTGCGGAGGAAGGCCATCATCCGGTCCGGCGAGAGCGAGAGCAGGTAGGCGGCGTCCTGATCTTGCGCCTGTTTCAGCGGGCCTCCGGTCAGACGCACGTCGCCGAGCGGCAGCGGACGGGCTTTCGGCGCGATCGCGGGTGCGACCGGCCCGCCGGCCGCGGCCGAAAGGAAGAGCGCGAGCAGGACGGCTGTCAGGCGGACGAGTCCGCCCGGATGTGTTTTCTTCATGATCACCTCGCAGAACCGAGAAGGTAGAGGACCCCCATGATGACCGGCTGGTGGACGATGTAGATCAGGAGCGAATGGCGGCCGGCGATGTTGACGAAGGTCACCGGCAGGCGCCAGGGCAGGAGACTGCGCCGGCCGGCGTAGACCGACTTGCCCAGGGCGGCGCCGACGAGGAACACCCCGAACCAGGGGATCAGGGGGAAATAGTCGAAGGACGAGAAGCCCGGGCCGGGGATGCCGAACGGCAGCAGCCAGTCGGAGCGCATGGCCAAGGCCCGCTTGACGGCGGGCAGCGCGGCGGCAAGGGCGATGACGAGCGCTCCCCATGCCGCACAGGAGGCCGGCCGGGCCTTGGCGAACGCCGCACCGTAGAGGAGCATAGAGAAAGCGAGGCACTGGAGGATGCCGAACCAGACAGCCGAGGCAGGATCGAAAATGTAGGTGACCGCCGTGACGGCCAGCGCGACGACCAGGAGCCTGAGTCCGCGGCGGACGTTGCTCCGGCTGAGCGTGCCGCTGATCCCCGAGAGCAGGACGAAGAGCGCGGCGAAAAACGCCTGGGCGGCCGTCCAGGCCGGGCTGGACAGATCGGTCGACCAGCCGAGGAACTTGTCGACGCCCCGGAACTCGCCGAGGTCGAAAAGCAGATGGTAACAGACCATGAGGATGATGGAGACGCCGCGCAGGAAGTCGATCTCCCAGATGCGCGGCGCGGCGTCGGGCTGGCCCATGGCGTGAGGATATTACGGGCCGCCGCCCGGCGTCAAGGACGGCGGGCTGCGAGCACCTGTCGAAGTTCCCGCTGTCGGTCGACGTCATCCCTTAGGGAGAGTCCGGCGTCTCCTTTTGCCGAATGACCGATACCGATAAGCGTAGAGCCGTCCGAGCTGGCGAAGGTAATCCACCTGGGCCCTGACGCCGAATTTGCTTTGGCCCCGGGCCCGGTCCCTGAAAACGATCGGGACTTCCAGCACCCGGGCTCCAGTTTTTACGACGACTTCGAGCGCGATCTTCCATCCCAGAGGGTCGAGCTTGCTTCCTTTGAGCGTGTCCTTTCTCACGGCCATGAATCCGCTCGTCGGATCGGAAAGGGGGACGACGCCCCTGGCCAGAAGCCCGGCCGCCCGGCTGAGGAGCCTCCTCCGCCATGGCCAGTCCGGGGCTCCCCCTCCGGTCATGTAGCGGCTGCCCACGACGATATCGCATCTCCCTTCGCGAATGGGGGCGATCAGGTCCGGTATCCTTTCGACGGGGTGGCTCAGATCCGCGTCCATGACCACGCAGATGTCTCCCCGCGCGAGGCCGAAACCCTCGATGACGGATCTCGACAGGCCTCGGGGGCCGGTCCGCACGCGGACGGTGACCGGCCGGGACCCGGCGAGATCCGCGGCGATGCGCGCCGTTCCGTCCGGCGAGCCGTCGTCGACGACGATCACCTCTCCCTCGATCGCCTCGTCCGAAAAAACCTTGGCGATCGCAGAGATGATGCGGGCGATATTTTGGGCTTCGTTGTACGTCGGCAAAATGACGGAGATCACGCTTTCCCCCCAGGTTCCCCGATATTTTTCACCCGGTCCGGGCAGGGCCCAATCCCGGCGGCTCAAGGCCATTGTCCGGCCTTGAGCCAAAGCGTCAGACCGGCGTCCCGGGTCGAGGACTTGTAGTGTTCGGCGACGAACTGCGCCATCTCCGCGTCGGCCATGTCCCGGTCATCCAGCAGGAGCTGCTCCGGCCTGTAGCGCTTCACCAGGGCCAATATCCCGGCCCGAGTGATCTGACCGGACCAAAAACGCTTTCGCGGCAGGACCGCCAGCTCGGGGATCACCCGCAGCTTGGCATGGAAGGCGTACATCGTAGCCCGGGTGTAAACCCATTGCGTGCCGGGCGCGGCGACTTTCATCGCCGCGACGAGGGGATCGGCATCGATCCGGCGCACGCCGCGGATCTTCTTTGTCTCCGACGCGAGAGTGACCCCGGCGTAAACGACCACTCCTGCGCTCAGGACGGACGCGGCCAGGGCCAGGCCGGCGCCCCAAAGAGAGAGCCGGCGGGTGGTGCGCCGGGCCGCGTCGAGCGCCGCCTTCCACACCTCTCCCGCGGCGTAACCCGTCAGCCACGCGACGGGAACGGCGAAATGGAGATAATAGTAGGGCCAGAACGGGCGATGAACGAGATGAACGGCCAGGGCCGTGGCGAAGAGCATCAGGGGAAACGCGAGCGGCCTCCAGTGCCGCCGCCAAGCCGCGAGGCCGAGCGCGGCCGCCAACGCCACCAGGGCCTGCCGATACCTCAGGAAATCACCGAGTGTGAACGCCAGCTGGCGGACCTCGGCCGCCGCCGCCTGGCTCAAGGTCGAAAAGTGCGAGGCATAGGCCTGGAGATAGCCGGTTCCCAGCGCCAGGTCCAGAAGGACCAATCCGCCAAGAACGCTCCCGCCCCAGATCGCCCCGTTGCGGGCCAGTTTAGCCATCCTCCCGGTCTTTGTTCTGGCCAGCGTGAGGATCGCCAGCTCGAGGCCCAGCGCGGGAGCGAGGAGGGCCGCCGTCAATTTGATCTCGAGCGCGAACGCCAGGATCAATCCCGAGATCGCCAGCCAGATGCTGCGGCCATCCTTATCCCAGCGCCGGATCGCTCCCAGAGCCCCAAGGCCGACGGCGAACGCGGGGACCTCGCTCATGGGTGAAAGGCTGAGTTCGAACACATGGGGCGCGGCCAACAGGCTGAACAGCGCCCCGAACGCCGCCGGCACGCCGAGGCTCTTGCGCACCAAGCGAAATAAACCGGCCGCCAGCAACGCTCCGAAAGCCAGGGCCAGGCCCCGCGCGAGACCGGCATAAACTCCAAATCCCTTGAAGAGCGAGCCCTGAAGGACCGTCAAAAGCGGTGGCTGGTCGTTCCAAATCTCATGGTAGAGCCTGAATCCCTCGGACCACAAAAACGCTTTGGTGACCTCATGGTGCTCATCCCCGCCCAGCTGAAAACCGAATCCGATCGTGCTCCAACAGGTCGCCAGCGCCAGCAGCAGGAAGGCCCCCGCGACGGCCATGTCCCAATGCCCGCCGGATTCCGAGTGCCGTTTCCCGGGCATGCTCGTTCCAGGCTTCCCCCGACTCAAAATATGGAATTGAAAGTGGGTTCTCAATTCTTTTAATTCAATCTAACATCGGCTAGTTAACGATCCCCAAACTTTTCCTGGATGAGAAGAGCCATCTTATTTCCCTCCTGAACCGCAAAATTAATTCCCCTGTCGTCAGGATAAATTTGGGAAAAATTCGCCAAATAAACCCCGGGCACAACGCTTTCATAAGCGGGAATTTTTTCTTCAAAACCAAAATCGACAATGTGCTGGGCATTTTTAAATTTAAACAACGCCTTTTCTCTGATTTGAGAAGAATCGAACTCAGGAAACATTATTTTTATTCCTTTTCCCCATTCTGACAGAATCGAATCTTCGTTTTGGGAAAAATACGCATGCTCGTGGCTGGCATAGAAACCGATATAATAAACGTTCTTTCCGTCATAGACATCCGATCCGGACAAAACAGTGTTGGACAACAAAACCAAAAAAGGAATTTTCGGATCGTTGATGTTGTGCCAGTAGAAAGGAGAGATTTTTTGATTGGAAGTGAAAACCATCACCACCGCCCCGATATAATCTATAGTGGACAATTTTTCTAAATATTCTTTGCTGACTTCTTTGTTGCTTTTGATCAACTCGCCAAAAACTCCCGTTGGCACAGTCGCGACAACCGCGCTATAACTATCTGATTTTTCGCCGGCTTTAATGTTGATGCCTTTATCTTCGTTTCCCAAAATGCTCTCAACGGCCGAGCCGAGTATTATTTTTCCCCCGCTCCTTTCAATTTCTTCTTTCAATCTGTCAGTTAAAACAGAAAAGCTCCCCTTGAAATAACCCAATTTTTCACCGGTGTTTTTTTTGGATCTGGCTCTAATGCTGATCCGCCCCCACAGCCAAGACATGATCACTTTGTCATAATATTTGCCGAATTTTCCCTTCAGCAACGGTTCCCAAATCACTTTCGTGGCTTGTTTGCCTGCCATTTTTGTCATCCAATCAAGCGCAGTCACTTGTGTCAAAGGCTTCCAGTTTCTCAAGCGCTGCAAATACAAAGCAACCATACCTGTCCTGATTCGGTTCCAGAAAGCAAGTGGTTTGAATCTCATAAGATCGAGCGGAGTTGAAAAGGGAAAAAGCTTCCCGTCATAATAGGTGGAAACCGAGCTGTCATGGAATGTGAGATGTTTTATGACTCCCAATTCTTCCGCAAGCCCAAGAGCATCGCGATCGCTCATATATAAGAAATGCCAAATTTTCTCCATGGGCAAACCATCCAAATGAAAACCGGAGGCAAGCCCGCCCGCAAAGTTCTCTCTTTCATAGATGGTGACATCAAAACCGGCTTTGACCAATCGATAGCCGATTGTCAACCCGGTATAGCCGGCGCCTATGATTGCAATTTTCTTCTTCATTGTTAATTGTTAATTTACTTGTCTGATATCCAAAGTTTCGGCGCTTCCGGTTTCCTGCATTTTCTTGACCGATTTTCTGAAAGAAATGGCTTTGTTCAAAAGATATTGGGTCAAAAAAACGACCGGCAAAGAAGCCACTTTTACAAGATTGCCGTCAAAGCCGGCCTTGTTGTGGAAAAAATATAGGAATCCAGCGCTCAGCACAAGGCCGACTCCACTGACGGAAGAATAGGAAACAAACCTGAAAAACAGCTTGTCATAAACCTTGAAGTTGAAAAATATGTTCATAAAAAACCCAAAAACCGTTGCGGCTGAAACGGAAGTGATGGTTGAAACAACAGCTGACCATGACACAAGATTAAAAAGCACAAGATACACAACAAGATCAATCGCGGAGGCGTTTATGCCAATAACAAAATACAACACAGCGTTTTTGTGCTGAGCATAAAGCTTTTTTCCGATCTCAGGGATTTTCATTTTGTTCTCGTTCAAATCGCCAGCCTCGGGCTCAGAATCGACCCCTCCCCACTAAAAAAAGAGGATATCCCGGCCGTGGATTTGTGTCAATCATCCCAATGCCGGCCCCGCTCATCCGGACCCTGGAGCTCGTCGCCGACCGCCGGAAGGGTCTCCTGGGCGTTACGCCGTGGGCCGGGCCGCTCGTCCAAAGGATCGTGGTTGTCCTCCAGTGCGGCTTCCCCGAGACCCATCAGATCGGGCCGGCCGTCGACATCATGGAGCTGTACGCCAAGGAAGCGGGCTTCCGCCGGTCCGGAGCCCTGACCCTCGGCATGGGCGGAGCGGTCGGCCGCGGGCTGCCGGCCAAGCCGCTTATGCCGAGGTGGCTCTATCTCCAGGCCGCGAATTGGGGCTTCCGGAGCCTGCTTAAGAAGCACGGCGCCCGGCGGCGGAAGCACGACCGTCCCTACGCGTAGAGCGGAAGACGCGGCGGCGGGTCCCGGATTGGCATCCCTGCGGAAGAAGGGTACAATGCGCCCTTCATGGACACCTTCGTCGCCATGTTCATCCGGGTCATCGTCCCGGTCATGGTCACGGTCGCGGTCGGCTATCTCGCGGCGCGCCTCCTCGTCTTCGACCTCAAGATGCTGGCCCGTCTGGGGCTCTACGTCCTGGTCCCCTGCCTGACCTTCACCGCCATGGCTCGGACGACGGTCGGGGCCGGCGAGTTCGGCCGGATCGTCGCCTTCACCTTGCTCTCCGTGCCCCTGCTCTGGGGCCTCTCCGCCGCCGCCGCCCGCCTCCTCAAGCTGCCGGCGGCAGAGACCGGGGCCTTCCACATTTCGGTCCTCTTCAGTAACGCCGTCAACTTCGGCTTTCCCGTCCTGCTCCTGGCTTACGGCACCGGCGCCCTCGAGCGAGGCATCGTCTACGCCATGACCGCCCAGATCGTCATGCAGAGCCTGGGCGTCTTCCTCGCGGCCCGGGGCCGGGCCGGCCTCAGGGAAGCCCTGAAGCGGACGGCGACGATGCCGGGGCTGCACGCCATGGCCGCCGGGATCGTTTCAAGGCCCTGGCCATCCCCGTCCCCGACCCGATCTACGAGCCCCTGAAGCTCATCGGCGACTCCCTCGTGCCGTTCTTGCTGCTCGTCCTGGGCATGCAGCTGGCGGCGGTCAGCTTGAAGGGCAAGTGGAAGGCCGCGTCGGTCGCCGTGTTCCTCCGACTCGTCGTCGCGGCCGCGGTCTCGTTCGGACTGGCCCGGGCGCTCGGACTGGAGGGATTGACGCGTAAGACGATGATCCTCGAGAGCGGCATGCCCAGCGCCATCCTCGGCGTCGCGCTCGCCAGGAATTCGACGCGGCCCCGGAGCTCGTCACCAAGGTCATCTTCCTCTCGACGCTGGCGGGTCTCGACGCCCTGACCGTCCTGCTGACGATCGTCTGACCGGATGCGGGCCTCGGCGCCGACGGACCACCGCGATGGGGACCGGGCTACCTACGACGTTCACCCGCCAGTGCTCGTCGACCCAGAGCTTGACGATCCGCTGGGTCCGAACCCCCAGGCCCGGACGCGTCCGCCGAGCCGTCCATCTGCCGCCATCTGCTCGCGCTTGGCGACGAGATTGCCCGCGCAATCGTAGTGCCCCGAGACGGCGATGACCTCCGAGCCGTGGACATCGACGGAGATGTAGAGACGCCTCCGGATGGTCTCCAGCGCGGATGGTTCTTGTGCCCGGCCAGGTACTCGATGGGCCCGGGTTCCGTGATGATGTCGACGTAGCGGACCTTGTAACGGTCCTGGATGAAGCGGAGGACGGCAGCTGGATGCGCCCGTCCATGCAACGGATCCGGCGGCGAACCGGCCGCCATCGTCGCGGACCGCCTTTTCCTTCACGGCAAGAACATATCCCGGCCGGGGACGTGAGTCAAGAACTTGAGATCCGGCGGCCTAGGACCACAGCGATCTTGATGCTGTTCTTGACCCACGGCTCGGCCTTCGTCTCCAGGACTTCGAGAAGGGGGATTCCGGACGGGGACTGACGCAGCCATCCTGGCGCCTATCCTCGATGCCTTTGTTCTGTTATCATGTTCAGCCAGGATTCGTTTTCAGCCGGACATCTCCTCCGAAGGCGCGCGGGAGCGAAGCGATCGCCGAAGAGGGCCTGGCCAACGCCGTCTCCGCCGGAACGAGAAGGGTCTGTCGCGTCGGGCCGGGCAGCCAGAGCCGAGCGGCGGCCATGGCCAAGGAACGGAGGGCCATCGCGGAGGCCGTCGAGAGACTCGAGATATGGAAGGTCTCGAAGGACTTCTGATAGCGCTGGGCACGCTTTGCGTGTGGCCTTGGGGGTGCTGGGCGTTTTCTGCCGGTAGCTGCCCACTACGCCCCTTCCTGCTTCTGGCCGCATTCTGCTACAGGCACAGCTCTAAACGGTTCTATAACTGGCTGAT
>CAWDOL010000025.1:0-10319 GCA_963803915.1 Candidatus Aminicenantota bacterium | reverse complement strand
GCAGATAATAAAGAGAATAGATATTCCTCAGTCGTGGAACTCGACCTCGACGGTGAAGAACTTAAAGTCCTTGTAGACGACCTCCGTTTTGGAGCGGACGACCGCCCGGTCCGCGTCGTTCAGGTAGGCCTCCTCGACGAACAGGCGGCTGGGGAAGCGGATGCCGTTCTTCTCGGCGCTGAACTCAGAGATGATGACGAGGCGCGGCTTGCGGTTGTAGAGTTGACCGCGCTGCTCGAAGATGTCGAACCGGCCGACCCGGCTCTCGCTCCACTCGATCTTGAGGATGTCCCCGTTCGCAGGATCGATCCAGGCCTTGCCGTAGAGGTTTCGGGTCGGCGGCGCGCCTGGCTTCGGCCTGGCGTCGATGATGATGACTTTCCTTTTGCCGATCTTGTCCTCGCCTGCGATCGTGAAATCGTAACCGGGCTGGAAGCGCTCGCCGAAGAGGCCGACCGGGCCGAGGAGCGCCCTGCTGAAGACAACGACCGAAGTCTTCAGCACGGCGTTGGGCACGACCTTCTTTTTGCCGTTCTCCTCGAGCTGGGTTCGGATCTCGCGGATGGTCCGTCCGGCCCGGACGCACTGGTAGTCGTAGACAAACCTTTGCTTGGTCTTCTTTTCCGTGCGGATCGTGAACGGTGCCCCCGTTGTCGGCTTTGGCGATTTCCAGCCGGGATCAACGAGAGGGCCCTTCTTGTCCACGTCGAGGGACGGATTGATCGTCTCGGAGATCTCCTCGCGGCAGACGAAGTCGAAGGCCGAACTCTCGAGCCTTTGGCAGTACGCGGCCGCTTCGGCGAGAAGGGCGGAGAGTCTAGCTTGGGGGGCGGGATCGGCCTTTTGGGGAGAAAGGGGCGGTGACGCGGACATTCCTTGGGCCGGTGGCGGACATAGAAGGGAGAGGGAAAGGCAAGCCAATGCTGCAGCGCATAATTGCGACATCGGGCTGGTCGTCATTCGCATCTCAGTATGGACATCCCAACTCGTTTTCTCCATGGTAGGCGATAGGCCCGTCGAAATCAAATTGGGCGGTGCCGGCGCCGTCCGGGCCGGGCCTTCCTATCGCCAATATATTTGTTCTTCTGGATCCGCTCCCTTGATGATCATCGTTCTCCCCGAAAACTGTGTCCCGGAAGTCGCTGGGTCACAGCAGGGAGGGGCCAGACCGCTTGATCGGGTGAGGCCCCGCGGATTGCAAGCGTGATCAGCCGGTGCTACAGTAATCGAAATCCATCCCAAATCCACGCAAATTCAGGAGAACTCCTCATGACCCAAGATCCGGCAGCCAGAAAGAGCGGAGACCTCCCCTTCGGTTCCCTTGCCCCGTTCTTTGCGATCGCTTTCGGCCTGGCATGGGGGATCCTCGCGCTCTACATCTTTCTCACGGACCCCATGAGCAGGATGTTCGGCGCTCTGACCGGTCGACATCCGCTTTTTTATCTGGCCGTCTACGCTCCCGCGATCGCTGCGATAGCCATTGTCTTGGCCAAAGGCGGGGCCAAGAGCCTGCGGCGTTACCTCTCCCGGCTTCTGCTCTGGCGCTGCCACCCCGCCTGGTATGTCTTCCTGGTCGTCGGCATTCCCCTCGTTTTCTACGGCGGGTCCTTTCTCAAAGGAAATCTCTTCGCCGAGCCTTTCCCCTTTTCCTCCGTGCAGGCGCTTCTGGCCGCGCTGTTCCTCTCCTTGATCAAAGGGCCCGTCGAGGAGATCGGGTGGAGGGGCCTGGCTCTTCCCCTGCTGCAGCGAAGATTTGCACCCATCTGGGCGGGATTGATACTCGGCCTCATCTGGGGCGTGTGGCACGTCCCGGCCTTCCTCCTCAGCGGGACACAGCAAAGCGCCTGGTCGTTCACCCCGTTTTTCGTCGGTTCGGTCGCGATCAGCGTGATCCTGACGCCGCTGTTCAACTCTTCGCGGGGCAGCATCCTGCTGCCGGCACTGTTCCATTTCCAGCTCATCAATCCCATCTGGCCCGACGCGCAGCCCTACGACACGTATTTGCTGGTTCCTGCCGCTTTGTTGATCGTTTGGATCAACCGCAAGGCGATGTTCAGCCGCAAGGATGCCGTCACGGAGGTCATCCCGCAGGCCGAAAGCCGGCGCCTCACTGGTAGTTGAAAATGACCGGAAAGAGCGCCGTCACGAACCAGGCCCAGACCGCGAACGCCGGCATGTAGGCCGTCTGCCAGCGCTCGAGGCGCGTGAACGGGACGCGCCGTCTGAGGAAACGAGCGTAAAGCACGGCCGACCAGGCCAGGTTGACGAGCAACAGCAGGTTCAAGCCGAGCGCTGCCGTCTTGTTGGGACTGAAACCGGCTTCGGAGATGCGCGCGGCGATCGCCCATAGGGCGAGCGCGTCCACGATGAGAGCGATCGCCACCAGCAGGAGCTGGAGGATGTCGAAACGGCCGGGAGGCGCCTGCGGATCGCGGGCCGAAATGGCGTAAAGCAGCAGGCCCAGCACGACGACGAGCAGCAGATCGAACCCGATGAGCACCTCACGCTCGACGCCGATCGGGTTGCCCGTCCAGATCATGGCCGCCACGAAGACGAGGAGCAGCGCCGTGAAGAGCGGCGTGAAGAGCCACGTGAGCACGGGCGCCATGTTCTCGATGACGCTCTGCTTGTATTCCACCAGCCAAGCGGCGACGATCACCGCTCCCATCGCTCCGCACGGCATCACCCATCCGGCGAGGGCCTTCTCCGCGTCGAGGCCGATGGCCTTGAAGATGAAGAGCGTGAGGCCCATCAAGGCGCCTCCCCCGAGCGCGATGAGCGTGTAGTAAATGAACCACTCGCCCGAGAAACGCACGTAGTTCATGCGCTGTTCGTGCGGGCGCCATTGGCCGCCGGTGTAGGCGTAGCAGGTCATCAGCCACAGCGCGATCGGAAGATGGATCGCGGCCAGGAGCCCGGTGTGACTGTCGGGTCTGAAAGGCAGGAGATTCACCACCAGCCCCGCCGCGGCGAACGGAACGGCGAGCCAGTACCAGCCGCTCCGGGGCAGTCCGCGTTTAACCGCGAAGAAGACGGCCAGGAACGGCAGGACGAAGAGGCTGAGATTGCGCATGTAGAAATCCATGTCCGCCGCGGGCTCCAGGAAGCGGAGGCCGAAGAGCTCGGGGATCTTGAACGCGACCGCGGCGGCGACCGCCAGCGCCACGGCCAGGGCGGCATGGCGCGGCTTGGCCGGCGACGAGGCGTCGCTCTCGGGAGCACTCACGAGCTGCTTCCAGAGCCGCTCGGAATATTCGTTCGCGAATTCGCGCGCCAGCGTGTCCTGATCGCCCATCCGCTTGACGGCCACCAGGAACGCTTCGTCCTCGTCCAGGCCCGCCCCGCGTAGCGCGTCGATCTGGCTGCGCAGGTGGTCTTCGAGCTCCTCGACGTCGGCGGCATGGACCGCCGGCCGGCTCCGGAGATACTGCCGCCACTGGGCGATGCGCTCTTCCAGGTTCGTCTTGTTCGTCACGGTATCACTCCTCTCGAGATCGGTCAGGCCGGCCGTGCCGCCGGATCGATGGCCAGGCACCGGATGCCCCTCATCGCTTCATCCACCACCCGCCATTGGCGGCGTTGGCGGTTGAGATGCTCGGAGCCGGCCGGGGTCAGCCGGTAGTACTTGCGCCGCCTTCCGGTCTCTGACAGGCCCCAGAACGCCTCGACGAGTCCGTTGCGTTCGAGGCGATGCAGGAGGGGGTAGAGCATGCCGTCGGTCCATTGCAGCTCGCCGCCGGACAGCTCGGCGACCCGCTTGATGATGGCGTATCCGTAGCTTTCGCCCTCGCTCAAGATGGCGAGAACCAGCGGCGTGGCTGAGGCGGCGACGAGGTCCTTGTCGATGATCACGGCGGCTGATCTCCTTTACCTAGGGCTACTATACATAACAGTTCTATGTATGTCAAGTATATTTTTCCTGGGGCTGCCGCGCCTTGACACCCCGCCCTCCTTGTGACCAAAATAGCCGGGGTCCGGCCCAGGAGTTCCGATATGAAAAACCAATTCGAGATCCTCATCCTTCTGGGGCGCCCCGCCTCGGGCAAGTCCGAGGTCATCGACCATCTGAAGAAGACCCCGGTCGAGGAGCGCCTGGCGCGCTTCCATATCGGGCCTTTCGAGGAGATCGACGATTTCCCCATGCTCTGGACGTGGTTCGAGGAGGACGCCATCCTCGAGAAGATCATGCAAAGGCCCCGCGTCCACTCCGATCCCCAGGGATACTTCCTCCACCGGTATCAATGGGACCTGCTCATCGAGCGCATCTCCCTCGAATACGGGAAGAAGCTGCGCGATCCGGGCTACGCGGAGCGGGTGACGACGCTTATCGAGTTCAGCCGCGGCTCCGAGCACGGCGGTTACCGGGCCGCGTTCCGTTCGCTCTCGGAGAGGATCCTCGAGAAAGCCTGCATCCTCTACATCGACGTGTCGTACGAGGAATCCCTGCGCAAGAACCGGCGCCGCTTCAACCCGGCCCGTCCGGATTCCATCCTGGAGCACGGCCTGCCGGACGCCAAGCTCGAGCGCCTCTATAAAGAAGTGGACTGGGAGGAGTTCAAGGGCGAGGACCCGGAATACGTTCGTTTTTCCGGCCACCGGATCCCCTACGTCGTGCTCGCAAACGAGCCCGAGGTGACGGACGAGCCCGGCAAGCTCGGCCCTGCCCTGGAGGCCTGCCTCTCCGAACTTTACAATATCCAGGGCCGAAGATAGGGGAGAGGCCATGGGCATCTGGGGCTTCGCGTTCGGCTATTTCGCCTGCTACATCCCCTACAGCCTGATGACGAAGATCATGAGCAAGGGCCTGCTGCCTTCGCTCCACGGACGGTCGCTCGACGGCTTCGCCATTCTGCCCGTCGTCGCCGTCGCCACGCTGCTGACCATGATCCTCGTCATCAGCCTCCTCGGCTGGTGGAAATACGCCACCCACTCGAAGGTCTTCGGCCTGTCGGTGCCGCGGCCGACGAAATGGACGTTCCTGTCCGGGCTCTTCACGTCGCTCATCATCGGGACGACGACGCTGGCCTACACCTTCGAGGGCGTCAGCATCGTCCTGGCGATGATCCTCATGCGGGGCGGCGTCCTCATCACCGGACCGATCGTCGACGCCGGCACCCGGCGGAAGGTCCGCTGGTACTCTTGGGCCGGCTTTGCCGGGGCCTGCCTGGCCCTGCTCCTCAACGTCCGGGACACCCGGGGCTTCCGCATCCCCCTGGCCCTGGGCCTGGTCATCCTGGTCTATATCGCCAGCTATTTCATGCGCTTCCAGTTCATGAGCCGCAACGCCAAGTCGGAGCGGCGCGACGTGAACCTGCGCTATTTCGTCGAGGAGACCATGGTCTCGACGCCGATGCTGGTCGTCATACTGGCGCTTTTCACGCTCTTCGGAGGCAAGGTCGGGGCCGACGTCCGGCTGGGCTGGACGGCGCATTGGAACCAGCCCTATCTCTGGGCGCTCGCCCTGATCGGGGTGATGTCCCAGGGCACAGGGTTTTTCGGGACCTTGGTCTTCCTGGACTGCCGGGAGAACACCTTCTGCATCCCGGTCAACCGGGCCTCCAGCGTACTCGCGGGCGTGGCCGCGTCGATGCTCCTGACGCTCTTCCCGGGGCAGAGGCTCCCGGCGACGGCGGAATTCATCGGCGCGGGCGTGATGATCGTCTCGATCCTCTTCCTGAGCATCCCGCCGCTCGTCCAGGCGCGGCGCAGGAGGAGAACGGAGGCTTAGAAGAGGACCGTCGCCTCTCCCTTGGCGGCGATGAGGGCCTCGAAATGGGCGACGATCTTGTCGCGCCGGGCCATGACCGCCTTGACCTCGGGCGGCCTCAGGAAGCGTTTCGTCCGGGCCGTCACTTCCGCCGGATCGAGCTTGCGCAACCGTTCGAGGAGATCGCGTCTGCACCGGACCAGGGCCTTGGGATTGTCGAGGCTCTTTTCCAGCCGAAAAGCCCGGGTGAAGTCGATCATGTAGATCTCCCAGTTCGGGCCGATGAGGACGTTCACCGCGTTCCGGTCGGTGTCGCGGACGAGCTGGCTGAAGACGGCCATGTCGGCCATCTGGGCGTTCCAGGCGGCGGGATCGGGGGGAACGATCTTTTTCGCCAGCCGGGTCAGCTCGTCGAACTGGGCCGGGAGCCACCAGGACAGGCAGCCGCGCTCGCCGAAGAGCTCCCGCTCCACGGACACCGGCATCATCCTCTCGAGCTCCAGCATGGTCGCCAGCTCGTAGGCGGCCAGATTATAGAGGTAGGAGTCGACGAAGTTCAGCTCGATCCGGCCCATGACCTCCATGGAGCTGCGCCGGTCGTCGACGGATTGGAACAGGGCGTCGTGCGTGATCGCGCCGTCGCTCAGGGTGCAGTGCCGAGGCGCCGTGACGCCCTCGCCGGTGACCCGGCTCGAAACGAGCTTCGCCGTTCGCAGGAACTCCTTCTGCTGCTCGACCGTGAGCTGCGGTTCTTCCTGAGCGCCGGCGGCGAGAGCGGCCGCGAGGGCCGCCAGGCCGACAGAAAGCACGACAAGAGACCGGAAACTCTTCATGACCCCCTCCTCATTCCCTCCCATTGTAGGACGGAGAGCCCCCGGCTGGCAAGCGGATCCGGGCGCTCACGGTCGCCGCTGAAGGAGTGCGCGCCGGCCGGCATTGACACGGCCGGACGGGCGGGATAAATTGCCCCTGTGATCAGACGGATCTGAAATCGCGCACGGGGCGAAAGGACGCACGCATGGACCCAGCCGATAGCTTAAGAAAACAGGGGCTTTTCATCACCATCGACGCCAACATCGGGGCGGGCAAGACCAACGCCTGCCACGCCATCGGCTCGGCCGCCACGGCCACGGGCTGGCCGACCCGGATCATCGAGGAGCCGACGCACCACCCCAAGTTCGCCCATTTCCTCCATCACTACTACGACGACCTGCGCACCGGGACAAACACCGGCGGCGGCTTCTCGATGCAGATGTTCATGCTCTGCCAGCGCTACGAACAGCACCGGCTGGCCGTCGAGCTGGCCTGGGGCCCACAGGGCCAGGTCGTGATCCAGGACCGCCCGATCTACGGCGACACCGTGTTCGCCACGACCGCCATGGAGCGCGGCTTCATGACCCCCCAGGAGTTCGAGCTGTATGTCGACGTCTTCCGCAACATGAGCCGCGACGTCATGCCGCCCGACGTCTTCGTCTACCTCGACGTCCCGCCCGAGGAGTGCTACCGGAGGATGAGCAGCCGCGCCCGGGAACAGGAGGAGGGCGTGCCGCTCGACTACCTGCAGCACCTCGACAAGAACTACAAGCTGCTGATCCAGGAGATGCGGCGCCGCGGCGTCCGGGTGATGGTGATCGACTGGAACGAGTTCGGACCGCCCGTCGACGTGTGGAAGCAGATCCTGCGGATGGCGATGTCGGCCGACTCCTGGTACGAGCAGCTGGCCTTTTCCTTCGCCAAGCACCCGCGCCTGCCGGTGATGCCGGGAAGCGGCGAGGCCAAGTAGCGCCCATGGCCGGCCGGAAGAAGGACCTCCTGGCGGCGGCCCGAAAGGCCCGCAGCAGGGCTTATGCGCCCTATTCGGAGTTCCCCGTGGGCGCGGCCGTCCTCGGTGCGAACGGCCGGATCTACAGCGGCTGCAACGTCGAGAACGCCTCCCTGGGACTGACGTGCTGTGCCGAGCGGAACGCCATCTTCGCCATGGTCGCGGCGGGGGAGAGGGAGGTCCGTGAGGTCCTGGTCGTCGGCGACACTGCGGAGGCCCTGCCGCCATGCGGCGCCTGCCGGCAGGTCCTGGCCGAGTTCGCGCGGCCCTCGACCATCGTCCACATGTGCAACCGGACGGGCGCCGGCCGGTCTGTCACCGTGGCGGAGCTCCTGCCCCACGTCTTCCGCCTGAAGAAGAAGCGATGAACGACTTGAGCCGCGAGGCGCTCGTCCGGATGATCGATCATACCGAGCTCCGCGCCCAGGCCGGCGAGAAGAGGATCGCCGAGCTCTGCCGCGAGGCCCGGACCTACGATTTCCATACCGTCTGCGTCAACGGCGCCTATGCCCGTTTCGCCGCCGCGGAGCTCGAAGGCAGCGGCGTTCTCGTCTGCGTCGTGGCCGGCTTCCCGCTCGGCGCGGCGACGAGCCCGGCCAAGGCCTTCGAAGCAGGGGAGGCGGTCGGCAACGGTGCCGCCGAGATCGACATGGTCGTCAACGTCGGGGCGCTCAAGGACGGAAGACACGCCCTCGTCCGGGACGACATCCGGGCCGTGGTCGAGGCCGGCCGGCCGGCCCTGGTCAAGGTCATCCTGGAGACCTGTTACCTGACCGATGACGAAATCGTCGCCGGCTGCCGTCTCGCCGTCGAAGCCGGGGCCGGGTACGTCAAGACCTCGACCGGGTTCGGGCCCGCCGGCGCCCTCGCGGACCACGTCCGGCTCATGCGCCGGACCGTGGGACCGGAGATCGGGGTCAAGGCCGCGGGCGGGATCCGGACATTCGAAGACGCCTGGCGGATGATCCGGGCCGGGGCCTCACGCCTGGGCATGAGCGCCAGCGTGGCGGTCGTCGAAGGTTTGTCGCACTACACGTTCGGGCCCGACGACGAGAGATCCTGAGGGCCGGGAGGACGCGATGACCGCCGGCATGTACGAGATCATCTCCAAGAAGCGCGACGGGGGCGAGCTCACGAGCGAGGAGATCGCGTTCGTCGTCTCCGGATGCGCCGGCGGCGGGATCCCCGACGAGCAGATCGCGGCCTGGCTGATGGCCGTGTACATCCGCGGCCTGAACGCGCGGGAGACGGCCGACCTCACGGAGACCATGCTCGGCTTCCGGCGGCCGCATCAGTCTGGACGGCCTGCCCGGGCCGAAGATCGACAAGCACAGCACCGGAGGCGTCGGCGACAAGATCAGCTTCGTCGTCGCTCCGCTCGTCGCCGCCTGCGGCGTCCGTGTCCCGATGCTGTCCGGACGGGGCCTGGGCCACACCGGCGGCACCCTCGACAAGCTCGAGGCCGTGCCGGGGATGAACGTCTTCCTGACGCCCGCGGAGTTCCGGCGAGTCCTGGCCGAAACCGGCATGGCCATCTGCGGCCAGACGGACGAGATCGTGCCGGCCGACCGGAAGCTCTACGCGCTCCGCGACGCCACGGCCACGGTCGGCAGCATCCCGCTCATCGCTTCCTCGATCATGAGCAAGAAGCTGGCCCTGGGGACCGATGGCATCGTCCTCGACGTCAAGACCGGCCGCGGCGCCTTCATGACAGACGAACGGGATGCCCTGGACCTGTGCCGGACCATGGTCGCCATAGGCGAGAAGACCGGACGGCCGACGGTCGGGCTCATCTCGGGCATGGACCAGCCGCTCGGCCGGGCCGTGGGCAACGGGCTGGAGATCGCGGAATCCGTGGCGGCGCTCAAGGGGCAGGGCCCGGACGACGTTCTGGAGGTCTCCTTGGCGCTGGGCGAGTGCATGCTAAGGGCGGCGGGACGCGCGGCGACCGGCGCTGAGGCGGGGAGGATGCTCCGCGAAGCTGTCGACTCGGGCCGGGCTCTCGACGTCTTCCGCCGTTTTCTCGCCGCTCAGGGCGGCGATCCCCGGGTCTGCGACGATCCGCGCCGCCTTCCGGCCGCCGCGGAGCGGACGGAATTTCTGGCGCCGCGTTCGGGCTTCATCGAGGCCATCGATGCGTTCGAGGTCGGGATGGCCGCGATCGACACCGGCGCTGGCCGCAAGAGAAAGGAAGACGCTGTCGCCCCCGGCGCGGGCTTCGTCTTCCAGGCCAAGATCGGCGACCCCGTCGAGGAGGGCCGGCCGGTCGTCGCCGTCCACAGCGACCGTCCCGACAGGCTGCCGGCGGTCCTGGAGCGCCTGGCCGGGGCGATCCGCATCGGGCCCCGCCCCGTTGCCGCACCGAAGCTCATCCGTCACCTGGTGGATAAAGACGGCGTCCATCCCTGGGCCGGCTGAGATGCGGGACCGGAGCTACAAGGCGGTCTTCTTCGACGCCGACGACACGCTCTTTGATTACCCCCGGGCCGAGCGGGCGGCGCTCGCGGCTTGCCGCCGCGAATTCCGTCTTCGCGTCGCCCCGGCGGCCTTCCTTGACGCCTACCGGCGGCACAATCACGACCTCTGGCGGGAGTTCGAGCGCGGCGAGACCGATCAGGCCCGGCTGCGGATCGAGCGCTTCCGCCGGGCGGCCGGGGAACTCGGCCTGGACGGGCTGCCGCTCGAGAGGATCAGCGCCTTTTACCTCGAGGCCCTATCCGGCCAGCCTATGCTTCTCCCGGGGGCCCTGGCGACGGTCCGGGCCCTGGCGAAGACCTACCCCTTGGCCCT
>CAWDOL010000024.1:0-12081 GCA_963803915.1 Candidatus Aminicenantota bacterium | reverse complement strand
CCGACGATGGTCAAGAGGACTTCCGTCGACAGTACTCCTCCTCCGGGCAGGACAGGATGTCCTTCGAGAGGACCGCGACGTCGGCGGCTTCCCCGGCGCGAGCGAGCCTTTGATCCCCTCCTCGAAAGCGGCGTAGGCGCCGTTCACAGTGTAGGAACGGAGCGCCTCCTCGCGGGTCATCCGCTGGCCCGGGTAGAACTCCTGGCCGTTCTTCATCCGCCGGGTGACGCTGGCGTAAAAACCGGGGATCGGATCGCAGTTCTCGACGGGGGCGTCGGTTCCGTTCGAGACGACCGCCCCGGAGTCCATCAGCCGCCGCCAGACATAGGCGCCCTCTTCGGCCCTCTTCTCGCCCAAGCGGAGCGCGATCCAGGGCCCGTCCGAGGTGCAGTGGATGGCCTGCATGGCCGCCACGACGCCCAGGGCGCCGAAGCGCGCGATGTCGGAGGGCGCCAGATGCTGGGCGTGCTCGACCCGGAAGCGGACATCCTTCTTGTCGGGATGGGCTTTGAAGGCCGCCTCGTAGATGTCCAGCGTCTCGCGGTTGGCCCGGTCGCCGATGGCATGGACGCTAAGTTGGAGGCCGTTCTCGATGGCGATGCGGGCCGTCTCGGTCAGGGCTTCGATCGGCTCGGTGTTGAGCCCGGTCGAAGCGGGCAGGTCGGCATAAGGCTCGAGCAGCCAGGCTCCGTGCGCACCCAAAGCGCCGTCGATCAGCCGCTTGATCGTCCTTACGGTGAGATGGTTGTCGCCGTAGCCGATCAACTTCCACTCGGCTGCCTTCTCGGCCAGGCGGCGGTTGCTCTCGCTCAGCATGACGTTCAGCCGGACGCCCAGCTTGCCCTGGTCGATGGCGCTCTTGTAAAGCTCCACCTGCGACCAGCCGACGCCCGCGTCGGTGACGCTGGTCAGCCCCTTCGCAAGGCATTCCTGGTCGGCCAGCTCGATGACCTTGCGCTGCTCCTCGAGCCTGTCCTCGGGGGCGTGAGGCGGCCCACTGGCTCAAGCCCCGGCGCACCAGTCCTTGGGCCGTCTCCAGGAAAGCTCCGATCGGGCGGCCCTTGGCGTCCTTGATGACCTGGCCGCCCGCCGGATTCGGCGTCGCCGAGGTGACCTTGCCCAGCTCCATGGCCTTGGCATTGGCCAGGCAGGAATGGCCGCTGGCGTGGGTCAGCACGACGGGATTGTCGGGCGAAACCTTGCTCAAGGCGTCGTGAAGCGGCAGACCGTCCACGTTCGGTTCGGGCCGCCAGTCCCACTTCTCCTGGTGCCAGCCCCGCCCGGTGATCGGCTCGCCCGGCTTGGCCTTGCGGGCCGCCTCGCCCACCATGGCTACGATCTCGTCCCAGCTGCGGACCTTGGTCAGGTCGAGCGAAAGCTTGGCCTGGCCGATTCCGGTCAAATGCAGATGCGAGTCGATGAGGCCGGGGGTGGCCGAATCGACCACCAAGTCGACGACCTGGGTCG
The DNA here is from genome assembly GCA_963803915.1 of Candidatus Aminicenantota bacterium. GTDB lineage: Bacteria > Acidobacteriota > Aminicenantia > Aminicenantales > UBA4085 > UBA4085. The sequence continues at coordinate 10,614 of CAWDOL010000024.1, read as the reverse complement.
CCGGGCCGACATAGGCCTGGATCTCTTCGACCGTCCCGACGGCCACGACGAGGCCGCCGCGGGCGGCCAGGGCCTGGGCCTCGGGGCGGGCCTCGTCCATGGTCACGATCTTGCCGTTGGTCAGGACGAAGTCGGCGGGCTCGGGCTTCTTGCCGCACCCGGCCAAGGCCAGGGCGGAGACGAGGAGAACCGCGACGAGCGGGCGGAATGCTTTGAACATCATGGGCGCACCTTCCTTCCGCCACGTTGTACACCATTTCGGGTCGGCCCGGCAAGGCGGCGCAGGGTCGCCGGGCCGGATTGTGCTAGAATGGCGCTTCCACCGAGACCAGCATGACCCTGCGCGCGGCGATCTTCGACCTCGACGGCACCCTCCTCGACACCATCGAGGACTTGACGGACTCCATAAACGCGGCCCTGGCCGCATTCGGATTCCCTCGAAAAGACCGTCGGCGAATGTAAAAACCTCGTCGGCGACGGGTTGGCCACCTTCATCCACAGGGCCCTGCCCGGGGACGTTAGCGGCGACGCGGACATTGCGGCCCGGCTGGTCACTGTGATGCGGGCCGAGTACCGGCAGCGTTGCGCGGTCAAGACCAAGCCCTACCCCGGGGTCGTCGAGATGCTGGAGACGCTGCGCCTGCGCGGTATCCCGCTCTCGATCCTGTCCAACAAGCCCCACCCGGCCACCGTAGACGTCGTAGCCCGCTATTTCCCGGGCTTCCCCTTCCGTTTCGTCTTCGGCGCGCGCGAGAGCGTGCCGGTCAAGCCCGACCCGGCCGGCGCGCTCGAGATCGTCGCCGCCCTCGATCTGCCGCCGGCCGAGATCCTCTACCTGGGGGACACGAATACGGACATGCAGACGGCGGTCGCGGCGGGGCTTTTCCCGGTCGGCGCTCTATGGGGATTCCGCACGGCGGAAGAGCTGACGGCCAACGGCGCCCGGGCCCTTGCCGCTCACCCTTCCGACGTATTGCGCCTTATATAAAGCATTCGTCTATCTCCGGGGATGGTCAGGCGGTATGGATACCGGCGGGCCTCCCGATCAAGCGCGAGCCGCCAGCCTCATCTTGGCCGCGATCTCCCCACCGTTGAGACGCCAGAGCATCGGCAGCGGCCGGTCCAAACCCTCCACGTGCTGGGGCGCGTTCTCCCAGGCGTGGTTCAGGATGAGGGCGTAGTCCGAGAAGTGCTGCCAGCGCCGCCGCGGCAGCCCGGTGACCATGTGCAGATGGTTGGCCGGGATGCCGACCTTGGCCAGGTGGGCCGCGACGTGCTCGAAGGTCAGGAAGGTGTGCGGCCAGGTGTAGTCGGAGGCGTGGCTGACGCGCTCCAGCAGCGGGCCGGGCAGCTCCTGGCTCTCGGCCTCGGCCTGGATCATGGTGAACATCCCGCTCAAATCGGAGTAGCCCAGCCGGCCGGCCTGTCCTTTGAGCCCCTGGGGCGAAACGAACCCGACCGAGAATCCGCCGCCCGGGAAGTAGTGCTTGACGGCCTTGAACAGGAACGGCTTCTCGGCGAAGTCCAGCGAGGCGCTGCCGCTGTTGTTGCCGTCGATGAAGCCCTGCCTCATCCAGGCCGCCTCACGGAAGGGCTTGAGGTCCAGCCCGATGTCCCGGGCATTCTTCTCGATCTCCCAGGGCTCGTAGACCTTGCGGAAGTCCATGAACAGGGTCGGCCGGCCGCCCGACAGCCAGCACTGCAGGATCATCGTCAGCAGACCCTGGACGTCGTTTTCGGTGGCGAACGGGACGACCGGCTTGGGTCCGTTGTGGTCGCGGCTGGAGTTGAAGATCGACTCGGCGATGTCGGCGGTGGTCATCGGCAAACCCCGGCGATCCGAGCCCCAGGCCAACTGGTTCGTCCAACCGCCGGCTACGGCCCCGACTTCGGCCATGGCGTTGCGCAGGATGAGATAGAGGGCCAGTCCATCATCCAGCATGCGGCGGTCCTCGGCCGTCAGGGCGGGCGGCTTGACATTGCCGCCCGTGTAGATCCGGTAGCTCTTGGCGATGATCTCGACGGTGTTGTTGAAGATGCGGCCGCGGAACTTGATGTTCAGGGCCCACTCCCGAAGCGCCCGCAGCTCGGCCGGATCGTAGCCGCCCTTTTTGCGGAGCATGTCGGCGAAGATCTTCATCGATTCCCGGGTCGATTCCAGGCCCAGGAAGCGGCGGGCAGCGTGGACGTGGTTGAGCGCGGTCTCCATCTGCATCGAGTCGGTGTCGACCGCGAGGAAGCGCTTGCCGCGAAGGGCGGCCGCCGTCATGACGGCGTAGCCCAGGTCGACGATCTCGTCTTTGGTCTTGTCGTCGTAATCGGGGTCAGTACCCGTCTCCGGCATCGTCCCTATAACCATCGGGCAGAGCCGGCCGGTCTGGGCGTAAGCCCCGACCAGGGCGTCGATGCCGACCACACCGGGCTTGGGGGCGTTGTTCCCCCCGACGCAGGCCAACGGAGTGGACGGCGGGAAATGGGCCGTCAGGGCCATAGCCGTCTTGCCGGGGAAGAACCACGTATCGGGAACGATGAAAAGGGCCTGGGCGCCGGCGTCCAGCAGCTCGCGGGCCGCTTCGTCGGCCGTCAGCTCGTTGTCCACCAGGCGCGAAGCATGGACGATGTTGGGCGATGATCCGTCCGGGAGGCGGAGGCGGTCGGCCAGGAGGCGGGCCGTCCGCACGCCGATGGCGAAGGCCCGCGAACGCGAGGCTTCGTCGATGCGCGGGTCGCAGGGCACGAAAACGCCTAAAGTGGGCAAGCCGGGCTTTCTTTTCTTGATGAAGGGCATCTCTCCTCCTTGCGGTAGGCCCATTTTACCCGCACCCCGGGCGAGGTTCAACATTTTCCGCGTTTTTTCGGTGGTGGGCAACGCCATCGACCGCTTTGCGGCTACAGATTATATTGAAGGATGGAATGGAGGGAGGGCCATCCAAGGCGCAATCTCTTGCGGGAGTCGGAGCGCGAGCTATCCGCTCCCCGGCCCTCCTTCCTTAATTGCCTATTTAGTCGCTTGACCCCCCAATAAATTGAAAATCCCCCCGCTCCCGGACGAGGCGATCGTCCGGAAACGGGGGATCTCTTTCTTTATGAGCGCTTTAAGTTCTGCGCGTTTTACCTCTTCGTGACGGTCACGGCGCCATGCACGCTCTGGGCCGTGGACAGCTGGACCTGATGCTTCAGGGTGAAGGACCCGGTGCTGTTCTTCTGGTAGATTTCGTTATAGTCCTTGGAACCGGGTGCCGTGCAGGCTTGGGGGAAATTGTTGCTGCCGTCCAGGATCGAAACGTTGTCGATCCAGGCCAGGTCGTGCCGCGTACCGTTGTCGCCGCCTTCGACCGTGACGCTCAGCTTCAGCCGGATAAGGGTCAGCGTCCCGCCGCCGGAAGTGGACAGCGTATACGTAACCTGGTCCGTCCAGTTGTTGTTCTCGTTCGGTTGGGGAGCCGTATTGGTTGGCGTCAGGCTGACCGTGCCGACCGAGCCCTGCCATTCCGAGTAGATGTCGAAATGCCAGGTCGTCCGGAAACAGGCGCTCTTGAAGACATAGGTGTCGGTCTCGTCCGTCGAGCCGCTGTCCTTCTTGATCACGTATTTCCACAGCAGGTAGGCGCCCGCGCCCACGATCGAGAGGAAGAGGAGTGTTCCGAACAGCCCGCCCAGAAAGCCCCTCCGCTTGATCGTGGTCTGTTGACCGGCGATCACACCCGCGCCGCTGGTGCAGTCGGCCGTGTAATATTTCAGCTTCTTCAGGTCGAGCCCTTCGATCGTCCTGCCCTCGCCCAGGATGGCCTTGGCCCGGCAGAAATACTTAATGGCCAGCTCCTTGAGCTTGAGCTGCTCATAGGTGGCGCCCATCAACAGGTAGGTTGTACCCTTGAAGCTGTCGCGGCCCTCGATCGCGGCCAAGTCCGAGACGAGCTTTTCCAGGATATTTTTGGCTTCTTCGTAATTCTCGGCGAAGTAAGCCCCGCGGCCCTGATTAAAGGCGGTTTCCATGGGATCCTGCTGGCTGCCCTGTGCCGCCATCAGCAGGCTGGCTTCTCCGGCGATGAGGAGGCTCAGCACGATGGCTAGAGCCTTGCACAGAGTCCATTTCTTGATTGAATTCATTTTCACCTCCCGCTGGGTGAAACATATGTGGAAATGGAATTGTTGTCAAGGCTGGGTGTCTATGCTATCTCTGAGAGCGAGGATGCAGAAAGCAAAGCTCGCCGCAGGACTCCTGGCCGGTTGCCTCTTGCTGGCCGTACCACCGGTCCCCGCCGCCACGCAGGACGGGGGGAGCGGCGCCGCCCAGGGCGGCAGAGCCGTGGACCAGGCCAAAGGCCTCGGACCCCTGGAAAAATCCCTGCTCCTTCCCGGTTGGGGCCAGATCTCGGAAAAGCGCTGGCTGGAGGGCGTGTTCTTCATGGCCGCGGAAGCCTTCTGCATCGTAGGGGCCCTGCGCCAGAACAAGCTCGGCAATTCGGTCTACCTTGCTTACAGGGCGGCCGCGAACCAGCCGGACGCCGTCCGCTTGCGCCAGGAGACCGAAAAGCGCGACTCGCGCCGCAACCAGTACCTTCTGGCCGGGGCCGCCGTCTGGGCCCTCAACCTCCTCGACATCCATCTCATCGTCCGCGGCAAGGAAGGGGCCGCGAAAGTGCTATCCCTGAGACTCGGACATGACCCAACGCAAGCCATCGTGGCCGTGGCCGGCTTTCGTTTTTAGCCTGCTCCTGCTGGGGGGGTGCAAGGACCGGCTGTTCGACAACCCGTTCGACCCCTCCGTCTCGGAAATCGTATTCGAGGTCGTGCAGACGCTCACCGGCCCCGCCGCCACCCCGCGCGGGCTCGCCTGGGACGGCGCCAGCCTGTGGCTCGTGGACGAGTCGGGCGGGGTCCTCTACAACCTCAATTCGTCCAGTGGAGCGGTCGTGCGGGCCCTGCAGCCGCCCGCCGCCGGCCTGGCCGATGCCGCCTACGACGGCGCAGACCTCTGGGTTTGCGGCCAAGCCGACGTCTTTATCTCCAAGGTCGGATTCCTCGGCGGCGATGTCCTGAAGCGGCTGAATATGCAGCGCGGATCGTTTACAGCCCTGGAATACGGACTGGGCACTTTGTGGGCCGCCGACGCCCAGACCAACAAGATCCTCAAGGTCGACGCCGAGACGGGCGAGGTGCTGGGCTCGTTCGACAACCCCGGGACCAGGATTTCCGGCCTGGCTTTCGACGGATCGGGCTTCTGGGTCGCCGATTCCGCCACCCTGACCATCTATCGCCTCAGCGCCGGCGGCCAGGTTCTGCGCCGCTACCTGTCGCCCGGACAATCGCCGCGCGGCCTGGCCTTCGACGGCCGCTTCTCTGGAACGCCGACGGCAACGGCAAGCTCTACCAGCTTCGCTTCCAGGACTGAGGATGCACCGCGCGGCTCTGCTCTTCCTCCTCCTCCCGCTGCTCCTGCGGGCCGAGGAGACGCCGCTCCTGCGGATCGAGGGCGGTTATGCGGCCTACAGCTACGACCACGCCCAGATCATGGGCGAGGACGTGCGCATGTCGTGGTTCGGCTGGACCGTGGCCGCCAAGTCCCTCAAGCTCGACCTCGGAGTCCGATCGGGAGCGGCTTATGGCGAGGTCATCTTGACCAAAGGGGAGGCCAGGATCGAAGCCGACGAGTTTCTCTTCGACGCCGCCGCCGAGAAAGGCATCCTGGTCCGCTTCGGCGAGGAGATGAGCGAGGCCCCCTTCCCCTCCGATAGAAAGCTCGAGGACGCCGGTGCCGAGGCGCGGGCAAGACGGGCCGCCCTGGAGGGCGTCAGCTGGGCCAAGCTGCGCGGCTCGCTCCTCTACGCTTCGGCCCGAGCTATCGATGTTCTGCCGACCTACGAGGCCTACGGCGACGACGTTCTGATGCATGTCGAGGGCCTGCCGTCGGTCGGCTTCAAGCGGATCAAGCTCTCGGGCGGCGACCAGCCGAAGTCCGGAGGGCTGGCCCTGGATCGGGTCTGGTTCAGCGACGCCAGGGCGTTTTCGGCGACCTTAGCCTGACCCTTAACAAGGAAAAGGTCCTGCGCAGTCGGTCCTTGATCCATTATGAGGAGCACACCATACTCTCGAATTACGTCGGGCTCCCCCGCCAGCTCGACCTGCAGACCTCGAACGTCTGGTCGGCAAAGAGGGGCTCGACCTGGGGCTGGACGGAAACTACAGCTCCACCGGACTCGGCAACGCCAAGCTCTTCGCCCTGGTCCAAAGCCGCGACGCCAAGCGGAGCACGACCTTCGACCTGGCCTACAACAAGCCCTTGCAGTCGAGGGCGAGACTTGGCTGGGGGTGCGAACGGACTTGCGATCCGACCGCTGGGGCCAGCTCACCTTTTCGGGCCGCCGGGAGACGCATGACCAGACCTTGGCCGACGTTGCGTATGCCAAGGACTTCGGCAAGCGCGCGCGCTTCGGCTTCGATGGAAGCTACGCCCATCTGCGGATCGGCGGGCGCGGGGCGAGCTCGGCCCGGATCATGACGGGCAATATCCGGCTGTCCTACGACGCCGACAGCTACCAAGCCGCGGCCGAATACCACCTCAACGACGACCTGCTCGGCGGCCGCCGGCTGACCCGACCCCAGCTCCGGCTGGCCCTGAAGCCGGTGACGTTCTACGGCGGGCTTTTAACGGCCACCGTCTCCAACGTCCTCGTGCTCAGCTCGAGCCGGGACTCGGTCCGGACGACCGACAGCTACAACGACAACATCGCCTTCAGCCTGGCGGCTGTTCCGGTCAGGGTTCGGCCGGGTCTGACCGTGAAGACAGCGGTCTCGGCCGAGCAGTTCGTGGAGAGAGAGGGACGCAACTTCACCTCGGGCGGGCTGGTTCTGCAGGCGGTGCAGGAGTTCGCCCCCGGGGTCAACCTGGAGGCCTTCTACAGCACCCAGTCGCGGCGCCGGACGCGCGGCTGGCTGATCGAGGGGACGACCAGCCAGGACCTCTCGGCCGCCCTGCGGGTGCGGACGGGCGGCCGGGTGGACGGCTGGGTTTCGATTTCCTACGATCCCAAGTACGGCGACTGGAAGCAGGGCTTCGCGGACGTCTCGATCGGCCTGATCAAGAGCTGGCGGATCAAGTCGCTCCTCAACTACGATTTCTTCCGGGGCCGGCTGGCCAACATCGACCTCTCGCTGGTGCGGCGGGCGGGACGGTTCGACCTGAGGTTCGTCTGGCGGAGCCTGTCCAAGCAGTTCCTGGTCGAGCTCGTCCCGGCGATGTGATGATACCCGCTCGATCGGGTTAATACCGATTATCGGCTGATTCCCAGGAAGCGGCGGACGTAGCCTTTGACTTCGGTCAGGCCGAGGGCAAGGGCGGCGGCGTAGAACACGCCCGCTCCGGCTGCGCCGGCGGCGGCGAGCAGGAAGAACAATGACAGACGGCCGGCGCCGAGCCATTCCAGGCCGAGCCGGATGAGACCGTATGCCGCGCCCGCCCCCATCGAACCGGCCAGGATCATTCGGCCGAAGAACAGAAAAAGCGGGCCGGCATGGAGGGAGCCCGTCTTTCGCGGCAAGAGGATGAAGAGAATGCCGGCGTTGACCGCGGCCGAGATGGAGGCGGACAGCGGGAAGGCCCGGATTCCCAGCCAGCCCATCAACGACAGGTTGAGGGCGATGGTCAGGGCCACGGCGGCGAAGCTGGCATACATAGGCGTCTTGGCGTCCTTATAGGCATAGAAGACCGCCGCCAGGCTGCGCAGAGCGGACATGAACGGCACGCCCAGCATGTAGAGGACGAGGATGCCCGCCGAGGCCGCTCCGTCGGCCGCCGTGAAGCGCCCGTGGACATAGAGGAGCGAGGTGATGGGCCCGGCCAAGGCGGCGATCAGAATGGAGGTCGGGATGGTCAGGAAGAGGACCATGCGGAGGGAGTCTTGAAGCGTGGAGCGGATGGACTCGACGTCCCCCTCGGCGGCGAAGCGCGAGAAGGACGGCAGGGCTACGGTACCAATGGCGATACCGAAAAGCCCCAGCGGCAAATGCATGACCCGATAGGCCGACTCGAGCCACGACAGGCTTTTTTCGGGCAGGCCGGTGATCAGCATGGTATTAACGAAGAAGCTGAGGCGCGATCCCGAAAGCCCGATGGCCACGGGCCCGAAGAGGGCCATGGCCCGCCGGAAAGCCGGATCGCGGAAGCTCAGGACGGGTGTGTAGCGGAAGCCGCGTCGTCGTAGGGCCGGCACCTGGACCAGAAACTGCATCAAGCCGCCCGCCGCCACCCCGATGGCGGCGCCTAGGATGGGGTCGATGCCGCGGCCGCGCAGATAGGCAAACAGCAGCAACGGAGTCAGGAAGGAGAAGATGTTGAAAACCGCCGGGGCCACGGCCGGGACGAAGAACGAGCCGTTGGTGTTGAGGACGCTCATGGCCCAGGCGGCCAGGGCGATGAAGAGCAGGAACGGGAACATGACCGCGGTCATCTGCCCGGTCAGAAGGAGCTTGCCCGGGATCTTGTCGAAGCCGTGGGCGATAAGCCCGGAGATGGGGCGCGCGAAGAGGATGCCGAGGACGACGACCAGGCCGACGACGAGAAGCAGGATGTTCAGGACGTTGGAGGCGAAGCGGTTCTCGGCCTCCGGCCCCTTGCGCTTTTCCTCGGTCAGGACGGGGACGAAGGCCGAGCTGAGGGCGTTCTCGGCGAACAGATCGCGCAACAGGTTGGGAATGCGGAAGGCGGCCCGGAAGGCATCATTGGCCAGGCCGGCGCCGAAGAGGTGGTTGATGACCACCTCACGGACCAGCCCCAAAACCCGGGCCAGGGCGGCGCCCAGAGTGAAGGAACGCACGCCCTTGGCGATGTCGGCCATCAGTTCAACCTCATGCGGCGGGAGTATAGCATAATCGCTTTCTCCCCGGCCTCCGTTCAGGTAAGATAGCCGAGCCCGACTCCCAGGAGGACGCCATGGCCAAGCCCTTCAAGACCGCCCTTGTCGAGGACGCCCCGTGCACCGGGCTCCTGATCTCCCTCCCTTCGCCCGAGATCGTCGAGATCTGCGTCCAGGCGGGCTTCGACTGGCTGTTTATCGACATGGAGCACGGCCTGTCGGACTTCATCGACGTCCAGCGCATGGTCCAGGCGGCGGCCGGGCGGACGGGCTGCATCGTCCGCGTTCCGAGCAACGAACCGATCTGGATCAGCAAGGCCCTCGACCTTGGCGCGGACGGCCTGATCTTCCCTCACATCAACACGGCCGGGGAGGCGTCCGCCTGTGTCCGGGCGGCCCTCTATCCCCCGCTCGGATCCCGGAGCATCGGCATTGCCCGTGCCCAGGGCTACGGCGTCCGGGTCAGGGAGACGGTGGAGAAGGCCAACGCGGGAATCACCCTCATCGCCCAGGCCGAGCACATCGACGCCGCCCGGAACATCGAGTCGATCCTGGAGGTCCCCGGCATCGACGCCGTGTTCATCGGTCCCTTCGACCTTTCCGCCAGCCTGGGTATCCCGGGCCGTACGGACGATGTCCGGGTCCAGGACGCCATAGGGACCGTTCTGTCGGCGGCGCGGATCAAGCACGTTCCTGCCGGCATCTTCGCCCCCGGGATAGACCCGGCCAAGGCGGCGGTGGCCCGGGGCTTCTCCTTCGTCTGCGCGGGAACGGACACCTCGCTGCTGGCCGGCGCGGCCCGGACTGTCGTTGAAGGAATCCGCTGATCATCGAACCGCGGCGGCGGGCTTAAGCTTAATCGTCTCGATGGCGTAAGGCCCGACCTTGAAGGCGATCCCGTCTTGTTTCAACACCAGGGGCTTTGGTTCGAGCTCAAGAATGTTCGTCGTTTCGGCCCCCGACCCAGCTCAGACTTCCGCCCAGACGGACTTCCGCCGGCTTGCCCTCGATATCGTAACAGCGCAGGATGACGCTATTATCGTCTTCGGCCTTCTTGATCGTGCCGATCAGGACGTTGCCGGCCGAAAAGGTGAAGAAGCTCCCCTTCTCGGGCAGCGCCGTTCCCGATACGGCCGTCGGAGAGACCACGGCGCGCAGGTCGTCGGCGGCGCCGATGCCGTCCTTGTAGCCTGTCCGCCAGCCGGCCTCGTGGCTGGTCAGGCTGAAGCGGTAGTGATGGTCGCCCTCCTGAAGGTACCAGTTGCCTTCGCTGTGGCAGCTGCGGCGCGAGGCCAGCAGAACGCCCTGTAGGATGGGATAGTCGACGGGATTGTCCGTAGGATCGGCGAGTCGCTAACCAGCGACATCGGTCGTGAAGGTCACGCCCAGCTTGTCGTCGCCGGCATACATGAAGCGCTGCACCTCGCGCGGACGGATCTCGGACATCTCCTGGTCGTAATTGAGCTTGCCGTAAGCCGGACCGCCCGTGCCCTTGGCCTCGTTCTTACCGACCTCGACGACACCCATCGGGACTTCATAAACGACCTGACGCCCCGCGGCCTCGGCGGCGACGGGAACGGCCAGGCGGTATTCGCGGTAGGGCGATCCGTCCCAATCAAGAAGCGCCACTTCGCAGTCGATCCGCTTGATCGACTTATAGAAGACGAGCCGCTGCTCGATCGTACAATCCGGCATCTTCTGGCGCAGAACAAAGACATCCTTGACCGCACCCGAATCAGCGGCCACGTGTTGCCAGGCA
>CAWDOL010000023.1:0-221201 GCA_963803915.1 Candidatus Aminicenantota bacterium | reverse complement strand
CCATACCCGCCCCCATTCGCTGTCCAGCCGCCCGGAATGGTAATCGCGGATCGAATCGTACAGCCGGCCATCCACATCCAGCCGGGCACCGCCGTCCCGCTGCAGCGGACGGATGACGGTGCTCAACTCTCCGTCGGTTCGGCTGACCCAGAAGCCAGTTGAAATGAAATCGTCAGGCGGATGCCCTTGTCGAACGACCCTTCGCCAAATTCTTCGGCGCCTGGCCGAGGTGAAGGTGGCAAAGGCGCCAAACTTGACACCATTGCCGAATTCGCGGTCCAGAGAAACGGTCGCGCCGACATCGCCCGCCAGATAGCGCCCGACATCCAGCTGCCCCAGATAGCCGCGGCCAAAGTCGTAATAGGCCGAGGCGTGGCCCGTTGCGATTCCATAGTCATAGTCGGAAAAGCCGAACCCGCCGTCGCGGTCGCGCTGCTTGGAATAGTTGACCTCGACCCCCAGCGCCAGACGGCTGCCGACCGGCTTCCACAGCAATTCGCCCGACACGCCGGCGTGCATCCGTTCCAGATACCCAACGGTCACGCGGGAATACAGGTTGTCGGCGGGCTTGGCATACCAGGCCAGGGTCAGCCGTTCGACAGCAGTGCCGCCTTCGACGTTGTAATCATGCACATCGCTGCGCACATGCGGGATGATCGACGGCGGTTCAAAGAATGTGATCTTGTCAAAGTTGTCGACAGACCCGCTTGTAGACCGATCCCGACAGGATCAGGTTCGGCCGCACCTCGTAGGTGGCCGCAAACCGCAGGCCCACATCGCCCCGCAACGGCGCGCTAAGACGAAAGGCCGGGGTCAGGCGCCAGGTGAACCTGGGGTAATAATCCACCGAACCCAGCCCACCTTCCGGCACCGGTCCGGCGGCAACGATCTGCACCGCATCGCGCAGCAGTGCATCATTGCCGGGCGCATGTTCCAGCGCCTCAAGGTCCGACCGGCGGATGATCACCTTGGACGCGCCCATGCCGCGCACAACGGGAACAATCTCAAACACCTCGACCGATGCGGGCATCACCTGGCTAAGCGCCCGCGCCGCCCGGCCGATGGCCTGCGGCCCGGCGTCGATCTGGGTGTTGCGGATGCGCAGATGCACCGTGTCTGCAGTGTAGGAGAAATGCTCGATCACCAGACCGTCAACGGCCAGACGTTTGGACAGGTTTGCATACAGCAGACCGGCGCCGTCGGGTTGCGTGACCCAGCCGCCATCATAGGCATCCGGGTCCGCACTGCGCGACGGGCGCAGGCCAACGGCCGCCGGTGCCGGGCCCAGAATGCCCGCGGATGCCCGCTGTTTCGGATCAAGGATCAGGCTGAACGCCAGCCCGACTTCTGATCCGTACAGCGAATAGGCGCCAATGCGAAAATTCTCGCCGCGCTGGTATTCGACGCCAAAGTTGAACGGGCTGCGGCGGTCAAAGGTGCCGCGCAGATCCGCTTCGATCGGATAGGCGTCTGACGAATATTCGGCCTTGAAGGTCCAGTTGTCCTTGAACTGCCATTCGATCCCGGCAAAGGGCGCAACCGGCCCGCGGAACCATTGGTCAACGGCAGGCTTGCCGCCCAGACCAAAGTCAATCGGCGGCCGGTCGCCAAACGGCGATCCGATCCCGCCATAAGACCCCAGCCGGCCCCAGCCCAGTCCGGCCGTCACCTTGAACCGGTCGGAAAACGTTTTTGTTGCCGCGATATATTCCGACGATGTCAGCCCGGTGCCCACGAAATCCACCAGACCCACGGTGATCGACGGCAGATAATCGGATTCCTTCAGCAGCAGAAAGCGCAGGTCGAAACTGCGGTCGTTATAGGTGTCGATCCCGTCGTCAAACGGCCCGCCGGCCGTCACATCATTCCAGTTGCGGGTGGCTGTAAACCGGTAGCTGCCCGAAATGCGCGGCGTGATCTGAAAGCTGAGCGTGGTGCGGTGCTGCGCCCCGAACAGCGCATTGGTGACCGAGATGGTGCCATCCGGCATCGCCTCGCCCGAGGGCATGTCGATGATTCCCGGCACGCCGGAAAAGGACAGCGAGGGGCGCAGTTCCGCCATGGCCGGAGACGCCGCCAGCGCAATCGCAGTCAGCAACATGGCGGCAAGGCTGCGCCGCTTGCGGGTATTGTCAGCGTCGGCTTGTGGTCTCATCCGGTCAGTCTTGCGTTGATTGGCGGGCAGCGGCAAGGGCCGCTATTGGTCGGGCGGGCAAGTTTGGGGCAGCTATGTCCGCTGTGCCGCAGTCTGCGCTTGATCGGCTCGCGGGCGGACCAGCCGCATCGTCACATCACGCATCGCGACCACGTCGCCAATGGAAATGATTCCACCCAGTTCGCGCAGGGCATTGGCCATTTCCAGCTCTGCCAGGCTTTCTTCGGCCGCCCGCAGGATCTTGGGGTGCGGCGTTGTCAAAAGGCCCTGACCGATCAGCAATTCCTCGTGCAGCTTTTCGCCCGGGCGCAATCCGATCACCGTGATCTCGATATCGCCATCGGGGTTCGTCTCATCCCGGACGGTATAGCCGGCGCCCTAAATCATCTGTTCGGCCAGTTGGCAAATCTTGACCGGCTTGCCCATGTCCAGAACGAACACATCGGCGGTGGTCGATGGCGGCGCATGGGCGGTGTCGCGGCCCTGCTCCAGACCCCTTTCCAGAAACGATCCGGCCAGCAGAACCAGCTTTGACGCCTCGGCGATCGTCATGAAATAGCGCGTCACATCATCATGGGTCAGCGTCACCGGCCCGCCCCGGCTGATCTGGTCACGAAACAGCGGGATCACCGACCCGGAAGAGCCCAGAACATTGCCAAAACGCACGATCGAAAACCGTGTGTGCCCGCTGCGTTTGGCGCGGTCCTGCACCACCATTTCGGCCAGCCGCTTTGACGCCCCCATCAGGTTGCTTGGGCGCACCGCCTTGTCGGTGGAAACCAGAATGAACCGCCGCACGCCTTCTTCGACGCAGGCATCGGCCATCGACCGGGTGCCAAAGACATTGTTGGAAATCCCGGCGATGGGATTCTTTTCCACCAGCGGAACATGCTTGTAGGCGGCGGCGTGAAACACGGTGTCGACCTTGTTCTGCACCAGCACCGCCCGCGACAGCCGGGTGTCCGTAACCGACCCCAGAACCGGCACGATCTCGGTCCCGGTATCGCCGATCAGAAGATCGTTCAATTCGCGGTCGATGTTGTACAGCGCCAGTTCGGACACCTCATACAGCACCAGCCGTTTGGGGCGCTGCACCAGCAACTGACGGCACAGTTCAGACCCGACCGAACCGCCCGCCCCCGACACCAGAACCGAACTTCCGCCATAGCCCGCAGAGCTGGACGCCAGCGCATCATCCAGCTGGTTGCGGCCAAGGAACCGCCCCGCCGGAACCGGAGTCAGCGTTTCCACCAGTTGCTCGGTCCCGATCAGCTGCGCAAAGGACGGCAGCGATTGCACGCTAAGGCCCAGCGCCTGCAGCCTGCGCGAAATCTGCGCCTGCTTGGGCGCCGACAGCGACGGCATCGCCAGCAGGATCCGGCTGATGGCATGTTTGCGAACCAGCCGGTCCACCTGCCGCGCCGGATAGATCAGCTTGCCCATCAGCCGCTGCGAATGGGTGGCAGGATCATCGTCAATGAACGCCACCACGAAAATCGAATCATGCGACCGCAGCGCCGAGGCCAGTTGCAACCCGGTCTTGCCCGCACCGTAGATCAGCACCCGCGTCTGCGGCCGGTCGAAAGCCAGAACCCACAGCAGTTTTGAACGGCGAGTACACGCTGCTTCTGAGCGTCAACAAGTCCACCCTATCCTCCACCTTCACCTACAGCGACCTGACCAAGAAGCGGAGGTTCGCCATCGCCACGACCAACCCCGGCGGCGGCGAAAGCGACCTGGTCGAGTTCTGACCGAAGGAGCGCGTTTGAAACGAACGCCCAGGAGCCCGGCGCCGGTCGCCGGGCTCCTTTTTATTTTATTGGCGGTCTCGGCTTTCGGGCAGATCAACCTCTCCAACTCCCCCAGCTGGCAGTCCTGGTATCCCCGCGTCGCGATCGACCCCGAGGGCAACGTCAACGTCGCCTGGGTCGAGGTTTACGGCGAAGGCAACGGCGACCTCTTCTTCAGCCGCCTGGACAAGTCGACCGGCCTGTGGAGCGCCCCGGTCAACCTGAGCGAGTCGGGCCGCGTCTGGAGCGAGACGCTCATGCCCTGCTCCATCGACTCCGATGACGCCGGCAATATCTACGTCATCTGGTCGGCCCAGAACACGGTTATGCTCCGCGTCCGGACCGCGGGCGGCTGGAGCGACGTCACCCAGATCGGCTCCGGCAGCGGCCTGGACGGCCCGCGGATCGCCGCCACCGGCGGCGGCGACCTCTTCTGCGTCTGGTGGTCGAGCGACGGCACGATCATCACCCGGGCCCGGATCGGCGGCAGCTGGGAGGGGACGCATCAGGTTTCCGAGGGCGGCCGCCGCTCCAAGTTCCCCGATATCGGCGTCGGCAACGGCCAGGCCCTGGCCTGCTGGGTGGAGAAGAGCGGCGACATCTACCAGGCCGCCTACGCCATGCGCGGCATCGGCTTCGGGACGGGTTGGAGCGGCGGGACCCGGCTGGCTCCATCCTCCCACTCGCAGCAGCACCCGGTCGTCGAGTACGCCGGAGGCACGACGCCCCACATCCTCTTCACCCCGGTCATCGACCCCGACCGCATCGTCCAGCACTGCGCCTGGACGGGTTCGGGCTTCGGCTCGCCGACGAACATCTCCGACCAGACCATGCTCCACTATCCCTCGCTGGCCGAGCGTTCCGGCGTGCTCTTTGCGATCTGGCAGGTCGGGTCGTTCGGCAACGGTCAGGCCGTCTACCAGAATGTCTATCAGGGCGGGAAGTGGGGCGGCCAGAGCACCATCTCCGGTTCCAACGGCGTCACCTACTGCGATGTGGCCGTGGATGCCGCGGGCAAGGCCAACCTTGTCTGGGACGCGGGCGGCGAGATCTATTACACCTTGGCCACCCCTTCCGGCGTCGTCAATCAAACCCCGATCGCCGACTTCGCCTTTTCGCCCCAGACCGGAATCGCCCCGCTGACGGTGACCTTTGATGCCTCGGGCTCCCACGATCCCGACGGCTCCATCGCCCGTTACGACTGGCTCTTCGGCGACGGCGAGACCGGAAACGACCGCACCGTGAACCATACCTTCCAGACGCGCGGCGATTTTTCCGTCAAGCTGACGGTCGTCGACAACATGGGCAAGCCCGGTTCCAAGATCCGGAGCGTCTCCGTCCTCGGCCTCTTTGCCCCGCTGGCCGTGGACTGGTCCACCCACACCGACCGCAGCATGTTCCAGAGCCGCACGGTCAACGAAGTCACCTGGGCTTACAATCCGGCCAACGACGCCGTAGCTGCGATCACCGGGTACCGGATTTACCGCAAGCGGACGGACGTCGACGACCAGGCTTATGCTTCGGTCGCCGAGGTTGAGGGGACGGTTTTCGTCTACCGCGACACCAAGGTTGCGACAGGGGCCACGTATGTGTACGCGGTCGCTTCCCTGGACGCGGCAGGGCACGAAAGCCCGTTGAGCTCGGAAGGGGAGGGCCACACGGCCGAAGAGGCGGACGCACGCGACAGGTCCAAGTCCGTCCTGATCCCCGTCCGCCGTTAACCCGCTTCAGAGGCGGAACCGGAAGAGAAGCGAGCCCCCGATCTCCGTCCCGCCCAGCTTGACCTGGAAATCCTCCATCGTCTTGGCCGCCGAGGACCAGCGGAAGTAGGCTTTCAAGACGGGTCCGGCCGGAATCTCCACCAGGAAGCCTCCGACGAAGTGGAAGCCGAAGGCCGAACCCCGGCTCATGATCCACTCGCTGTCCTCGGCGTAGAAGATCAGGCCCGCCCCGCCGCCCAGCCACAGTCCAATGATGCCCCGGCGAAAATGCGTTTCCAGCGAGGCCGAAACGGGGACGAGGGTCAGGCGGGCCGCGGTCTGGGAGATCGTGGAAAAGCCGGAGCCGGCGAAGCGTTGGACATCGAGTCCGGCGGCCAGGGTGAATCCGCCCGAACGATAGAGCTCCCTGCCCAGGCTCAAGCCGAACGAAAGTCCGCCCGTCCCGTAGACTTCCTTGAAGACGGCATCGGCGGGCGTGAACCGGCCGCCGATGATCCCGATCCAGGTATTCGGAAGCGGTTGCGTGAGAGGAAATTCATCCTGGGCGGCAAGAGGCTGAGGGAGGGCGGAAAGCAGGCCGAGAAGCGCGCCGGCGGCCAGGGCGAGGAAGCTTCGTTTCATGGGGGCTCCGCATGGTTTATAGCATAGGATCATCCCCGCCTCAACCGGAGGCATGCCGGGACCTTGGCAAGACCGGCGGCGAGGCCTACAATACCGCCATGCGCCCCCTCCCTCGATATGACCGCCCTCTTCCTCCCTTTCTCCCGTCCGTCCTGATCATCGCCTTGGCCTTGCTCCCGGCCGCCTGCGGCCGTCAGGAAGAGGCCCGGTCCGTACCTGTCCCGGAAGCCGTGGACCTGTCGGCCCTGCGTCCCGCCTTCGAGTTCGGCGGCGGCATCGTCTTCCAGTCCGACCTGGATGGGGACAACGACATCTATCTTCTGACCGGGACGGGGCTTCGACGCCTGACCGACGATCCCGCCTCCGACGAGTTCCCCAAGTGGTCGCCCGACGGCCGTCTCGTCGCCTTCAGCTCCAACCGGACGGGCCGCTACCAGATCCACGTCATGGCCACGGACGGCTCGGATGTCCGGCAGGTCACCCGTTCCGAGGCGGACGCGATCGAGGAGGGCTGGTTTCCGGACGGTCGGAGGCTGGCTTTCACCGAGGAGCGCAAGCGCGCGCTCGGACGCTCCTATGTCCTTAAGGAGATCGGCCTGGACGGCGGCGAGGCCGTTGCACTCCTTCCCGATTTCAACGGTTCGAGCGCCCTGCCCGAGTTTTCGCCGACGGCACCGCTTCTCGCCTTTACCGGCAAGCGCCTCCGCGGCTGGGATGTCTACATCGCGGACCTCGAGACGAAGGCGGCCCGGCCGCTGACGGAGGGCGGCAAGGCCTGCCGGCCCCATTTCTCGCCCGACGGTTCGAAGATCGCCTTCACCTCCTCCGAGGCCGACGGCAAGGGCGACATCTGGATCATGAACCCCGACGGCAGCGGCCGCGAGCGGCTGACCGACCTGCCCGAGACCTACGACTATTACGCTTCCTGGTCGCCGGACGGCCGCTCCATCGTCTTCAGCTCCGGCACGGAGCACTACCCGACCCAAGGCGTCTGGTCGCTGGCCGTGGTCCGGGTGTCCACAAAGCGCATCGTCCCGCTGTTCAAGAGCGGGGCCCGCGACGTCTTCCCCGACTGGCATGAGGGGAGGGGTCAGGTCTTAACATTGAACGAAAAGCGTAAAGGCCTGGCCCCGGTGCCAGGCCTTTAATGCCGGTGCCTGGCCTCTTTCCGGAGATGTTCATGAAGAAACCATCGCGACGGCTTCCAACGATTCTCCTGGCGGCCTTGTCCGGCTGTCTTGTCCTGTCCGCCGCCCCAGCCTGCCGCCGCGGCGGTGCTTGGGCCGATCTGGAGCGGGACTTCGCCGACCCGCCGGCTCGTTGGAAGCCGCGGCCGTTGTGGTTCTGGAACGTCGAGCCGGCCAAAGCCTCGACCGAGGCTTTGATGGAGGCCGCCCGGGCCGCGGGCTACGACGGGTTCGGCATCCTGCCGACGCCCAAGATGGGGATCGCCTTCATGGGCCCGGACTACCTGGACCGCTACGCGGAGGCGGTGGATAAAGCGGCCGCGTTGGGCATGACCATGTGCCTCTACGACGAGCTCTGGTTTCCCAGCGGCGGCGCCGGCGGCCTGCTGGCCAAGACGCATCCGGAATCGCTGTCCAAGCGGCTGGACCTGACCTCCTTCCCCGTGGCCGGGCCGCGCCGCTTTACGGCTCCCGTTCCGGCGGGCGATCTGCATGGCCGTCGTGGCCATGAACGAGACGACTCTCGAGCGCGTCGACCTGCGGCCTTTCCTGAGCGCGGGCCGTCTGGACTGGGATGCGCCGGCCGGACGCTGGACGGTGATGGTCTTCCGCTGCGTTCCCGACGGGGCCAGGGGCCTGGTCGACTACCTCGATCCGAAGGCGGTCCGCGACTTCGTTGCGCTGACCTACGATGCGTACTATGAAAAGCTGAAGCCGTACTTCGGCACGACCATCGACAGCGCCTTCTACGACGAGCCCACATTCCACTGGGTCCAGGGCGGGCGGGCCTGGACGCCGGGCTTCAACGACAAGTTCCGGGCCGCCACGGGCTTCGATCCGGCCCTCCTCTACCCGGCCCTGTGGCACGACATCGGCCCCGGCACGGCGGCCGCGCGAAATGCGCTGTTCGGCTTCCGGGCCGAGCTTTTCGCCTCGGCCTTCATCGGGACGCTGGCCGAGTGGTGCCGGGCCCGCGGCATCGAGCTGACCGGGCACGTCGACCAGGAGGAGATCGTCAACCCGGTCGGCCTGTGCGGCGACCTGATCAAGGCCTTTCGCGACCAGCCCATTCCCGGTGTGGACGAGATCTTCGCCTACGGCCGCGGCTCGAAGATCTACAAGGTCGTCTCCTCGGCCGCCGCCAACTACGATCGGCGCAAGGTCATGAGCGAAACCTACGGCGCCATGAAGGACATGCCCGTCGCGACCCTCTACCGCGAGGCGATGGACCAGTTCGCCAAGGGCATCAACGTCATGGTCCCGCACGCGGTCTGGACCAACCCGGACGACGTCACGTATCCGCCCGAGCTGTCGCCGCGCACCGAGCCCTATGCCTCCGCGCTGCCGGATTACAACCGCTACGTCGGTCGTCTGCAGCGCCTGCTCCAGCAGGGCGTTCCCGTGGCGGACATCGCCGTGCTCTATCCCATCGCCGGCTTGCAGGCGGGCTACCGCTTCGGCGTCGGCACGCCCTACGAGGGCGGGGTCATCCCGCCCGAGGCGGACTACCTGGAAGTGGGCGAGAGGCTTTCGACCGTGCTGCGACGCGACTTCACCTTCCTCCACCCCGAGGTGCTGGCGGCCAAGGGCCGGGTCGAGGAGGGAATTCTGCGGCTCGCTCATCCCGGCTGGTCGCAGGCCTATGCCACGGTGATCGTCCCGGGCGGCGTGGCGATCGGCGCGGATGTTCTGACTAAGATCAAGGCCTTCTACGATCGCGGCGGACGGGTGATCTTCACGACGCTCCTGCCGGAGCATGCCTCCGAGCCCGGGCGGGACGCCGAAGTCAAAGCCCTGCTCGAGGCCATGCTCGGCCCTGACGGCAAGGGTGGGCGGCCGGGTCCGGGACGGGGCTATTTCCTACCCGAGCCGACGCCGGAGGGCCTGGCCAAGTCCCTGGACGAGGACGCCGCGCCTCCCGATGTGGCTTGGCGGGCGCCGGGCAAAGTCGAGGGCGGAAACCTCTCCTATCTTCACAAGGTCATCGAAGGGCGGGACGTCTTCTTTTTCGCCAACTCCAGCGACCAGGCCGTGGCGACGAGCGTCCGGCTGCGCGGAAGCTTCGCGGCCGAGCTCTGGGACCCGCACACGGGAAGCACCGCCAAACTGAAGACACGCCGGGCGACCGACCGCGGGTACCAAGTCACCGAATTCGATCTCTCGCTGCCCCCGGTCCACTCGGTCTTCATCGTGGCCCTGCCGCGGTGAGCGGCGGGCTCGATTTGTATTGTTCTTAGCCCCAATTCCGGGGAAACCAGGGCGGTTCGGGGTGCCGACCAACGGCGAAATCGCGAGGCCGGCGCCTTTTTCCATAACTCTCTGAGGGAAGCCAGCGGCCGCCGAGGACTGTTTGAGCTAGGAAGGATCAATCGAGAAAGAGACAGGTGGGGAGTCGTGCCGGTCAGGGCGGACTAGCATGCGAGTTCCGAGGCGCCGAAGAGAGCTGTGGGAAAAGGCGAGAAGAGGCCGAAGCCGCCGGGACGGCACTTCGAACCACCCTCCCCGGAATTGGCGTTGAGCCTCAGATTTCGGCCAGGTGGAAATCGTGGTCGGGCTTGGCCATCTCTTCGGTCCACTGGTTTGTGAATTCCTCGATGATGGTCAGGGACTATGTCGTCTTGTGCTTGAGGGCTTCCTGAATCTGCCTGGCCATATAGGTTTTCAAGTCCATGGCGTGTCTCCTGATGCGATTACCGTTTGAGCCCGAAGGGAGCGGGGCCGGGTGCATAGGCCGGTGCGGCGACTTCGAAAGGCCCGAGCTCGCCGGGCGCGGCGAGCACCATCTCTTCGCCGGCGGCGAGGTCGAGCGCGTAGAGGCCGCCGCCCATCGGCTGGAGCGTTGCGGCGCTCTTTTCTGCGATGACGCGCGGGGCCGCCATGTCCGTGCCCAGGACGCAGGGCTCGCCCTTGAGGCTGCGGATGCGGATCCAGGCCGTCCGGCCGCCCCGCCGCGCGGCGTCGACCAGGAACGCGCCCTCGGCCCGCAAGCCGGCGAAGGCGGCGTCGGGCCAGGCCGCGGGCACGGCGGGAAAGACGCGGATCCGCCCGCCCCAGCTTTGCAGCAGCATCTCTTGGATGACGGAGGCGCCGTGGAGCGGCGTCTCCATGACCGGGAGCGCCGCCGCCCCGCCCTCGTAGTACATCGTGCTTGCGCCCATGTAGGGCTTGAAGCCGTCGAGAAGCCGCTTGGCCCGTTCGCCGTCGCCGAGCAGCGCGGCGATCGAGGCCCCGGCGGTGAAGGAATAGCCGGCCAGCCCACCGGGCATGGCGTGCCAGCGGTCGAGCGAGCGGCGGATGAGGTCCGCATTCCCGTTCTCCGGCGTCAGCACTCGCAGCGGGTAGGCCATCAGCATGTGCGACCAGTGGCGGTGGCTCTTGTCGAAGCCGACGCCGGACCCGACCATGAGGCCGTTGTCGTTGACCGGGAATGCCGCCAGCTTGTCCAGCGTGCCCCGCCAGACGGAGATCATGTCCGCGTCGACTTTCAAGCGTCCGGCCAGCTCGATCAGGGCGGCGTTCCCCCAACGGATGAGGCCGAGGTCGTAATTGGCGTCGGGCACGTTGCCGTACTCGGGCGATTGCGTCGCCGCCAGGTGCAGGCGGCCGTCGGGGCCGGGCTTCAGGAAATGCCGGTAGTAAGCCATGGCCCGCTTGAGGAGCGGGTAGAGCAGATCCTTCAGGAGCGCCTCGTCCAGGCCGCTGCGGTAGAGCGTATAGACGCTATGGCACGTCCAGGCCAGGTTGCCGACCTCGCTGCCGATGTCCGGGTTGGGGTGCTCCCAACCGCCGGGCTGGCCGACCTTGCCCTTGAGGTCGAGCATGCTGGTGTTGCGGCTCAGCCCGGCCGAGTCGGCTCGATAAGTGGGGTCGACGTTCTCAATCAGGGTCGGGAAGAAATCCTTCAGTCGTCCGGTCAGCGCCTGGCCCAGGTCCAGCCGGTTGGCGGCGGCCACGGCCGAGTAGCTCAGCTGGACGTTGAGGTTCCACCAGGTTCCGTTCCAGCCCGTCGGCTGCAGCCAGGGGCCCTGGTTGTCGATGAGGGCCCGGCCGGAGCGCGTGGCGCAGGCCAGCTTGTACATCTGGATCCAGTAGAAGGAATCCCAGACGGGATCGCCCGTGGCGACGAAGCTCGCCGGATAGTAGGCGTGCCACCAGCGGCGGTGGCGCTCGATCCAGGCGGCGCGGTTCGCCGCGGCGGCTTGGCCCAGCTCGGCCAGGGCCAGGTCCGTGGCGTTGCTCTCCGGGAAGGTGTGGCGGCAGGTTGCGAGCAGCATTCGCCGGCCGGCGGCTTCGGGGAATGACCCAGGCCGTCGTGGTCATCCCGCCTGCAACGAGAGCCTGCTCGCAGGCGATCACGCCGCCGCCGATATCGCGGATGACGGGCTCGGGGTTGGGCGCGTAAGCCTTGACGAAGGCGGCCGGGAGCGGGGCCTTGTTCGCGGTGAAGCGCGGGCTCTCGGCTTTTTCGGGGACGAACGTGAGGCGCGCGTCCGTCTCGCCGCCCGTTCCCGCCCAGTCGACGGCGATGACCATGTCCTCGGCATGCACGAGAGCGCGCCAGTCGATGGCGCCGCGATCGGTTTCGATCGTTCCCGTCGCTTCGGCGTTCCAGAGGTCGAGCCGGGCTGTGCCCCTCCGGATCGTACCCGCCGTCTTCATAAGGAAATGCCCGATGGGCAGGCGTCCGCGGTTGAGGATCTCGGGACAGCGGACGGAATAGTCGTCGGGCCCGCGATGGTCGTGGACCAGGCTGTTGCCGACGTCCCAGCGGACCTCGCGCTGTCCTGACTGGCGGACGAGTGTGCCGAGCTCGCCGTTGCCCAGGAAGGGCGCGTCGTACCAGATGCGCGGCAGGCGATCCCAAACCGGGTCGAGGCGGCCGAGAAAAGAGGCCCAGTCGATGCCGGGCGGAGCGGCTATTCTCCGAGAAGCGATGGGCTCCGTCTCGGCGGGCTCAACCTGCGGCGTAGCGTTATCCGGGAAAGAGGTTTTGACGGTTGGGGAGGGCCTCGCCGGCGAAGCGGGGCGGGTCTTTGCCGATGAGGCTCTTGGGGCCACGGTGAGGATCAAAATCCAGAGGATGGAAAAGGCGAGGGCGGCGCGTCGCGCCATGGGTGCACCCCTTAGGAGGCTAGTTCATATTTTTGCGCAGGGCCCGTCCCAGGTATTCGCGGGGAATGCCCAGAACCTGGCGGCGCCAGAGGCGGTCGCACTGGGAGCAGGTCTCGAGGTCGGCCACGTCCCGGGCCAGGATCTTCTCCCGCAGGCGGACCATCTTGTCGTTGTTCCAGATTTCCCGGATGGTCGCGTCCTTGACGTTGCCGAGCGTGTAATAGCCGAAGAAGTCCTGGGTGCAGGGCAGGACCGAGCCGTCCCAGAAGATGATCAGGGCGTGCCAGAGGAAGGTGCAGGGCGAGTAGGAGGTCTTGGGCGGGGCCTGGCCGACGTCGCCGGCCCAGTTGTGGAGCTCCTTGATGTGGAGCTTGTCCAGCGGCAGGCCCTTGAACCGGGCCAGGAAGGCCTTCTGGGTTTCCTTGTCGTACTTCTTGAAGACCTCGGGGAAGCGGATGAGCTCGATGAAGGTGACCGGCTTCTTCGAGCCCAGCTCCTTCTTGATCTCCAGGAAGCGGATGATGTTGCGGACCGTGGTCTCGAAGTCGGCGTTGACCCGGATCGATTCGTAGGTTTCCTTGTCCATGCCGTCGAAGGAGAAGGCGAACTGGTCCAGCCCGGCCTCGATCAGCTGGCGGGCCTTGTCCTCGTCCAGGAGCGTGCCGTTGGTGTGGAAGCGGGTGACGATGCCGGCCTCGTGGGCGTAGCGGACCATGTCGAAGAAGCGGGGGTGGAGGAGCGACTCGCCGCGGTGGAGGAGATGGACGTCCGAGACGAAGTCTTTGGCCTCGTCGATGATCTTCTTGAACAGGTCGAAGTCCATGAACCCCTTCTGGGCCTTGGTCAGGTCCTTGTTGGGGCACATGACGCAGCGCAGGTTGCAGACGCTGGTCGGCTCGATCCAGAGGCGCACGGGCATGTAGTCGAGCTTGGTCTTGCGGCCCTTGTAGGCGCGGAAGATCTTCCAGAGGCGCTTGTAGTATTCCCGTCGCGTCATGAGGGGGCTATTTTAGCACAAGGGGTCAGGTCTCAACATTCGACATTTCTATCTCGAGCGTGTCCTCGGGTGTCAGGTTCCTGGTGCGAATGTCGAATGTTGAGACCTGACCCCTGGCTCGAGGGCGATCAAAGAGGCGATCGGGACCGCCTCGGCCCGAACCTTGGGGTCGAGGCCGAGGGAAGCCAGTGCGGCGGCGATGCGGTCGTGTGGGATAGCCCGCCGCGGCCAGGTTGTTGCCGAGCGTCTTGCGGCGCTGGGCGAAGCAGGCGTGCAGGAAGCGGCGGAAGCGGTCGAAGTCGCCGACCTCGACCAGCGGCGCCTCGCGCCTCTCCAGCGATATCACGGCCGAGTCGACCTTGGGCGGGGGGACGAACGATCCGGGCGAGACTTTGAACAGGATTTTCACGTTGTAGTAGATCTGCAGCAGGATCCCCAGCGGGGAGTAGTCCTTGCCGCCCGGGCCGGCGATATACCGCTCGGCGACCTCCCGCTGGACGAGAAAGACGCCCTTGCGGACTCGGTCCCGATAGTCGAGGAGCAGGTAGAGCAACGGGGTCGAGATCGAGTACGGCAGGTTGCCGACGACGAGGTAAGGGCCGGGGCCGGCGCCGTGGACTTCCATAAGCTTGGGCCAGTCCTGATCGAGGATGTCGCCCTCGACGACGATCAGCCCGGGTATGCCGCGGTTTCGCAGCTCGTCGCCCAGGGCCGGGTCCTTCTCCACCGCCACGACCTTGGCCCCGGCAGGCCAGAAGGCTCAGGGTCAAGGCCCCTTTGCCCGAGCCGATCTCCATGACGGTCTCGCCCGCGCCGGGACTCGCGGCCGCGGCGATCCGTTCCAGGATGCCGGGGCTGGCCAGGAAGTGCTGGCCCAGGGCGTGCCGCCGCGATTTCTTCATCGGGCGGGCTTCACGGATTTCGGCGTGTAGCGCTTCTTGAATTTAACCGCCATCAGCAGGGTTTCGAGCAGGGCCAGGAAGTCGAGCTTGGTCTTGCCCCGGGTCCGGTCGATAAAGACGATGGGCACCTCGACCACGGAGAAGCCCAGCAGGTCGACCTTGCGCAGGATCTCGCAGACGATCGACTGGCCGACCGAGATCAGGTCGTCCAGGTCCAGCGCCTCGAGCACCGCCCGCCGATAGGCGCGGTATCCGGACGAGACGTCGCGAATCGGGACTTTGTAGAGCCGGCGGATGAAAGTCCGTACGCAGAACGTGATCAGGCGGCGGTGCGGGCCGCGATTGGCGTCCTTGCCGCCCTTGACGAAGCGCGAGCCCAGGGCCATGTCGTGGGTCTCGAGCGCCTCCAACAGGGCCGGGATGTATTTCGGCTGGTGGGAGAAGTCGCCGTCCATCTCGACCACGAAGTCCGCGCCCAGGGCCAAGGCGGCCTTGAAGCCGTCGATGCCGCCCGAGCCGCGCCCCCGCCTCTTGGTCCGGACGAGGGCGTGGATGTAGGGATCGGCCTTCCCCATCTCGGCGACGATGCGGCCCGTGCCGTCGGGGGAATTGTCGTCGGCCACCACGACATGGACATCGTAGCCCGGAAGCGGCAGCCCGCGGATCGCCCGGGCCAGGTCGGCGATGTTCTCGGCCTCGTTGTAGGTCGGGACCATGACCGCGACGACCGGCCGGCGCGGGGCGTTGGCTTCGCTCATAGCAGTCGGCGCAGGGCCTGCAGGACCTCTTCGGGCTTGATCGACGTCATGCACACCGGATCGGGGCAGGTCTGCTTGTAGCAGGGCGCGCAGGCGGCCCCGGCGAAGAGCTTGACGCCGCGGCCGTAGGTCTCGATCTCCTGCGGGCAGGTGGGGCCGAACAGGACGACGGCTTTGCGCTTGAGGGCCAGGGCGATGTGCATGGCCAGGGTGTCGGAACAGACCACGGCGTCCATGCGCTCGAGGAACCCGGCGAATTCGAGGAGCGAATTGTCCGTCCCCGTGTCGTAGACGGCGACGCCGGCTTGGGCGGCCAGGCGCCGGTTCATGGCCTTTTCGCGCTCGCCGCCGAGCAGGAAGACGTTGGCCTTGAGGCCGCTCTTGAGGAGCTTGATGAGCTTCAGGAAATGGGCCTCGGGCCACTGCTTGGTCGTGAACTTGGCCCCGGCCCCGGTGTTGAGGCCGATGTTGGGCCGGCCCTTGGGCACGCGCCTGGCCTTGAAGAAGGCCGTCGGCCTTGGCCCGGGCCGTCTCGGGCAGGACGAAGACGTAATCGTCGTCGCGGTAGTCCAGCTCGGCCGCCTCGAAGATCATCTGCTGGTAGGTCTTCTGGTTGAGCTTGAACTTGAGGTCGTCGTCCACCCCGAGCCGCAGCGAGTAGGCGGCGGCCGGGTGTAAAGCCCTGGAGGTTGCCGTGGGCGTTGATCGTAAAGCCGAATTTCAACGGGGCCTGGACGAGAGCCGCCAGCGCCGTCAGGCCGGGGTCCTTGTCCAGCGAGTAGACGGCATCGAAGCGCTGGGCCTGCAGGGCCAGCGCGGTCTCGACGTCCATGCGGCAGGACGCGGTCGATCAGCGGGATGGGCTTGAGCAGGTCCACCGTCTCGGCGTCGACCACCCAGGTGATGAAGGCGTCGGGGTGCTTGCGCCGGATGCCGGTCAGGACCGGGGTCGTGCGCAGAACGTCGCCCTGGGCCCGGCACTTGATGACCAGGACCTTGGGGCCGAAGGCCTGGAACTCGGGGCAGCCGTCGCAGACGCGCTTGAACTTGCAGGGCTTCTCGCCCTTGAAGTGGACGCAGTCCGTCCGGACCAGCGTGGAGATTTTCATCGCGTCATTTATGCCACATTCAGGGGGCTTTTGGCAACGCGGACCAAATCTAAATGCAACGCCGACTGGGGGGACCTGTCGCTCCGGCGCGCCTCCCGTCCTTGCTTCCGCTGCGGGCGGTCGGCGCATCCGACGCGCCACCCTCCCTTGTCGGCGTTGCGGAGATAAAGCTCAACGGTCTCCGAAGGACAACAAATCCCCTGATAAGCGTGGCGATAAAGGCCGATTTATCTTTTTCCTGCCAAATAAAGAATGTGCGGGTACCAGTAGCCCTTGTGCAGGGGCACGACTTCGACGTCGAAACCGATCCGCTCGAGCAGGGGCACGTACTCCCGCCTGCCCGGCGAAATAGAACTTGCTCCCCAGGGTGAAGCCGATGATCTTGACGGCCAGCGTCTCCTGCAGCCTGTTCCAGAGCGCCTTCCAGCGCGGCCGGTCGTCCATCTCCTTGAAGGCCAGCAGGCCGCCCGCGGGGAGCGCCGCGTGGCACTTGCGCAGGATCGCCTCCTGGGCCTCGAAGGGGATGAGGTAAAGGACGTCGATGATGGTCACCACGTCGGCGGAGGGATATTCCGAGGCGACCACGTCGCCCTTCCAGAAGTCCATCCCCTCCCAGCCCTCGAACGTCTTGCGGGCCAGCTCGACCTTGCCCTCGTCCAGGTCGAACCCGGCCACCTTGCGGGCGGGCGAGCCGAGCTTGAGGATGGCCGCGAAGAGGCCGTTGCCGCAGCCGAGGTCCAGGAAGCGGCCCTCGGCCGGCAGATGCGGCTCCACCTGCAGCAGCGGGCAGATCTTGAACTTGATCCGGGTGTAGAGGGCCGTCCAGCAGGCCCCGGCCTTGGAAGACCTCGAAGACGCGCTTCTTGTCGACCATGCCCGTTCAGCCCGTGATGTACCGGTCGTGCCAGAACTGGAAGATGACCAGCGGCCAGAGGAGCTGGCGGTGGTTGTGGGCGCCGGCCATGTGCTCGTCCAGGACCTTGCGGACGAAGCCCTCGTCGAGGAAGCCGTGCCGCTTGAGCCGGGCGGGCGCCAGGGTGTCCTGGACGAACTCGCGCAGCTCGTCGCGAAGCCACGGCCCGAGCGGGATGTCGAACCCGATCTTCTTCTTGTTCAGGATCTCGGCCGGCAGGCGCGAGGCCAGGGCCTTCTTGAGGATGTGCTTGGAGGTCGAAGCCCTTGAGCTTGAGCCGGCTGGGGATCGTGGCCGCGAACTCGACGAAGGTGTAGTCCAGGAACGGCGTGCGGATCTCGAGCGAGTTGGCCATGCTCATGCGGTCGACCTTGACCAGCAGGTCGTCCTGCAGGTAGAGCTTGAGGTCGAGGTAGGCGATGCGGTCCAGCGGGTCGGCGGCCCGGTTGTGGGCGTCCTGCTCCCGGATCGGCCCGAACGGGTCGGCCGAGACGCGCTCGCGCAGCGAGGGGGCGAGAAGCCGGGCCTTGAGCTCGGGCGTGTAGGCGCCCCACCACAGGGTGTTGGCGATGGCGGGCGGGTACTCGGCGCCCGGCCGTGAACTTCTTGGCCTTGAACTCGAAGCTCAGCCGCTTTTCGGAGGCCGGCAGGCGCCGCACGGCCGGGCCGATCAGGCCGCGCCTCAGAAAGCCCGGGATCTTGCGGTAGAGCCGGGCCACCTTGAAGGCCTTGTAGGTGTCGTAGCCGCCGAAGAGCTCGTCGCCGCCGTCCCCGGCCAGGGCCACCGTGACATGCTGCCGGGCCAGCTTGGAGATGACGTAGGTCGGGATGACCGAGGCGTCGGCCAGCGGCTCGTCCAGGTATTCCATGAGCTTGGGCACGAGCCCGGCCGCCTGGCGCGACTCGACCACGAACTCGGTGTGCTCGGTGCCGAACTTGTCGGCCACGATCCGGGCGTAGTCGAGCTCGTCGAAGGTCTTCTCCTTGAAGCCGATGGAAAAGGTCTTGATCCGCCCGCCCGCGGTCTCGCTCATCAGGGCGGTCACGGCGCTGCTGTCGATGCCGCCGCTCAGGAAGACGCCCAGCGGCACGTCGCTCAAGAGCCGCATCCGGACCGATTCCTTGAGCCGCTCCGCGATCTCCTCGGCCCACGAGGCCTCGCTCCGCTGCGCAGGCTCGCCCTCGGCGTAATGCACGTCCCAGTAGCGGCGGATCTCGCTCCGGCCGTCCTTGACCGTCATCAGATGGCCGGGCGGGATCTTCTTGATCTTGGCGAAGATCGAGTCCGGCGCGGGGACGTATTCGAAGGTGAAGTAGCGGGACAGCGATTCGAGGTCGATCTCCCGCGAGACGCCGCCCCGCAGCAGCGACTTGATCTCGGACCCGAAATAGAGCCGGCCGTCCTGCCAGGCGTAGTGCAGGGGCTTGATCCCCAGCCGGTCGCGGACCAGGACGAGCTTGCGGGCCTTGGTGTCCCAGAGGGCGACGGCGAACATGCCGTTGAGCTTGGTCGCGAAATCCTCGCCCATCTCCTCGTAGAGGTGGACGATGACCTCGGTGTCGGCGTTGGTCGCGAAACTTGTGACCGCGGGCCTCGAGCTCGGGCCGCAGCTCGGGGAAGTTGAAGATCTCGCCGTTGTAGACGACCCAGACGGTCTTGTCCTCGTTGGAGATGGGCTGGCGGCCGGTGGTGAGGTCGATGATGCTGAGGCGCCGCATGCCCAGCGAGACGGGGCCGTCGGCATAGTAGCCGTCCTCGTCGGGGCCGCGGTGGACGATGACGTCGCACATGGCCCGCGTCAGGTCCCGGACTTCGCCCGGCAGGCCCGGCTCGCCGTACACGCCGCAGATGCCGCACATGGGGGCCATTGTAGCCTTTTTTGTCCAAAAAATGTACCCTAGGGCGGCCTGGGCATGCGTAAAATCATCATCAACGCGGACGATTTCGGCCTCTGCGCCGCCGTCAACGAGGGCATCATCGAGGCCCACCGCGACGGCGCCCTGTCCTGCGCCACACTCATGGCCAACATGCCCGGCTTCGACCAGGCCGTGGCCTTGGCCGGGGAGAATCCCCGCCTGGGCGTCGGCGTCCACCTCAACCTGGTCCGTGGGCTGCCCCTTTCGCCCGCGGCCAAGGTGGCCACCCTGCTCGGCCCCGACGGCCGCTTCCTGGGCAGCCCCGGCCGCCTGATGCGCAAGATGGCCGCCGGGAAGGCCTCCCCGGCCGAAGTCGAGATCGAGTTGCGGGCCCAGATCGAAAAGGTCCTGGCCGCGGGCCTGCGGCCGAGCCACGTCGACAGCGAAAAGCACATGCACGCCTACCCGCCCGTCTTCCGCATCGCCGCCCGCCTGGCCGGGGAATACGGGATCGGCGGTATCCGCCTCATCCGCGAGCTCCGCCTGTCGCGCCACCCGGCCCAGAGCGCCAAGGCCGTCCTTCTGACCCTGTGGAGCGCCCGCAACAGGGCCGCGGTCCGGGAAGCCCGTCTTGTGACCACCGACCGCTTTTATGGTATATGTAATAGCGGCCGGATGACGGCGGCGGCCCTGCGCCGCCTGATCGGGCGTCCGGGCCGGGGCTCGGCCGAGATCATGATCCACCCGGGCCATGTCCGGCCGGAGCTTTTCGCCCTGGAGGCCCTGACCGGCCCGTATTTCATCAACCGCTTCCGCGAAGGCGAGCTGCGGGCCGTGCTCGACCCCTCGGTCCTGGCCCTCTTTCGCCCCGGCGGGCCGGAATTGACGAGCTATCACGGACTTCGAGAATGAGCAACGACGCGACCCACCCGAACATCTCGATCATCGTCCCCTTCTTCAACGAGGAGGAGAACGTCGAGGAGATGTACGCCCGGCTTAAAGAGGTCCTGGACAAGACCGGCCGGACCTACGAGCTGATCTTCATCGACGACGGCAGCACGGACCGCACCTACTCCCTGCTCAAGGACATGCACAAGCGGGACGAGCGGGTCGTGGTCCTCAAGCTGCGCCGCAACTTCGGCCAGACCCCGGCCCTGCAGGCCGGGTTCGACCAGTCCCGGGGCGACATCGTCATCTCCATGGACGGCGACCTGCAGCACGACCCGGCCGAGATCCCCCAGTTCCTGGCCAAGATCGACGAGGGCTACGACATCGTCAGCGGCTGGCGCAAGGACCGCAAGGACAACGCCCTGCTCCGCAAGCTGCCCTCCTGGGTGGCCAACCGGATGATGAAGAAGCTGGTCAAGGTGAAGCTCCACGACTTCGGGACGACCTACAAGGCGTACCGCCGGTCGGTCATCTCGAGCATCCGGCTGTACGGCGAGCTGCACCGCTTCATCCCGGCCCTGATCAGCCGGGAGGGGTTCAAGATCACCGAGATGCCCATCTCGAACATCGTCCGGCTGCGGGGCAAGTCCAACTACGGTCTGTCGCGCGTGCGGCGGGTCTTCTTCGATCTGATGACGGTCAAGTTCCTGGTCAGCTTCCTCGACCGGCCGCTCCAGTTCTTCGGACTGATCGGGCTGGCCCTGGGCGGGTCGGGATTCTCCATCGCCCTGGTCCTGACCGTCGGCTACTACGCCGCCGGTTGGCCGATCAAGGAGAACATAGGCTGGCTCCTGTTGTCCGTCTTGCTCATGATCCTCGGCGTCTTCTTCATCATGACCGGACTGCTGGCCGAAGTCATCTCCCGCATCTACTTCGTCACCCATGGCCAGAAGATCTATTCGCTGGAGCGGGTCGACGGGCCGAAGCCGGACGAGCGCTTGCTCCAGGTAGCCCCGTGACAGGCGGCGCCCCCTCCCTGCCCCCCGCCCGCCGCTCCACGGCCGAGCTGCTGGCCTGGGCCTTCATGGCCGCTTTCACCGCGGCCTGGATCTTCTGGATGCTCCGCAACCTGGGCTATCTCTCGTACTGGATGGACGAGGGCTTCCACTACCTGGCGGCGGACGCCATCCTCAAGCACGGCTACCCGCTCTACCCGTCGGGACATATCTATTGGAAGGCCATCCTCTACGCCTACGTCCTGGCCGGGCTGGGCAAGATCTTCGGCCTGACGGCCACGACCCTGCGGATCGTCTCGGTCTTCTCCACGGCCGGCCTGATCCTCCTGGCCTGGTTCGTCGGCAAGCGCCTCTTTTCCCGCTCGGTCGGGCTGGCGGCCGCCGTCATCCTGGCCTTCTCCTCCTGGGAGGTTGAGGACGCCCGGCTTGGCCCTGTACTTCGCCCCCCTCCAGCTTATGGTCCTGGCCTCGATCTACGTCTTCCATCGGGCCTTCGTCGAGGACCGGGCCAAGTTCAAGCCCTGGGTCGTGGTCCTGTTCGTCCTGACGCCCCAGGTCCACCAGCTGGGGATGAGCGTCTACTTCTGCTTTTTCGCCCTGCTGGTGATGCAGGGCCTCAAGCGCTGCCTCAAAAAGGACGTCCTGACCAGCTTCGGGCTGGTGACTCTTTTCTACCTCCTGATGCAGGTCGGCGAGTTCTTCTTCTGGAAGGTCGGCTACGTCTACGAGAAGACCGACACCAGCCTGGCCGGGATGTTCAACTACTTCTTCGGCAGCTTCAACCTGAAGTACTTCAAGGAGTTCTTCGTCGCCTTCCCGCTGATGAGCCTGGTCGTCCTGGGCGGGATCTTTCTTTACCTGGGCGTCCGGCTGGGGCGCGGCGAGGCGGCGGCGGACGACCGCGCCAAGTCCCCCTGGCTCTATCTCACGCTCTGCCTGCTCTTCCCGCTCCTCTTCCTGGCCTTCTTCCGGACCCACGTCCAGCCGCGCTACCTGGCGCCGCTCCACCCGATCTTCGTCCTGCTCTTTCTGGTCGCCTTGCGCGAGGCCGCCCGGGTCCTGCCGGACCTGATCGTGGGGCCGTTCGCAGTACTTCGGCCCAAGGCCCGCGCGGCGGCCGGGCTGGTCCTCTTCTTCGTCGCCGCGGCCCTGTTGACCGAGGGCGCCGGCTTTGGCCGGGTCAAGGCCATCGTCGAGCGCCGCTACAACGACCCCGTCGAGACGGACATCATCACCCGCTCGGGCCGCTTCGAGCACGAGGACAACGCCAACACCGGATTGTTCGTGAAGCACTTCCTGAAGGACGACGACATCATCGTGGCCATCCACGTCGTCTTCCAGAAGGTCTACGTCGGCCGCGTCGACTACTGGTTGTGGTCGGGCGGCCCCGGCACCTGGGACGCCTGGGAGAAGACGCCGGACGGCTGGCGCGACTTCTACGTCGGGGCCCGCTGGATCAACGACCTGGCCGGCCTGAAGGCCGTGATCGAGGGCAATCCCGGCCGGCGCGTCTGGCTGGTCGGCTCCACTTCGCTCGTCCGGCGCGACCACATCAACCGCGAGATCGCCGAGTACCTGGCCTCGCAGGCCGACAAGCGCGTCTTCCGCGGCTGGGACGGCGTCTCCGAAGTCTACCTTTGGAACGACCGCGAGGGCGCCTTTAACGCCGCGCCGCGGACCATGGAGGGCGAGTGGCTCCCGGCCCGTCACGGCACGATCGCCTACGGCGCGGACGCCTCCCGCCGGGCCTGGATGACTTGGCCGGCCGGGCAAAAGGATGATGTTGCGGTCGATCTGCCGGGCGAGCTCGCCGCCGGCCGTTACCGGATCCGGCTGCGCGGCCGGACGGGGCCGGGCCGGGCCGGCGCCGAAGCCGTGCGCCTGATCGTCCGGGACGGGCGCACGGGCAGGACGCTGCGGACGATCCGTTGGGAGCCGGGCCGCGGGGCCTTCGCCGAGTCCGAAGCCACCTTCGGCCTCGAAACGGCGGGATCGGTGCGGCTGCGCGTCCTGATCACGGGCGCGGCGTCCGCGGACTTGGACTGGATCGATGTCGCCCCGGTCGAGGAGAAGCCATGAGCGTCAAGCCTTTCGCGGGCAGCACCCAGAAGGAGCTTCAGGCCTCGGGGCTTTCGGCCCGGGCCAAGTACCGCTCGCTCTTCATCGGCCGCAAGGGGCTGCTGCCCTTCCTGGCTTACGAGCTGGTCAACCTCTTCGTGCTGCCGGTGCCGGGCGCCCTGGGGCTCGTCCTGCGCAAGATGTTTCTGCCGCTTGTCCTGGGCCGCGTCGGCCGCGGGGTCGTCGTCGGCCGCGGCGTCACCCTGCGCCACCCGCACAAGATCCACATCGGGGACGGTGCGGTGATCGACGACGGGGTCGTCCTCGACGCCAAGGGCGAGAGCAACGCCGGCATCCGGATCGGGGCCGGGGTGCTTATCGGTCGCGCCACGATCCTCAGCTGCAAGGAAGGCTCGATCGTCCTGGGCGAGCGAAGCAACGTCTCGGCCAATTGCAGCCTCCTCTCCGAGACGACGATCGAGGTCGGCAAGGCCTGCTTCCTGGCCGGGGGGTGCTACCTCGTGGCCGGGGGAAATCATCCGATCAAGGACATCTCGCGGCCGATCATGGATCAGCCGTCCGAGGCCAAGGGCGGTATCCGGATCGGGGACGATGTCTGGCTGGGGGCCGGTGTGACCGTCCTGGACGGGGTGGACGATCGGCACGGGTGCTGTCGTCGGCGCAGGCGCGGTGGTGGCGGCCTCGCTCCCCGAATACGCCTACGCCGTCGCCGACCGTAGGCTGCGGATCACCGACCGCCGGTCCCTTTAGGCCGGCTTGCGGGCCTTGTAGATGAAGTTGGACGAGGAGTCGAAGCGGCCGGAGTGGGCCAGATACTTCTCGATCGTGTAGCCCCTCTCCTCCAGGAAGGTCTTGATCTCCTCCGGCGTGTAGTGGAACCGGATGGGGACGAAATACCAGTCCAGGATGAGCTCGGAGAGCTTCTCGCCCTGCCGCGACTTCTCCCGCTTCTTGAAGACGAAGACGATCGGCGTCCCGAAGAAGGCCATCATCTTGGCCAGAAAATTCCAGGACCAGCGGGGCGTGCGGATCAGTGTCTTGCGGATGATCTCGTGGATCCAGGTGACCTTGGTCTTCTTGTAGATGGCCAGGAAGATCGAGCCGCCGGGCTTGAGCGTGCGCATCAGCTCGGTGATGGCGGCCGGGGGGTTCGTGGTGTGGTGCACCGTGCCCCAGGCCCAGACGATGTCGAAGGCCGCGTCCGGGTAGGGCAGGTGGAGCATGTCCTGCTGCTCGAAGCGGGCGTTTTGCAGGCCGAAGCGCTGCTTGAGGCTCTCGGCCGTGCCCAGGCTGCCGGGGCTGATGTCGATGCCGGTGACCATGGCCGCGCCGTTCCTGGCGAAGATGGTGGAGAAGATGCCCGTGCCGCAGCCGGCGTCGAGGACGGTCTTGCCCTTGACCTCGTCGGGCGAATAGAAGAGGGCCCAATGCCGCTCCGAGGCTTCGTACTCGGGGACGTATTCCGTCCAGACGACATCGTAGAAACGGCCGACTTTTTCCTTGTTCATGGGTAAATCCTTGGAAAAGAGGGGCTCAGTGTAGCGGCTCGGAGACGGGAAGTCAATCGACTGAGCCGGCTGATCCGGAGTCGTCCAGGATACGGACCTCGGCGTAGGCGTCCTCGACGATCATCCGGATGTGCTTGATGAAGATGCCGCCGTCGACCTTGAACTTGGTCCGCTTGATGAACAGCCGTCCCCCGGGCAGGGCCTCGATATCGGCCTCGGCCCAAAGCTCCTTGACGAAGCGGGGGTTCTTGGACGGCCGGACCTCGGCCCGCAGGATGGCGTAGCCGTCCGGGTCGATGACGTAGACGCCGTTCCAGGCCTTGTCGGAGGAGACCTTGGCCTTGGCCTCGAGGACCAGGTGCGGATAGCCGGCGATGGGGGGCCTGAGGACGAATTCGTACCCGGGCCGCTTGGCGGCGGCAAAGGGCATGATCTCGTCCAGGTCGAAGGATCCTGAGCGGCGGCCGGACCTGGCGCCCTTGCGGGCCTCCTCCTCGCGGCGCTTGCGCTCCTTCTCCTGGCGCGCCTTCTGCTCCTCGGCATACAGGCGGGTGATGTCCTTGTCGCGGCCTTCTTCGGTCTCGACGGCCTTGAGGATGTCCTCGGTCCGGACGCCCTCGACGACCCGGACGTTCTTATCCACCCGGGTGACCTTCTCGGCCCGGCCGGCCTTGTCCAACAGGGTGATGACCGTGGTCGATGCGGCGGCCCAGCCTTTGTAGCTGAACCCGGTTTTGAGGCGGGATTCCACGCCGTCGAGAATGGCGGCCAGGGTAGGGGCCGCAGCTTGCCGGTCGTCCGGGCCGGCGGGGGATGCCGGTGAGGCGTGTCCGGCCCGACCGGCCGCGGCCAGAAACAGGGCCAGGGCGATCGATGCGGCCGTGCGGGAAAGGCGGGAGGCGGGAACGAAGGGGCGGTTCATGGGTGAAGAGTATCCTAGTCGAGCCGGGCGCCGCGATCAAGCCCCCGGCCGAGCCCGAGCGCGGAATTTCTTCTTGACAGGCCCGTCCCTAGAGGGTATTATTCACGACTGTTCCGAGTAAAACAGTAGTATTAATCAAGGAGCGGTCGCATGCCTACGCTGCTGAAAGTCGTCCTCATCGTCCTCGGCGTCCTCGCCGTCGGCATCGGCCTTCTGGTCTGGATCTTCTTCCACCAGGGCGGCTGCTGCATCCGCAAGGCCAAGGCCCGGCTGACCCACAAGGACTACGTCGCCCCCGTCATGAAGCAGGGCTGACCGCCCGCTTTCCAAGGCCGGCTTTCGGCCCGCCCCGCAGGGTTGGATTTTCCCCCCTCCGCGTGTAGAATGGGGCGCGTCCGACAAGGAGTTTTCCCATGGATCCGATCAAGAATGAAGTTGCCGTCATGTTCTCGGGCGGCATCGATTCCCTGCTGGCCGCGGTCCTGCTGGCCCAGGAATACGACAAGGTCCACCTGGTCACCTTCGACAAGGGCTACCTCGAGTTCGGGGTCAAGAACAACCAGCCCAACGTCGACCTGCTCAAGGAGAAGATCGGGGCCGACCGCATCACCCACCAGGTCGTCGACATCAAGGACCTGCACAAAGCCATCTCGGTGCGCTTCTTCTTCAAGGAGCGCAAGAAGTACAACTCCGAAATCCGCTGGTGCGTCGGTTGCCGCCTGAGCATGGGCATCGCGGCCATGATCTTTGCCCTGGAAAACAGCCTGGTCGGGTACGCCGACGGCTCCAACCGCGAGCAGATCCCCTCCGACGCCAACCTGACCGGCACGGCCGAGAACTACCCCAGCATCGTCAACGCGGGCAAGACCTTCGCCCAGTCCTATGGGGTGCACTTCCTGACTCCGACCTACGACTTCGGCGGCCGCGAAATGCGCCGTCAGAAGCTCGCCGAGATGGGCTTCGCCATCGACTACCTGAGCCAGGACCACAGCAAGAAGATCTCGGGCATGATGACCAAGCAGGTCGTCAAGCGCAGCCAGCCGATGTGCTTCTCGGGCTGGCTGATGCACTGGAAGCGCAACCTTCTGGGCAAGCCCATCGATCAGAACGAGCCCATGACCGTCGACTATGTCCGCGGCAAGCAGGACACCGTGGTGCGCGAGGTCGTGGCCAAGTATTTCGCGGACAAGGGTATGGATATCGAGGCCATCGTCAAGGCCCGCCTGGCCGATCCCCGCGGCCAGTTCAAGCCGACCTTCGTCTAGGGGTCAGGTCTCAACATTCGACATTTATCTTGCCGAATTTCGGCAAAAAATCCGATTTTTGTCATTTCTTATGTCGAATGTTGAGACCTGACCCCTAGAGCCAACCGTTGTCTCGGTACCAGGCCACGGCCCTGGCCGTGCCGGCCGCAAACAATACCTGAGGAGCGAAGCCCAGCTCCGCCCGGGCCTTGTCGATACAAAGCGGCTTGGGGTGCAGGAAGAACGCCAGCCGCGACGGATTGAGCGGCGCCTCCCTTCCGAACGCCCCGAAGGCTTTTCCCATGGCCCAGGCCGCGGCCCGCGTCGGCCCCATGGGGGGGCGCAGCCGGGGCAGCTTCCGGCCGCAGGCGGCTGCGATCGTCCCAGCCATTTCCGCGACGGACAGGACTTCCGTCCCGGCCAGGTTGTAGATCTCGCCGTTCCGGCCTTTCTCCGCGCAGAGCATGGTCCCGCGGACCAGGTCGTCGATGTAGACGGGCGTCTGCACGGCCGCGCCCTTGCCGACCATCAGGAAGCGTCCGCGCGCTATGGCCCCGATAAGCTTGAAGGTCCTGCGGTCGCCGGGCCCGTAGACCCAGCCCGGCCGGACGACGACGACATCCAGGCCTTGCCTCCCGATCTCCAGTGCCGCCCGTTCTCCCGCCAGCTTGCTGCGGTCGTAGGCGTCGCGCGGGTCGAGCGGGTGGTCCTCGCCGACCGGCGCGTTCCCGGCCACGTGTCCCAGGACGCCCGCCGAGCTGAAATGAACCGCGCGCTTGACCCCGGCCCGAAGCGCCGAGCCCAGGATCGCCCGCGTTCCCCCCTCGTTGACGGCCATGAAACCCTCTTCGCCGAGCCGGGCCGAACCCAGCGCCGCCGCCAGGTGGAAGACGACGTCCACACCCTCGACGGCCCGTGCCGCAAGCGCCTCGTCACGCACGTCGCCCCGGATATAGTCGCGGCTAGTCGGGCTTGATTCCGGCGCCGGTCCCAAGTCGAAGCCCCGTACGTTCCAGCCCGCGGACTCGAGCTCGCCGGCGAGCCTTGAACCGACGAATCCGCAGGCACCGGTGACGAGCGCGCGCATACGGCCTCCCTCTCTCAGGCCCGGCCCGCGGCCTTGGTCAGGGCCAGGGTGATCTTCTCCAGGTAGCGCGGGTAGATCCAATCGGCGTCCGCCCTGCGCTTGGCCTCCGCAGCCCTTTTCCCGGCTTCGTCCGAAGCCAGAGCGAAGTCCAGCCCGGCCGCGAATCCCTCCGGATCGGCTGCGGCCAGGACCGCGATCTCGTCCGAAAGCACCTGGGTGTGGGTATAGAGCCGGGTGGCGACCATGGGCTTGCCCGACTTGAGGAACGAATAGATCTTGAGGGGGGTGTTGGTGCCCGAAACGCGCGGTGAAACCAGGACGTCGGCCGCGGCCAGGTAGCGGGGCACCTCTTGCGGCGGCACCTTCTCGATGAACCGGATCCGTCCCCCCGTGCCCAGCTCCCCCGCCCTCCGGCCCGCCGCTTCATGGTCCTGCCGAGAACCGCCCAGAATCAGCAGGACGGCCTTGCCCTTGACCCGGGCCATGGCCTCGATAAGGAGCGGGATGCCCTGGTAGGGCTCGAAGTTGCCGGCGTAAAAAATGATCTTCTCCCCGCCCGGGGCGGACTGCCGGCGGATGGCCTCGACCGCCTCCCCGGATGCGGGTGCGATATCGAAGTCGTTGAAATCCATGAAATTCTGGAGGAAGACGGCCTTATCCCCGAAGCCCTTGCCGATGACGTAGTCGTGCAGGTCCTTGCAGATGACGATGACCGAGCGCGAGCTCTTGAGGACGGCGTCCTCGAGGGCGGTGAAGGTCCGCTTGAGCAGGGGGGACCTGGAAAACTCGAAGTTATCCAGCTGCTGCGGCAGGCTCGAATGCATGTCGTAGATGTGAGGCACGGCGAAGAGACGGGCCAGAACGATGCCGAAGAAGGCCGCCTCTTCGTGGCTGAAGACGACGTCGTAGCGGCGCCACGCCAGGGCCGCGGCCGCCTGCGCCGCCATGGTCGCGTCCAGCGGGATCTTGGGCCAGGAAGGGCCGATCTTGATGGTCCGCAGGCCAAGCCAATTGGCCGCCCGCCTGATGCGCAGGCCCGGGAACTCCACGTCCTTGCCCAGCGGGTAGGTGATGAGATCGACCTTGTGCCCCAGGTCGGACAGGGCCCGCAGCCGGAAATAGACGCTGATCGGGGTGCCCCGCGGCTGGAAGAACGGCTCGGGGGCCAGCATCAGGACGTTCATGGCCCCGCCCCGCCTCAGGCTTCGTCCTCGCCCACGCCCAGCAGGTCGCGGGCGACGTAGATTCTCTTCTCGCACGGCCTCGTGATAGGTCCGGACCATGATCTCGCCCAGCAGTCCCATGGTGATGAACTGGAAGCCGATGACGATCAGCAGGATGGCCAGCAGCAGCAGGGGCCGGTTGGAGATGCCCTGCTTGAGGACCAGCCGTTCGTAGGACAGCACCAGGCCCAGCACTCCGCCCATTCCGCCCGAGACGAGGCCGAGCAGGCCGAAGATCTGCAGCGGCCGGGTCGAGTAGCGAGAGCAGGAACTTGACGGTCAGCAAGATCCAGAAAGACCCGGATCGAGCGCGAAAAGCCGTACTTGGAGGCGCCGTGGATGCGCGGCCGGAAGTTGACCGGGACCTCGGCGATGCGGACGCCGATGGTGGCGGCGATGGCCGGGATGAAGCGGTGCATCTCGCCGTACAGGCGGATGTTCTTGACCACCTCGCGGCGGTAGGCCTTGAGGGTGCAGCCGTAGTCGCGAAGCCGGACCTTGGTGATCCGGGAGATCAGTCCATTGGCGACCAGGGAGGGCAGGCGCCGGCTGAGGAAGTGCTTTTTCCAGCGGTCCTTGCGCCAGCCGCTGACCAGGTCGTAGCCTTCCTCGATCTTGGCCAGGAGCGCGCCTGATGTCGCCCGGGTCGTTCTCCAGGTCGGCGTCGATGGTCACGACGATCTCGCCCCGCGAGTCAGTCGAACCCGGCCGACATGGCCGCCGTCTGGCCGAAGTTCTTGCGGAAGCGAATGACCTTGATCCGCTCGTCCTCGGCGTGGGCGGCGCGAAGCGCCTCGAACGTCCCGTCCTTGCTGCCGTCGTCGATGAAGATGACCTCGTAGGGGATGGCCAGCTTGAGGCAGGCAGCCGTCAGCTCCTCGACCATCCGGGGGATGTTGCGCTCCTCGTTGTAGGCCGGGACGATGACGGACAGGCGGACGGGGGCATCGGCGTTCATCCGCGCCAATATATCATAATCGCCCGGGGATTTGAATTTCCCGTGGGGTTGTGTGACAATCCGGATGCCGTGACCGACAAGAAGATCCTCGTCGTCGATTACGACCAGAGGTCTCTGGACGTGCTGGCCGCGTTCTTCGAGCCGGTCGGCTTCGCCGTGACGACGGCCATGGACGGGATGTCCGCCTGGGAGAAGTACCAGGTCGAGCGGCCCGACCTGGTCGTCCTGGAGGCCATCCTGCCCAGGCTGCACGGCTTCGACCTGACCAAGCGGATCGTCCAGGAATCCGGCGGCGGCGTGCCCGTCATCATCATCACCGGCCTATACCGCGGGCCCCAGTATCGCCACGAGGCCCTGACCGCCTTCGGGGCGGCCGAGTATATGGAGAAGCCGGTGGACGAGGCCCGCCTGCTCCAGGTGGTTCAGGACCTGCTGCGGGAAAAGGTGGATGTGGGCTTGGATCTGCCGACCCCGGACGAGATCGCGGTCTTCCTGCGTGGGCGCTTGGCCGAGCTGCGTAAGGCCTGAGCCGGGCGCCCCTCCGGGGGAAGCCCGAGATGGTCGATAAATGATTGATAATGCAAGGCTTTATTTCAATCGATCGTCCGTTTTCTTGACTTGATTCCCCCTTATTGCTAGACTCGAGGGCACCCATGAGCACCAACCTGTGGACCCGTTGCAACAATTGCCAGAGGATCCTCTTCAAGGAGGACATCCTGGAGAACCTCTCGGTCTGCCCGGCCTGCAGCTTCCATTTCCGCCTCTCGGCCGCCGAGCGCCTGGCCATGCTCTTCGACGACGGGACCTTCGACATCATCGACCACAACATCCACTCCCTGGATCCCCTCAAGTTCGTCGATAGCCAGCCCTACGCCAAGCGGCTGGAGGACAACCAGCGCAAGTCCGACCTGCCCGAAGCCGTCGTCAACGCGGTCGGCGCCATGGGCGGCATCCGGACGGTCATCAGCGCCCTGGATTTCTCGTTCATGGGCGGCAGCGTCGGTTCGGCCCTGGGCGAAAAGCTCACCCGGGCGGCCGAACGGGCCCTGGCCGAGCGCCTGCCGTTCGTCATCGTCTCGGTCTCCGGCGGCATGCGGATGCAGGAAGGCGTCCTGTCGCTGATGCAGATGGCCAAGGTCAGCGCCGCCCTGGCCCGGCTGGACGCAGGCCAGCCTGCCCTACATCTCCATCCTGGCCGACCCCACTTCGGGCGGGACCACGGCCTCCTGGGCCATGCTC
This sequence comes from Candidatus Aminicenantota bacterium, assembly GCA_963803915.1. GTDB lineage: Bacteria > Acidobacteriota > Aminicenantia > Aminicenantales > UBA4085 > UBA4085. The sequence goes on along the minus strand of CAWDOL010000023.1, from coordinate 189,915 downwards.
GGCGACATCAACGTCTCCGAGCCCAACGCCTCTGATCGGCTTCGCCGGCCCGCGGGTCATCGAGCAGACCATCAAGGAGAAGCTGCCCAAGGGCTTCCAGCGCTCGGAGTTCGTCCTCAAGCACGGCTTCCTGGACGACGTCGTCCCCCGCAAAGCCTTGCGGCCGTTCGTCATCAAGGCGCTGCGGCTTCTGCTCAACCGGCCGCAGTGAGCCCCCGGCCCGCCCCGCCGCGCGCGCCTGGCCGTCCCCTCGCACCCCCCCAGGCCCGCGACTAGCTGCGCGACCTGGAGCGCTTCGGCGTCAAGCTGGGCCTGGACAACATCCGGGTCCTGCTGCGGAGCGCTGGGCGATCCCCACCGACGTCTTCCCTCGCTCCATGTCGCCGGGACCAACGGCAAGGGCTCGGTCTGCGCCATGTTGGACGCCGCCCTGCGGGCGGACGGCCGGCGGGTCGGGCTCTATACCTCGCCCCATCTGGTCGATGTCCGCGAACGGATCCGGGTCGACGGCCGCATGATCGGCCGGGCGGAGCTCGGCCGCCTGCTCGGCCGGATCAAAGCCGCCATCGACGGGCTTCTCGCGGCCGGCCGCCTCGACGCCCACCCGACCTATTTCGAGGTCCTGACCATCCTGGCCTTCCTCCATTTCGCGGACCGCAAGGTCGACATCGCCGTTCTGGAGGTGGGCCTGGGCGGCCGCTTCGATGCGACCAACGTCGTGACACCGCTGGTCTCCGTGATCACCTCGATCGCGCTCGACCACCGCGAGCATCTGGGCGAAACGCTCTCGGCCATCGCCTTCGAGAAGGCCGGCATCATCAAGCCCGGCGTGCCCGATCGTCTGCGGCCCCGATCGCGGTCCGGCCCTCAAGGTCATCAAGGCCCGGGCGGCCGAGCTCGGGGCGCCCTGGCGCCCGGTCTTCGGCCGGGGCCGGGAGCTGCTGGCGGCCAAGGTCCCGGCCGGGATCCGGTTCCGCTACGCCGTCGACGGCGATGCCTACGAATTCGTCCCCGGGTTGAAAGGCGTGCACCAGGGATGCAACGCGGCGACGGCGATCAGCGCCCTGCGCGAGCTGGGCCGTGTCGCCCCTCCGCCGTCCCGCCGGGCGATTCTCCGCGGCCTCGAATCGGTCCGTTGGGAAGGACGTCTGGAAGTCGTCGGCAGCAGGCCGACCATCCTCCTCGACGGCGCCCATAACGAGGACGGCGCGCGGGCCCTGGCCCGCTATCTTCGCGACGACGACAAAGCCCGCCGCGGTCCGATCGTCCTCGTCTTCGCCATGATGCGCGACAAGTCCATCCGTCGGACTGCCCGGCTTCTTTTTCCGCCCGCCCGGCGCGTGATCCTGACCTCGATTCCCTTCGCCCGGGCCGAGACGCCCGAAGCGATCCTGCGGGCTTTGCCCGAGTTCCGGCGCAAGACGGTCATCGAGCCCGATCTTCGCCTGGCCCTGCATCTGGCCCGGCGCGAAGCGGGCCCAACCGGGACGGTCCTTGTGGCTGGGTCGCTGTACCTCGTCGGCGAGGTCAAAAAGCTCCGCCCGCGGGTCTGAAAGCTGCCGGAAGCTTTGCAATCCCCGCGGTCGGTATGCTATCATCCGGCTTCTGATTTCGACCGGAAAAACGCCCCATGCTCGAAATCGACGGCACCGTCCTCGTCACCTTCGCCCTGGTCTGGATCCTGGTCGTCTTCATGACCAGATTCTTCTTCCGCCCGTTGCAGAAAATTCGATCCGAGCGGGCCGCGCGCCTGGCCGGTGACCGCGAGGCATCCCAGCGGGCCGAGTCGGACGGGGCCAAAGGCCTGCGCGAGGTCGAGCAATCCCTCAAGGCGGCCCGGGCGGCGGCCGCGAAGATCCGCGACGACCTGGCGGTCGAAGCCCAGCGCGAGAAGAGCCGTCTGCTCTCCGAGGTCGGGCTGGCGGCCAAGGCCGAAGTGGACAAGGCCAGGGCCGAGATGGCCCGCGAGATCGACGGCCTCAAGGTCCAGCTTGCGACCGAAGCCCAGTCCCTCTCCGAAGCCATCGAGACGAGGCTGCTGCAATGACGCCCCGCCGCCGCTCGGCCTTGGCCGGCCTTCTGACTCTCCTTTTCATTTTGCCTTTCGTCCTCGGCGCCGGGCCGCAGGAGCACGCGGCCGTTAAGCCCCCCCGCCACGGCGCCGGCCCGGAGCCCGCCGCGGAAGCTTCGCACGAATCCGGGGGCGGCTCCGGCATGGTCGGCAAGCTGATCAACTTCGCCATTCTTTTCGGCGGCCTCTTTTTCCTCCTCCGCAAGCCCCTGACGGCCATGCTGGCCCAACGGACGGCGGCTGTCGCCTCGTCGCTCCACGAGGCCCAGGCGGCGCGGCGCGAAGCCGAGGCCCGGCTGGCCGAAGCCCGGGCCAAGGTCGAGGCGCTGGAGGCGGAGCTCAGCCGTCTGGGTACTGAGGCCGAAACCGAGGGGCGGCGCGAGATGGAGCGCATCCGGGAGGTGGCCGGGAAGGAGGCCGAGCGCCTGCGGACCCTGGCCCGGCTGGAGGTCGAGGGTCACCTCAAGGCCGGCGTGCGCGACCTCAAGGCCTATACCGCGGAGCTGGCCGCGGCGCTGGCCGAGGCGCGGCTCAAGGACCGCCTGACGGCCGCCGACCAGGCCGCTCTGATCGACAAGTCCATCGCCAAGCTGAAATCCCTGCATGAAGAATCCGACTCTCGTTAAGCGGTACGTGGAGGGCCTGGCCGCGGCCTTGGTCACGGCCGAGGAATACGAGGCCGTGCGGGCCGATTTGGCCGAGTTCTCCGGCCTGATGGACGGCCGCGAGGACATGCGCCTGGCGCTGCTGCGGCCCTTTCTCAACGCCGCGGCCAAGGCCCGGCTGGTCGAGGGGGTGCTGGCCGTGATGAAGGCCGAGCCCAAGGCGGCCCGCTTCCTGTCGATCCTCCTGCGGCACGGCCGGCTCGAGATCCTGCCCCGCGTCCTGGAGAACCTCCCTGAAGCCTGGCGCGAGGCCCGCGGCACGCCGACCTTCGAGGTGGTCTCGGTGACCGACCTGACCAAGGCCCAGCGGACCCGCCTGGAGGCGCAGCTCGAGCGCCTGGAGGGGCGCCCGGTCCACTGCGAGTACGGCCTCGACCCGGGGCTCCTGGGCGGGCTGACCGTGCGGAAGGGCAACCGCGTCTTCGACGTCTCGCTCAAGGGCCAGCTCCTCCGGCTCAAGGACACGATCAGCGAAAGGTAGAATGCCATGGCCATCAAAGCCGACGAGATCAGCAAGATCATCCAGAGAGAGATCGAGGGCTTCTCGACCGAGGTCGACATCCGCGAGATCGGCACGGTCATCTCGGTCGGGGACGGCATCGCCAAGATCTATGGGCTCGACCGGGTCATGTACAACGAGCTCCTGGAGTTCCCGCACGGTGTGGCCGGCATCGCCCTCAACCTGGAGGAGGACAGCGTCGGCGCGGTCATGCTGGGCGACAGCCACGTCATCAAGGAAGGCGACGTGGTCAAGCGGACCCACCGCATCATCTCCGTCCCGGCCGGGCCCGCCCTGATCGGCCGGGTCGTCGACCCGCTGGGCCAGCCGCTCGACGGCAAGGGCCCGATCAAGACCGACGTCTTCCTCCCGGTCGAGCGGCAGGCCCCCGGTGTCGTCGACCGCCTGCCCGTGCGCGAGCCCCTGCAGACCGGCATCAAGGCCATCGACGCCATGATCCCGATCGGCCGCGGCCAGCGCGAGCTGATCATCGGCGACCGCCAGACCGGCAAGTCGGCCATCGTCATGGACACCATCCTCAACCAGAAGGGGACCGGGGTCATCTGCATCTACGTCGCCATCGGCCAGAAGAACTCGACCGTGGCCCACTTCGTCAAGACCCTGGAGGACTACGGGGCCATGGCCTACTCCATCGTCGTGGCGGCCTCGGCCAGCGACTCCTCGCCCCTGCAGTACCTGGCCCCCTACAGCGGCTGCGCCATGGGCGAGTACTTCCGGGACAACGGCGGCCACGCCCTGTGCGTCTACGACGACCTGAGCAAGCACGCCGCGGCCTACCGCGAGATCTCGCTCCTGCTCCGCCGCCCGCCGGGGCGCGAGGCCTACCCGGGCGACGTCTTCTACCTCCACTCGCGCCTGCTGGAGCGGGCGGCCAAGCTGAGCGACGAGCTCGGCGGCGGCTCGCTGACGGCCCTGCCGATCATCGAGACCCAGGCCGGCGACGTCTCCGGCTACATCCCGACCAACGTCATCTCGATCACCGACGGCCAGATCTACCTGGAGCCGGAGCTGTTCAACGCCGGCGTCCGGCCGGCCATCAACGTCGGCATCTCGGTCTCCCGCGTCGGCGGCAACGCCCAGATCAAGGCCATGAAGCAGATCGCGGGGAAGCTGCGCGGCGACCTGCAGCAGTACCGCGAGCTGCTGACCTTCGCCCAGTTCGGCACCGAGCTGGACAAGATCAGCCAGGCCCAGCTGGACCGCGGCGTCCGGCTGACGGAGCTGCTCAAGCAGGGCCAGTTCGCCCCCCTGCCGGTGGAGAAGCAGATCCTGATCATCTACGCCGGCAACCGCGGCTTCCTGGACGAGTTCCCGGTGGCCAGAGATCGGCGAGTACGAGCGGCAAGATGTACGAGTTCTTCGAGCGCGAGCATCCGGCCATCCCGGCCAAGATCGCCGAGCGCAAGACCATCGACGACGCCCTGGACGCCGAGATCGCCGCCGCCCTGACCGAGTTCAACCGCCGCTTCCGCGAGGGGGCCGCTCTGACATGCCGACCCTGATCGATCTTCGCCGCCGGATCAAGAGCGTGAAGAACACGCAGCAGGTCACCAAGGCGATGAAGACCGTCTCGACGGCCAAGTTCAAGAAGGCCCAGCGCGTCGTCCAGGAGGGCCGCCCTCTGCTGGCACGCCGGGCCGGCCCTGCTCTGGGAGACGGCCCGCTGGGCCGGGCCGCGGGCCCACCCCTTCCTGGCCGACCGGCCGGAGAAGCGGCTCCACATCCTGGTCGTGACCTCGGACAAGGGCTTGTGCGGGTCGTTCAACTCCGACCTGCTGGCCAAGGCCCAGGCGTTCGCGGCCGAAAAGGCGGGCTTCGCCGAGGTCCGCCTGGTGCTCGTCGGGCGCAAGGCGGTCCAGTTCTTCCGCCGCCAGCCCTGGCCGGTCGACTGGGCCTTCCCCGAGAAGACCGACAGGCTGACCGAGGAGGACCTGCGGGCCACGGCCCGCCGGCTGATGAAGAAGTTCCTCCACCTGGAAACCGACGCCGTCTACCTCGTCTTCAACGAATTCAAGTCCGTCCTGGCCCCGCGCCTGGTCATGACCCGCCTTCTGCCCGTCCATCCGCCCGAGCCGGCCGCCTTCGCCCACCGGGTCGAGACCCCGGCCTGGGAGCCGGGCCCGCCGGCCGTCATCGACGCCCTGCTGCCGCGGGTCGTCGAGGAGCAGGTCGTCCACGCCTACTTCGAGTCGCAGGCGGCCGAGCAGGCCGCCCGGATGATGGCCATGGACGGCGCCACCCGCAACGCCGAGGAGCTGGCCGAAAAGTACATCCTGGTCCTGAACAAGATCCGCCAGGCCGGCATCACCAAGGAGCTGCTGGAGATCATGACGGCCGTGGAAGCCCTGAAGAAATAGACGCCGAGGGAGCGCAACATGAGCACGAAATCGACAACCGAACGCGTCGGCCGTGGTCGTCCAGGTCATCGGACCCGTCGTCGACGTGACTTTCCACGGCCTGGAGCTGCCCGAGATCTACACCGCCATCCGGATCACCAGCGAGGGCTTCGAAACCCCGATCGCCGGTCGACATCATCGTCGAGGTCGAGCAGCATCTGGGCGAGGACACGGTCCGCTGCGTGCTCGATGCACCCGACCGACGGCCTGGCCCGGGGCATGAAGGCCGTCGACACGGGCGGCCCGATCACGGTCCCGGTCGGGATCGAGGTTCTGGGCCGGGTCATGAACGTGGTCGGCGAGCCGGTCGACCACAAGGGCCCGATCGAGGCCGAAAAGCGCTACCCCATCCACCGCCCGCCGCCCCTGCTCGAGGAGCAGAACACCAGGCTGGAGATGTTCGAGACCGGGATCAAGGTCATCGACCTCATCCAGCCCTTCCTCAAGGGCGGCAAGATCGGCCTCTTCGGCGGCGCCGGCGTGGGCAAGACCGTCATCATCCAGGAGCTGATCCACAACGTGGCCATGAAGCACGGCGGCTACTCCGTCTTCGCCGGGGTCGGCGAGCGGACCCGCGAGGGCAACGACCTGTGGCTGGAAATGAACGAATCCAAGGTCATCGCCAAGACGGCCCTGATCTACGGCCAGATGACCGAGCCGCCGGGGGCCCGCCTCCGGATCGGCCTGACCGCCCTGTCCGTGGCCGAGTACTTCCGCGACGAGATGAACCAGGACCTGCTGCTCTTCATCGACAACATCTTCCGCTTCACCCAGGCCGGCTCCGAAGTCTCGGCCCTGCTCGGCCGCATGCCCTCGGCCGTCGGCTACCAGCCCAACCTGGCCACCGAGCTGGGCGAGCTGGAGGAGCGGATCACCTCGACCAAGAAGGGCTCGATCACCTCGGTCCAGGCCATCTACGTCCCGGCCGACGACTTCACCGACCCGGCCCCGGCCACCACCTTCTCCCACCTGGACGCCTCGACCGAGCTGTCGCGGGCCCTGACCGATCAGGGCATCTACCCGGCCGTCGACCCGCTGGCCTCCTTCAGCCGCATCCTCGATCCCGGGCATCGTCGGCGAGGAGCACTACCGGGTGGCCCGGCGGGTCAAGGAGATCCTGCAGCGGTACAAGGAGCTGCAGGACATCATCGCCATCCTGGGCATCGAGGAGCTGTCGCGACGAGGACAAGCTGATCGTGGCCCGGGCCCGCAAGATCCAGCGCTTCCTGTCCCAGCCCTTCCACGTGGCCGAGGAGTTCACCGGCCGGCCGGGCCGCTACGTCACGATCGAAGAGACCGTCCGCGGCTTCCGGGAGATCGTCGAGGGCCAGCACGACGACAAGCCCGAGCAGGCCTTCTACATGGCCGGCGGCATCGAGGACGTGATCCAGCGGGCCGAGGAGCTGAGGTCCCGGTGAGCGACGTCCCGGCCCGGCTCCGCCTGCGGGTCGTCACGCCGCGGCGCTCGCTGGTCGACGCCGACGTCGAGTCCGTGTCCCTGCCGTCGGCTCGACGGCCAGATCGGGCATCCTGCCGGGCCACCGGCCGCTGATGACCGCCCTGGGCCGGGGCCCGATCGAGTTCCGCCGCGACGGCCGGGACGAGAGCCACGAGGTCGACGGCGGCTACGCCGAGATCCACGCCGACCGGGTCATCGTCTTCACCAGCCTGGCCGGATAGTTCGGGCTCATGCCGAATCCCGACGAGACCCTGGACGAATTCTACCGGGGCAAGGTCCGCCTCTTCAGCCCCGCAAGGGCTACCGCTTCGCCCTGGACGCGCCGCTGCTGGCCGATTTCATCGAGACCCGGCCGCAGGACGACGTCTGCGAGCTGGGCACCGGCAACGGGGTCATCGCCGTCCTCCTCTCGCTCAAGCCCTTCCGCCGCATGACCGCCCTGGAGCTCCAGGACTCGCTCTTCGACCTGGCCGTCCGCAACGTGGCCCTGAACGGCCTGGCCAGCCGCGTCGAAATCGTCCGGGCCGACCTGCGGGAATTCCGCCCCGGCCCCGTCTTCGACCTCGTCTTTTCCAACCCGCCGTACGTCCGCCGGGGCACCGGCTTTCCCAGCCCGTCGGCCGAGAAAACCGTTGCAAAGCAGGAAGTAACGTGCGATATATATCAGGTCATGAGCGCCGTTTCCGACCTCCTCAAGCCCGCCGGCCGAGCCTCGTTCGTCTTCCCGGCGGCGCGCTTCGACGACCTGGTCGCCGCGGCGGTCGGGCATGATCTCCACCCCCGCCGGCTGCGCTTCGTCCGGCCCCGCGAGGGGGACCCGGCCAACCTGTTCCTGAGCGAATTCCGCTTCGGCCGGGCCGGCTTAGCCCCTGACCCTGGCGCCGCTCGTCCTCTACGGACCGGACGGCGAGCAACGCCCGAGACGCGGAGCATCTGCGAAGGAAGGACCCGTGGCCCGGCTCATCCGTAACCTGAACCAGCTCTTCAAGTACCGCGTCCTCATCCAGAGCCTGGTCGGGCGCGATCTCAAGGCCCGCTACCGCGGCACGGTGCTGGGCTTCGTCTGGTCGTTCCTCAACCCGCTCCTGCTGATGCTGGTCTACACGGTCGTCTTCGCCCTCATCCTCAAGCCGCGCGACCCGCTCTTCCAGCAACCCGCTGATCTACGTCCTCTACCTCTTCAGCGGCCTCCTGCCCTGGCAGTGGTTCCTGTCCTCGACCCTGGAGTCGTCCGGCGTCCTGATGGCCAACGGCAACCTGATCAAGAAGATCCTCTTCCCGGCCGAGGTCCTGCCGGTCGTCACGGTCACCGCCAACCTGGTCAACTTCCTCTTCGGCCTGCCCATCCTGCTGCTGCTCATCCTCCTGTTCGGCGGCAAGCTGACCCTCTTCGCCCTCTTCCTGCCGCTGGTCGTCGTCGTCCAGTATGTCTACTGCCTCGGCTTTGCCCTGCTCATCTCGGCCCTGACCGTCCATTTCCGCGACATCCGCGACATCCTGAACAACCTCATGACCCTGTGGTTCTTCTCGACGCCGGTCATTTACTCGCTGCATGCTCGAGCCCATCCAGAAATCGCCGGTGCTGCGGACCGTCCTCAGCCTCAACCCCATGACCCACATCATCGAGGGCTACCACAGCGCCCTCTACTACAATGGGCTCATTCATTGGAAGCGCCTGGGGATCACCTTCCTCGTCTCGCTGCTCGTCTTCTGGCTCGGCTACGCCGTCTTCGACCGCCTGCGCGACTCGTTCCCGGAGGAGGTCTGATGGACGCCATCCTCCTCGACCACGTCAGCCGCCGCTACCAGAAGTATGCCTCCCGGCACCGCTTTCAGACCTTCAAGAGCGCCCTGGTCAAGGGCGACCTGTTCGGCTCGCTCAAGGCCGAGGAGATGGTCGCGGCCGTGGACGACGTCAGCCTGAGTGTCGGCAAGGGCACCACTCTGGGCCTCATCGGCCGCAACGGCTCGGGCAAGAGCACCATGCTCAAGCTGATCGCCGGCATCGCCAAGCCGACCTCCGGCACGGTCGCGGTCGAAGGCAAGATCTCGGCCCTGATCGAGCTGGGGGCGGGCTTCCACCCCGAGATCTCGGGCCGCGAAAACGTCTTCATCAACGGCATCATGCTCGGCCTGAGCAAGAAGGAGATCACAGCCAAGTTCGACGAGATCGTCCGGTTCGCCGACCTGGAGCCGTTCATCGACGCCCCGGTCAAGACCTACTCCTCGGGCATGTTCATGCGCTTGGGCTTCTCCATCGCCATCAACGTCAACCCCGACGTCCTGCTGGTCGACGAGGTTCTGGCCGTGGGCGACGCGGCCTTCATTCCCAAGTGCCTGGACCGCATCGACGACTTCCGCCGCCGCAAGAAGACCATCCTCTTCGTCAGCCACGACCTGGCCATGGTGGCCAAGATCTGCGACCAGGTGGCCTGGATGAAGGACGGCCGCCTGCGGATGCTGGGCGAGCCGCAGGAGGTGGTGGACGCCTACCTCTCGGACGTGGCCGAAAAGCAGGAGACCGACTTCCAGGCCCGCCAGGCCGAGCTGGCCCAGGCCCCGGCGGAGCCCTCGGCCCCGGATTCCGCACCGGCCGAGGACGGCCGCCGCGAGCGGCGCTGGGGCAAGCGCGAGATCGAGATCTTCAAGGTCGTCCTGCGCGGTACGGACGGCGGAGAGAAGCACGTCTTCTCGCCCGAGGAGGGCATGACCATCGAGCTCGATGTCGAGGCCCGCGAGTCGCAGAAGGACTTCGTCTTCGGCATCGGCGTCTTCAACTCCCTGGGCACGCTCTGCTACGGTACCAACACCGATCTGGAGGAGCACGAGCCGCAGTCGATCCAGGGCCGGGGCATAGTCGTCTGCCGCATCGACCGCCTGGGCCTGGTCAACGGCACCTATTACCTGGACGTGGCCGTCCACAAGCGCGACGGCTACCCCTTCGACTACCACCGCTCGATGTACACCTTCCTGGTCTCGTCGCCGCACAAGGACGAGGGCATCGTCCGCTTCCCGCACAAGTGGGAATTCGGATCGCACGTGAAGTTCAAGCCGAGCCAAGGCTGACGGATCGGCGCCGCGCCGGGCCGGAAGCCCCGCCGCGACCGCGGTGCGAGTGGGATGAAAAAATGAGCATGAGCAGGTCCTGCCGCAAGATCAGACCGTTGCCGGAGCTTCTGCCGGTCCGGGTTCGGCTGCGCCGGGCGGGCCGCAGCGTGGTCTTCACCAACGGCTGCTTCGACCTCATCCACGGCGGGCACATCCATCTCTTCCGCTGGGCCAAGGCCCAGGGCGACGTCCTGATCGTGGCCCTCAACAGCGACGCCTCGGTCCGGCGGCTGGCCAAGGGGCCGGGCCGGCCGATCTTCCCCCTGGCCGAGCGGATGGAAGTGATCGCCGCGCTCGAGGCCGTCGATTACGTGACCTGGTTCGGCGAATCGACGCCGCGCAAGATCATCGCGGCACTCCTGCCCGACATCCTGGTCAAGGGCGGCGACTGGGGCGAGGGAGAAATCGTCGGCCGGATCGAGGTCGAGGCGGCCGGCGGCAAGGTCCTGCGGGTGCCCTATCTCAAGGGGCATTCCTCGACCAACATCATCGATTCGATCCTGAAGAATTTCTCCTAGCAGGGGAGTGCGCCATGGCCAAGCCCAAAGCCGCGCCCGAAATCGCGCCGTTCACCGGATTCTCCAAGTCCACGGTGGCCTTCTTCCGCGACCTGGTCCGCAACAACAACAAGCCCTGGTTCGAGGCCCATCGGGAGGACTACGACCGGCACGTCCTGGAGCCGGCCAAGTCCTTCGTCGTGGCCATGGGCGAGCGCCTGAAGACAATCGTCCCCAACATCGCGGCCGTGCCGCGGGTGGACAAGTCGATCTTCCGCATCCACAAGGACACCCGCTTCAGCCTCGATCCCGCCCCCTACAAGACCAACCTGGGCGTCTACTTCTGGGAGAAGGACATGCCCCGGCTGGAGACGACCGGGTTCTACGTCGGCCTCGAGCCGCCCGACCTCATGCTGGGCGCGGGCATGTACGAGATCCCCAAACAGCTCCTGGAGCGGTTCCGCCGGGCGGTCGTCGCCCCCAAGTCGGGGCGCGAGCTGGCCAAGATCGTGGAGGCGGCCAAGGCCCGCCCCGGCCTGGAGATAGGCGGCGAACACTACAAGAGGGTCCCGGCCGGCTACGATCCCTCGCACCCGAACGCCGCCCTGCTCAAGCACACCGGCCTCTGGATCGGGCTGGAGGAGAAGGTGCCGGAGGCCTTCTACTCAGCCGCTTTCATCGACTACTGCTTCGACGTCTTCGCGCCCCTTGTCCCGCTGCAGAAGTGGCTGGTCCGTTTCCGGTCCGGCAAGATCTGAAGGAGGGCCGGCGAGAGGCCGCGGTATGATCGACAAGCACGAGGCGGATTTAAAAACTCGGGCGGCCTACAACCTGGCCGCCGCGCGATACGACGAGCTCTTCCGCGACGAGCTCGAGGGGAAGCCCTATGACCGGGAGCGGCTGACCATGTTCGCCTCGCGGTTTTCCGCCCAGGACCGCGTCCTCGATGCGGGCTGCGGGCCTTGTGGGCATGTCGGCCGGTTCTTTACGGAGAGGGGATTGTCCGTGGTCGGCGTGGACCTTTCGGAGCGCTGCCTGGAGCTGACGCGGCGAAACAATCCCATGATGATGGCCGTTCGAGCCGATATCGGCGCCCTGCCTTTCCCCGCGGGATCCTTCGACGGCGTCGTAGCCTATTATTCCCTCATCGACACGCCCAAGGCCAACGTCCCCGGGCTATTCCGTGAGCTGCACCGCATTCTGAAGCCGGGCGGCGCGCTGCTCGCGACCGTCAAGGCGGGCGCCGAGGAGGGGTATCTTCCGGACCTGCTCGGGATGCCGGTCGAGATCTACTTCGCGACCTTCAGCGAGGCCGAGATGGGCGGCTATCTCGAGGCCGCCGGATTCGGGATCGAGTCGCTCGAATCGCGCCTGCCTTATCCTGATGAGATCGTCGTCCCGCGCATCTTCGTGCTGGGAGCGAAGCGGGGGCGGCCGGGAAGGGCTGCGGCTGCCGCGTCTTTGTCGCCGCCGGCTCCGACCCCGCCGTCAAGATCGATGCGGCGTTGAGAGCGGCGTTGGCCCGTTAGCATGCCGCGGTTCCTGGCCGCGTGGAAGGAATAGCCCGTTACGGCTTCTTCATCGCAGCGAAGAACCAGCCCCACAGCTTCTTATGGAACTCGAAGCTGGGGGGATTCGCTTCCAGGATGGTCCGGCAGCCGAACAGCTCCTTGTCGTCGGGGGCGACTTTGTACTTCGGCGTGGCGTCCCAGAGCATCGGGAACTCCGGGTGGAACTGGACGCCCAGGACGTTGGGGTATGTCACATGCTCGATGGCCTCGACGACCTTCTGATCGACCGATGTCGCCGCGACCTTGAAGCCCTTGCCGATCCTCTCGGCCGACTGGTGGTGGGCGCTCATGATGTACGGCATGTCATCGGGCTTCATGCTCAGGGCCGTGACGAGCTTGCCCGTCTCGTACAAACGAATCGGGTGAAGCATGTAGGGGATCAGGCTCCGCTCGAGCGGGGCGAGCTTCGGGTGGGGGTTGGTGTGCCAGGCGAAAGGCCCCAAACGGATGGCGCCTTCAACCGTCCGTACGTAATAGGACTCCGACAAAATATCCTGGATAAGCGTTCCGCCCGTGCCGACGTTCAGGCTCTGCATCCCCAGGCAGATGCCCAGGATCGGGAAGTCCGGCCGCTTCTCGCAATAGGCCTTGAAGGCCGGATCCTGTGAGCCGCCCAGCAAGTGGAAGATCGCGGTCAGCTCGAGGTAATGGCGATAGGGATCGGTGACGACGGTAAAGAGGCTCGCCTCCTCGCCATACGTAGCGGGCACGATGTCGGGCCCGCCGTTGAAGACGATGCCGCTGCTGAGGGCGAAGATTTTCTCCAGCTCGGCCGAGAGGGCGTTGGTCTTGTAGATCGTATCCAGCCCGATGTCGGCCTGGACCGTATGGAAGTGGATCCAGTCCAGCTTGTTGTCCTGGACGTACTTCTCGGCCGCGGCGTAGTTGGTCCGCTCCCTCTCGTGATGAATGCCCACGATCTCCCAGTCCGCATAAGGGACGAAGCCCTGCTCCTTGACCGCGACCAGGGCCTTGAGCGATCCGACGGAAGGATAGAAGACCGCCAGCCTGACCTTGCCCTGGAGGGGCTGCGCGGTGTCGAAGTACCGGGCCGGCGCTTGGGCCGACGCCAGAGAAGCGAAAACGGCCATGACGGCCAGGCCTAGGATGAGGGCTCGGGTTCGATGCTTCATGAATGACTCCTTAATACATTTGCGTCGCATACCCCGATTTTCAAATCGGGGCAGGCGACATTTATCTATCCTTGCTCCCGTCCATATCCGAACCCCTCAAGCCAGCCGCAAGACGGCGATGAAGGCGAGGCTCAGCGCCGCCGCCGCCGCGGGCAGGAGAAAGCGCAGCCCGGGCCGGCGAGCCTGCCAGGCTTCGAGGGCCGGCACGACCCGGTAAGCCAGCGGCACGGCCAGGCCGCCCGCCAACGCGGCGACAGGGGCGAAGGCGATCGACAAGGGAATCGAAGTCCCGGCCATGACGCAGGCGGGAATTCCCGTGGCCCAGGCCACGGCGGGAAAGGCCAGGGCGGAGACAAGGCCCGTCCCGGCACCCATGAGAAACCGGCCGCGGAAGGAGCCGCCGGCGGCGCGCCCGAAAGCGGCGAAGACGGCCACGAACACGGCCGCCTCGACCAGGAAGGCGAAGAGGGGGTTGCCGATGGCACCGCTCTTGACGGGAAGGCCGAGCAGGGCGGCATCGAAGAGCTTGAGGCCCATGGCCAGCGCCACGGCCAGCGCGGGACCCCAGGCGCGGCGCGCGCGCAGGCGCGAGCCGGTCAGGAAGAAGACGGCGACCCCGGTCATGATCGCGCCCGAAGCCAGGCGGGCGCAGGCCTGCAGGGCCAATCCGAGCCCGGCTTCGGCCAGGCCCCAGGCGGAGCCGAGGGCGATGACCAGGCCGATACCGGCCAGGCGGGGCGTTCGGGGCATGACGGCCTCCTTGAACAAGGTACCGTCATTATAGCCAAAAAATGGCCGCACGGAACAAGCCCGGGTCCCTTGGGAATCCTTGCGTGAACCTTTCGGCCGGAAATTTCGTCTTAAAAGACGAGGAGATTGGAGTGGCAAGCCTCTCCCCACCCGCGTCCGAGCCGATCATCCTGCTTGGAAAGGAATACGACCGATGGCCGAAAACGACCGACGCCGCCCTTCCCCCCGTCCCGCCGTACCGGCGCTCCTTCTGGCCCTGGCTGCTCTTCTCGCCCCCTCTGCCGCTTCCGGGCAGGCTAAGCCCCCCGAAAAAGCGCGCCTGGAGATTCCCCGGCTGACAACCCCGCCCCGGATCGACGGGGTCATCGAGCCCGGCGTCTGGGAGAAGGAGGCGCTCCGCATCGACGGGTTCGTGCAGCTGGCGCCCAAGGCCGGCGAGCCGGCCGCGATGAAGACGATCGCCTACGTCGGCTTCGACTCGAAGGCCATCTATTTCGCCTTCCGCTGCCTCGACCCCGAGCCCAAGAAGCTCCGTGCCTGCGTCACCCAAAGGGACGGATGCCTGGACGACGACTGGATGGTCGTCTTCCTCGACACCTTCAACGAGAAGCGCCGGGCCGCGACCTTCGGCGTCAACCCGGTCGGCGTCCAGATGGACTTCGTCCGGATGGAGGAGGGCGGAAACGACAACATGGACGATTCCTGGGACGCGGCCTGGGACTCGGACGGAAAAATCGACGACCTCGGCTATACCATAGAGCTGGCCATCCCCTTTAAAAGCCTCCGCTTCCCGGATCAGGACGAAAAGATCTGGGGCTTGACGCTCGCCCGCAACCTCCCCCGGCAGGGCGGCATTGATATGTGGCCTTCGTTCTCGCGCGATATTCCCGGGCTGATCGCCCAGTCCAATCCCATCGTCCTCCGAGGCCCGGTCGAGCGCGGCAACAACCTCGAGCTCATGCCCATCGCCACCGCCCTCAAGCAGCAGGGCCGGGGCATCGACTTCCAGCCCGGCATCAACTTGAAATACGGCCTCAAGTCCGACCTGACCCTGGATGCCACCATCAACCCCGACTTCAGTCATATCGAAGCGGATGCGCCGCAGGTCGACATCAACCTGCGCTATGCCCTCCGCTACCAGGAGAAGCGCCCCTTCTTCCTGGAGGGCATGGAGATCTTCAGCTTCCCCGAGATCGAGATGGTCTACACCCGGCGCATCACCGATCCCTTGCTGGGTGCCAAGGTCACGGGCAAGCTGGGCGGGATGACTTACGGCATCCTCTCGGCTTACGACCAGAGGCCGACCGATAGCGTCTGGGACGTCCATGGCGGCCAGGGCAACGGTGAAGAGACCGCCCTGTTCAATATCGTCCGGGTCAAGACCGACATCTTCAACAAGGGATCCTACCTCGGGTTCAGCCTGGCCGACAAGGAGACCGACGCCTCCTGGAACCGGGTAGCCGGGGTCGACGGCCAGTGGCGCTTCTCGAATAAGTATTTCTTCAGCTTCCAGGCCCTGGCTTCCAAGACCAACTGGGCCGGTGACGTGACCGACCTGGCCCCCGCCCTTTACGCCGAGGCTTATTACTTCAACAAGAATTACAGCTTCGGCGGGTTCTGGAAGTCCATTCACCCCGACTTCGAGGCCTCTTCGGGGTTCGTCAACCGGACCGACTTCCGCAGCGCCGGGGCCTTCGCCAACTTGCGGATCTACCCCGACAAGCCCTTCCTCAACCAGGTCCAGCTCAACCTGCAGGCCGGCCGGCGGGACGGCTACTTCGACTCCGTCACCCAGGACACCTGGGTTCGGGCCCAGACCCGGCTCCGCTTCACCGAATTCAACCAGCTCAACCTGACCGTGGAGAACGGCCTGGAGCGATACGCCGAAGCGGACTTCCGCAAGACCCTGTTCCAGCTCGAGGGCCAGAGCAACATCATCCAATGGATGCCCTTCCAGGTTTTTGCTGAAGTCGGCGACACCATCAACTACGACCCCGAGGACGCTTACCTGGGCTGGGGCGTCACCTACGGCGTCGGGTTGAACTTCAAGCCCAGCAAGCGCCTTCAGCTCGGCCTTGATTACACCAAAAGCGTCTTCTGGAGGACGCGCGGCGGCGAGGAGATGTGGGACTTCAACGTCGTCCACACCCGCTCGACCTACCAGCTGACCAAGTCCCTGTCCGTGCGGGCCATCTTCGACTACAACCTCTTCTACAAGGAGATCTTCGGCAGCTGCCTCGTCTCCTATGTCCTGCGGCCCGGGACCGTCTTCTTCGTCGGCTACGACTCGAACTACGAGCGCGGGCAGCTGGCGCCGAGCCGCTTCGACCGGCGCGATTACAGCGTCTTCGTGAAGTTCTCTTATTGGTGGCGAATCTAACGGCTTAGCGGTTTGCTCTCCACGGGCGGCTGGCATAGAATACCGCCCGGGGAAGAGAGGTATGACCGAAAGCCGACCGCTTCGCCCCGGCGACGTCCGGGACTACGAATACATCATCAACCACAGCCCGGCCGTCATCTTTCTCTGGCGGCGCGAGGCGGGCTGGCCGGTGGACTTCGTCTCCGAGAACGTCCGCCTTTTCGGCTACACGCCCGAGGAGTTCACCTCGGGCTCAATCCTTTACGCGCAGATCATCCACCCCGACGACATGGCCCGCCTGCTGGCCGAGATCCACGGCTTCTTGGAAGCCGGGCTGACCGATTGGTCCCAGGAATACCGCATTTTCAACAAGGCCGGCGAGGTCCGCTGGGTCGAAGACCGGACTTTCGCTCCGCGCGACCCGGCCGGCGTCGTCACCCATCTGCACGGGGTCATCCTGGATGTGACCGAGAAGCGCCAGTCCGAGGAAGCCCTGACCCGGTCGCTGCGGGAGAAGGAGGTCCTCCTCAAGGAGGTCATCCACCGGGTCAAGAACAACATGCAGGTCCTCTCGAGCCTGCTCAACTTCGAGACCGGATTCATCAAGGACCCCGCGGCGCTGCGGGTGCTCCAGGACAGCCGCGACCGCGTCCGGACCATGGCCCTGGTCCACGAGAAGCTGTACCGGTCGCCCGACCTCTCGCGCATCGACTTCGCCGAGTACCTGGGGCACCTGGCCTCGATGCTGGTGGATTCCTACGCTCTGGCCAAGGGGCGGATCGGCCTCGACCTGGACGTCCGCGACGCCTTCCTGAGCCTCAACGCCGCCATCCCCTGCGGGCTGATCGTCAACGAGCTGGTCAGCAACGCCCTCAAGCACGCCTTTCCGGGCGAGCGCAAAGGGATTATCCGGATCGCCCTCCATCCGGGAGAGCGGGGCGCCTTCCGCCTGGTCGTGGCCGACGACGGCGTGGGCATGCCGAAAGGCATCGGGTTCGTAGCCTCCGAAAGCCTCGGCCTTCAGATTGTGGACATGCTCGTCGAGCAGCTGGGCGGCACGATCGCGGCGGAGCCCGGCGACGGGACGCGGATCCGGATCGACTTCTTCGACCCGCCCGGGCGCCGCTGAAGGGCCCGCAGCGCGCCGTTGCGCCGCTGCACCGGGCGGCCTATAATGAATCCTTTCCCCCATGAGCCTTGACTTTCTCCAGGACGCCGACGAATTCAAGGCCTTGCTGAAGGCCTTGGAACAAGGGGGCAGCCCGGCCGTCTCCGGCCTTAACGACGCCGGCCGGCCCTACCTTCTGGCTCTTCTGGCCGCCCATTCCTGGCGGCGCATCATCTGGGTCCAGCCCACCGACCGCCCCTCGGGAGACCTCGAGGTGCGCATCCGCTTCTACCTCGACAAGCTGGGCGTCTCGCGCAGCGTCAAGGCCCTGCCTTCGCCCGGCGAGAGCCTGTACAGCGGCGCCCCGCCCTCGCTCGAAGCCGTGGCCTCGCGCATGCGCTTCCTCTACGACATGCGGCACCGGCCGCCGGTCCTCATCCCCACCGACGTCTTCGGCCTCCTGCGCCCCCTGCCGGCGCCCGAGCGGCTGGACGGCTTGTTCCTGAGCCTCAAGCCGGGGATGCCCCTGGACCGGGACTTCCTGATCAAGCGGCTGGCCGAGTTCGGCTATGTCCGCGAGGACCTGATCGCCTTCCGCGGCGAATACGCCTTCCGGGGTGGTGTCGTGGACGCTTTCTCGCCCTGGCACCCGGCGCCCTTCCGTATCGAGTTCGGCGGCGACACGGTCGTCTCGTTGCGCGAGTTCGAGCCCTCCAGCCAGCGGACCATCCGCAGGATCGACCGCTGCGTCATCCCTTCCCTGACCGAGGCCGCCGAGCCGGGCCCTGAAGTCCCCTACACCCGCTACCTGGATGACGCCGTCGTCTTCCTGGACTCGCCGGAGGAGATCGAACGGGAGTATCTCGAGGTCATGAACGACCTGCGCGAGCAGGCCGCCGCCGCGGCCGAGGGAGGAGCCGCGGTGGAGCCGCCCGAGCGCTACTTCCCGCCCCGTCTCTGGACGGCGGTGAAGGCGGGGGCGGCCCCGGTCGGCGAGATGGCGCCGGAAAGCGTCGGCGGCCGCCAAGAGATCCGCTTCGGCTTCCAGCCCGTGCCCAGGTTCGACAACCGCATCCCCTTCTTCCTGGAATACATGAAGCGACGCCAGGAGGAGCGCGATCGCTGCCTGATCTTTTTCTCCTCGTCCGAGGTCCGGCGCAAGGTCCTGGCCCTGCTGCAGGGGGAGGAGATCCCGGCCCTGGCCGCGGAATCCGCGCTGACCCGCGCCCCGGAGGGGGAGATCGTCCTCCTCCCCGGCCGGCTCGATCGCGGCTTCGCCTACCCGGGCCAGAAGGCCTATGTCTTCGCCGAGGAGGACATCCTGACCGAGGACCGGGCCGTTCCCTCCCGGCCTTCGGCCAAGCCTTCCATCGCCCAGTTCCAGGACCTCAAGGCGGGCGACTTCGTCGTCCATGCCGACTACGGCGTCGGCGTCTTCCACGGCCTGATCCGCATGGATCCGGACGGCCGGCCGCGCGAGTTTCTGGAGCTTCGCTATCGCGACGACGACAGGCTTTACGTGCCCGTCGAGGACCTGGCCCTGATCCAGAAGTTCACCCCGCTCGGGACGGGCCTGCCGGCGCTCGATAAGCTGGGCACCACGGGCTGGGAGAAGACCAAGACCAGGACCAAAAAAGCCGTCGAAAAGCTGGCCAAGGAGCTTCTCGAGCTCTACGCCCGGCGCAAGTCGGTCAAGGGCTACTCCTTCAGCGGCCGCGGCCCCTGGGCGGAGGAGTTCGACAAGACCTTCGACTACGAGGAGACGGGGGACCAGCTTCGGACCATCAACGAGGTCGAGGCCGATATGGAATCCGACGCTCCCATGGACCGGCTGGTCTGCGGCGACGTCGGCTACGGCAAGACCGAGGTGGCTCTGCGGGCGGCCTTCAAGGCCGTCATGGACGGCAAGCAGGTGGCCATCCTCTGCCCGACCACCGTGCTGGCCAGCCAGCACGCCAAGACCTTCGCCGCCCGCATGGTCCTCTTCCCGGTCAAGACCGCCTCGCTGACCCGGCTGCAGAGCAAGGCCGAACAGGCCCGCATCCTGCGCGACCTCAAGGCCGGTCAGGTCGACATCCTCATCGGCACCCATCGCATCCTGTCCAAGGACGTCGAGTTCAAGGACCTGGGGCTGCTCGTGGTCGACGAGGAGCAGCGCTTCGGTGTCTCCCACAAAGAGCGGATCAAGCAGCTGCGGACCCATGTCGACGTCCTGACCCTGACCGCCACTCCGATCCCGCGCACGTTGAACATGTCGCTTACGGGGCTACGCGACATCAGCCTGATCGAGACGCCGCCGCGCGACCGGCTGGCGGTCCACACCGTGGTCACCGCCTTCAGCCCGAGGCTCATCGGCTCGGCCGTACGTCACGAGCTGGCGCGCGGCGGCCAGGTCTATTACATCCTGAACAAGATCGAGGAGCTCGACTCCGTGGCGGCGAAGATCGCGGAGTGGGCTCCTCAGGCCAAGGTCGTCACCATCCACGGCCAGATGGCGCCGGTAGAGCTGGAGAAGCGGATGCTCGGGTTCGTGGAGCAGAGGTTCAACGTCCTGGTCTCGACCACGATCATCGAGAACGGCATCGACATCCCCCTGGTCAACACCCTGATCGTCCAGCGGGCCGACCATTTCGGCCTGGCCCAGCTCTACCAGCTGCGCGGCCGGGTCGGCCGTTCCTCGCGCCAGGCTTACGCTTACTTCCTCGTCCCGCCGTCGACGGACCTGACCTCGAGCGCACGCCGCCGGCTGGAGGCCTTGAAGGAGTTCAGCCAGCTCGGCTCGGGCTTCCGCCTGGCCATGAAGGACCTCGAGATCCGCGGCGCCGGCCACCTTTTCGGCGAGCAGCAAAGCGGGGTGATGGAGGCCGTGGGATACGACTACTTCATCCACATGCTGGACGGGGCCATCCAGGAGCTGCGGGGCGAATCCCGGCCGGAGTCCAAGGTCGAGATCCACCTGCGGGCCGACAACCGCATCCCCGAGACCTATGTGCCCCAGGCCAATCTCCGCCTCGACCTCTACAAGCGGGTCTCCTCGGCCTCGAGCCTGGAAGACCTGGATGCGGCGGCCGAGGAGGTCGCGGACCGCTTCGGCCCGCTCCCGGCCGGCGTGCGCCACCTCTTCGCCTACGGCCGTATCCTGTGGCTGGCCAAGGCTTTGCGCGTCGGCTCGGTGGACCGGGTCGAATCGCGGCTCGTCCTTCGCTTCCTGCCGGAGTCCGGCGTGAAGCTGGAAAAGCTGACCGCCCTGATGCGCGAAAAGCGCGGGCGCCTATCGCCCGAGGGGGTTCTGGACGTCCCGCTGCCCTCTCGGACGGACGGCGAGTTCCTGAGTGAAACGATCGCGGTCTTGAAGGCGTTATACGGAGTGTAATACAATAGCTTGAATTTAATGAAGATGGACAGCACGGCCCGGCGTTGGAATGTCCTTGTCGTCGTCTGCCTGCTGGTGCTGGCCACGGCCTGCCGCGGCAAGAGCGCGGACGGCTCGGACCAGAAAGGCGGTCCCCCCGCCGCGTCGGCGTCGCCCGTCGTCCTGCGGGTCGAGACCGAGGCTTATACCCTGGCCGACTTCCAAGGCTACCTGAAGCTGAACGCGGGCGAGGAATGGACCACCCTGGCCGCGCCCGCCCTGAGCGGCCTGTTCGACAACTACGTCGAGGAGAAGATCCTCCTGGCCCAGGCCCGGGGCCAGAACGTGGCCCCGACCGAGTCCGATGTTTCGGAATACATCTTCCGGCTCAAATCCGCCGCCGGGACAGGCATCCCGACCACCGAGTTCGACCCCCGGGCCGTGCGGGACAAGCTCCAGGTGGAGAAGTACCTGTCGATATTGCTGGGCGGATTGAGCGTCCCCGACGCCGACGTCACCGCCTACTATGACGGCCACAAGAGCGAGTTCCTGCAGACCGAGCGCCTTCAGGTCAGCCAGATCCTGTGTCCGACCGAGCGCGAGGCGACCGACGTCCTCGGCGGGCTGTCAAATGCCACGGAGGCCAAGTTCCGGGAAGCGGTCAAAGCCTCGTCCAAGGGGATCGAAGCGGCCAAGGGCGGCCTGCTGGGCATCTTCAGCGCCGGCCAGCTGCCGGCCGAGCTGGAGCGGGTCGTCTTCGCCCTCAAGCCCGGCCAGATCAGCCGGGTCGTGGAATCCACCTACGGCTATCACATCTTCCGCCTGGACCGGAAGTTCGAACCCAAGCTCCAGACCCTGATCGAAGCCCGCCCGGCCATCATGGCCAAGCTCCTGGACGAGCAGGGCAAGGCGGCCGTCGCCGCCCATATCGAGGAGCTGAAGGCGGCCCTGGACTGGAAGGCCGAGACCGACAAGCTGCCCTTCATCTACCAAAGGAACGAAATATGATGTCCGCCAAATCCCGCCGCCTTTTCGCCGGGCTGATGCTGCTCTGCGGCCTCGGCCTGGCCGCCCAGGAAGTCGTGGAGGAGATCGTCGCCGTGGTCAACGACGACATCATCACCCTGTCCGAGTTCAAGCGCGAATTCGAAGCCAAGTCCGCCCAGGCCAAGGCCCAGCTCCAGGGCGAGGAGCTGGACAATGTTCTGGAGCAGATCAAGTCGGGCCTCCTCGACGCCATGATCACCGACCTGCTCCTGCTGCAGCTGGCCAAGGAGAAGAACTTCAACGTGGCCGAGCAGCTGAAGATGGCCCTGGACAACATCAAGAAAGAGAACAGCCTCGAGTCGGACGAAGAGCTGAAGCGGGCCGTCCGCAGCCAGGGCATGGACTATGATGTCTTCATCAAGCAGATGGAGGAGACGCTCCTTAAACAGGGGGTCGTCTACAGCGAGGTCAACAAGGCGCTGGCCCTGGACGAAGCCCAGGTCATCGAGTACTACAAGGCCCACAAGGCCGAGTTCCTCGAGCCGGCCGAGTTCAAGGTTCGGGCCGTGTACATGACCCTGGAAGGCCGCGAGCCCGCGGAGCTGGAAGCCCGCAAGACCGAGATCGCCGACAAGATCAAGGGCGGTTTGGACTTCGTCCAGGCGGCCGAAACCTACTCGGATGCGCCGCTCAAGGAAGCCAAGGGCGACCTGGGCAACCTGGTGGTCGGGCAGATCGATAAGATCCTCGAGGCGGCCCTGACTCCGCTCCAGACGGGAGCCGTGTCGGGCTGGGTCCAGACCAAGAATGGTTGGTACCTGCTCAAGGTCGAGGAGCGCAAGGAGCCCCGGACCAAGACCTTCGAGGAGGCCAAGCGGCCGATCGAAGAAAAGATGATGGGCACCCTGCAGGACGCCAAGTTCAAGGAGTTCCTGCAGGACATCAAGAAGCGCAGCTACATCAAGATTCTCAAGCCCGACCCGCTGGGCAAACAGTCGTAATCTCCTCCTGATCGGCAAGTCGCGCTGTTGTCGAGCGCAGTTGGTTCGATTATAATCCCTACGGAACGCTTATGAAGGAAACAACCGATGAGCCTTACTGAGAAAAACGGCGATCTCTATTTTTTTGAGGACCTCTATCCCGACCTCACTTATGGCTTCAAGGTTTCCAACGTTCTGGTCCCGGAAACCGATACCGGCTTCCAGAAGCTGATGATCCTCGAGACCAACCGCTTCGGCAAGGTTTTGGTCCTGGATGGAATCGTCCAGCTGACCGAGGAGGACGAGGGAATCTACCACGAATGGATAGCCCATTGGCCGCTCTTCTCCTTGGCCAAGCCCGGCGAGAACGTGCTGATCATCGGTGGCGGGGACTGCGGCGTGGCGCGTGAAGTCCTCCGCCACGACTCCGTCAGAAATCTGACCATGGTCGAGATCGACAAGGCCGTGGTCGACCTTTGCCGCCAGCACATCCCCAGCGTCATGGCCGGAGTCTTCGAGGATCCGCGTTTCCATCTCGAGATCTGCGATGGCGCGGAGTTCATCCGGGCGCGGAAGAAGACCTTCGATGTCATCATCATCGATTCGACGGATCCCATCGGCCCGGCCCGCAGCCTGTTCAATACCGATTTCTACAAGAACGTCTACGAAGCCCTGAAGGAGGGCGGCATAGCCATCCACCAGACCGGAGCCCTGATACTCCAGCCCTACGAGTGTCCGGGCAGCTGGCGGCAGATGGAGCGGATCTTCGACTCTGTCCGGGTTGTCCAATTTACCAACGTCAGCTACATGGGGGGACCCTTCAGCCTCACGGCCGGTTCCCGCGGCAAGGATGTTTTCAAGCTCAAGCCGAGCCTGGTCCAAAGACGATTTAAAAAGTCGGGCATCCAAACTCGATGGTATTCCCCCGATATATCCGCCGTTCCCTACCCGGAATTTCAGCGGCGCTTGGAGACCGACAAGTACGGCGAGGAGATCATCATCGATATGGCTTTGCCCCAGGGCGAGAAGCCGAGCCTTGAGGAAGTCAAGCGCTGGAGCCGGGATACTTGCGAGGCGATCCGGATGAAGGCTTTCGGGGTGCCGAATATATCCTCCCCGGAGCTCGGCGACGGCCAGACTCTGGTCCAGTACATCGAGACGAGCGCCATCAGCTATCGCCGTTATGGCGAAAAGGCCTGCCTGAACTGCTTCACCTGCGACAAGCTTCCGGCTCGGCGCGTGGTGGACTTTTCCTCGAAGTTCTTCCGCGGCGATTCCGCCGTGTGTTGGCATATTCCTCGCGGCTCGTTCTACGGCCTCAAAGCCGTCCATAAGCAGTCGCTGATCTACAAGGTTTCCAAGTCTTCACTCAAGAACAGGCCGGGAGAGGGGACGGCTAAGATCCATCATCCTCGTTTGATCGATTCGGGAACGCTCTTCTCGGATAAATTTAAGACGCCCATGGAAACGGGTCTCTCCTCGGCTTATGAGCTGATCTTGGACGTCTATGATTGCGATTATTCTGTGATCTCCTCTTGCGACAGCGTGGCCCGCTGGGCTTCGCAGGAGTTTCCACGGTCGGCCGGCGTCAAAATCGTCGGTCCGGCAGATGCCCCGGACTTCGGCCATGCCAAGAAAAAGACATCCGGGCCCTCTGTCACCCAGCTCTTACAGGGCGGATCCAATATCAGTCATTACTCAGAGAACTGGCTGATGATCGTGATCAACATCGTTCTGGCGGAGCGAATTCCCTTGCGCGAAGCCATTGAAAAAACCCTCGCTTACTTCAAAGGGAGCTCGGCGATCGGCTGGATCGTTCCGCGCGGCTTAAAGAGTGCTGATATGAAAGCGATCACGGACCAAACGTATTTATTCCAATTGACTAAGTAAAACGACCTCGAAGTCTCTCCCTTTTCGTTAACCTTGATTAAATGGGCGGGGTTTCCGCCCTTGCGTCACTTGATCTTGGCCTCGGGGGCCTTGTCGATGACTTTGCCGTCCATGTGGACCGGCTCGTCTTCCTTGAAGTCGATGATGTTCGCCACCTTCCACTCGCCCAGCAGGGAGTGGCGCGAGCCTTTGTACTGGGCGTAGAGCTTGAGGTGATATTCGAGCATCTGGGGATAGACCTTGAAATGCTCCAGGTTGCGGCCTTCCACCCCGAAATTGCTCTTGAGCGTGATCTTCTCGCTCAGCCCGCCCGGCGGGATGGGGTCCTTGCGGATCGCGGCCAGGAAATTGTCGCCCAGGTTCTCGATGTCCGCAAGCCGCTTCTTGAAGATGGCGTTGAAATTGACGAACTTCATGGGCTCGGAAGTCAGGTTTTTAACTTGGAACTCGACCATCGGCACCAGGACCAGCTTGGGTGCGGGCCACTGGCGGTAGTCCTTGACCACCCATTTGGTCTGGAGGTTGACGACTTCGAGGGAGGCCTTGACCTCGTCCGTCGTGGGTGCCTTGCAGGCGGAAGCCGCGACGACGACGGCGGCCAGCGCGGCCAGGGCCGCTATCCGGGCGGGGATGCGTAGTTTCATGAGTTCCTCCTGAGATTCTATTTTACACGAATTGGCCGGCAATGCGGAGTCTGCATTTGACAAAGACGGAACGGCTGGCATAAGTTAGGCCGAGATTGCCATGCGCATCCACACCGCCGGCCGTTCCGACATCGGACGCAAACGCGACCTGAACGAGGACAGCTTCCTGTGCGCCGAGATCGGACCCGGCCCGGCCGTCCTGGCGGCCGTGGCGGACGGCATCGGCGGCCATTCCGCCGGCGAGGTTGCCAGCGCGTCCGCCGTGGAGATCCTTCGCGCCGATGTGGCCGAGCGCCTGGCCGCATCGGGAAGCGCCTCCCCGGCCGTCGTCCTGGGGGGCGCCTTTCTCAAGGCCAACGAGGCCGTCTTCCATCAGGCCAAGGGGACCGAGCACCTGAACGGGATGGGGACGACCCTGGTCGCCCTGCTCGTCGCCAACGGCAAGGCGGCGGCGGCAAACGTCGGGGACAGCCGCCTTTATTGCGTGCGCGACGGGGCCCTGACCCAGATCACCCGCGACCACTCCTGGGCCGCCGAACAGGTCCGGGCCAAGCTCATGACCGAAGAGGACGTCGCCCGCTCGCCTTTCCGGAACATGGTGACGAGGTCGATCGGCTACGCCGAAAGCCTGGTCGTCGACACCTTCGAGCTCGAGCTGCGCCCGGGCGACGCTTTGCTCCTGGCCAGCGACGGCCTGTTCGGCTCGATACAGGCGAAGGACATCCTTAAGCCCTTCCGCCGCAAGAAGAAGCCCGAGGATATCTGCCGGGTTCTGGTCCGTATGGCCTGGAAAGCGGGCGGGCGGGACAACATCACGGCGGTCGTGGCGTTGGTCGGCGCCGATTAGTCCGCCCGGAGCGTTGCGCCTCTTCGCGCCTCGGGCGTCAATTCTCTTTACGGCGGGAGCCGCGGGCCGCCCCGATTCCAGGGGGGCGCAATTGGCCCGAAGATTGCAGGGCTTATCTGGGCTTTGCCCCATCCCGCGTCTTCGGGGAGAACGAACATGCAAAAAAAAGGAATCCTTCTCACCTTGTCGGCGGCGATGGTACTGGCGGGCATCGCCGGATTTGCCGCGGCTGGCCAGACATCCGGACGCGCCGATCGGCCCGGGCCCGGTGAGGCCGTCATCTGGTATCTCGGCCACTGCGGGTACGCGGTCCGGACGCATGATCACCTCCTGATCTTCGATTACCAGGAACAGCGCGACGGCCCGGCCTCGAAAGCCAAGCCGTCCCGGCCCTCGCTCGAGAACGGCTGGATCGAAGCCGAGGAGATCAAGGGGCTCAAGGTCAGGGTCTTCGTCTCCCACTCGCACGGCGATCACTACAATCCCCTCATCTTCGGCTGGCGCCGGACGGTCCCCGACATCGCCTATTACCTCGGCTGGGAGGAGTCGCCCGATCCCGGGGCGATCATGATGGCCGGGCCCCGGGCCGTCCTGGCCGGGGACGGGATGGAGATCGCCACGATCAACTCCCATCACTCGGGCGTCCCCGAAGTGGCCTGGTTGATCAAGATCGACGGCTTGACTATCTACCACAACGGCGACTGCCAGCCGGCGGAGCCAGGCCCCGAGAACGACTTCCTTCGGACCAAGGCTGCGGCGATCGACCTGGCCTTCGTCTTCCCGATTCTGGATGAGGAGAAATACGGAGTCCAGACGAAGGATCTGTTCCGGAAGATCCCGCCGAAGGCGGTCTTTCCCATGCATGTCACGGCGGGATCGGCCAGGTATATTCAATTCGAGAAGGACGGCCGGTCTCTTGTCCCCGCCCTGCCTATCCACATCCCGATGAGAATGGGCCAGCGCTTCCTCTTCCGGGGCGGCGCCATCGCCTCGGAAGCCCGCTAGCCGAACGTCCCGAATCCCTCTCGACTCAATACCGAGAGGGCTGACCGCACAACCGCCGGGGAGAAAGAAAGGGGCGGCTTTTTCAACGGACGACGGCGGAAGTGAAGACGAGCTCTACGCCGGCCGCATTCAGGGCCGGCGGGCGAGCAGCCCGGCGGTCTTTTCCAGGTAGGCCTTCCGATCCGGCCGGACGGCGTCGAGCTTGACGTCCGGCACGATCCCCTTGCTCCAGATCTTCTCGCCCGAAGCCGTCAGGAACACGCCCGTGGTCAGGAGCAGCGCGTCGCCGCCGGGCAGGGGGAAGACGTCCTGCCGGGAGGTGAGGCCCGGCGTCAGGTAGCCTACGGTCTTGGCTTTGCGCAGGTCGTGCAGGCATGCCGCGGCGATCTCCGCCGGCCCCATGGTCGACGGCGCGATCCATAGGATCAAGGGCAGGCTTTCGAGCGGGGCGGCCTCGGGGCAGGCCAGGATGTCTATGACGCCGCCCCTTTTCTCGATCTGGCCCGCTTTTTCGGCCTTGGACGAAGAGATTGACGAAGCGAAGGGCTTCCTCATTGTCGCCTTCATAGGCGGAGCGAAGATCGATGATGAGAGGCAGCGATTTACCGGTCAGGCGCGGCACGAGGCCCGCCTCGAAGCTCCGCCACGAGGGGCGGGTGGAAATGGGCTACGGTCAGGATCCCTGAAGTCCCGGATTGTTCGACGAAGGTGAAGGGCTTGGCGTAGACGGTGCCGCGGACGACCGGAATCTCCTTGGTCTCGTTGTCCCGGACGATGCGGACCTTGACCGGCTTGGCCTCGGGCGACTTGAGCGCCAGGCGGATCTCCGAGAGCCCCTGCAGGACGGTCGATACGTCGTCCAGGGCGGTCACAATATCGCCCACCCTGAGGCCCGCCTTCTCGGCCGGCGCATCCTCGACCAGGCCGACGACCACGGGGAAGCTCGAGGCCCGCTTGAACAGGATCAGCCCCAGGTCTTTATAGCCGGGCAGGGCGGCGTCGGCACGCTTGCCGACGGCGTCCTTGTCGAGGTAGCTCGAGAGGGCATCCAGCGAGTTGACCAGGCCGCGGAACCCGCCCTCCATGGTCGTCTTGGCGTTGGGTTCCTCGACGTAGTCGGCCCGGATCAGCCGGACGACGGCCTCGGTCAGGTCGGCCCCGCTCTGGGCGGCGGGGGGCGCGGCGACGGCCGGGCGGATCAGGCGGACGACCCAGAAGAAGAGGAGGCCGGCGGCCAGTGCGCCCAAGCTCAACAAGCGGTTGCGGGTGGTTCGGCTCATGTCGGTGGGGGGCTTTCGGAAGGAAAAATTGTATCACCGACGGGAGAGCCATTGCAAGGGATCGACCGGCTTGGTCAGGTGGCGGATCTCGAAATAGACCGAAACGCCCACCAGCGAGCCCGTGTCGCCGGCCACGGCCACGGGCTGGCCGCCGATGACGTAATCGCCGGATTTGATCAGAAACTCGGCCAGATGGCCGTAGAGCGAGTGGTAGCCGTCGCCGTGGTTGATGATGAGCAGGTTGCCGTAGGCGGGGAACGGCTCGGCGAAGGCGACCCGGCCGTCGTGCACCGCCCGCACGGCCAGGTCGCCGCCGGGAGGCTCGATCTCCACCCCGTTGTTCATGGTCACGGTGTTGAACTGGGGGTGGACCTGGACGCCGAAGGCCTGCAGGACCTTGCCCCGGGTCGGCCAGGTCAGCCGCCCCTTGCGCTCGGCCATGGGGATGGGGGTGAAGGGTGGAGCGAAGTCCTGGCTCTGCAGGCGCTGGATCATGGCCTGCAGCTCCTGGGCCCGGCGGGCCAGCTCGCCCAGGGCCTTCTCGTACTGCTGCTTGTCGGCCCGGATCTGGGTGACCAGGCCGCGGGCCTTCCCTTCCTCCCGGTCGAGCTCGGCCTTCTTGGCCGAGGCCCGGCCGAGCAGGAGCGAGGTCTCCTTCTCCTTGTCGGCCAGAGCCGAGGCGGCCCGGCCCAGCTCGGCCAGGTTGCGGCCGTAGTCCTGAATCACGGAATTCTGGGCCGCGGCCAGGATGGTCAGCCGCTTGTTCTCCACGGCCAGGGACTTCAGGTCGCGGGCCTGGAGCAGGAAGCGGGCGAAGCGGAAGCGGCCGTACTTGTAGAGCGCCGTCAGGACGCGGGTCAGGGCTTCCCGCTCCGCGGCCAAGCGGCTCTCGATCTCGGGCAGCCGGCGGCGCGCGGCCTCGAGGTCGGCCCGGTTCTTGTCGAGCTGGAGGGCCAGCATCCGGCCTTCGTTGCGCAGCAGGCTTTTATTGAGCCCGATCCGTTCCAGGCGGTTCAGTGTGGTCTGCTCCCGGGCCTCGGCTTGCTTCAGCCGCAGCCGCAGGCCGTCGATGTCCTTGCGGACCTTGTCCAGACTCTGTTCATAAGCCGAGGCGTTGGCCTGGGTCTGGGCTCCCGCGCCGGGATCGGGAGCGGGGGCCGGCCCCGCCGCCGCGGCCAGCGCCAGGGCCAGGACGCAAGCGGTCGCCGGGAATCTCATTTGCGGGTCGCAAGAAGGATGCCGCCCACGACGCTGACCAGCAGGCCGAAGGCGATTTCGACGAAGGAGAAGGCCAGGGCCTGCTCTCCGGCCACGCCGTAAAAGCGGAAGACTTCGATGTAAGCCCATTCGCGCCAGCCCAGTCCATTGATCGAGATGGGGTTGAGCTGGATGAGCAGCACGAGGGGGATGAAGATGAAGTAGTCGAGGGCCGGAACGCGAAGGCCCAGGGCCCGGCCGATCAGGACATAGTAGAGGATCACGTTCAGCTGCAGGAGGAAGGCCCAGCCCGTGGCCCGCAGGAAGTCCCGCGGGTGGTCGCGATAGCCGACGATGACGCTGCGGAACTCGGCCGCCTTGAGCACCGCTTTGCGCAGCGGCCCGGAGGCGGGAGGGCGCTGCAGGCGGCGTCCCACCGCCGGCAGGAAGAACAGGCCCAGCGCGGCGAAGCCGCCGGCGCCGAGGACGAGCGTTACCGCGATGAGGGGCACGCGGCGGACCATGTCCAGCCGCAGCAGGGAGGCGATCAGGGCGAACAGGAAAAGGATCAGGATGCCGCTCATCCGCTCGACGACGACGATGGCCGAGGACCGGACGAGCGACTTGGATTGCCGCGAGCCGTCCCAGATGCGGTAGGCGTCGCCGCCGAACCGGGTCGGCAGGAAGTTGTTGAAGAATTCCCCGATCAGGCAGGACCGGAAGAGATACCCGGTCGGCAGATCGTCGCCGCGGGCCAAAGCCAGGATGTGCCAGCGGTAAGCCCGGATCATCAGACCGACGGCGTTGAGGGCGAAGGCCACGGCCAGCCACGGCCAGGCGGCGCCGCGCAGGCAACGGAGGATGGCGGCCAAGTCCCGGCGGGACAGGATCCAGGCCAGGATGCCGAGGCTGAAGGCGAGCTTGAGCAGGGTCCAAAGCGTCTTGCGGCGGCCGGCCATGCCGCGATTCTACCACATCTGCCGCCTGCCGGAGAGGCTGCACGCGGGGCTTGGAAAAACAGGCCTTCGGGATTATGATGCCTTCCCATGAACGGATCTCTTCTCGACGCGGCCCGCCGGATCGCCGCGGCTGCCGTCGATGCCGTCAAGCCCGAGCGGCTGATCCGGGACAGTCTGCGCGTGGACGGCGGCACCATCGAAGTCCAGGGCCGGCGCTTCGATCTTTCGGAGTACACCGGCGTCGACGTCCTGGCCTTCGGCAAGGCGGCCGCGGGCATGGCGGCGGCGACGGCCGATGTCCTGGGCGGGCATCTGCGGCGGGGCCTGCTGGTCACCCCCGGCCCGGCCCCCGAGACGCCGGGATTCGAGAGGCTCGAAGCCTCCCACCCCCACCCGGATGCCCGCAGCGAGGCGGCTGGGCGCGCCGCTCTGGAAATGGCCCGAGGCTGCGGCCCCTTCGATCTACTCCTGCTTCTCGTCTCGGGCGGCGGCTCGGCCCTCCTCTGCGCGCCGCGGCCGGGCCTGAGCCTGCGGGCCAAGGCCGACCTGGCCCGCGAGCTCATGCTGCGCGGGGCCGCCATCCAGGAGCTCAACGCGGTCCGCAAGCACCTGTCCCTGGTCAAGGGAGGGGGCCTGGCGGCGGCGTCGTCGGGCCCGGTCGTAAGCCTGCTTATCTCCGATGTTCCGGGGGACGATCCCGAGGTCATCGCCTCGGGTCCGGGAACCCCGGATGCTTCGACTTTCGCCGACGCGGCGGATGTCCTGCGGCGATTCGGGCTGTGGGACGATCCGCCGGCAGGCGTACGCGAGACGATCGAGGACGGCTTGGCCGGGCGGATCCCCGAGACGCTCAAACGGGGCGATCCGGCCGCCGGCCGCGCCTCGACCTTTGTCATCGGCCGCAATGCCACGGCCCTGGCGGCCGCGCGCCGGGAGGCGGAAGGGCTCGGTTTCCGGGCCTCGGTCCTGGCCGCCGCCGATTCGGGCGAAGCCCGCGACGCGGCCGCCCGCTATGTCCCCGTCCTGCTGGCGTCGGCCCGCGGCTTGCGGCCCGGCGACAAGCCGACGGCCCTGATCGCGGGGGGCGAGCACACGGTCACCGTCCGCGGTTCCGGCCTCGGCGGGCGCAACCAGGAGTTCGTCCTGGCCGCCCTGGTGGACATCGACCGTCGGGCCCGGGCCGGGTCCGATCCGGAAGCGCTCAACGCTTTTATCCGGACCGGCCGCCTGCATGGGCGGGACTGGCTGGTCATGAGCTTCGGAACCGATGGTGTCGATGGTCCGACCGACGCCGCCGGCGCCTGGGGAGGGCCGGAGGTGATGGTCCAGGGGCGGCGCCTGGGGATGAACATGGGAGTCCGCCTGGACGACAACGATTCCTACCACTTCTTCCAGAAGACCGGCGGGCTGTTCGTCACCGGCCCGACCGGGACCAACGTCATGGATGTGCGGTTGTTCCTCACGGCCTGAACCCGGGCGTTCCGTTTTTCTCCCGAACGGGACTTCGAACCCGGCCGCGGCGTTGCGCTTTTCCGGGCGAACCGATATAATCCGGGGGAAGCAAAATCCGGCCCAAAGGCCGCCCAAGGAGATCCCGCCATGAAGAAATTCGTCGCCGTTTTCGCCGTCATCCTGTTCGCGGCCCTGTCCCTCTCGGCCGAGATCTACGTCAAGACCAAAACCCACACCGACGCCATGACCATCATGGGCCAGACCACTCCGGCCACCGACGTCATCCAGGAGCAGTGGCTGGGCGAGGGCAAGATCGCCATGGTCAGCGCCGCCCAGACCATCATCGTCGACATGGCCAAGAAGAAGATGATCTGGATCACGCCTGAGTCCAAGTCCTACCTCGAGACCCCCCTGCCCCTCGACTACGCCAAGATCCTACCGGAGCAGATGGCGGCCATGGCCGGCATGATGCAGGCCTCGGTCACCGTCACCCCGACCAACGAGAAGAAGAAGATCGGCAACTGGAACTGCACCGGCTACACCATGAACATCAGCGTCATGGGCATGGCCATGCCCATGAAGGTCTGGGCCACGACCGACGTGCCCTTCGACGCGGCCAAGTACGCCGGCATGATGGCCGAGATGATGAAGGGCCAGATGCGGCTGGGCGACTCCGCGGTCGCGGAGATGGCCAAGATCAAGGGCTTCCAGGTGGCCAGCGAGATGAACGCCGAGATCATGGGCGCCAAGATCCACACCACCATGGAAACCCTGGAGATCTCCGACGAAGGCCGCGCCCGCCTCGGTCTGGACCGTCCCGGCCGGCTACACCAAGCGCGACAAGCTGACCATGGAAGAGGCCAGCAAGCGCTAAGGGTCGACCCCACCGCCAACCTGAGCCCCGCGCTCCGGTCCTGATGGGGGCCGGGGGGCGGGGCTTTTTTTATTGGTTCACTCCCATCTCCGGGAAACGCGGCCAGGGGTATCGTCCCGGCGGCTTCGGGCTCTTCTCGCCTTTTCCCACAGTTCTCCTCGGCGCCTCGGAACTCGCACGCCAGTCCGAACTGACTTGCATGATCTCCCACTCAGTCTCATATACGATTGTTCTTTCCTAGCTCAAACAGCCCTCGGCGGCCGTTGGCTTCCCTCGGAGAACTATGGAAAAAGGCGCCGCCCTCGCGATTTCGCCGTTGGCCGATACCCCTGTCCGCATTCATTTCCCGGAGATGGGGAATGAGCTTGATTCTTAGTCTCCCCCAAAATACGAAGAGCCACAGACGGTTCGGGTTAGCAAGATGACCTAATCGTACTCGGCCCAGTGCTTGACCAGCAGGTCGGCGTCCTTCTTCTGGACCAGGGCGTGGGCGAAGAGGTCGGCGATCTGGATGTTGGTCAGGAGGGGGATGGAGAAGTCCACGGCCATCCGGCGCAGCTCGTAGTCGCTGTCGAAAGCGGCCTTGCGCGACGGGTCGGGGACGGAGATGACGAAGTCGATCTTGCGCTCGCGCAGGAAGTCGCGGATGTTGGGCGAGCGCCGCTCGTGGACCTTGTGCAGGAGGATGGCGGGTACGCCGTGCTGGCGGAGGAAGAGCGAGGTCTGGGCCGTGGCGTAGATGGTCAGGCCTAGGTCGCGCAGGCCCTCCGCGGCGGGCAGGAACTTCTGCTTGTCGGCCCGGGTGCCCAGGCTCAACAGGATGGACTTGCGGGGCAGGGTGTAGCCGGCCGAGAGGAGCGACTTGAGCAGCGCCTCGGCCGCGTCCTCGCCCAGGCAGGCCACCTCGCCGGTCGAGGCCATCTCCACCCCCAGGGTCGGATCGGCCCCCTTCAGCCGCGAGAACGAGAACTGGGGCGCCTTGACCCCGACGTAGTCCAGGTCCAGGGTCGACTTGGTGCAGCGGGGCGTGCGCCCGAGCATGGCCTCCACGGCCAGGTCGATGAAGTTGACCTTGGTCACCTTGGAGACGAAGGGGAAGGAGCGCGAGGCCCGCAGGTTGCACTCGATGACCTTGATGGCGTTGTCCTTGGCGATGAACTGGATGTTGAAGGGGCCGGTGATGCGTAGCGCCGCCGCGATCTTGCGGCCCGTCTCGCGGACCCGGCGCATGGTCTCGATGTAGGTCTTCTGCGGCGGCAGGACCATGGTCGCGTCGCCCGAGTGGACCCCGGCGTTCTCGATGTGCTCGACCACGGCCGAGGCCACGATGACGCCGTCCTTGGCCACCGCGTCGAGCTCGATCTCCTTGGCGTTGAGGATGAACTTGCTGATGACCACGGGATATTGGGGCGAGACCCGGGCCGCCCGCTTGAGGACGGTCTCCAGGTCCTTCTCGTCGAAGACGACGCTCATGGCCGCCCCGCTCAGGACGTAGGAAGGCCGGACCAGCACGGGGTAGCCGGCCTGGCGGGCGAAGGCCCGGGCCTCGCGCGGCGTGCGCAGCTCCTTCCAGGCGGGCTGGTCGATGCCCAGCGAGTCGAGCAGCCGGCTGAACTTGAAGCGGTTCTCGGCCGTGTCGATGCTCTCGGGCGAGGTGCCCAGGATCCGCATCCCGGCCTTGTGGCACTTCATGGCGATGTTGTTCGGGATCTGGCCGCCCATCGACAGGATGAGGCCGCGCGGGTTCTCGCGCTTGTAGATGTCCAGGACCCGCTCGAAGCTCAGCTCCTCGAAGTACAGCCGGTCGCAGATGTCGTAGTCCGTCGACACGGTCTCGGGGTTGTAGTTGACCATCAGCGTCTCGCGGCCGAGCCGCTTGAGGGCCAGGACGGCCGAGACGCAGCACCAGTCGAACTCGACCGAGGAGCCGATGCTGTAGGAGCCCGAGCCGAGGACCATGACCTTATTGTTCTTGCGCTCGAAGCGGACGTCGTCCTCGGTCGCCGTGGTAGGTCGTGTAGAGGTAATTGGTCTTGGCCGGGTACTCGGCGGCCAGGGTGTCGATCTGCTTGACCGAGGGGCGGACGCGCAGCCGCTCGCGCCGGGCCCGGACCTCGCTCTCGCGCGAGCCGGTCAGGATGGCGATCTGCTTGTCGGAGAAGCCCTTCTTCTTGGCCGCCCGCATCCGCTCGCGCGACAGTCCCGGCCAGGCCGTCGCCCGCGGATCACCGCCTCCTCATCGACGATGGCCTTGATCTTGGTGATGAACCAGCGGTCGATCCGGGTCAGCTGGTGGATGCGGTCGACCGTCCAGCCCTTCTTGAGGGCCTCGGCGATGCCGAACAGCCGCTCGTCGGTGGGGTGCTTGAGCTCGAGCTCCAGGTCCTCGAACGAGTAGCTGTCGTTGCCGACGACGCCGTAGACCCCGATCTGGAGCATCCGGGTGGCCTTCTGCAGGGCTTCCTCGAAGTTGCGGCCGATGGCCATGACCTCGCCGACCGACTTCATCTCGGAGCCGATCTTCTTGGACACCCGGCGGAACTTCTTCAGGTCCCAGCGCGGGATCTTGACCACCAGGTAGTCCAGGGCCGGCTCGAAGCAGGCCGTGGTCTTCTTGGTGATGGAGTTGAGCAGGTCGGGCAGGCCGTGGCCCAGGACGAGCTTGGCGGCGACGAAGGCCAGCGGGTAGCCGGTGGCCTTGGAGGCCAGGGCGGAGCTGCGCGAAAGCCGGGCGTTGACCTCGATGATCCGGTAGTCGCCCGTCCGCGGGTGGAGGGCGTACTGGATGTTGCACTCGCCGACGATGCCCAGATGGCGAACGGCCTTGAATGGCGATCGTCCGCAGCAGGTGGTACTCCTCGTTGGTCAGCGTCTGCGAGGGGGCGACGACGATGCTCTCGCCCGTGTGGATGCCCATGGGGTCGAAGTTCTCCATGTTGCAGACGGTGACGCAGTTGTCGTCGCGGTCGCGGACGACCTCGTACTCGACTTCCTTCCAGCCCTCCAGGTACTCCTCGATCAGGACCTGGGGGGCGTGGGCGAAGGCCCGCTTGAGGGCTTCCTTCAGCTCGGTCTCGTTCTGCGACAGGCCGCTGCCGCGGCCGCCCAGGGCGAAGGCGACCCGGGCCATGACCGGGTAGCCGATGGTCCGGGCGATGCGCAGGCCTTCCTCGATGGCTCGTGGCGGCCATGCCCCGCGGCGACTTGAGCCCGATCTCGGCCAGCCGGGCGTTGAACCGCTCCCGGTCCTCGGTGTCCTCGATCGACCTCGACCGGTGTGCCGAGGACCCGGACGCCGTACCGCTCCAGAACGCCCGACTTGGCCAGGGCCACGCCGCAGTTGAGGGCCGTCTGGCCGCCGAAGGACAGGAGGATGCCGTCCGGCTTCTCCCGGTCGATGACCTTCTCCACGAAGTCGGGCGTCACCGGCAGGAAGTAGATCTTGTCGGCCAGGAACTCCGAGGTCTGGATGGTGGCGATGTTGGGGTTGATCAGGACGACTTCGCAGGCCCTCTTCCTTGAGGGCCTTGATGGCCTGCGAGCCGCTGTAGTCGAACTCGCCGGCCTCGCCGATCTTGAGGGCGCCGGAGCCGAGGAGCAGGACCTTGGACGGGCGGCCGTCTCGGACCGGTCGCGAGCGGCCCCGCCGGTTCGCCCTTGCCGCCGAGGCGCGGCTCATCGGCAGGCTCCTCCAGGAACTCGTCGAAGAGAAACTCGGTGTCGGTCGGCCCGGGGGCGGCTTCGGGGTGGAACTGGACGCTGCGGAAGGGCTTGTCCAGGCAGCGGATGCCCTCGTTGGTGCCGTCGTTGGCGTTGCGGAACCAGGGCGCCCAGCCTTTGGGCAGGGTCCGGACGTCGACCGCGAAGCCGTGGTTCTGGCTGGTGATGTAGCAGCGCTTGGTGCCTTCCTCCAGGCAGGGCTGGTTCTGGCTCGCGGTGGCCGAACTTGAGCTTGTAGGTGTCGGCCCCGGCGGCCAGGGCCAGGAGCTGGTTGCCCAGGCAGATGCCGAAGATGGGCATGTCGGCCGCCATCAGCCGGCGCAGGGTGTCGATGGTCGTCCCGCACTGCTTGGGGTCGCCCGGGCCGTTGGAGACGAGCACCCCGGCCGGGTCGTACTCCATGATCTTCTCGAAGGGCGTGTCGGCCGGGACGCGGACGACCTTGACGTCGCGGCGCAGCAGGCACTGCAGGATGTTGAGCTTCATGCCGCAGTCGATGACCGCGACGGTCCTTTTGCCGGTCCTTGTTGTAGACCTTGATCCGCTTGACGGTGACCTCGCCGACCAGGTGGCGCTTGTTGGGGTCGGGGATCAGCCGCGCTTCGCGGCGCAGGGCGGCCAGGTCGACCTTGGTGTAGTAGGTCTCCAGGATGCCGCGCATGACGCCGTGGACGCGGAGCTTCTTGGTCAGGGCCCGGGTGTCGATGCCCGGCGATGCCGGGGATGGCGCTCTCCTTGAGCCAGGCGTCGAGGGTCTTCTCGGAGCTGGCGTGGGAGGGCACTTCGCACAGCTCGCTGACGATGTAGCCCCAGATCTTGGGCTTGTCGGACTCGAAGGACTTGGACGAGACGCCGTAGTTGCCGATCAGGGGATAGGTCTGGCAGAGGATCTGGCCGTGGTAGGAGGGGTCGGTGATGGACTCGGGGTAGCCGACCATGCCCGGTGTTGAAAACGACTTCCCCCGAGACCTTGGCGAAGGCGCCGAAGCCTTCGCCCGGCCAGACGCTGCCGTCTTCCAGGACCAGGACCGCTTTCACAGGGTTGGGGGCTCCGTAAAATCGGCCTATTATAGCCGTTCGCCCCCCGCGACTCAAGAAGAATAGGGGGACACCATACGTAACTCCCTAATTATCCTATAGGGGCGAAAGACGGGCGTTTACTCAACTGTTACGTCGAGGCCCAGGCCGGTCAAGACATCCTGCGCCGCGGCGACAATTGCCGGGTTCAGGTCGTCATCCCAGGCCTGATGGGGATAGCTGCGCCCCAGCGTCTCGTACTTGCCGATCCCCAGCCGGTGATAGGGCAGGAGGCGGACCCGGCCGAGGCCGAGGGACCGCAGGAGCGCGCCGATTGCGCGGGTGTTGCCGACCACATCGCCCAAGCCCGGGACCAGGGGCAGGCTGACGATGATCTTCTCCGGCGCCATAGCGGCCAGCTTTCGAGGTTCGCCAGGATTCTCTCGTTCGACCGGCCCGTGGCTCGGCGATGCGTCTCGGGATCGAGCGTCTTGAGGTCGAAGAAGATCTGTTCCGCGGCCGCGAGGGCGGCCTCCGTCCTCGCCCAATCCCACTCGCCGCACGTCTCGATGGCCGTCCCGATGCCGTAGCGCCGAAGCCGGACCGCGACGTCGGCGACGAATTCCGGGTGGAGCAGCGGCTCGCCGCCGCCGAAGGTCAGGCCGCCGCCCGTGTTCCAAAACAGGCGGATGTCCTTCATCAGGTCCGCGACGAGCGCGTCGGCGGTCATACGCCGGCCCGACAGAAAGAGAGCCCCGGTGGGGCATTGCGCGATGCAGGCATGATCGTCGCAATGCGAGCATACTTCGCGGTCGAAAACGGGGACCGCTTTTACCCCGCCGGCGCCTTCGGCCCGGAGGGCAACGACGGCGCCGTGCCGGCAAGCCGCCAGGCAAGCCATGTCGCCGGCGCAGGCCGCCCTCCGCCAGCGCAGCTGCGGTCCGCCGGCCTGGCCTTCGGGGTTGGAGCACCAGGTGCATCGCAACGGGCATCCCTGCAGGAAGACGAGCGTGCGCAGGCCGTGTCCGTCGCGCGTGGCCAGGGTCTGGACGTCGAAGACCGGTACCGAGGCCTCCGTCATAGAGCGTGCTCCGTCCGCTCGATGACCTGGTCCTGGACGGATTTCTGCAGCTCGACGAAGAAGGCGCTGAAGCCGGCCACCCGGACGATCAGGTCGCGGTAGGCTTCGGGATGGGCCTGGGCGTCGCGAAGCATCCGGCCGTCCACGACGTTGAACTGGACCTGGAAGGCCGTCTGCGTCTCGAACAGCGTCCGTACGAGCTGGAGGAGCTTCAACGAACCGTCCGTGCCGCGCAGGGCTGAGGGATGGAACTTCAGGTTCAGCAGGCCGCCGCGGATGCGGCTGTGATCCACTTTTTGGGCCGAGCGCAGAACGGCCGTCGGGCCGCGGCGGTCCGTGCCCGGATGCGGCGAGGTCACGCCGTCGGCCACCGGCTCGCCCGCGACCCGGCCGTCGGGCGTCGCCCCGCAGGCCTTGCCGAACGGCGTCATGGTCGAGATGGCCAACATGCTCGGGTCGTAGCGGGCGCCGAGAAAATTCGGGCCGGCTTCGACCGTGTCGCAGTAGAAATCCCACAGCCCGCGCATAATCGAGTCTGCGGCCGGATCGTCGTTGCCCCATTTGGGCGCGTCGAGGGCTTTGCGCCGCAGAAGCTCGTGTCCCTTCCAATCCGCGGCCAAGGCGGTCCGCATTTCGGCCAAGGGGACGCCCCCCTCGCCGCAAACAGCCTTCACCGCCGCCAGGGCGTTGACGACGTTGACCAGACCCGAGCTGAGGGTCGTCGGCGTGGCGATATTTAAAGCGCCGCCGCGGTCCATGGACCGGCCGCGCTCGATGCAGTCCCGTACGGCCGCCGAGCAGAAGATCAACGGCACGGTTCGGGCATGGGCTTCCATGACCACGTTCCAGTATTCCTGCCAGCGGCGCACGGCCAGCTCCAAGTAATGCCGGTAGGCGGCTTCGAGCGAGGCCGCATCCCCGGGCAGCGGCTGCTCGTCCATGACGATCCCGGTGCGCGGATCGCGGCCGCCGTTCAAGGCCAGCTCCAGAAGCTTGACCTGGTTGATGAAGCCCGGCTGGACCACACCGTAGCTGCAGCCTTCGAGCACGGGCTCGGTGCAGCCGCCCATGGCCGCGTGTCTGCGGATGAAGCCCAGGCCGAGCTGGGGATTGCGGCCCAGCTCGTGCTTGAGATAGACCTCGGTGTTGAACCAGGCGGGAAAGCCGACGCCGGTCTTGACTCCCTCGGCGCAGGCCAACAGGAAATCCGGGCTCAAGCCGGGCGTCCACCACACGGACAGCGTCGGCTGGGTCGTCGGGGCGTTGATCGCGGCCCGCACGACCAGGGTCGACAGCGCGTTGTCGGCGGGTTGGCCGTCCTCGGTCAGGCCGCCGAGTATCAGGTTCTGGAACAGGTTGCCCGAGCCCAGCCCCTCCCAGGAGAACGAGGCCACGTACTCGATCTCGGTGTGCTTGATCCGGAGAAGCTCCAGGAGCTCGAGGGCCCGGGCGTCAGGCAGCGCGCCTCGGCCGCGGTCGGCCTGGAAATACGGG
Organism: Candidatus Aminicenantota bacterium; assembly: GCA_963803915.1. Taxonomy (GTDB): domain Bacteria; phylum Acidobacteriota; class Aminicenantia; order Aminicenantales; family UBA4085; genus UBA4085. The sequence goes on along the minus strand of CAWDOL010000023.1, from coordinate 149,499 downwards.
AAGAGGTATTGGTCGAAGCGGCCGACAGAAAAGCCGAGGTGGGCGCCTTCGAGGTGCCCGGCCAGATAGGCCAGCCAGAAATGCTGCAGGGCCTGGTAGAAGTCGGTCGGGCGCCTCCCGAACGACAGGCAGTTGGCCGCGATCGCCTCCAGCTCGGCCTTCCGGGCCGGGTCGGCCTCGGCGGCGGCCAGGGCCTGGGCGGCCCGCCCGTAGCCTTGGCCCCACGTCCGGGTCCCCTCGAGGGCCCGGATGGCGGCGCGCCAGAAATGGACCTTGCCCGTCTCCTCGATGGCCCCCGGATGCCGGAAGGCTTCCTCGATTTTGGCTTGGCATCGGGCCATGAGGCCGTCCAGGCCGACGCCCAACAGGGTCTCGAAGTCGAGAACAAGGCGGCCTTCGGGCGCCGGATCGTGGGGGGCGGTATAGAGGACGATCTGCCATCCCTTCTCGATCCAGTCGGCGTGAGGATAGTGCGCCTTCCACAGCTTGTCGCCCTCCGCCTGCATGCACTTATCGCTCCAGTACGAGGCGCAGTCCCGGAGGATGTCCTTTTCCTCGGGGCTGATCAGGAACTTGCCGCAGAAGACCTCGTAGGCGCCGGAGCCGCTCATGGCGTGGACGCGGGCGATCCCGCCGCCCGTGCCGAGGTCGGTGACGGCGTCCTGGGCCTCCTGCTGCTCGCGCCGCAGCTCGCGCAGGATGTACTCCGAGGCATAGTTGGCGTAGGGCACGGCGCCGCGGACGAAGCGCGTCTTGCCGCCGACGATCAGCTCGCCGTCGTGGATGACCGGGGTCAGGCGCTCCAGGGCGTAGGCGTGGCACTCGGCCCGCCGCTCCTCCTCCTCCCAATGGGCCACTTGGCGGTGGCGTTCGGTATAGAAGCGGATGTATTCGGTGTCGATGAAAAGCGGTTCGGACAGGTAGCGATCGTAGCGGGCTTTGACCCGCAACGAGGACGGCGAGCCGATGATTTCGCGGGGCGTGAATTCCATAGGGCCTCCCGGTGTTGCGGAAACACGATACCTGACGGCCTCAGGCGAGTCAATCAGGCGGCTGCTAAACCGCTTGGTCCGGGCGACTCAAGCCATGTCGAGGCGCCCGATTGGAGGTTCGGGCAGGGTCTGCCTCAAATTTAAAGCGCCGGCCAACTATTTTGGCCCTACCATCGTCCTATTGGTGGGGAGCGCGGGATCGTCTCGTCGCGGCCCGGATCGAAGCGCCTCCTCGAAGGGAACGGATTCATGCTCAAGAGCTACCTGAAAATCGCCCTGCGGACCATTTGGAGACACAAAGGCTACTCCCTGCTCAACATCGCCGGCTTGGCCCTGGGCATGGCCTGCGCCCTGTTCATCCTGCTCTGGGTCCAGGACGAGCTGAGCTTCGACCGCTTCCACGCCGGTGCCGGGACCCTCTTCCGCGTCGAGCAGGAGCAAAAAGGCGGCCAGGGGATTTTCCACGTCAACGTCACCCCCTACGGCTTGAGGGATGCGCTCGTAGCCGATATCCCCGAAATCCGGGACGCCGCGCGCAGCGCCCGGCCCGGGACGCTGCTGGTTCGCCGCGGCGAGAAAGCCTTCTACGAAAGCCGCGTTGCGGCCGTCGATCCGTCCTTCTTGAGGATGTTCACTTTTCCGGTCGTCCGGGGCGACGCGGCGACCGCTTTGACGGGCCCCGATGCGATGGCCATGACCGAGACTATGGCCAGGAAATATTTCGGCGCCGAGGACCCGATCGGGCAGTCGTTGGTCATCAACAACCGCTACCCGGTGACCATCAAGGCCGTCCTCAAAAACGTCCCGGCCAATTCGACGCTGCAGTTCGACGGCCTCCTGTCCATGGCTTTCCTCAAAAGCACGGGCGTGGACGTCGACGACTGGAACTCCAACCAGATCGTCACCTATGTCCAGCTTCACAAAGAGAGCGAGGTAGCGGCCGCCGACCGCAAGATCACCCGGCTCGTTTACGATCGGACGCTGGCCAGCTATCGGGGCAGCGCGGAAAACTGGGCCAGGATTCAAGCGGATCCGGCGCAATTGAAGAGATACAACGAGTACGTCGGCCCCGACTACATGATCAAGCCCGTTGTCGACCTGCGTCTCTTCGCCTTCTTTGGCTTTGACCGCAAGCCCCAAGGCCTGCAGACCATCAGGACCTTCGCCGCCATCGGGCTGTTTGTCCTGCTCATCGCCTGCATCAATTTCATGAATCTGGCCACCGCCCGCTCGGCCAACCGGGCCCGCGAGGTCGGCCTGCGCAAGGTCGTCGGCGCCGATCGCCGCCGCATCGCCGTCCAGTTTTACGGGGAGTCGATCCTGACCGCGCTTCTGGCCGGCCTGGCCTCCTTTGCCGTCGTCGTCATCCTCAGGCCGGGTTTCAACGCCATCGCCGGAAAGACGCTGACGCTGGCCGCGCTGTTCAGCCCGAAGTTCGTCCTCGGCTCCCTGGCCGTGATGCTGCTCACCGGGCTCGTTGCCGGGAGCTATCCGGCGCTTCTGCTGTCCAGCTTCCAACCGATCAAGGTGCTCCGGGGAAGGGCCAAAGACGGCGCTCGGGGGGCTTTGCTGCGCAAGCTCCTCGTCGTGGTCCAGTTCGGGCTGTCGATCACGCTGCTCGTCTGCATGGCCGTCGCCTCCCGGCAGATTGATTTCATGCGGAGTAAGAAGCTCGGTTACGACAAAGACCAGCTCGTCTATATGCCTCTGCGCGGGGAAGCCCGCCAAAGCTATGCGGTCTTGAAAGAGCGCCTGTCGCGCGACCCGAACGTCCTGGGCGTCACCGGGACGTCCCAGCCCCCCACGGCCATCGGCGCCAACAGCTGGGGGGCGGATTGGGAGGGCCGGGATCCCGGCCAGAAATACCTGATCGGATGCGAATCGGTGGATTTCGACTATCCGGAGACGATGAAGATCGAGATGGCCGCGGGGCGGCCGTTTGACCGGCTCCACCCGACCGACGCGGACCGGGCCTTCCTGGTCAACGAGGCCGTGACCAAGCTGATGGGCCTGGATGCGGCGGCTGCCGTAGGCAAGAGCTTCCGCTTCCAGGGCGTGGACGGCGCCATCGTCGGTGTGATGAAGGATTTCCACTATCAATCGGTGCACACCTCGATCGAGCCGCTGGCCTTGACTATGGCGACTACGGACCCCGCCAAGGAGGGCAACCCCGTCTCCTTCGCCGTCATCAGGCTTCGGGCGGGTGACACACCCGGCGCGCTGGCCTCGGTGGAGACGGCGTGGCGGGGGGTCAATGGCGCTTATCCATTTGAATACCGCTTCTTCGACCAGGACTTCGATCAAATGTACAGGTCCGACGAGCGCATGGGGGCGATCCTCAAGATCTTCTCCTTCCTGGCCGTGGCCATCGCCTGCCTGGGCCTGTTCGGACTGGCTTCCTTCACGGCCGAGCAGAGGACCAAGGAGATCGGCGTGCGCAAGGTCCTTGGAGCATCCTCGGCGGGGATCGTCACACTCCTGTCCAAAGAGTTCTCCAAATGGGTTCTGCTGGCCAACGCGCTGGCCTGGCCGGCCGCTTACCTGGTGACCCGAAGCTGGCTGGCCGGGTTCGCCTATCGGACCAGCGTGGCCTGGTGGCTGTTTGCGGCGGCCGGAGCCGGCGCCTTTGCCGTGGCCCTGCTCACGGTCGGCTTCCAGGCCGTGCGCGCCGCCCAGTCGAACCCCGTGGACTGCCTGAAATACGAGTAGCCCGGCAGGAATTGGGGGACGGAGGAATTTGGGGACACCATACGCAACTCCCGAATTATTTTCGTCAACTAGCGGCGACAGCCGTTTCCACCTGGAGCGATCGGATATCTACAGAGAATTCGAAGCCGGGTCCTGACTCCCGTTTGGGCTGAAGTCCTTTGCCCGGCTATGGTTAATAAGGCCGCTAAGAAAGATGCCCTTTCTCATTCTGAGTCTATCTGTTTTGGTTTCAGCGAATAACGGAGCCTCACCCCGTCCAGTCCTCGACTTTGAGCCCGGGGATGCGGCGGAACTCGCGGACATTGTTGGTCACGAGGACGGCCCCGAGGCTGAGGGCGTGTGAGCCGATCTGGGTATCCAGCGGGCCGATCGGCGTCCCGGCCTTCTCCAGCCCGGCCCGAATCCGGCCGTAGGCATCGGCCGCGTCCGTCCCGAAGGCGGCGATCTCCAAAGGGACCAGAAATTCGGCCAGGGCCTCGGCGTTCTTCAGGACGGCGGCGCTCTTGGCGACGCCGTAACGGAGCTCGGCCAGGGTGATGGAGGACACTCCGACATCACCGGGCATGAGGGCGGCGAAGCGCAGGATTGCGGCCGCCGGCTTGCGCTTGATCAACGCGATGCAGGCGCTGGTGTCCAGCATGTACCGCATCAGAGATTCTCGCGGTCTTGACCGGATGGTTGGGCCCGCTCATCCATGAAGTCGTCGGAGAACTTGGCCAGGCTTTGGATCAAGGAATCCCAGGCTCCGCCGGGGGGCAGGAGGAGAACGGCGTTACCGGACTTTTTGACGTAGACGAATTCGCCCTCGAACCGGAATTCCTTAGGCAGACGGACGGCCTGGCTCTGCCCGTTGCGAAACAGCTTGGCGGTCTTCATGGCGCGTCTCAATAAATATATACTATACATATATACTCCAACGGACCGCTCGTCAATGGCCTTGCATACCATAGTAGACGCCGGAAGGGTCTTGTTTCTATCACGAGTAGTCAATTCTTGGCGGGGGCCTGAAGCCGGAAGAAGTGCGCTATGTAACGGAGATGGCCCGTCGCATTGCCGCGCTGGTCTCGTTGCGAGACGAATTGGATGAGAATTACCGGGCCGTGATCAAGTCTACTTATTTGTGGCCCAAAAACTAAAGAACGCGATCTTGACAGGATGTAGTCGTTTGTATACTCTGTATTACGGTATTGACAGGAGTAATACAGTGAATACGGCAATATCCGTCAGGCTACCCAAGGAAATCACCGATCGATTGGATGATGTCGCCAAGGCTGCCGAGAGGCCGAGATCCTTCATCATTCAGAAAGCGCTTGAAGCCTATCTCGAGGATTATGCCGACCTACAAATCGCACTTGATCGACTGAGAGATCAGTCTGACCCCCTCATCTCCGGCGATGAACTGAGGAAGTCCCTTGGCGTATAGCGTCATTTTTAAAAAGTCGGTTCAGCGCGATTTAAAGCAGATTTCTTCAGCGGAGATAGCACGGATTCTTAACTCGATTGAAAACGAGTTGCGGACTAGACCGGAAAACAATCCCGTTCTCAAAGGACGATTCGCCGGCTTGCGAAAATTCCGCATCGGTGATTATCGCGTCATCTATGTAATGATGGGCACCGATGTCGTTATCCTCCGTATAGGAAACCGAAAAGACATCTACAAAGGCGCACCGCCTGGGATCGCCGAGGAATAATCCTACCGGGTGTTGGCCCAATTCCCGGCTATTTTTTGTTTGGCCGGATCGGCCGATCCGGAGTATGAATCCAATACCTTCGCCAGGCCGTCGGCCAGCTTCGCCGCCGTGTCGAAATAAAGGCGATCGGCGGCGGCTTGGGAAGCCTCGGGGAGCGCGTTCAGCTCGCCGGCGGCCTTGAGCCGCAGACGCTCGCGGCAGGAGGCGGCGAACTCCAGAACCAGTCGGGCGTGGGCCGCTTCGTATCCGGCGGCGAGGCCGGCTGCATCCAGCTTTCCGCAGAAGCCGGCGATCCTGGCGCCGAGGGCGGCGACGCGCGCCGTTTCCTCGGGCTTTGTCGCTGGGGCCAACCCCGCGGCGAGCGCCTGCCAGTCGATCGGCGCCTTGGCGCCCCGCTCAAGCCATGCGGGACGCGTCGGGGAGCTGGATGGACGTCGTCGCGCTCTTTCCGGCAACCACTTCGCTCCGCCCAGGGCGATCCGGATGCGGGCCTCGTCCGGGGTTTTGTCGTAGGCCAGCCGGATCGTCGTATCGTCGAAATCCGCCCATGCTTTCCCATTGATTTCGACGCCGGTGACGCGGCCGCTTCCGGTCGTGGAGAGAAACAGGCGCTTGGCTCCGAACCGGATGGGGAACTTCTGCTCCATCCGGGTGATTCCGGCCGGCACGTGGGGGACGATCTCGAGCCGGTCGGCCTTGTAGAGATACTCGAACAGCCCGCGCACGAACCCGGCCGCGACACCCCAGGCGTCGTAGACCGTGTTGATCGGCTCCTTGGGTTGATAGACCTGGCTCCCGAAATCGGTCAGGTTGTTGTCCATGCGAAAGCGGTCGGCGAAACCGAGGATGCGCTTCATCGAGCGGCGGGCGTCCTCGGTCTTGCCCAGCCGGTAGTAGGCCAGGAGCATGCGCGTCTCGCAGGTGGACCAGTGCCCGCCGTTGGTCCAGCGGCCGAACTCCCAGAGGCCTTCGGGCTCGGTGTAGAGGTCGTCCAGCGAGGGGTAATTGGTGATGATCAGGTCATAGGGGCGAAGGCCGGGCAGGGAAGCGATCTTGGCGTAGATCTTCTCCGCCTGAGCGTCGTCGGCGATCCGGAAGGCTACGGCGTCGTGGTTTACGATGGCCTCAAAATAGCCGTGCTCGGCCGCCCCGTAGACCCCATGGCGCGTCCCGTCGGGGTCCAGGGACTTGATGAAGTAGCCCTCCTCGGTCGTGAGCAGAGGCAGGCCGCGCCGCGAGAGCGTGCGCCGCTCCTCGTAGAGCCGGGCTTTCTCCGGGCGGCCCGCCATCGTCTCGAGCTCGATCAGACGGTCGAGGGCTGCGATCGTGGTGATCGAGAGACCGGCCAGGTAGGCCTTGTCGTAGGTCCCGTCCGGCTTCTTCCAGCCGGCGTAGCTCGGCGCCAGGAGGTTCCCCGCGGCGCCGGCCAGGTAGAGGTTGTTCGTCGGGTTGCGGCGCGATTCGAGGAAGTCCGCGGCCCGCTCGAGCTTGGGCAGGTAGCGCGCGATGGCCGCCGCGTCGCGGCTGATGAGCAGGAGCTCGGCCTGTAGGACAACACCCGCGGCCGTGAACTCCATGCCCCAGTCGTGCAGGTCCACCCGGCCGTCGCCCTGCTTGTAGAAGATCCAGCCGGGGCGGGCGCAGTCGCAGAGGCAGCCGTCGGGGGCGATCCACTTGTAGGGCTCGCCGCCCTCGCGCTTCCCGTCGCCCATCTGGTCGAACCAGAGGTCCTGCGAGTTCTGAATGAAGGTGGTCGTGGGCTCCTGCCAGAAGGGCAGCGCGCCGTAGGTCGTGCCGTAGCTGTTCTGAACCCACCAGGCGTCCCAGGTGGGGCCTTCGACCAGCCCGTTCCAGGCCGCATGGTAGAGCATCGGCAGGCTTTGGAAGCGCGGGTCGGGCTCGAACATGGCGCGGGCCCGGTCGAGGAGCTCGAGATACTCCGCGTCGCCGCGGCCGGCGTAGAAGCGGCCGGCGAAGTCGTCGGGCCGGCTCTCAATCCGGCACGCCGTCGGCAGGAGGACGGAAGCCCCTAAGAGCAGGGTCGGAAGGAAAAGCCGGGGTCGCGAAGGGCATCTCATGAATGATCTCCGGAGGATTGTGGCTGGGGCGCATGGGGCCCCTCGATATGCCGCCGCGCCGCCGCCGCGGCCTTCCGAACGGACTCGGTTGCGGGCAGGGCGGCCTCGATGTGGTCGAGGAAGCGTCGTTGGCGGATGATCTCGAAGGAGCGGGGGAAATGAACGTCGAAGACCCAGGCCATCTGCAGGAGCTTGAAGTCGTTCAACGTGCGGATCTCCTCCATTTTGACGACGGCTCCCGCGAGGACGCCCCGGACGACGCTCTCCGAAACGGCGGGCTCGTCGGGCAGTCCCATGGGGATTGCGTCGTGGCGGAGGAGGCCCCGATAGTATTCGGTTGCCACGCGCAGGATGTCGATCTTGTCGGCGTCGCGCAGGAGCTTCAGGAAGAAGAGGGACCGGGCGTCGGCGTCCGCGGGCAGATAGGCCCGGTTGTGCCGCTCGACGACGAAAAGGACGAGTGATCGGGACGCGGCATCCCAGCCCTCCAGGACGCCCGCGCCGCGAAGAATGAGGGCGCCGAGCCGGGCATGGTCTTCCGAGCGCAGGTCGGAGAAGGTGCGGTATCGGGTGAACTGTTCGAAACGCCCGACGTCATGGACAAGGGCGAGGATTTCGGCGATCCCGAGGTCCTCGCCTTCGAGGCCGAGCGAGCGGCCGATGTCCAGGATCTCGCGTCGGACGCTCAGTGTGTGCTCGGTCTTCAGCTGTATGGCCGAGTCGACCGGCTCCTGTCCCGTCCGATGGCTGTCGATAAAAGCATCCAGCCAGACCCGGATTTGCATGACTTCGGATTCGTCGGCCAATAGCATCTTCGTTCCCTCGTCGAGGCGGGATTATAGCGCGATTCGGTTCGCCGGTCATGGCCGTCCCTAGGCCGCCCATTCGCGGCTCGTGACGAAGCGGGCCAAATATGGGATGATGAAATCCGCGATTTGGATCGGCGACCGCGACAAGCGGCCGGCCGGGCCCGCCTGGGGGAAGGAGGCGCCTGATGAACGACAAGCTTTACGCGGCATGCGATCCCGAGGAGCTGACCTTGCGGGATTATTTGGCCATTGATCGAACCCGCCTGGCCAACGAGAGAACGCTCTTGGCCTATCTTCGCTCGGCCGTGGCGCTCCTGCTGGCCGGCCTCTCGATCCTGCACTTCTGGCCCCGGGGCTGGTTCGGTGCCGTCGGCTGGGCCTGCCTGCCGAGCGGCCTTATCACCGGGATCGTCGGAGTTTTCAGGCACCGCGGCATGAGGCGAGCCCTTCTGCATCTGGGAGTCGGCAGGGCCATCCGGCCGAAGCCGGCCCCGCCCAGCGCCTGAAGGCGCGACGCAAAATCGGTCGGCCCGGCAGCGGTTGATCGAACCGGTGGCGGAAGAGAGCCTTGTTCAGTCCGGCCGATGAGGGCGGGTCGAGGGCATCGCGTTCGACTAGGGCCTTGGGTTGACCCAAGTCGGAGTCGAGGTCCATTCCCGGCCGGTCCAGTAAAGGAACCCCCCAATTAGGTTCTTGGTGTATTCGGGGGCCCTAAAATCGCTGTGGATAGTCCCATTGCTTACGGCTTTGTCATGGATTTGCTGGAAGAGAATGGCGAATGTCACGTCCCGGCAGACCAGGTTTTTAAGCGGATCAATCTGGTATTGAAGATTCGTCCTGGATATTTGTCCGCGAATGCGACCGTTGGCGAGGACTTCGACCTTGCTTAAAACCGTGTGGATATCGCTGTGGGGATCGATGTCGGTTAATGGTAAGAGGATATAGGCGAGCTCCGAGCCCGCAGACAAAGCCGGGCTCCGGAACTCACCCGTGTTGGGAGAAGCGCCGGAAATGTGCCGCGGATCGAAGATCGCTAGGAAGGCTTTGCCGTACTCGGCGTTCGTGCCGCCGATGATCAGCTCCGGTCGGCCGTCGCCGTTGAGGTCGGCCTGTGCCGTACAGGTGATGCGTCCGCTGTTCCAGTATTCGCCTATTACTTTCCCATCCCAGGAGAGGACGGTGAGCTGGGTCGGCCAGTCGGAGTTTTGCTCTGCGAAGACGAGAATCTCCTTCTTGCCGTCTCCGTCCAGGTCCAGTGCTTCGAACGAAGTGAAGTAGTTCTTTGAGTAGGGCTTTTCACCGAAGGTCAGCTCACGCCCGCCGTCGAAGGGAGCAGGCCAAAGCGGCCGGCCTCGCGGGTCGAGACAATGAAGCCGGCTTGTATTGTTGGCGCCTTGCGCGCGGGGTACGAAGAGGACCTCTTTATGGCCGTCTCCATCGAGGTCCATGAAGGAGAGGCGGGGTGGATAGAGAATCCCGCTTTCTGGATCGTCTGCGGACGGACGGCGCATCTGGAAAAGCGATCGGTATTGGCTCTCCGTCTCCAGGTCTTCCGGGCCATCCTCGAATCGTCCTAGAGGATTCTTCGCCTTGTTCAGGATGACCAGCTTGTTTCCTTCGATCGCGAAGTCGGCCGGCTCGCGGTTCATGGTCACGGCATGGATGCCGAGGTAGGCCAGTCCGCCCACGACGATGAGCAACGCCGCAACGAGGGCCCAGGTGCGGCTGATGGAACCGCGCTCGACCGCGGAGACGATCACGACCGGCGCCGGATTGGCCGCTGCTTCCGGGCGCGGCTTCCCCGCCAGCCATTGGTCCAGCTCGCCCTTCCAGGCGAACACCCGAGGGCCCGGCTGACCGCCCGGACGATGGATCGGGAGGCCGCGCTCTTTCTCCCACCGCAGGCACGTTCGGACGTCACAGCCCAGGTAGGCGGCGATCTCCTTCCAGGATACGAGCCGACCGTTTGTTTCGTCGCCCATGGCCGAGAGATCTTACCACAAGCCGAACGGGCCTTGTACCTCCCCCCTATCCGAAAGATATACAATGAGGCGAAAGCGCGATAATGATATGTTTATATATTGACACGAATATATCATTGTCGTAACATGACCAACGAGGTTGATCATCATGCGGACCACCACTCTTCGTCTGCCCGAGCAGAAGCTAAAGCTCCTTAAGGCCATCGCCGGCTTCGAGGGCTCTTCCATGAGCAAAATCCTCGAACAAATGACGGACGAGTACATCCTCCGCCATCGCGAGACCATGGATCTCCTGAGCATTCCCGGCTGCGTCCAGGAATGCCGGGCCGGCTACGAAGAGGTCAAGTCCGGCGGCGGGAAGCGGCTCGATGAGCTGGACGATTAGGCTGTCGGCCGGCGCCGAGAAGCAATTCCGGCGGCTGCCTAAGCCGATGCGGGGAAGGATTTCGGCCCGTTTGACGGATCTGGAAATGTCCCCAGCGCCGCAATTCCACAAAGACGTCCTGCCCTTGTCCGGCGAGCTGCATGGCTTCCTAAGGTATCGGGTCGGCGAATACCGGGTCATTCTTCGGGTCATTGACGAGAATCGAGTGATCGCCGTCGTGGGCATCTATCCCCGCGGCGACGCGTATAAGAAGGCGTGAATCACATGGATCGCATCACCCGCATCAACCCCCTGATCGAGGTTCTCAAGTCCTCCCCGCGCCGGGTCAACAAGATCATCCTGCAGAAGGAGGAGGGCCACCGCCCCCTGGGGACGATCGTCGGCCTGGCCAAGGAAGCCCATATCCCGTATACCTTCCTGCCGCGCCAGGTCATGGACAAGATGGCGCCCCACCACCAGGGGGTCATCGCCGTCATCGCTCCCAAAGAGTTTGCCACCCTGGAGGAGATCCTCAAGGCGGCCGGCGACAAGCCCTTTCTCGTCCTGCTCGACGAGATCGAGGATCCGCAGAACCTGGGCGCCATCCTGCGCAGTGCCGAGTGCGCCGGCGTAGACGGCGTGGTCCTGCCCGAGCGCCGCTCGGCCGGTCTGACAGAGACGGTCCTCGAGGTTTCGGCCGGTGCGTTGGAGCACCTGAAGGTGGCCCGCGTCTCCAACCTGGTTCAGGCCATGGAACGGCTCAAGCAGAAGGGCATCTGGATCGTCGGCGCCGAGGGCGAGGGGGACGGATATTTCTGGGAATTCGACTACAACCAGCCCATCGCCATCGTTCTCGGCTCGGAGGGCAAGGGGTTGCGGCCTCTTGTCCGCCGGACGTGCGACAAGGTGCTGGCGATCCCGATGCTCGGCAAAGTCAACTCCCTCAACGTCGCCTCGGCCGCTTCGGTCTTTCTGTTTGAAGCCGCCCGCCAACGGAAGTAAATAGGGGTTCGACATATCACGACCGATCGTTGACGCCTTGGCTCCTTGACAGTCCTTCCGGGCGACCATTAGAATAACTGGGCCTAGACTTCACAAGCAGAGAAGCCATGACCAAAACCGACGATTTCTATCAGATCGAGAAGCCCATCGTCCAGCTCAAGGAGCAGATCGACGAGCTCCTGCTGGCCGGCGAGCCCGGCACGGCGGAAAAGGTCGCCGCCCTCCGCCTGGAGATCGAGAAGGAATGGGCCAAAATCGCCCCCCACCTGACCCCGAGCCAGGTCGTCCAGATAGCCCGCCACCCCAAGCGCCCCCAGTCCCTGGACTATATCGGCGCCTTGATGACCGACTTCATGGAGCTTCACGGCGACCGCCGCTTCGCCGACGACGCGGCGCTCGTGGCCGGGTTCGCCTTCTACAAGGGCCGCACCGTGGCCGTGGTCGGCCAGCAGAAGGGCCGCACAACCCGCGAACGCCTGGACCGCAACTTCGGCCAGATGAACCCCGAGGGCTACCGCAAGGCCCTGCGCATCTTCAAGCTGGCCGAGAAGTTCGGCCACCCCGTGGTCACGCTGATCGACACTCAGGGCGCTTTCCCCGGCATCGCCGGCGAGGAGCGCGGCCAAGCCGAGGCCATCGCCACGAATCTCAAGGTCATGTCTGCCCTGCGTGTCCCGATTGTCTGCCTGGTCATCGGCGAGGGCGGAAGCGGCGGCGGCCTGGGCATCGGCGTCGGCGACCAGGTCATGATGCTGGAGCACTCGTACTATTCCGTCATCACGCCCGAGGGCTGTGCCGCCATCCTCTGGAAGGATCAGTCGGCCGTCAAGCAGGCGGCGGATAACCTCCACCTGCGCGCCCAGGACTTGTTCTCGCTCGGGCTGATCGACCGAATCCTCCCCGAGCCCGCGGGCGGCGCTCATATCGACATCGAGACGACCTACAAGACTGTGGACAAGCATCTGGCCCAGACCCTCAAGAAGCAGGAGGGCAAGCCCGTCGAGGCCATGCTCGAAGAGCGCTATGCCAAGTTCCGGAAGATGGGGGTCTACGTCGAAAAATGAGCGGCGATGGCCCGGCCGGTAAGGCGTTGACCGCCGTCAAGGGCACCCACGACATCCTGCCCGGCGAGGTCGAAGTCTGGCAGAAGGTGGAGGCCGAGACCAAGCGCCTGTTCGAGCTCTACGGCTATAAAGAGCTGCGCGCCCCCGTCATCGAGCACACCGAGCTCTTCCTCAAAGGGCACCGGCGAGACGACTGACATCGTCACGAAAGAGATGTACACCTTCGAGGACAAGGGCGGCCGTTCGATCACCCTGCGGCCTGAATACACGCCCTCGGTGGCCCGGGCCATCGTCGAGCACCGGCTGGACCTGCTCGGCACGCCGATGCGCTACTACTACATCGGCCCGATGTTCCGGTACGACAAGCCGCAGAAAGGCCGCTACCGCCAGTTCCACCAGGTCGATGTCGAGGTCTTCGCCGAGAAGGACGCGGCCATCGACGCCGAGATCGTGGAGATGGCCGACGCGCTGCTGCGGCGGCTGGGTGTCGTCGAGACCGAGACCCTGGTCAACTCGGTCGGCTGCAAGGCCTGCCGGCCGGCGTTTTCGGCAGCCCTGCGCGAGCGGGCCGCCGCCGTCGCCGACAAGCTCTGCGGCGACTGCCGGCGCAAGATGGAGACCAACCCGCTGCGTATCTTCGACTGCAAAGTCGAGGGCTGCCGCGCCCAGGTCGCGCAGTTCCCCAAGATCACGGGCTTTCTCTGTCAGGAATGCCGCGACCACTTCGCCGAGTTCAAAGCCCACCTGGACCGCTACAACGTCGTCTACCGGCACGACGAGAATTTGGTCCGAGGGCTGGACTACTACACCAAGACCACCTTCGAGGTCGTCAACCTGGGCGGCGGACAGCAGAACGCCGTTCTGGGCGGCGGCCGCTACGACGACATGATGAAAGACTTCGGCGGCCCGGACATCTGCGGCATCGGGTTCGCCATGGGTGTGGAGCGCCTGATCGCCATGCTGGCGATCAAGTCCGAGCCGCGCCGCTTCCTCTATGTCGTCCACCATGGCGAGGCGGCCAAGGCCAAGGCTATCGAACTGGCTCGCTTCTTCCGGCAGGGCGGCGTGGAGGCGGTCATCGAGTTCGGCGGCCGCAGCTTCAAGAACCAGTTCGGCCGGGCCGGCAAGCTGGGTGCGTCCTGGGTTCTGATCGTCGGCGAGGACGAAACGGCCAAAGGCGTTTTCCAGCTCAAGGACATGGCCGCGGGCACCCAGGTCGCCGGCGCGCCCGAGGAACTTCTGAGAGGGGTCAGGTCTCAACATTCGACATTTGGCCCCTGATAAAAAGCCGCGCCTCTCACAAGGATGCGGTGGTAATAGATTGATTTTGATGACACAACCGGAAATGTCGAATGTTGAGACCTGACCCCTGGGAGAAATCATGAGCCAAGAGCCCGAAGCCTGGAAGCGCACCCATTACGCCGGCGCCCTGCGCCCCGCCGACGAGGGCCGCGAGGTCGTCCTCTGCGGCTGGGTCCACAAGTCCCGCGACATGGGCCACCTCGTCTTCGTCGACATCCGCGACCGCGAGGGCCTGGCCCAGGTCGTCTTCCGCTCGGACAATCCGGGCCTGATGGAAGAGGCCAAGCACCTGCGCAACGAGTCCGTCGTCGGCGTCCGCGGTCGTCGTCCGCCGCCGCGAGGCGGTCAACAAGGACCTCCCGACCGGCGAGGTCGAGGTCGAGGCCGCCGGGATCAAGGTCTTCGCCGCGTCCAAGACGCCGCCCTTCGCCATTGCCGACCCGCCCCAGGCCTCCGAAGAGCTGCGGCTCAAGTACCGCTACCTCGACCTGCGCCGGCCCAAGATGCAGCGCCAGATCCGCCTCCGCCACGAGGCCGCCCTGGCCGTCCGCAACTACATGAGCGGCCACGGCTTCCTGGAGATCGAAACGCCCATCCTGGCCAACCCGACGCCCGAGGGCGCCCGCGACTACCTCGTGCCCAGCCGCGTCTACAAGGGCCGCTTCTACGCCCTGCCCCAGTCGCCGCAGCAGTTCAAGCAGACGCTGATGATCTCCGGCTTCGACCGCTACTTCCAGATCGTCCGCTGCTTCCGCGACGAGGACCTGCGGGCCGACCGCCAGCCCGAGTTCACCCAGATCGACATCGAGATGAGCTTCATCGACCAGGATGACTTCTTCGCCCTCAACGAGGGGCTGATGGAGGCCGTCTTCGCCCTGTCCGGCCGCTCCCTGCCCCGCCCCTTCCCGCGCCTGACCTACGCCGAGGCCATGGAGAAATACGGCTCGGACAAGCCCGACCTGCGCGTCCCGCTGGCCATGCAGGACCTGACCGCCGTGGGCCGTGGCATCGCTTCGGACCTCCTCAAGGCCGTCTTCGAGGCGGGCGGCGAGCTCAAGGGCCTGCTTGTCCCCGGCGCCGGGAGCCTCTCGCGGGGCCAGCTCGACAAGCTCGGCGACAAGGCCAAGGCGCTCGGCGCCAAGGGCCTGGTCTGGATCAAGCGGCAGGACGGCTGGAAGTCCGGGCTCAAGCTGGCCGAGGCCGAGTACGAAGCCATCTGGTCGGCCCTCGGCGCCGGCCCCGCCGACCTGGCTCTTCTGATCGCCGACAAGAAGGATGTCGCGCTCAAGGTCCTGGGCGAAATCCGCCGCACCTGGCCCGTCGACGAGTCGCTCAAGAAGGGCGCCCTGGCTTTTGCCTGGATCACCGACTTCCCGCTCTTCGAATGGAGCGAGGAGGAAAAGCGCCACGTCTCGATGCATCACCCCTTCACCTCGCCCCTCGCGGAAGATCTGCCCTATCCTCGAGTCGGAGCCCGGCCGGGTCCGGGCCAAGGCCTACGACTTGATCCTGAACGGTGTCGAAGTCGGCGGCGGTTCGATCCGTATCCACGAGATGGACGTCCAGCGCCGCATCTTCAAAGCCCTGGGCCTCTCGGACGCCGAGACCGAGGCCAAGTTCGGCTACTTCCTCGAGGCCCTCAGCTACGGGGCTCCGCCGCACGGCGGGATCGCCTTCGGGTTCGACCGGCTGGTGATGCTGCTGGCCGGCGAGGAGTCCATCCGCGAGGTCATTCCCTTTCCCAAGACGACTTCGGCCATGGACCTAATGACCGGGTCGCCCTCGGACGTGGACGATCGCCAGCTCGCCGAGCTGGGCCTGAAGCTGAAGTAGGCGGCTTCCGGAGGTTGCCATGAGCGGCGAATACATCATCATCAAGCAGAACGAGTATATCCGGAAGTTCAAGAAGGCCGAGGCCACGGGCCCCGCCTCGGCCTGCACGCTCGACGAGCTGCGGGTCCGGAACAATCACGTCTTCCGGGGCCTCTTACGCCGCGGCGTCTTCGCCGAGGCAGGCGAAGGCCGCTACTATATCGACCTCGACCAGGCCGCCGAGTTCTTCGCGTGGAGGCGGAAGATCGCCTTCTTCGTCGGCTTGGCGGTTGTCATCGGGCTGCTCATCCTTTTCATGACGGGAAATCTCAAGTAGGGAATTCGCCGAATTCGCTTTTATCGGGCGGTCAGCGGACGGGACGGGTCTCGACGAAGGCGGCGCCGAAGAGGCCGAGCACGCCGAAGAGGAGCAGAAGCTCGACACCCGACCGGAGTATCGACAGCAGGACCGAACCCGCCGGGTCGGGGACGGGGCCGAAGGCGGCCGGCCACAGGCCCGCGTAGGGGGCCAGCCCGTAGAGAAGCCCTGTCAAGGCGCCTCCCGCCATTCCCCAGACGATCCTCCGCCCGACCGTCATTCCGCCGCCCGCAAGGGCCGTGACGGCGCCCGCAAACAGCGGAACGAGGATCGCGGCCCACCAGAAGCGTCCGAAGGCGGGAGTGCCGCCCGTCAACCGGGTAAAAGCCAAGCCCAGCGCTGCGAGGAGAGCAACCGCCCCCGCCGTGACCGGAAGGATGGGCCAGCGGCGTACCGGCTGGGCCGCCCTGCGAGCCGCCCGTTCCCTGATGCGGCGGCGGATGGTGAGGGGCTTGTTGTAGAAGGCGTCGAAGACAAAGTGCTCCAGCCAGGCGCCGCGCTCGCCGAAGACGGGCACCTTATGGACGGCTTCGTTGGCCCAATGCCCGGCCATGAACCGGGCCAGGTCGGGGTAGCGGTAGGCCATCTGGATGGGGAAGGCCAGGTAGCCGACGATCTTGAGGAAGCTGACCCCGAAGGCGATGTTGTAGTCCTTGAAGTTGCGCTCTTTGATCATCAGACCGATGACGTAGAAGCCGCGGACGAGCGAGCCCGGCGAGATCGGCAGGAGGTTGAGTGCGCCGATGATCAGGCCCGCCCGCAGGGTGGCTTGCTGCCAGCCCAGGTCGGGATGGGCCAGGACATAGACGATGGCCGTGGTCAGAAAAACGGTTTCGGAGACAAAAAGCGTGGCCAGATGGACGGCCAGGCTCTTGAGGTACTTCTGGATATAGGGCTCCTTGACCTGGCCCGCGATCCGGCCCTCTTCGGCCGCCGAGATCAGCCCGCTGCGGCGGCCCTGGCCCAGCATGTCGAGCAGCCACTTCTCCCTCTCTTCGGGCCGGACGAGGAGGCGTACGGGCTGGACGAACATGGCCTTCAGGAACTCGCGGAAAACGAGGCGGTCGGTCAGGAAACGGTGGACACCGGCCGGAAGCCAAGCCAGCGGCAGGTTGATGTAGTAGAGCCAGGGCCGGGAGGCGATCCGTAGCGCCCTCGCCTCCGAGATTCGGCCGGCCCGAAGCCAGCGGATCATGGCCTCGGCGATGCGGCCCCGACCGGCTCGCAGGAAATAGGCCGGGCTGGTAATCATCCGTCCGATATGCCGGCGCGTTTGCCGGCGGCCCCAGAGGGCGCGAACGAAGGGCGCCAAGACGGGGACGGCCAGGCCGGCCAGCCAAACCGGCCGTCCGGTCAGCAGGGCCACCGCGATCGGGACCGGCCAGAGCCAGGGCAGATAGCCGAGGCCGAGGAACAGGAGGGACCGGATCGGGCCGCGATCCAACCGCCCCGCCGTCCGCTCGTCTGTCAGCCCGCGAACCCGCCAGCTCTCGCGGAAGCCGGACATGATCGAACGGCGCAAGCGGCCGCCGAAGAGCTTAAGATGGTGAAAGGTCACGTCCACGAGCGAGTCACGGTAGCGGCGGTCCTCGCGCTCGAGCTCGGCCAGCGGCCCTTCCAATCCGGCGAAGGCGGACGAACGCTCCTCGATGAAGAGCCTCAGGCGCTTGAAGTCGCCTTTGTCGAACTGGACCAGTCGGCCCCGCAGAAGGCCCTGTAGGATCAGCTTGAAGTCCGCGGGGCATTGGGGCAGGAACGGCATCAGGGCCATGCCGGCCCGAAAATCCACCGCGGTCAGACCGGCCTCGGGATCGGGATCGCTCTGAAGCCGCTTCATGGCGTTGGGCTGGCTTTTAAGAGACCACCACTCATATTGCCGGGCCAGCTCGACCGCGCCCATGCGGTGCATCATGGCCACGAGGCGGTGCATGAACTCCCGCTTGGCCCGGTATTCGACCGAGCCGAGGCCCCGGCCGGGCCGCCCCGGCTTCCAGCGGCGGCGGGCGTCGAGGTTGTCGTCCACTTCGAACCGCCACATCCGGCCGTCCACCCATTCGCTCAGCTCGCCATAGCTTCGGAGCCGCTCGTCGAGCAGGGTGCCTACGATGTCCACGACCGCATCGGCCCGGCCGAACTCGGCCTCGGCCGCGCGCCGCAGAAATTTCTGCCACAGCGCCTGCGAGCGTCCGGCCGCCGCCAGCGTCTGGAGCGAGAAAGGCGCCTGGAAGCCGATGCGGTAGAGGAAGTCGCGGATGCGGCGGCCGGCCCCGGCCGCCGGCACGAGGATCTTCAGGGCGTAGACCCGGCCCGTCTCCAGTCCGGCCACGGTGCCGTCGACCGCTTCGAAGGATGCCAGCCGGACCTTATAGACCTGGCCGGCGTACCCGCCGCCGACGAACTTTTCGATGTCCAGCCGGACTTTTGCTCGGGCGTCCGGGATGATCCCGCGCACGTCGTATTCGAGTCGGGCGCCGGGCTCGTAGCGCTTGAGGCGCGGGGGGCGGTGCAAGGCTTGCGCCGCGAAGACCCGATCCAGGGCGCGGATCGTTTCGACGGAATATTCGGCTTGTCTCATTCCCATCCTTGATCGGCTGTGGGCCGCCCATCCGGTTTTCGGTACGAGGTCGGCGGCTCTCCCCCCGTCCGAGTGCGTTTTGTACCATAAATCCATCTTGGGCGAAAGCCGGCCGGCCGGTGCCGTAAAGGCAAAGTCATAAGGACCGGTTCTGTGCAAAGTGAAAGGGACCAGTTTTCCCGCTTGACGGATACGCGGGCCTTCGCCCTCTATCCGACCCCGGGGATTGCTCTCAGCGTCTTTCTGATGATCGTGTCCCGGCTGGGCAGTCTGCATGCTCTAGAGCAGGACCGGTCCCGACCGGGCTGGCTTCGTCGGTTGGGGACTCCGCTGGCCAGCGCGGATACGATCGGCCGGGTCTTCAGCGAGCTCCAAGTGGAGTCTTTGCGGGCCGCCGTTCATGCGGTTTATCAGCGGTTCAAGCGGAACAAGGCTCTGGGCCCGTTTCAGGGGCATGATGTTCTGATCCTCGACGGGCACGAGACCCACGCCTCGTTCCGGCGGTGCTGTCGGGGTTGCCTGGAGCGGCGGCTTTCGGATGGACGGATTCAGTATTACCACCGGTTGGTGCTGGCCATGATCGCGGCCCAGCCGTTGCCGTTTCTTCTGGACCTCGAACCGCAGCAGAAGGGGGAAGATGAAGTGGCCTGTGCGACCCGGTTCCTGCAGTGTCTGCTGGGGACCTATCCTCGGGCCTTTGACCTAGTCTCTGCCGATGGGCTCTATGTCTGGGCCACGCGGGTTCCGTTGTTGCTCAGCCACCATAAACACGTCCTGTTCGTCCTCAAGGACGAACGTCGCGATCTGATCAAGGATGTCCGCGGGATTCTTCGCGGGTCAAGCCCCGCTAATCGTTCGGGAGAAGGCGCTCGAGCGTCGGATCTGGGACGTCGAGGATCTGACGACGTGGACGGCGTTCGCACCGGTTCGGGTCGTGCGTTCGGTAGAGACGCGGACCGTGTTCCGGCAGCGGGATCGGCAGGAAAAACGGTTCAGACGGAATGGATCTGGATGACGACGGTCCCGCAGGTGGAGACTTCCTCAGCCCAGATCGTCGAACTCGGCCATGGATGCTGGGCCATCGAGAACCGGGCTTTTCGGGAGTTGGCCACTTATTGGCATGCCGATCATGTCTACCGTCACCAACCCCGGGCCATCGAAGCCTTCTGGCTAATGGTCTTACTGACCCTCAACCTCTTCCGAGCCTTGTATACCCTCAACCTGAAGCCTTCTTTTCGCGATCGACATACTCAGATCTACATCGCCTCTCAGTTCGCCGCGGATTTGGCGATTCACGGTCCCGCCCCCTAAGCTCGGAGTGGCTGCCCCCTTTCTTTCCAGCGGGGTCGGCGGAACTTTCCTCAAGCCCTAAAAAACCACGCCCGGGGTCATCCCAAGCTCCTCCCCGCGACTTCTCCCCGCCGATTCCTTTGATCCGAGGCCGTTTGTCCGCGTTCCCGATGGGCCTTTCCCCATAAATCGACCAGACGTGCGGAACCTCTGGTGACAGTACGGACGACTGGATAAAACAACACGAAAAATAATATGCGGGCTTATTGCGGTACCGGGCCGGGCTTTTTTCGGCTTTTATCTCCAGGAAGATTTACCTCTGGGAATAAATTCTTCTGTTGGGCACATCTAAACCCGGGCTCGCCGGGACCGGGGTTCCGCGCCGTTATCATTCGCGATGGTCTCGGTTCTTCGGGCTTCAGGTTTTTCTCTATGATCCCAGCGAAGTCCCCCCGGCCGGGGCTGTTAGCGGAAAGATCCTCATAGGATCCTCTTGGCGGACCAACCGCCAGCCCGCCTATCGGCATCTCAAGCTCAAGCAACGTGTTCAGCCCCGTACTCCAGGCCCCTCCCGCCATCTTCCCGGCCGAAATATCCCGGGCCGAGGATCCAATGTAGGCCCAGGTCTGCGTCTGTGAGTACTTCACCCACACTCCGGCCTGCCCGGCCCAGATCCCGATCAGGTCGTCCGTGCCGTCGCCGTCCAAATCCCCCGCCGCAACCTGGTCCGCCGGCGTGGCCACCATGACCCAATTCCCGGAGATCGAATCTTTGTAAAAGACTCCTTGACCATCCCAGGTTCCGACCAAATCCACCCGGCCGTCGCCGTTCATATCGCCGACGGCAGAATCCCGTGTTGCCGATCCCAAATAGCTCCAATTCCCCGTCTGGGAATATTTGACCCACACGCCGGCCTGGCTGGGCCAGATGCCGATCAGGTCGGCTTTGCCGTCTCCGTCCAAGTCGCCCGCCGTGATCAGAGTCGCCGGCGTCGCCATCTGGATCCAGGCTTCGCTGATCGAATTCCTATAGAAAACACCCTGCCCGTCCCATGTCCCTACTAAATCTGCTCTCCCGTCGCCGTTCATGTCGCCGGCCGCGATGTGGCGGGGAGAGCTGCCGAGATAGGCCCAATTGCCGTTGGCCGAGTTCTTCACCCACACTCCGGCTTGACCGGACCAGATGCCGATCAGGTCGTCGATTCCGTCGCCGTAAAGATCGCCGCAGGCGATCAGATCCGCCTCGGTCGAGAGGATGGTCCACTGACCAGTGTCGGAATTCCGGTAGTAGACTCCCTGGCCGTCCCAGGTCCCGAGCAGGTTCTCCTTGACGATGGCCGCAGAGGTGATGGTGAAGACAGCGTTGCTCACGTCGATGATCGCGGCATTCGCGGCATCGCTGATCCTGACCAGGCAGGTCGTTGCGGGAGTGTTCGGCACCGTCCAGGGCAGAGAATTAAGATTTGCCGTTGAAGCGACGATCGGTGTCCAATTCGCCCCGTTGTTCGTTGAGTACTCGATCTTGACATTGGCGACCGTCCCCGTCGTCGTCCAGGTGATGTTCTGCGATGAGCCCGCCGCCCAGCTCTCGCCGCCGTTAGGCGAGGTTACCGTAAGTGCTCCAGAGGGGCCCACTACGATGGAAAAGCTCGCATTGCTTGAATCATTTATGGCCGCATTCGCCGCATCGCTGACTCGGACCAAGCAAGTCACCGAGGGCATGTTTGGGACGGCCCAGGCGTAGCTCCCGGAGTTGGGCGTTGATGCCATGATCGTCGTGTAACTCGTACCCGCGTTTGTGGAGTACTCGATCTTGACGTTGGCGACCGTCCCCGTCGTCGTCCAGGTGATGTTTTGGTTCGACCCAGCAGCCCAGGTCTCTCCCCCATTGGGCGAGGTTAGGTGCAAAGAGATATTGGCGATACGGGAGACGAATCCGTTGCTCTGATCATAAGTCCCGCTGAACGAGAGAAGCGGCGAGCCCCAGGTGTACCAGCTGTAGCCGACACAGAAAATGTTGCCGCTTTCGTCCGTGACCAGATCTGTTCCTCCATCATCCGCGGTGGAGCTTCCGAGAAAAAGATGCCAGGAGAGGTTCCCGGATCCGTCCAGCTTGGCCAGAACGAAATCATACGAACCGGAAAAGTCGAGGACGGGAGATCCCCAACTGGCGTTGCTCATGCCCGTGACAAAGACGTTTCCGTCGGCATCGAGGGCGATGCCGTTTCTCCCGCCATGGTCGTAAAAGTCCGATAACAGATAGTCGTTATTGCTTCCGCCCAAGAACGTGTTCCAAACCAGGGCCCCTGAACCGTTGATCTTGGCTACAAAAATATCAAGATAGGCCGTATAAGCCCGGACCGGCGAACCCCAGGAGGTGTAACCGGATCCCAATATATAGACGGCGCCCGTGTCGTTGGCGGCGATCGCCCAGCCGGAATCCGTCGAGCTTCCGCCGAGAAAGGTATTCCACTGGACGACACCGCTGTCATTGAAAGCCACGACGCAAGCATCCTGGCCGCCCGAGAAAGCGTTGACGGGAGACCCCCAGGTCGCGGAGCAGGAGCCGGTGACAACGATCAAACCGCTGGAGGTGAGGACGATGCCGCCACCGTAGTCGTTGCCCGAGCTGCCAAAATAGGTGTGCCAATACTGAGTCCCATCACTGCCGATTTTGGCAACGAATCCCTCGCGCCCGCCGTTGAAGGCGGCTATGGGAGAGCCCCATGTCGCGTTGCTCGTCCCACTGATATAGACGTTCTCCTGGGCCGCATCGAGGACCAGGCCGAGGCCTTCATCGTTCCCGGTACCCCCGATGTAGGTCAGCCACTGGAAGCTTCCGTCCGGATTCAGTTTGGCCAGCATTGCATCTGTCAATCCGGCGGGCTCGCTGAGAGGATCCGGCCAGTGAGGATCGATGGCCTTGCCGACGACATAAATATTTTGCATATCGTCGACCACCATGTCCGCCCCGGTTATATATCCTCCGCCGACAAACGTATGCCAGGCAAGGGTTCCGTCCTTGGACAGCTTGACCACGAAAAAGTTGTAATCGTAATAGCCTCCGGAATGGGGATTGATGGGCGAACCCCAAGGCCCCTGGCTGCCGCCGAGGACAACGATGTCGTCGCTGCCCGAGAGAGCGACGCTCCAACAGTGGTCACTCAAACTGGCGCCGCCAAAGAAAGAATGCCAAGCGAGCTCGGGATCGATGACCAAGGACAAGGAGGGATCCAGTCCGCCGAGGGAAAAGCCGATTTCCCTGTCGCCGACGAGCCGGTAGGAAACGTCGACCGGGATTTTGTGCCGGCCGTCCGTCTGCCAGGCGACGGGCGCCCGCTCCCGCATCTCGCCTTGGTCGAAAACGACGACGAGATCGCCGTTGGAGTCGATCCGGACGGGCCGGTTGTAATGGAGGCGGATCGAGGCGGCGGAGACAGCCGGAGCGCCGGCCTCGACTTGGTAAGTGCTTTTCAAGAGGCCGGACTCGCTTTTTTCGTAGATCAGGGTCACTGCAGGCCAGATGTTTTCATAGGCGACGCGGCCGAATCCCTCCCCGTTCGCGGCGGCGGGCGACGCGGCCCGGCCGCCGGCCCAGTCGATCTTCAAGGCGTGATCGGCCGAAGCGATGAGCAACCCGGAAGTCCCGAAGCCGAGGACGTGTCCGCCGACCTGGTATCTGAGAACGGGATCCCGGGATGGAGCGGCCGAAACGGCCGGGACGATCAGCGCCAAAGCGACAAGAAGGATCTTTGCCCTAAGACGGGTAAAAGACGGTTGATCCGAGAACGACATGATTGCCCCCCTTCTCTATTGGACTACGATTCCCCGGAGCACTCATTTTTTGTCGAAGGACGCCGTATTCATAACAAGTCCAATCTGGAGTGTCAAGACTAAATACAGCCTTCCTCGCCGCCGGACCGCGGTAGTTTCAATACCCGCCAAGCCTTTCTCTGGGAAATCCCCAGCCGCTCCCAAACATGGTGGATGGCCCGGCTTCTCTTAACCGGGCTTAGAAGTTTCCCCGGACTGTCTCTTTCAGGATCGAGTTGTCCCAGGACGGATCGGCCACAATCTTCTTGAATCGGGCATTTTCCGCTTCCAGCTCCTTCAATCGCTTTGCTTGGTCAGTCCTCATCCCGCTGTATTCTTTTCTCCAGCGGTCATACGTCTGTTCCGAGACGCTGAGACGTCGGATCGCCTCTCCGATGCTTAACCCCAGACCCAAAAACAACTCGGCTTCACGTAGCTTGCCGATGATCTGTTCCGCCGTAAATCGAACCCTGCCCATGATGTCTCCTTTTTGTCCGGGTCTCTCTCATTTTATAGTTGGACCGATTTTTGGGGGAACTCCCTGGGAAAATCCTCTTGACAACGGCTCACAAGTCAATGTATTTTTCGATCGTCATGCAATTGTTTGCGGAGTGAATGATCACTTCGGGGGAGGAAGGGATGCAATTCCAGCGCGAGCGCCGAATCGGCCGTGTCGTTCCGTTGATGGGTCTTACCGTCATTCTGGGTATGCTGTGCCTGTCGTCGCCTCCCGAACAAAGACGCTGTCCGAGCCGCGGACCGAAGCGAGACGGGAAGCGGCGGCGCGGTCCTGCAGTATACCGCGGGCGGGCATGCCCTGGGCTTCGGCGAGAGCCGGGTCTTCATCGCTTCGGGCGACCATATGCTGCGCGTTGAATTCGTGGGCGGCCGGATGGTGGCTCCCGTCGCGGATGAAGCCGCGACGGAATCCAGTCGGGTCAAGACTGCGGCCGGGCAAGCTCCCGCGCTCGAAAGAGTCTCCTACCCCAACGTCTGGGATGGGGTGACGGTGGCCTATGAGAAGAGCGATCACGGCATCGTCGAAAGCTCCTACCTGATCGCGGCCGGGACCTCGGGCCGGCCCGTCGAGAACATACGCCTGCGCTACAACCGCCCGGTCCGGATCGATGGGAACGGCGACCTCGTCATCGCCTATGACCGCGGCGAGATGCGCGAGAGCGCGCCGGTGGCTTGGCAGGAGCGCGAGGGGATGAAGATCCCCGTGGATGTCGCGTTTCGATCTTTAAGCGGCCACGAGATCGGATTCGAGCTCGGCGGTTATGATCGATCCCTGGACGTCATGATAGATCCGGTTCTGACCTGGAACACGTTCCTGGGCGGAAGCGGCACTGATTACGGCACGGGTATTGCTGTGGACGGAAGCGGCAATGTGTACGTGGGGGGATACAGTACCGCCACCTGGGGCTCGCCGATAAGAGCCTATACATCCAGTACGGATGCCTTTGCGGCGAAGCTCGACTCCGGCGGGAATCTGACCTGGAACACGTTCCTGGGCGGAAGCGGCCAGTGATGTCGGCCATGGTATTGCCGTGGACGGAAGCGGCAATGTGTATGTGGGGGGATACAGTGCCGCCACCTGGGGCTCGCCGATAAGAGCCTATACATCCAGTCGGCGATGCTTTTGCGGCGAAGCTCGATTCCGGCGGGAATCTGACCTGGAACACGTTCCTGGGCGGAAGCGACTCTGAATTCGGTTATGGCATTGCCGTGGACGGAAGCGGCAATGTGTACGTGGGGGGATATAGCTACGCCACCTGGGGCTCGCCGATAAGAGCCTATACGTCCAGCGCGGACGCCTTTGCGGCGAAGCTCGACTCCGGCGGGAATCTGACCTGGAACACGTTCCTGGGCGGAAGCGGCTATGATTTCGGCAATGGTATTGCCGTAGACGGAAGCGGCAATGTGTATGTGGGGGGATACAGTTGCGCTACCTGGGGCTCGCCGATAAGAGCCTATACGATCCGGTTATGATGCCTTTGCGGCAAAGCTCGACTCTGGCGGGAATCTGACCTGGAACACGTTCCTGGGCGGAAGCGGCGACGGATTTCGGCCGTGGTATTGCCGTGGACGGAAGCGGCAATGTGTATGTGGGGGGATGACAGTTACGCCACCTGGGGCTCGCCGATAAGAGCCTTAATAAATCCGATGCCTTTGCGGCGAAGCTCGATTCCGGCGGGAATCTGACCTGGAACACGTTCTTGGGCGGGAGCAGCAGTGATACGAGTTATGGTATTGCCGTAGACGGAAGCGGCAATGTGTATGTGGGGGGACACAGCTACGCCACTGGGGCTCGCCGATAAGAGCTATACATCGAACGTTTATGCGGCGAAGCTCGACTCCGGCGGGAATCTGACCTGGAACACGTTCCTGGGCGGAGGCGCCTATGATTACGGCTATGGTATTGCCGTGGACGGAAGCGGTAATGTATATGTGGGGGGAACCAGTAACGCCACCTGGGGCTCGCCGATAAGAGCCTATACGTCCAGCGCGGACGCTTTTGCGGCGAAGATCTACGATACTTCTTCAAAGGACAATCTTCTTGGCACCTGGGACGGCCAAGGCGTCTATTTCCGGGATTCCGATACCGGAACTTGGGCGAACCTGGCCACTCCGGCCGACTTGATCGCTTGCGGTGATCTATACGGGGACGGCGTCGATGACCTCATAGGGATCTGGTCCGGGCAGGCCGGCGTTTGGTCCAGGAATTCGCTGAACGGGAATTGGGCCTATCTTGGAAGCTCGCCCCGTCATCTTGCCACCGGCGACATGAACGGCGACGGGCGGGCGGACCTGCTGGGGACCTGGGACGGCCAGGGAGTATTTTTCAGGGACTCGATGGCCGGGACATGGAACCAGATGGCCACCCCGGCCACTCTGATCACGGCGGGCGACTTGGACGGCGACAACAAATCCGATCTGATCGGCATCTGGCCGAGCCAGGCCGGGGTGTGGGCGAAATTCTCTCAGTCGGACACTTGGAGCTATATCGGGTCCTCGCTGCGGGACATGGCGACGGGGGACATGAACGGCGACGGCCGGACGGATCTCGTCGGGACCTGGGATGGCCAGGGAGTCTTCTACAGGAGACTCGATCTCCGGGAATTGGACCATGATGGCCACCCCGGCGGACCAGGTCGCGGCGGGGGATTTGGACGGCGACGGCACGGACGACCTGATCGGGATCTGGGCCGGGCAGGCCGGCGTGTGGGTGAAGTATTCGGCGACGGGGAACTGGGCCTATATCGGAAGCTCGGCGCGGGACATAGCAACCGGCAGGATGAGCGGCGGGCTCTGGGGATCCGGGTTGAGCCAGCCAATGCCTCTGGCAAGCCCGATGGGAGGCTTTGCCGACGGACCTTCGCAGTATAACAGATTTGAGAATCTTTCCTCCGAAGGGCCGGGAGGGAACCGGTTCATGTTCAAACGGGGAGAGAATTTGGTTCCTAAGATGGGGAAATCCGAAAAGGCCCGCGTTCCCGGGCCGGGAGAGTCCGGATTCCGATATGCTCTGCAGCAGAACCTCTGGCCGCAGGCGGCGGTGATAAAGAAGTAGGCTATTTGCCGGCCCGTGCCTTACCGGTTTCCAGTCTGGATGATATGAGCCAGGCGGTCGCGCAGAACGTAGGCCAGCTCGTTCAGCCTGCGCCCGGTGATCCCGTAGACCTCCATCATCCCCTGGCGGGGGTTTTCGCTTCCTCGCAGGAGCGCCGCCTTGAGGTTCTCGAAATAGCGGGCTGACGGGCTGCCCGCCGGGGCGAAGTCGAGGATCTTGGTGTCGATCTCCTTGGCCAGGGTCCGGCAGGCCTCCGCCCGTCCCTCCATAGTCCCCTTGGCCAGGGCCTGCTCGACCTTGTAGACGTTCACCCCGGCCGTCTGGATGGCCAGGTCCTTGTTCAGGCCGGGCAGGGGGTTGATGCCCTGCTCCCGCAGCTTGGTGATGTTCAGAACGGCCTTGTCCAGGTAGGCTTCGGCGTCGACACTGGTCGTCCCCTTCCAGTCGGCCATCTTGGAGCTGCGCTTTCCGGACGTCTCCCGATAGGCGCCATAGAGCGCCTTCTCCAGGTCCTTCTGGAATTCCTGAAGCGTCTTGAGCTCGCCTTTCTTCATGGGCGTCCAGCCTTCTTCCTTGACGGCCAGATCGTGGTCGCGGCCCACTTTCTTGGTGTTGGCCGAGTGGCGGATCTGGCTCATCTCGAAGTCGTTCCAGCCCATCTCCTTCATCAAGGCCTTGGTCTTGGCAATGGTCGGCTTCTCCAGGAGGACTTCCAGGCTTCCGTTGTAATCCTGTTTGAGCTTCTCCGGGATCTTCTTGGCGTTGATCGCCATCTTGGCCGTATAGCTGCTCTCGACCGCGGCCATAGCCTCGGTCATGGCCCGGCCTTCGGCCGTCTGGGCCAGACGGTCTCCGTTGGCCTTGAGGTAGGCGTTACGGCTCATGACGGCCGGCTTGGTCTTCGTGATCATGGCCTCGAAGGCGTCGTTCGACCGCCGGAAGCCGTCGACCAGCGATTCGCCGTCCTTCTTGGCCTGCTGGAACTCCGCGTCCTCGAGCACCTCCTTCCAGGTGGCCTTGCGGGCCGGCGTGCCGCTCCCGCTGATCCGGTTCTGGATGATCCTGCCGGCGGCCAGCTCGGTGCCTTTCCGCAGCAGCAGGGACATCATGGCGTTGCCCGCCCCGCCGACGAATCCTCCGCCCTCGGATTTCGAGAAGCCCTCGGTGAAGCTCAGGGCCACGTCGACAACACCCGAGTAGAAACGCAAGCCCGTGACGACGGCTTCGGACGCGCCGCCCTCGATGTAGCCCGTGCCGATGCCGAAGCCCGCCGAGATGAGCGACGGCGCCTGGGTCGCCAGCCACGAGCCTCCGCCGACGATGACCTGGGCCGAGGCGAAGGGCGCGACCACCATCATGCCGATGCCCGCCCCCCATTTGATCTCCTCGTAGCGGTTGATCCGCTCCTCGATGGCGGCCTCCTCGGCCAGGGCGCCGCCCTGGATCTTGTGCAGGACCGCCTGGGTGACCGCCTTGAGCTTGTCCGTGTCCCAGGACGCCCTGGCTTTGGCGTCGAGCTGCCGGTCCACCCAGGCCCGTGTCGAGGCCCTCTCGGCCGGCGGCAGGAGGTCGATCAGCTTGCCGACCGAGGCTTCGGCCCGCGGCCAGACGCGGGCCTTGTGGACGTCCGTCTCGCAGGACTCGATCAGCTTGAGCCGGCTGACCTCGTCGAAAGCCGAGCGCGTCCGGACCATCTCGCCGGTCTGCAGGGAGGCCACGGCGTCGCGCTCCTGCTGGATGTTCGTCACGGCCTGGAAGATCGACTGGTTGAGCTCCGCCGCCCGCTTGGGGATCTTCTCCTTGGCCAGCTCGGCGCGCCATGCTTCGACCATGCCCTCGAGGGAGGCGATGACCGCCCTGTGCCCGGCGACAGGCTTCCTCCTTCCAGGCCCGCTCGGCCTCCGCGGGCGTCATTTTTGTTTCCGGCTCCTTTCCGTCGATCGCAGGGGCCTCCGGCTTGGCCGCGGGTTCGAGCATCCCATCCGGGTCGAGCTGGTAGACATAGTGGACGCGGCCCAGGAATTGCGAGTCGTAGACAGAGACGGACAGGACGATGTAGCCGATCTCCGGCCAGGAGAGGTCGGTCGTCAGCTTCTGAGTCTGATGCTCATAGTCGCGCAGGAACGGCTTCCAGGTGCCGGAATCGCAGATGCTGAATCCCGCGTTCCGGTCATTGAGGAGGCGCATCGTCCCCCCGATGGGCCACATCTCGGATTTCCAGATGCCCAGGCCGTTGATGCTCTCCTCGCTCTTGAGGACCTCTTCAAGCCGGGCGGTCTGATTGGCCTTCAGGAAGATGTGATAAACGTCCAGGATGGGGAACGACAGGTGTCCCCAGCGGGGGTTCTTGTCCGGATAGCACTTGCCCTCGAGGACGTCCATCCGGGTCTTGATCTCCAAGCGCTCGTCGCCGCGGATCCTGGCTGGGGGCGGATCCCAGGAAATCTTGAAACCGGCTTGGCCGATCGTCCCGAACTTGTTGTCGTCACCAACATCCCGAAATGTCGTCCGTTTAATGATCGTCGAGCCCGCGTATTCGACCTTGGTCGGCTCCATCTCGCCGTCGGCGTCGTGCCTCCTGGGCGGCTTGGGATGGACGTTGGCCCGCACGGCGACCAGGGTGTAGGCGCCCGGACCGTCCGCCGGCTTGGGCTTGGGCAGGCTCTCGATCGCCTGGTCCAGGGCCTTGCGGGCCCGGTGCCGGGCGGCGAAGGGATTCGGCGGATCGCCCAGGGCCTTGATCCTGGCGACGATCTCAGCCATGCGCGCCTTCTGAGCGGACATCAAGCCCTGCAGGCGCTGGGCCTCGGCGACGGCTTCGGCGACGGCGTCCTCGTTCTCGAATCCGGCCGCCAGCCCGGCCTGCGACCAGGCCTCGTCGAACTGGAGGCCCAGACCGACGATGGCGGTGCGAGCGTCGATGAACTGGTCGAGGAGCGGGCCGAGGGCGTTGAAGTACTCGACGGCGGCAGGCGTCGGGAAGTCCATGACCGGCGCCCACTTGGCCTGGAAGCGCTGCTCCTCGGCCGGGGTCATGTCGCCGTAGACGAGACGCAGCGACTCCATGGCCGTCGACACCGCGAACCGGTACTCCTCGAGGTTGAGCTTGCCGTAGTCCGCGGCCGTCGCGTTGACGGCGTCGAGGTTCGACGGCCGAGAGGGGCCCGAAACCAGGATGTCCGCCTTTGCGCCAGGGGGTATCCTTCTTGTCCCAGAGCATCTGGATCGTCCGGCGTGTCCGGCAGCCAGGGTCCGGCCACGATGTCGCCCGGCTTCGGCTTGACGGGCGGGGTCGTCGCCCCGGTTTTGGGCGGCGCTCCCGGCTCCGGCTTCTCCGCCGGCTTGGGCGTCAGCGGGAATTCCGTCCCCTCAAAATAGTCATAGCCCATGCTTGCTTCCAGCATGTCCGCGGCGCCTTTCAGCTTCACGGCCGCTTCAAACTTCGGCCGCATATTGTTCTCATTGTTCCCCTTGGGGAAGCCGCCCGTAAGGGACAGGCAAAGCGTCCTTCGGTCCCGAGAAGTCCAGGCGGCGGAAGGCGCGGCCAGCCTCGAGATGTCGACCCCGTTGACCTTCAGGGAGAGGCGCTCGATGTCGGAACGGGAGATGTTCCTGTCGAAGGCGAAGATAAGCCTGGTGATGATCAGAGCGAACCCGGCCTCGTCCGCTTCCGTCGAGTCTTCTTCAATACGCAGCGTGAAAGCGGCGGCTCCCTGGTCGGAGATAGGCGGAGAGCCCGCGAGAAGGAGCGTGGAGAGAATGAGGACCAGACAGGCGAGCGCGGACTTGATGGGATGGTTTGCCGTCATATTCCCCTCCGGAAGTTGACTCAGACGAAGCGACAACGGCCTTGGATCGGGAAACCCCTATATGGATATGCCGGGAGTATATGACCGGCCGCGCAGCGCGTCAACCGCGGATTGCGGCGGCGGCGGGCTTTGTGGAACAATGCCGGCATGGTGCGTCCTGACGCGATGAACGAGGAAGCCGGATGAAGGCCGAGCCGGGAGTCGCACGCCGCATCGTTCCAGCGGGTGGAAGTCCCGCCCGGGTAAGCGCCGGAGCGCCCGGTAGCAGGCCCCGGCGACGGTCGAGAGGCCGCTCGCCGAAGCGGGGCGTCAAAAGCCTCTGCGGAGGGAGCAAGCCGCGGGCCGCAACATCAAGTGAACCTTGCAGCCTCGACAGATTAACAATGGGGAGAGCCGAGCCGCTCATGTCACGGCGAAGGCCACGTCCGCGGCGCGGGAGTCCGGAGAGGGAAGCGCGGCGGGTCTCCCCGGGGTAGGGAGGGCGGCACGCGGGCAAGGATCGGTGCGGAACAGGAGAGACCCGTCTGCGCGGCCCGAGTCGGGACAAGGCGAGCCGTATAAGCCGAAGGCGAAAGGCGGCCGCTGGCCAGCGGGAGTCCGAGGGGGTCGTAGTACCGATGATGGCCGTGCAACAGAACGCGGTCGGAGGGAAGGGCCCCTGGGGCTGTTGTGCGCGAGTCGCGGAGGTAAGCGCGAGGGCATGGCCGGCAAGACCGGTCCAACAACCCCGCGGGCGAGAGACCCGTTGACGAAAAGTGCGAGGACTCCAACGCCGCCTGTATGTCGCGGCCAAGCGGCAACCGGGACGGCGTTTTCATGCGTTGTTCGACCGCATCTGCCGGGGTGACGTCCTGCAGGAGGCGTGGAAGCGGGTCAAGCGGAACAAGGGCGCGGCGGGCGTCGATGCCCAGACGCTGGCCGACGTCGAGCAGAGTGGGGTGGATCGCTTCTTGGAAGAGATTGCAGACCGAACTGCGCGCGGGCCGGTACCGACCGCGAGCGGTACGGCGGCGGTACATTCCCAAAGCCGACGGGAGGAAGCGGCCGTTGGGCATCCCGACGGTCCGGGATCGAGTGGTCCAGATGGCGGCCAAGCTGGTCCTGGAGCCCATCTTCGAGGCGGACTTCCGCCGAGCTCGTACGGGTTCCGGCCGAAACGGGGAACCCTGCAAGCGCTGGAAGCGCTCCGCAAGGGGGCGGCCCGTGGAGGCAACCACGTGGTGGACGCCGACATCCGAGACTTTTTCGGAACGATCGACCACGAGCAACTCCTGGAAAAGGTGGGGCAAAGGATCTCGGACCGGAAGGTCCTCAAGCTGGTCCGGCAGTGGCTGAAGGCCGGGGTTATGGAAGACGGGATGACCCGATCGACCGTAGCCGGAACGCCGCAAGGCGGGGTGATCTCGCCGCTGTTGGCGAACATCTACCTGCATGAGCTGGACAAGGTCTGGGAGGACCGGTATGCCCGCTTGGGGATGCTGGTCCGTTACGCCGACGATCTGGTGATTATGTGTGACACGGCGGCGGCGTGCGAACAGGCTGAAACGGTTCTGCGGCGGGTCCTGACGAGACTGAAGCTGGAACTGCACCCGGAGAAGACGAGGCGAGTGAACCTGAGCTGGGGTAAGCAAGGGTTCGACTTCCTCGGATGCCACCTGCGGAAATGCCTGGCGGGGAAGATCTGGAAGCAGGAACGGAAACGTTTCTACTTCCTCCATCGATGGCCCTCGGCCAAGGCGATGAAGCGGGTGCGCGAACGGATCCGGGAAGGGACCGGACGTCGCCGGGCCGGGGTCAAGGATGTTCGAGTCCTGATCGAGCATCGGAACCCGGCTTTGCGCGGTTGGGGCAACTATTTCCGAACGGGAAATGCGGGAAACAAGTTCGGTCAAGTGGACGACTACGTCCGGAGGCGGCTCGTTCGATTCCTGGCCCGGCGCAAAGGCCGGAACCTTCGATCGGGTGAAGCCCTTAACTGGACGAAGGACTTTTTCCACAGACTGGGACTCTACCGGCTGCGCGGAACAATCCGATACCCGGAGGCGGCGTAATGCCACGACATGAACGACGACCCGTAAGCCGTGTGCGGGAAAATCGCACGCACGGTTTGAAAGGGGGCTCTGCCTCCGTTCGGATAGAATAGGAGGCAGAGTCTACCAATGCGCGCTCGCAAGCTGATCGGGATAAGCGTTATCGGGGCGGTCCTGGCCTGGGGGACCGCGGGCCTCGGGAAATCCTCCGTCACGGAGCCGGCTTCCGGGCCGGACGCGCTACAGGCCGCACCGCCGGGCGCGGCCCTTCGATCGCTCCGCCTGTCCGGAATTGCGGGCGCGGAAGGTGTTGTCGCAGGGCTCCTCCTTGCCGACGGAGCCGCGCCCGCGCTCGCCTTGCCGCTGCCCCTCTTCACCCTGCTCGTCGACGGCGTGCCGCGGCCCGCGGCGGCGCTTCCCGCCGGGCTCGCGATGACCGTCACTCCCGAGGCGGGTTTTGCGCCCGGCGCAAAGCTGGCCGTCGTCTTCCGCAACGACTCCAAGGCCAAGATCAAGCTCGAAAACCTCGTCCCGCTGGGCGAGGCGCCCGACCATGTCTATATCACGGCCGGACTGCCCAACGTCCCGCCCCATACCCTGGACCGCACCCAGCTCTTCCGCCCGGGGCGGCAGCCGATCGGCGTCGTGCTTCCCGACAACGCCTGGCACATGGGCTATGGCTCGGCCAACGTGGTGGAGGGTCTGACCCTGACCGGTATCGCTCGCCGGATCAAGACGGACAAGGCCGAGCGGACCCGCTGGGCGACGATCCTCGAGCCTGGCGGATCGGTCGAGTACGTCCTCTACTTCGAGGCCCACGCCGGCAGCTTCAGGCGCGGCCTGGAGATCATGTTCCGCGAGCGCTTCCTCTATGACCTGCCGGCCTTCGACGACGCCCTCTTCCGCCGGTCCGACCTGTCCTGGGTTCGCCGGGCGTATCTCATGGTCCTCCAGTTCGCCTGGGACCACACGTATTACAACCGGGAGGCGGGGAGCTACAATTATGACTCGACCCTGACGGCTTGGGACAAGCTCCTCGGCCCTATCGACATCTACACCATCTGGCCGACCTGGCCGCGCCTGGGCCTGGACGAGCGCAATCAATGGGACATGTACCGCGACCTTCCGGGCGGGCTGGCCGAGCTCCGCCGCCAGTCGGACCTGGCCCACAAGCTGGGCAAGAAGTACTTCATCTCCTACAACCCCTGGGACGAGAGCACCCGGCACGAGGACCATATCGCCGGCATGGAGACCATGCTGAAGACCCTCGACGCGGACGGGGTCGTCCTCGATACGCGGGGCGAGAGCAGCCGCGAGTTCCAGGCCGCCGCCGACCGGGTCAAGCCCGGCATCATCATGTATAGCGAAGGCATGGCCGTGCCCAGGGACATGCCCGGCATCGTCTCCGGCCGCGTCCATGACGCTCTTTATATGCCCCCGCCCCTCAACCTGAACAAGTTCATCAAGCCCGACTTCGCCATCTTCCGGGTGCTGCAGCTGGCGGAAGGGCCGCTGCACCGCGAGGCCGCGGTGGCCTTCTTCAACGGCTACGGCTCGGAGATCAACACCATGCGGCCGGGCCGTCCCGACTGGATCGAGGAGGACCTGCGCTACCTGGGCCGGACGACCAAGCTGCTGCGCGAGAGCTCGACGGCTTTCCTCGACCCGGCGTGGTATCCCCTGGCGTCGGTGCTCGAGGACGGGATTTGGGCCAACCGCTGGCGCGACGGGACCAAGACGGTATTCACCGTCTACAGCCTGCGGCCCGAGGGATACAAGGGCCCGCTGGTCGGGGTCGATGTTCCCCCAGGCTCGCACCTCGTCAGCCTGTGGAACCACGAGGAGCTCACGCCGGTCGAGCGCGGCGGGAGAGCCTATGCCCCGGTCGACATAGAGGCCTTTGCCGCCGCGAGCCTTGGGACACGGACGGAAGGCAGCGTCGAGTGCCTGGCCGTGCTGCCCGAGACTCTCAAGGTCTCGGCCGACGGCGAGCTTGTGACGATCGAGGCGCCCGGCGCCCCCGCCGGAAGCCGCATCGCCGTCTCGGCCGGCAACCCCTCCTACGCCCAGGAGCCGGTCCGCTTCGGGACGGAGAAGCGAACGATTGCGTTGCACGAGCATTTCGGGTTCCGCGAGGAAAAGTTCGTCGTCCAGCTCTTTGACGCCCGGGACGAGATCCTGGACGAGAGGGTCGTCCGCCTGCCGCTGGCCCATCCCCGCCTGCTCTCCAAGACCGGGCGGACAGTGCCCGCGTCGGTGGCGCCGCCCGGCATGGTCGAGATTCCCGCCGCTGACTTCGTCTTTAAGACGGCCGGGAATCCCGACGATGCCAACCCTGTTATCCCGTACCCCGACACCGAGAAGCCTCGGACCGTGAGTCTGCCGCGCTTCTTCATGGACCGCACGCCGGTCAGCAACGCCGAGTATGCGGCTTTCGTGGCGGCCAGCGGATACGCGCCT
The DNA here is from genome assembly GCA_963803915.1 of Candidatus Aminicenantota bacterium. Taxonomy (GTDB): domain Bacteria; phylum Acidobacteriota; class Aminicenantia; order Aminicenantales; family UBA4085; genus UBA4085. Next base: position 113,765 of record CAWDOL010000023.1, on the reverse strand, counting down.
AAGGATGCCTCGAGCTACCTCAAGCATTGGACGGGCGGCAAGCCGCCCAAGGGGTTGGAGAGCCATCCCGTCGTCTGGATCTCCATAGACGATGCCCGGGCCTATGCCCGCTGGGCCGGCAAGCGTCTGCCTACGGAGGCCGAGTGGCAGTATGCGGCTCAAGGCACGGATGGCCGGGCCTATCCGTGGGGGGCGAAGATGGAGCCGGGACGCTGCAACGACAAGCTCAACCGCACGACCCCGGTGGACGCCTTCCCGCGGGGGACGAGCCCATTCGGCGTCCTGGACATGGTCGGCAACGTCTGGCAGATGATGGACGACGTCTACGACAACGGCGTCTACACCTACGCGATCATCAAGGGCGGCAGCCACTACGCGCCCGAGAAGAGCGTCTGGTACGTCAAGAGCGGCCCGCTGGCCGTGGACCGCGTCCAGATCCTGCTGCTCGTCGCGCCGGCCTTGGACCGCAGCTCGACCGTCGGCTTCCGCTGCGTCAGGGACGCCGAATAGACGATCGGCTTATTTCGCCGTTTCGATGGCTTTGGCGTCCACCCAGTAGATGTCCGTGTTGCCGTCGACTTTGCGCTGGAAGAAAAGAAACTTGCCGTCGGGGGAGACCTTGGCGATGAGCTCCGTCCCGGTGGCGTTGATGTCCTTCCCCAGCGCGACCGGGTCGGACCATGCCCCGTCCTGCCGCCGGAAGCTCGCGAAGAGCTTGCTGGTTTGAGCTCCTCCCTCGAGCGCATACTTGTCGAAAATCAGGTAGGACTCGTCCGGCGCCACCCAGGGATGGGCGGCCATGGGGATCACGAGCTCCGGCGCTTGATAGCGTCCTTCGACCAGCCGGGAGCGCTGGATGCCGTAAGTGGCCCGGCTCTTCCCGCCCGTAAAGTAGAGCGTGCCGTTCCGGGCGGCGGCGATGCACATGCCCTCGTCGGCGGGGGGATCGATGACCCGGGCCTCGCTCCAGCCCGTGTCCGTCCTTCGGCTGAAGCAATTGGCCTTGCCCCGGTTGAAATACAGAGTGTTGCCGTCCACGGAAAACTGGGCTTCGAACTCCATGGCGCCGGAGGAGAAGGAGGCCAGGGCCGGTTTTTGCCAGCGGCCGTTCACCATCCTGGAATAGTACAGCTTGTTGTCGCTGCCGGCCTCGGTTGGGCGATATCCGAAGAAGACCTCGTCGAGAGCGGGCGAGAACGTCGGGGTCAGGTCATAGCCCTCGGTAGACAGGAATCCGGAGGCAAAGCGCTGGGGAATCATCCCCGGGGGTGTCTGGCCGAAGTAGGGGCCCTCAAAGACGGGGAAGGGTTTTTCCTGAGCCGACAGAATGGTCCCGGAAAGAAAGGCCCATAGGGCCAATGAACATGCCGATAGCTTCACGGACTTGCTCCTTTCTGAAATGCCCGGCGATGCCGAACGACGGCGGAACGCGCGGGGCGATACTCTTTCCATGGCGCAGGCCGGGTCAGAGTTCGGCTGGAGGCGGCACGGAGGCAAAGACCTTCATGAACGCCGCCGATGTCGCCGCGATCGCGGTTGTGATGTGATTTTCTTGTTTGAAGAAATGGACGAATACGGAGAGCCCCCGGGGCGCCGATTTCTCGAACGCTTCCCGCATCTGGGCGTACCGCTCCGGCTCTTTTTCGGATTCGTCGGCCAGGGAGACGAACAGGGCCTTCCGAAGCTCCGGATTGGCTTTATAAAAGGCCTGAATCTTGGGGTAATACTCGAATTCGTTCCACCACACGCTGGGGCTGATGGCGATGATGGCCGAGAAAAGGTCCGGCCGCGCGATTAGGGCGTGCACCGCCAGCAGTCCGGACAAGGAATGCCCGACTAAGGTGCGGGAGGGAAGCGCGCGGCGGCTTCTTTCGACGGCCGGAATCGCCTCCTCGGCCAAGAATCTCAGGAACCGATCGGCGCCCCCCGCCGAGGCGTAGCGTTCGTGCGCCGGAACGGGCTTGTTGGGCGTCATGTCGCGGACGCGGTCCGTGTTCTTCACCCCGACGACGATCAGCTTGGGAATCAGCTTGTAGGCGGCGAGATAGCGGGCGATCTCGGCGGTGAAGGCGAAATTGAGGTCTCCGTCGAGGACGAAGACGACGGGGTAGGCCTCCTTCGATTCGTCATAGCCCGCCGGCTTGGCGATCGGAGCTCCCGCTCCTCGTTCAGGACGGCCGACCGGATGCGGATCTTTTCCGCCGAGACGATCGTCTCCGCCTGGGCGGCGGCCGCACGGACGAGCAGCAGCAAAAGGGCGACGGCCAGCGAAGGCCGCGCGCCGGGCTTTGTTTTCAATGTCTTCTCCTCGCCTAGCTGGAATGGTAATGGTAAAAAATTACCAATCCGACCCCGACGCGAATCGCGCCCGGGACGGGGGTTCTCATGGGTGCTCTCGAATCCTCTAGAAATAGTCCCAGCGATGGGTGACCGGGTCCATCCAGACCCTCGTCTTCTTCTCGCCCGCCGCGGCGGGCTGCAAGCCGGAGGGTTTGCCCGCGTGAACCATCACCGTCCGCGGGCCGGCCGCGGCTGCGTCCCACAGGCCGACAGTACCCGGGGTCAGGATCAGCCCGGCCAGCAGCGCGCCGAGGGCGATCCTTTTTCCCCTTGTCATGCGCCAGGGAAGCACGGGCAGGAGGAGCGCGCGCATGCGCGCCCTCCAGGCGGCCTTCTCCCCGAGCGAGGCCAGAAAAAGGCTCCGTTGCGCGTCGTTTGGGGCGATGCGGCGCATCAGCATCTCCGCGTAGTCGGAAGGCCGGGCTCCGCAGGATACGGCGGCGTGATCGCCCTCAATCTCCTGCTCGGCGATAAGCCGGCGGAGGGCCATCCAAGCCGCGGGGTTGAACCAGTTCAGCGCGCAGACGATCCGGGCCAAGGTCCGCCCGAGCGGGTCGCGATGCTTCACGTGGGACATTTCATGGTCGAGAGCGGCCCGGAGATCGGCCTCGGGCCAGGCCCGATAATCCGGCGGGAGAACGATGACCGGTCGGAAAAGCCCCAACACGGTCGGAACGGCGATCTGCCGGCTCGTTTTCAGCCTGACGGGGCGTCGGCACCCCATCCTCAGGGACGCCTCCCGGCCCCGGCGTAGAACGCGTTCGTCCTCGACGGCGTCCGCCCGCTTCCCGACTCGATAAGCGGCAGCCAAGCCGGAGGCGAGTCGAAGAGCCGAACCGGCCGCCCCCAGGAACCCGATCACGGCGATCCAGGACAGGAGAGGCGAAGTCACCGGCGTCACAAGAGCCGGAAACACCGCGCCCGGGCCTGCCAAGCCGGCGCCCTCGGTGAGGGACACGGCCTGCATGTCCGTTGCCGGCAGGGACAGAAGGGAAACGAAGATCGAAGGAAACAGGGTGTTCAGGGCGATAAAGACGGGCGGGGCGCAGAAGGCAGCCTCCCAAAGCCGGCGCCGCCATTCGGAGGGAGCCGTCTTAAGGACGATCGAAATGACCGCGGCGCAGAGGAGGACCAGTTCGAACTGGAACGAGGAATTGGCGATTCCGACGAAGAGCCGCAGCGGAACGGGCGTCATTACCGGCCTTCCTCCCGGGCCTTCCTGACCAAGTCGGCGATTTCGGCCAGGTCCTTCCCGGGAAAGGCCGGGCGCCCGGGGTTCGAGCAGGGATGCCATGGCCTGGGCGGCCGATCCCTTAAAATAGGTTTGAATCAGGTGGTCGAGGGCGTGGCGCCGGGCGTCCTCGCGCCGGATCGTCGGGGTGTAAACGTGGCGCTGGCCTTCTTTCCGGTGCTGGAGATGCCCTTTCTCCTCCAGAATCCGGATCAGGCGGCGAACGGCATCCTGTGACGGCGGCCGGGGGATGGAAGCCGTGATCTCATCCGCGCTTGCCTCCCCCCGCCTGTAGACGACGTCGAGTATCTGCTGCTCGCGCTTACTGAGATAGATCGCGGGCTGTTGCCCGGCGTGGCCGTCTTTTCGCTTGTTTCGCCCGTTCAAACGCATGTCCGTCCTAGGGGCGGGGATAAAAAATTACCACCCAAGAGACAATACGTTCGTGCGGCCGTTTTTGTTGCAGGCGCCGCGGAATTTACTTGACGTCGGCCACGACCGCGTTGAGGACCTTCTTGGTCGTCCGGTCCTGGGCGAAGAAGACGACCTTCAGGCCCTGCCGGGCGATTACGGCGTGGCGCTCCGCGAACTTGAAGTTCGGGATCCGGGTGTAGGTCTTCTCGAACTCGGTCAGGTAGGCATCCGTGGCCTTTTCGGAAGCGGCCAGGTCGAAGGAGGCCGTCTTGGGCCCGGACGGATCGACCGTCACGAGGTCGCGCACGACCAGCTTGTGGAACTGCAGGCCGTTGCTGCCCTTGTAGGTTTCTTCGCTCTGAACCAGCACGACCAGATAGTCCGTGCCGGGGACGACCACGTCGGAGCCGAAGGCGACGTTGATCGTGTCTCCGGTCTTGGCGGCGGCGACCTTGAGCTCGACCGCGGGTGCTTCGCCGATCTTGGGGTCGATGGCGGCTTTGTACTGCTGGAACTTGTTGGCGGCCATGCCGCGGCTTCCGCCGCCGACCATCTTGTTGTCGCCGTCAATGAGCACGGTCGGGGTGCTGTTGACGCCGTAAAAGTCCTGCCGCTTCTTGGTCGCCCGGTTCATCATCGGATCAGGGGCCGGGATGGGCAGGTGGTATTCGAGGACGACCAGGTATTTGGCCGGGTAGGCTTCGATCAGGCCGTCGAAGCCGAGGTCGGCGCCGACGCAGGGCGGGCATTCCGAGCCGGTGAAGAGCTCGGCCAGGACGGCCTTGCCCTTCCAGCCGGCCGGGGCCTCGAAGCTCCCGGGCTCGTAGGGCAGCTGGCGGCTCTTCTTCTCGAGCTCGATCAGGAAGCCTTCCTCCTTGCCGCGCAGCTTCTTGTAGAGGGCCAGGGCCTTGACCGCGGCGCCCTTGGCGTTGTCCACGGCGGCCGTCAGGTAGGCCTCGTAGGCCTCCTTCTCCCGGCCCAGCTTGGCCTGGGTCTCGCCGAGGGTGAAGCTGTAGTCGGCGTCCAGGACGCCGCCGGCCGCCCGGTAGGCGTCCAGGGCGATCAGGGCCGAGGCGGCATTGTCGGCCAGGAGGTAGGCCTTGGCCACGAGGATCTGGAAGGCGTTGGCGTAAAAGGCCGCGAAGGCCTTGCGCTGGTCCTCGGTCGGCATGGCGGCCAGGGTCTCGGGCTCCTTGGCGGTCTGCGGCGCCGCCGTCCTGGTAGCGCAGGATCGTGTTCACGACCTTGGCCTTGTCGAAGGAGGCGGCCTTGGGGTGCTCCAGGATCTGGGAGGCGGCCTGCAGGTAGCTCGTCAGCCGGCGCGGGCCCTGACCCTGCCCGATGAAGCCCTTTTGGAGCTCAAGGACGGCGTCCAGATTCGGGGCCAGCTCGATGCGTGCGTTCTGGATGAAGGCGTCGATGGTCTCCATCATCCGGGAGCCGGGGTAGGCGGCCTTGAGCCGCTCGAATTCCTTGAGCCGGGCCGATGCGTCCGTGATGCGGCTGGCGGCCAGTATTTCGTTGTTTTCGGGCGGCTGCTGGGCCTGGGCGAAGGCGGGCCCGGTCAGGGCCAGGGCGAGCGCCAGGATGATGAGGGCGGCGGCGGATCGGAGGGCGGTGCGAGCTGTCATGGGCGTCTCCTTGAACGGACGAAGACAAATTATACCATTTTCCTAGGGATTCGGCACGAGGGCGCATGGACTCGCGCGAAAGGGGACCGAAATGAAGCCGGTTCAATCCAGACTATTGAACCGAGCCGTGAGTATGGGGGCTCACCGCTTGGGCTTGGGAGAGGGTTTGCTGCTACGTTCCCTTTTGGAATACGGCTGCGCGGCTTTCTCCCGAACAGCCGTTACAGCCGGGCCAAAGCCCTCGAGAGAAACCCGGCCAAGTGAGTCCCGTCCGCCCAATCGCTTCGTCACATCCAGGACTTCGAGGCCCGCTAAGCGTCCGGACCGGTCGAAATCCGCGGCGATGCCCTCCGCCAAGTGTTTTGTCGTCACGGTCGCCTCGAGAAAGACGATATGGAGCGCGTCGGCTTCGGCGTCATAGAGGATTTTCATTTTGGTTACCCTTTAATAATAATACACATAGACGGTGATGACAACGATCTCCTCCGGCTCATCGACGAAAATTGGGCGGATTGCCTTTGTCTCGTAATGACGACCGTTCCAGTCGGAGTCATACTCTGTATCCAGGTCCGTTTCCATCCGTCCATGCGCGGCGGGCCGCCAGGTCCCATTTCGAATGGCCGTCTCGACTTCCCCAAACGAAAATCCGCGAATTGTGCGGTAACCCGCGGCGTGTTTTGTCAGGCGGACAGGCTTCGCGTTCGGCATCGGCTCTCCGCCTATTAAGACAGGGGAAAGCCGGCCGTTTTCTCAGACGCGATCAGCAAGCTTAAGCAATCGACTCAGGGCGCTTTTTTGATTCCGGCGGCGGAGATCTCGGCCCGGCGCTGCTCGTAGCGGGCCTTTTCCCGATCGTCGCCGGTGAGGCTTATGGCTTTTTCTATCGCCCGAAGGGCTTCGTCCTGTTTGCCGTCGACTTGAAGCAAGTCGGCCAAGACCGCCCATCCGGACGCAAGCTTGGGATCAGTTCGGACCGCCGACTGCGCCGCCTCCATGGCCGAAAAGAGGTTGAGGCGTCGGTAGTGCCAGAATTGAGCATAATAGACTTGCTTGGAGGCGTCGCCCTCCATGGCCTTCAGATAGTCCGGTCCGTAGATGGCCTCGGCCTTGTCCTTGCGGCCAAGTTCAAGATAGAGAGCAGCCGCTTGGTTGCGGTCGAACCATTCCAGGCCGGGGAGCTTTTCGATCATCTCCAAGGCCTTCAGGGCTGCTTCTGGATTCGTCTTCCTGCCCGTCCAGAACCGGGCGTATTCCTTCAAAGCTATCATGTTGCCGGCAAAGGCTTCGAGCGTCGCCGGACCGTAGATCGCCTCCGCTTCCTTCCCATGCCCCGTTCTTCCTAACTCGTTGGCGGCCCGCATTTTGTTCGCATAAAGGATTATCGGATCGGAGACGGCCTTGATGAGAGCGGGTTTCGCGGTGTCGGTATGGCTGCTCCGCGCCAGCCAGAACATGCCATACTCAAACAAATGCGCCAGGCGGTCGGGGTATCGGGCGATATAGGCTGGCCCGAAAAGGGCTTGCGTCCGGTCCGATTCGCCAGCCTTCCAGAGGACGGACGCGGCCGACCGCCGGTAATGGAGACTGTCGGGTGACTTGGCCATAAGCATATCCAATGCGGCCAAGGCGCTCTCGCGGTTGGCCCTCTGGTCCATCCAGAAGCTGAAGTAATCGTAGAACTCCTGTTGCGTCCTTTCCGGGGCGGCGAGCCAGCCCGGGCCGTAGGCCGCCAACGCCTCATCCATCCGGGGCGGTTCCATAAGATAAACCCGGGCTGCGGCTTGCCGGACGCCTGCGTCTTCGGGGCTCAAGGCCAAGGCCGTCTTGAGCGCGGCCATCGCACCGGCCTCGTTCTTCTTCCGTAGCCACCAAAACTCGGCATACTCCACGAGCGTTTTGGCCCAAGAGCGGGCTTGACCGGCGATGAAGCCGGCTCCGTAGGCGGCTTCGGCTCCGTCCCAATCTCCACTCAGGATCCGGAGGTCGGCCAGGGCTTTGGCTGCGGGCGCCGGAGATGACTTTTGCAGCCAATCGACGGTTCCTTCGGCGTAGGCGGAGCCCGATTTCCTGAGCGTATCGGTCGCTTGTCCGGCCGACGACCGACTCATTTCCTGTCCCAAGCGGGTCAGAATGTCGGGGTCGTGCGGGAAACGGTCCAGCATGCCGGTAAAGAGGGCCCTCTCTCCGGCGTCGGAAAGGTCCATGAACCGGCATGCGTCGAGCCAAGCGTCCCGCAGGAGGGGACTCGTCGGATGGGTGCTTATGAAATCCCGCATCCTTTTCGGCTCGATCGTGCCCCAAGTCACGATAAAGGTGCGGGCGTGCTGGTATTCCGCCATGTCGCGGCAGGAGACCAGGGCTCCGTCATCCGTCCGGGTCAGGATGTCGCGCTTGGGATCGAGGCTTGCCGCTTCAAGAAACAGGGGGAGCGCATGCTCCCTGTCGTAGCGTTCCTGATACTTGCGGCCGAGCTTGAGCCGGATCTCGGGATTTTTCGGCTCGGCCTGGATACGGCGCTGAAGATCGCGGACCGTATCCCGGCCTTCCACGGCGGCCTTCAAACGTTGCATGTATTTCTCGGCTGGTGGGATATAGCCGGCCAGCCAATCGCGCTCAACCCCGTCCGCATCCAGGATGAGGACGAAGGGAGTCTGGGTGACCTGATAAGCTCGAACGAGCTTCTCGCCTTCGATCTCACCGCGAGTGGCACGAAACAGAACGAAATGGCGCTCGAGGAATTCCTTGTGACGGGGATCGTCGTAAACCTGCTGGCCCAGCAGGTGGCAACTGCCTCAGCCGTACTCGGTGAAGAAGTCGATCAGCAGGAGCTTTCCCTCCGCCTTGGCTTGGGCCAGGGCGGCGGCGACGGAATCCGTCCGCCACGTGAGGCCAAAGACGGCGGGCGCCGCGGCCAAAAGGACGAAGAGGATGAACAGTCGCTTCTTCATGATAACACCCCTCAATGAGCGCATTATCGCCGACCGCCGCTGGATCGTCAACCGGTTGACTTGCCGGGCGGCGGAATTTAGGATGGGACCGCCATGATCCGAACCATCCTCCGTATCGCCGCCTGGGCGGGCCTCGGCCTGTGGGCCGCCGGCCAATCCTCCCTCCTGACCCTGACCACGAGCGAGCTTCGCCTCACGATCAACGGCCGCGGCTCGCTCACGAGCCTCTACGATCTCGTCAACAGCCGGGAGCTGCTGGCGCAGGGACAGCCCGCGCCGCTGCTCTCGGTCAAGGTCGACGGTCGTCTGGAAGCGCCGTCGTCCGCGAACGAGGTCGAGCCCGGCCTTATCCGGCTGGCTTACAAAGGGACCGGGGCCGAGGTCGATGTCCGGGTGGCGCAAAAGCCTACGCACCTTGTCTTTGAGGTCGTACGCGCGGAGCCGGCGGCCAAGATCCAGCTCGTTCTCTGGGGCCCCTTCCCGACTTCGATTTCCAAAACGGTTGGCGAGATCGTCGGCGTCGTCAGGGACGGCACCTACGGCCTCGGCATCCAGGCGCTCAACCCCAAGACGATCGGCAGCTACCCCGCGAATGACGAGGGCTTCGACATGGCCCGCGGCCGGGCGGCCGAGGCGCGGCCCATGGGGCAGCGTCCTGCAGGCCTACAGTCTGAACCGCACCCTGCCCCGGACGGCCGATGTCTGGCTGGGGAATTTCCCGAACATGCCGATTCCGCCGATCCCTGGCGAGACGGTCGTCGGCTCCAAGATCGCTCTCTTCGGCTGCCCCGAGCCCGCTGTTCTGGACCGCCTGGGCGCCATCGAAGTCGCCGAGGGACTGCCGCACCCGATGATCGACGGCGTCTGGGCCAAGCAATCGCCGGAGCGGGGGCGCTCTTATCTCATCGTCGACTTCGGCGAAGACACGATCGACGAGATGCTCGGCTACACCCTGCGGGGCGGTTTCATGTCCCTCTATCATATGGAGCCGTTCGAGAGCTGGGGGCATTTCGAGGTCAGCCGCAAGTGGTTCCCGAACGGGACGGCGGGCTTGCGGGCCTGCGTGGATAAAGCCAAGGCCCTGGGACTCCGGCTCGGCGCCCACACCCTGACCACCTTCATCCAGACCAACGACCCCTATGTGACGCCGGTGCCCGACCCCCGCCTGGCCCGGACGGGGACGAGCGCTTTGACCGCCGACATCGGCCTCGCCGACCCGGAGATCCCGGTTGCCTCGCCCGAGTTCTTCAATAACGAGAAAGCCAACTGGCTGCATACGGTCGTCATCGGCGAAGAGCTCGTTCGCTACCGGGCCGTTTCGGCGGCGGCTCCCTGGCGTCTTCTGGACTGCCGGCGCGGGGCTTTTGGGACCAAGGCGGCGGCGCATGCCCGCGGCGCCGAAGTCGGCAAGCTCCTGGACCATTCCTACAAGGTCTTCTTCCCGAATTTCGAGATGCAGCGCGAGATCGCCCGCGGCCTGGCCCGCCGCTTCAACGAGACCGGGCTTTCCCAGATGGACTTCGACGGCCACGAAGGCGCCGCGTCTACCGGCCAGGGCGACTATGCCTACGAGCTCTTCCCGCTCGACTTCTTCAACGGCCTCGATCACGCGGTCGTCAACGGGACGAGCAACTCCAAGCACTTCTACTGGCACATCAACTCCTACTGCAACTGGGGCGAGCCCTGGTACGAAGGATTCCGCGAGAGCATGCAGGAGTACCGGATCAACAACCAGGCTCTGTTCGAGCGCAACTACATCCCCAACATGCTGGGCTGGTACCTGATGCGCGACACGACCAGCCTGTCCGACGTGGAGTGGATGCTGGCCCGGGCGGCCGGCTACGGGGCCGGCTTCGCCTTCACCTCGAACCTCGAGGCGATGCGTAAGAATCCCGAGACGGGGGCCGTCCTGGATGCCATCCGGGAGTGGGAGACCGTGCGCCGCGCGGGGCTCTTCAGCGCCGCTCAGCGCGAGCGTATGCGGGACCCGAAGACGGAGTTCCACCTCGAAAAGCGGGCCGACAGCGGGTGGGATCTCTACCCCTACCGGGAAAGCCCGGGCTTCAGCCACGAGAAGGCCAGCCTCCAGCCCGGCCAGCCGACGGCGGCGGAGTGGGCTTTCGAGAACCCCGACGCCGCGCAGCCCCTCCAATTCAAGCTCAAGGCAGTCGGCGCGGCGGGCTCCATCGTCCGGCCGCGCTTGAAGATCGACGGCTATCTCGACCTTGTCTACGACGTCGAGCTTCTGGCCGGGCAGACGCTCCTCTGCGAGGGAAGCCGGGAGGCGCGCGTCTACGACGACAAGGGCCGGCAGATCAGGACCGTGAGCGCGTCGGCCGCCCTGCCCGAGATCGGCCGCGGCAGCCACCGCGTCGGGTTCGATGCCGAGTTCAGGGGCGACGCGGCGCCCAAGGCCGTGGTCACCTTCCGGACCCGCGGCGCGGCAGAGCGGATCCCCGCCCGTTGAGCCGTATCCCGGCCGGCTTTATCTCCAATCGATACGCCGGCTTCGCACCACACGAAGCCCGTCTTCGTTCTCGCTGATCAGATGAACGCGGCCGTTCTGCCAAACGACGGGCCGTCCCGGGAGCTCTGTTCGCGCGATATACCGCCCCTCCGGATCGAAGACATCGATGATGCTCGTGCCTTGGCGGAGATCCTTCTCTCGGACGTTGACGAAAAGCCGGCCGCCCTCATCGAGAAAACAATCCCGGATGGCGGCCTCGAATTTCGGCGTTTCCACTTGGAGTGAGATGCCTCTGGGAAGACCTTCCGGGCTTTTCCGCGCTTCGGGGGAAGACCGGACAGGCTCGAAGTCCCGGGTGATGCAGCGGTCCAGGCGGCCTTCAGGGGAATAGACCCGGATGGCGTAAGCCTCCGCATCGGTCACAAAGATCCATCCCCGGGAATCGATCACATACCAGAAGAGAGAACCGTAGCGGATCTTCTTGGTCAGCGGGTCGAGGCCGGGCCGGGATTCAAGCAGCGGGCCGGGTTCGAAGGCGGGGCCGAGCTTGCGGAGGTGATAAGAATAATTGTTGGAATCGCCCGAGGCTTGTTGGGCTACGTATCCACCCGCCGGGTTGATGGTCAGGTTGGTGAAACCGGAACCGACGGCCGTGGACATCGAACGCAGGAAGCGGCCGTCCGGCGAGAACACGGAGACTTTGCGGCTGGTGAAATCCTCAACCAGGATTTCGCCGGCGGGCGAGAGGCGAATGATCAACGGCCAGGCGAATTCGCCGGGCCCTTGCCCTTTTCTCCCGAACGAACGCAGGAATTTACCGGACGCGGAATAAGCCAGGACGCGGCATTCGGTCATGTCCAGGAGGAAGACGGTGCCGTCCTCGGCGACGGCGGCGCCGATCAGGTCGGTTGCGGAAATATCGGGGTTGTCGCCTGCGCCTATGATGATTTCGTCGCTGAAAACAGGCCAGCAAGCCTGGCCCGGAACAGGCCGCGGCAGCTTCGGATTGGCGATTGTCGGGACGGCGGGTCCGGCTTGTCCAAAAAACAGTGGGGCTGATTCGGCCAAGAGAGATAGACACACTAACACTGCAGCCCCAAGGGCCCAATACCGCACTATCATGATGAAGGGGATTCTCTTCACAAATCAACCTCCACCCCAAAATCGGAGTGAAGTATAGTATATGCATCAAGTCGGGATCAATGGGCCTTGACAGCGATGAGCGGCAAGGCTTATAATCAAAATGCACGCAAGTGATTGAAATTAAAGAATAAACATGGAATTGGACGGCGTCATTTTGGAGCTCCCGGACGAGGCCATGATCTCCCTCTACAGAGACAAAGAGCCCTTTCAAAGGCTCGAAATTGCCTTCGGGCTTTGGTCCTTCGCCCGTTCCCTGGTCAAGGACGGGTTGCGGTCGCTCCACCCGGATTGGCCGGAGTCGCTTCTCGATTCAGAGACGGCCAAGAGGATGTTGCATGCAGCCGAATGAGCTGCTCCGTCACGCCGCGAATCAGTGCTCAATCACTTGACAGCGATGCGCGCCCGCGCATACGATCATCACCGGCCCGGAGGCTTCGGGCTGTTCCCGCACCGTCATTCTCACCGCCGAGGAGGCTACAGATGTCGTCGATCCCGTTGAACCGAAGAGAATTTCTGCGTATGGCCGGCACCGCCGGCGCGACCGTGGCCGTTTTTGCTCCCGAGGCCCTGGCCCGGGTCGAGTCGGCCGGCCAGGCCGTGGCCGGCAAGTCGCCCGAGGAAGTCGCCCAAGACGAGTTCTACTGGCGCGAGATCCAGCTGGCCTTCAAGCTGGACCGCAGCCTGATCAACCTGAACAACGGCTTCACCTCGCCCATGCCCCGGGTGGCCATCGAGTCGGTCTTCCGTTACATGGACATGATCAACATGCTGCCGGTCCACTACCAGGGCCAGGTGGCCAACAACGTCCAGACCATCCGGCGGCGGATGGCCAACGAGTTCGGGGCCGACCCCGAAGAGATCGCCCTGACCCGCGGCGCCAGCGAGGCCCTGCAGATCGCCCAGAACGGCATCGACCTCAAGGCCGGCGACGAGGTCATTACGACCGAGCAGGACTATCCCCGCATGCTGACGACCTGGGACCAGCGCATGCGGCGCGAGGGGATCAAGATCACCCGGCTCCAGTTCCCGGTGCCGGCCACCCAGGACTTCCTTTACAACATGTTCGAGAAGGCCATCACCCCGAAGACCAAGGTCTTCCACTTCACCCACATCACGAACCTCACGGCCCAGCTCTTCCCCGTCCAGCGGCTGTCCCGCCTGGCCCGCTCCAAGGGCATCGTGACCATCGTCGACGGCGCCCACGCCCTGGGCCAGTTCCCCTTCAAGCTGCGCGACCTGGAGTGCGACGCCTACGGCGTCAGCCTGCACAAGTGGCTGCTGGCCCCGTTGGGCAACGGCCTGCTCTACGTCCGCCGGGACATGATCCCGAAGTTCTGGCCCCTGCAGGCCGCGCCCGAGCAGCAGGATGCCGACATCCGCAAGTTCGAGAGCATCGGCACCCACCCTTGGGCCATCCGCGCCGCCCTGGGCGAGTCCCTGGCCTTCCACCAAGCCATCGGGGCCGAGCGCAAGGCTGCCCGCCTGCGCTACCTGAACATGCGCTGGGTCAACGCCCTGAAGAAATACCCCAAGGTCAAAGTCCTGAGCGACACCAGCGAACCGGCCCAGGCTTGGGGTGTGATGGCCGTCAACATCGAGGGCATCGATGTCCGCCAGCTGGCCAAGTTCATGATGGACCGCTTCCGGATCGTGGTCGTCCCGCTCGTCGGCGGCGCCCCCCCGAACTCGGTCTTCGACTACCAGGCCCTGCGGGTCTCGCCGAACGTCTACACGACCCTGGAAGAGATCGACACGTTCATCGAGGCCATGGAGCTGGCCCTTACGGAAGGCGTGCCCGAGTCGCCCGACCCGATCCCGGGCTACCCGGCCGAAGTCACGATGTAGGGGACGACGGGAGAAAAGCGATGAAGCGTCACGTTGTCGTTGCGATCGCGGCGGCCCTGCTCCTCGGCGGGGTCGCATCCCTGGCCCAAGCCCAGACCGCGTACAAGGTTCCGTTCGCCTTCCAGAGCGGAACCATGAAGCCGCCTGCCGGCCTCTATGTCGCCGCCTCGATCCAGGACGGCAAGATCACCCTGCGTCGGGAAGAATCGGGCAAGGAGTACGCCATCCCCTTCACCCAGAAGCTGACCCCGGCGGAAGGGGCTCCGGCCGAGCCCCGGCTCGTCTTCGACGAGGTGGGCGACTTCGCCCCGTCCTACACCGAATACATCACCGTCTACATCCTGGCCGAGGTCTGGACGTCGGCGACGGAGGGCTACCTCATCCATACGACCAAGGGCGCCCACAAGACCAAGATCGTGAAAGCCGAGGCGGCCAAGTAGACGAGCGCGCCTGCCGCGGCGGCCGGGGCTTTCATGCCGAGCTTGAAGTTCGAATTCCATCTGCCGACGAGGATCGTCTTCGGCCGGGGCCGCATCGGCGAGCTCGGCGGCGCTGCTTCCGGCCGGGTTCGACCGGATCTTCCTGGTCACGGACGCGACCATCGCCCGCAAAACCCCGGCCCTGGACAGGGTCTTGGGGGCCCTCCCCGGGAAGGTCGTTCAGGTCTTCGACCGGGTGGAAGAGAATCCCTCGCTCGACCACGGTCGAGGCGGCCGCGCGGGAAGCGAGCGCTTTCGGAGCGGGGCAGGTCATCGGCCTCGGCGGAGGCTCCCCGATGGATGCGGCCAAAGGGGCCGCTCTGTTGGCGACGAACCCGGAGCCCCTCATGTCTTACCTTGAGGGCCGGCCTCCGGCCCGGCCGCCCCTCCCGGTCGTCGCGATACCGACGACCTCGGGTACGGGAAGCGAAGTGACTCCGTTCGCCGTCTTCACGGACAGGGACGCCGGGCAGAAGATGGGCTATGGCCACCCGGGCATCTTCCCCGTCCTGGCTCTGATCGATCCGGAGCTGACCTATACGATGCCGGCCTCTGTCGTTATCGACACCGGCCTGGACGTTCTCGCCCATGCCGTCGAGGCTTTCCTCTCGACGGCGACCTTCCCCATGAACGACGCGCTGGCCAGGCACGCCATGGAAGTCGTCCTGGCCGAGTTGGCCCGGGCGGCACACAAGGAACCTGAGGCGATGGACCGGATGGCCGCGGCCTCCGCCGCCGCCGGTGCGGCCATCACCCACGCCAGTACGATCCTTCCCCACATCATGGGCTATCCGTTGACGGTCGAGCGGGGCGTCCCGCACGGCCGGGCCTCGGCCGTCATGTTGGTTCATGTTCTGGCCGCCTTGCGGAAGCAATCGACGTGCCCGGAGAAAGTCAAAGCCGTCGACACGCTGTTCGCAGCTTGCGGCGGCTTGGACGGCTTTCTGGGCGCGCTCGGCGTATCAGCCAGGCTATCCGACTATGGCGTCCGGGAAGAGGATATTCCTCTCTTCGCCCGCAAGACAATCGTCAAGGGCGACGTCAAGATCACGCCGGCCGATGTCACCATCGAATATCTCGAGAACATCTACAAGGCGGCTCTTTAAAGGAATCGGCACCCCTTCCGGGCCAGTATTCCCCAAAGGGCGGATGTGCGATTCGAAAGAGCGCCATGAATTTCCAAATACCGGTAACCGTTTTATCCCTGCGGGGCGTATATAAAATGGGGAAATCAGTCCGTCCTCCGGAGGTAATGAGATGAGAATGCGCCTTCGCTCCGCCCTTCTCCTCGGTATCGCCGCCGCCTTGGCCGCCTGCGCGCCCGGCCCGGCCGGGGACGCCCCGGCAGCCGTCGATTCTTTCTATACGCCCGCGAACCCGCCCTCCAGCCGGTACGTCATCGACGCCCGGGTCGACCCCGCCTCGGGCACGGTGGAGGGACGCGAAACTATAAGCCTGAAGAACACGGGCCGCGAGCCGCTAGGCGTCATCGCCTTCGATTGGGCGGTCGGCGCCGAGTCGACGCTCGAGGTCTCGACCGGAGGCCGGCGGATCTTCCCCCCGGAAGGCGCCGCCAGCGAGCCCTTTGCGCTCCCGGTCATGGTCCCGCTTCCCGAGCCGCTGGCGCCCGGGGCCTCTCTTGATCTCAGCGTGTCGTTCCGCCAGAGTCCGGGTGATTCCAGGCCGCGGACCGAGTTTTTGAGCAGCAACTGGTACCCGCGTTTGTGGTGGGACGGGTTGGCCCATCACGACGCCTTCTCGGTCAAGCTCGACGTGCCCGATGGGATCGCCGTTGCGACCAGCGGGCGCCTCGACCCCAAGACCGGCCGTTATGAGGCGGCCGCCGCCCGGACGTTCGGCCTCTGCCTGGCGCCCGGCCTCAAGACGGCTTCGCGCGAGGTGGACGGCGTCCTCATCACTTCCTATTTCACCGACAAAGGCGCCAAGGCCGCCGCCGTCTGTCTGGAGACGGCCGCGGACGCGGTCCATTTCTATAAGGAATGGCTGGGCTTCTATCCTTTCACGTCTCTTGCCATCATCCCCGGCGGGGACGGCCGCTGGGGCGGCTACCCCGTCGCCACCGGCATCGTCGCCATCCACGGCCTGGAGACGTACGTTGACGGCGAGGCGCCCCGCCACTGGCAGCACATCACCTCGCACGAGATCGGGCACGAATACTGGGGCGAGTGGGTCCTGGATGGCGACGATCCCGCCTGGGTCTGGATCGCCATGGGCATTTTCGCCGACACCGAGTTCATGACCGTGCGCGGCTTCGACCCGGACCGGGCCGCGGGGTGGATCGGCAATTACGTCAACGCCATCCCCATGCACTACGATACATCCCTGGACGCCCCTCCCGGCCGGGAGGACGCCGTCCGCTTCGACTTCAACAACACGGTGGTCCACAGCAAGGGGCCGGCTGCCGCCTTCGCCCTCGACGATGTGCTGGGGCGCGAGGCCTTCCTGCGGGCCTATAAGCGCGTCTTACGCGATTACGGCGGCCGGCGCTTCGGTTGGCGGGACCTGTGGGCGGTCGCCGAAGCCGAGAGCGGCCGGAGCCTGGACTGGTTTTTCGACGCCTGGGTGCGGTCGAACCAGTACCTCTGCTACGCCGTGGAGCGGGACGAGAGCCGGGAAGACGGAGCCGGCGGATATCGCGACCGACGTCCGGATCAAGCGCCTCGGGACGATGGCCATGCCGATAGCGGTCCAGGCCCGTTTCGAGGACGGCACGACCCAGACCGTGCGGGCCGACCGCACGCGGGCCGTCACGGGGCTGACGCTCAGGAGCCGGTCCCGGCTCCGCGAGGCCGTTCTTGATCCGGGGCGGCGCATGGCCCGGGTCGAGACCCCCGTACCGCCGATCTCCCCGGCGGCGGCCGCCGCGCTGGCCTTCGGCCTGGATCCGGCCTCGGCTCTGCAGGTCTATGAGACGATCCGGCGTGAGCCCATCGCCAGCGCGACAATCTGGTACCGGCTGGGCCTGGGACTCTTCGGAGCCGAAAAACGGGACGAGGCCGCCGCATGCTTCGCCAAGTCCGACCGGGAGGATGCCGATCCGGCCTGGCGCTTCGGGGCCAAGGGTTGGCTCGGCCTTCTGGCCGACCTCAAGGGCAGGCGCGCGGAGGCGTTGGCCCATCTATAAGGCCGCGTTGGCCATCGCTCCGGACCGCCCGCTCCGGCACGACCAGTTCAAGATCACCATGGACAAGGCCTGGGTCGAGGAACGCCTCCGGACGCCCTATCGGCCGGACCTCCGGCCCCGGGTGCCCGAGCGACCCACGGCGGCGGACCTAGTCGCCTTCGTCGAAGACCTGGATTGGGAGAAGGAGGGCGAGACACCCCTCCTTGTCTACCGGAAGGCCGCGGGGCTGGAGATTACGACGGCCCGGTTCTGGTTCAAGCTGGGGCTTTTGCTCTACGACAGCCGGGCTGACCGGGAAAGCCTGGCCGCTCTCCAAAAGACGGCCGGGCTGGAAAAGACGGGCGTGACCGCCTTTGCCGCGCGTGTCTGGATCGGCCACATGAACGACCTGCTCGGGAATCGTCCCGCGGCCTTGGAGGCCTACAAGGAAGCGCTGAAGATCGACCCCGGGACGGCCATGCTGCACAGCCAGTGGCGGATGACCATCGACCGGGATTGGGTGGAGACGCGTCTGGCGACGCCGTTCGCGCGGCAGTGAAGCCCCGCGGCGGGGGGGGTCAGACGGAAGCCGACCGCCACTCCAGGGACAGCTTGCGGCGGGAGGCGGCGCAGTCGCGTTGGGCGGATGCGGGAGAAGTAAAAGCCCGCCGGGCTTGAGAGCCCGGCGGGCGGATGATACGCGAAAGAACGGGTATGGAGTCAGTCTACTTGACCGGCTTCCCCCGTCATCGGGTCGATCGGGTCGATCCGATGCAGCTTGCCCAGCTTGTCCAGCGGGCCGGGCCACTTGTCGCCGCCCTTGTTGCAGGGCTCGAAGTCGCCGACGATCATGATGACCGCCTGGTCCGGCCGGATGTACTTCTGGGCGACCTCCTGGACCTTGGCCTTGGTCACGGCCTGGATCTTGGCCCGGTAGGTCTTGTAGTAGTCCATGGGCCGACCCACCATCTCCATGTTGGCGAAGCTCGACATGATCGATCTGCGACATCTCGAACTGGCTGGAGAAGCTGTCGATGAAGTAGTTGACGGCCGTGTCCATCTCGGCGTCCGTGACGGGCTCCTTGCGGATGCGGTTCATCTCGGCCAGGATCAGCGAAACGGCGTACCCGACCGTGGACGACTTGGTCTGGACGTAGCCCGAGAACGTGCCGGGGAAGCCCCAGCGGTAGGCGAACCGGCTGCCCTGGCTGTAGGACAGGCCTTCGTCCGAGCGGACCTTCATGGTGATCCGCGAGGTGAACGAGCCGCCGCCCAGGATGAAGTTCATCACCTGGACCGCGAAGTAATCGGGGTTGGTGTCCTCCAGGCCCAGGTGGCCGATGTTGATGTAGCCCTGGTTGATGGCCTTCTGGATGAAGTAGACGCCGGGCTCGGGCGCCGGGAATGCCTTGCCGAACGTCGGGAACTTGACCGAGCCGTTCTTCCAGCCGGCGGCCCGCTTGTCGATCTTGGCCTTGAAGTCGGCCTTGGCGAAGTCGCCCGAGGCGGCCAGGATGACGTTCTTGGGGAAGAAGTACTGGGCGTGGACGGCCTTCAGGTCGGCGGCCGTGAGGGATTCGAGGCTCTTCTTGCTCGGCTGCCAGGTCAGGGGGCCGTCGCCGTAGAGGACCTTCTCGAACTCCCGGCTCAGCACGGAGCCCGGCTGGTCGTTGACCTGGCGCAGGCCTTCGACCTGGCGGACCTTGGCCAGGTTCAGGGGCGCCTCGCGGAACTCGGGGTTCATCAGGACGTCGAAGAACAAGTCCAGCCCCTCGTCCAGGTCCTTGCTCAGGACGTTGAGGGTCAGGGTCGAGGTCCGGTCGGCCGACGGCGAACGACAGCGAGCCGCCCAGGAAGTCGAGGCGCTCCTCGATGGCCGCCCCTTCGCGGGTCTTGGTGCCGCCCCGGATCATGGTCTGGCTCATGATCGTGTCCAGGCCCTGCTTGTCCTTGGGCAGGTAGAGGCCGCCGAAATGGACCAGGGCCGAGACCGTGACGATGGGCAGATTACGGTCTTCCTTGACGTAGCCGCGCAGGCCGTTGGCGAACACGGTCCGGAAAGCCTGCGGATCGGGCGGGTTGAAGGTCAGGGGGGGATACTTGAGGTCGGACGGCTTCTGGACCTGGCCCAGGCCGAAGCCGGCCAGGACGAGGCTGAGGAGGACGAGGGCGGTCAGAGTGTTCTTTTCATGGTCATCCTCCTTACCGCCCTTCCGCCGGTAGATGGCGGTCAGGCTGTTGTCCTTGACGAAGTACTTGGCGGCGACCCGCTTGATGTCCTCGTTGCTCACCTTCTTGAGGGCCTCGAGGTCGGTCAGGATGGTGCGCCAGCCGCGGCGAAGCTCGGCCCGGCCGACACTGCCGGCCAGGCCGGAGGAGCTCTGCAGGGAGCGGACGAAATTGGCCTCGGAGCCGTTCTTGATCTTTTGGATCTCGTCGGCCGTCACGCCGTCCTTCTTGACCCGCTCGATCTCGGCCCAGATCTCCTTCTCCAGGTCCTCGGGTTGGACGCCCTTGTCCAGCCGGGGCGAAGCGGAGAACTGGAAGGCGCCGACGTAGAGCTGGGCCCGGCCGGAGGCCGAGGCGTTGACGGCCAGCTGCTTGTCCTGGACCAGCAGCTTGGCCAGCCGGCCCATGCTCCCGCCGCCTCCGCGCGCGCCTCCCCTTCCGCCGCCGCCGCCGGAGCCGAGGATGCTGCCCAGCACTTGGAGCGGGGCCGCGTCGGGATGGCCGGCCGGGACGGTGTGGAACATCATCTGCAGGCTGGTCGGGGCCGGCCCCTCGCCGACATCCGCTTCTCGCTGTACTGGGGCGGCTCGGCCGTCCGGATGGGCTCCACGTCGGGGCCCTTGGGGATGCGGCCGAAATACTTCTCGGCCATCGGGATCAAGGCCTGGGGGTCGAAGTCGCCGACGTAGATGGCCACGGCGTTGTTGGGCACGTAGTACGTGTTGTGGAACTCGGCCAGGTCGGCCTTGGTCATCTTCTTCAGGTCGTCCATCCAGCCGATGACGTCCCAGTGGTAGGGCGAAGCGGCGTAGAAGGCGGCGTTGACCTGCTCGCTGAAGAAGTAGCCGGGGCCGTTCTCGGACAACCGGCGCTCCTCCATGATGACGTCCTTCTCGGAGTAGAACTCGCGCCAGACGGCGTTCATCATCCGGTCGGACTCGAGCATCATCTGGAGCTCGATCTTGTTGGAGGGCAGGGTCACGTAGTAGCCGGTGTTCTCGTTGCCGGTCGAGGCGTTCAGGCCGGTGCCGCCGTTCTTCATGTACTACGTCCAGAGGTCGTCCTTGATGATGTACTGCTTCTGGTCGGCGATGAGCTTGTCGGCCTGCTTCTGGAGCGACGGCGATCTTGGCCGGGTCGCCGCCGTCCGTCCGCCAGTACTTCTCGCGGTAGATCTGGTCCATCACGGCGTCGATCTGGCGGTCGATGGCGGCGTCCTTCTCGATAGTCGGTGACGCCCATGACCTTGGTGCCCTTGAACATCATGTGTTCGTGGACGTGGGCCATGCCGGTGATGCCGGGCTTCTCGTTGATCGAGCCGACGTTGAAGTAGATGTGGCAGACGACGCGGGGCACGCCGGGCTTGGGGATCATCAGGATCTTCATCCCGTTGCTCAGCACGTGCTCCTTGACGTCCAGGGTGATCTCGCCGGCCGCCGCGACGGCGGCCAGGAACGTCACCGCGAGGGCGAGAGCGCAGGGTGCGCTTCATGCGGTTGAGCCTCCTATGGAATTTCGGGGGCCGGCGCGGCGGAAAACCGTTGCGGCGGACGCACCCGTTGCGGGACGGATGAGGGTTGAGGGAAGGGGAATCGGACCGGGATTTCGGCGGACCGGAGCCCGCGCGAGGCGGCGAAAGAGCGAAAACGAGGCAACACTCCTCCCTGTGTTTTAGACGCAGGCATACGGGGAATCTTCCCGTTTTTAAGATTTCCCGGACCATTTTCGATCCGATGTATCGGCTCGAACGCCTTGACTTGGGTCCCCGCCCGCCCTATCCTCTGGACGACCGCGCTCCGGACGGGCGTCCGCACGATCCGGAGCGGATCCGACGCGTGGAGGTGTCCGATGACCCGGAAATGCTTGCCGGCCGTTCTCCTCCTCGTCGTTCTGGCCGCTGCCGTGCCCGCGCTGCCCCAGGGTTCCGACGTCCTGGCGAAGCTCGGGGTCAATCCCTCTACGGCCCGCGAGGCGATCGTCGAGAGCTCTGGCTACGGGAGCGGTCTATGACGACGCCGCTTTCAAAGCCTTCAAAGCCATGACGCCCGCGTCGCGGGCCGCCGATCGTCAAGGCCGGGCTGGCTTGGGTCAAGGCGTATGCCGCCACACCCGAGTTCAAGGCGGATTATGCCAAGTATCGCGGAAACCAGACGCCGGCCAAGCCGGAAGCCGTCCCCTCGGTCGAGGAATTCCTCAAGAAGCAGCGCCAGGAGATGGAAAAGCAGGCGGCCGAGATGCGCAAGGCCGCGGCCGGCATGGATGCCGCCACGCGCAAGAGCATGGAGGACGGCATCAAGCAGATGATGGCCCAGGTCGAGGCCATGGAAAAGGACCCGGCCCAACGGGCTCAGCTGAAGGATTTGCTCGAGGCCCAGCGGGCCGACGCCATGGCCCGCTATGAAGAGGCCGTGGCGGAGTGGAACAAGCGCACCCCGGCCGACCCGAAGGCGCTGATCGCGGACCGCATCCGCGAGTTCCTGGAGACGAGCGCGGACGTCGATTACGGCGCCAAGCTGGTCAAGCGCGGCAGCCTGATGCGGTTCGAGAACGAGGACTACGAGGCCAGGTCGAGCCAGTGGAAGCTCTGCTTCCGGGCCGGCAAGGAGGCGGTTGACGCAGCCCGCGTCTTCGCCGAGGCCTGGCTGGCCGAGCTGGAGAAATAGCCGGACTCCAGGAAAACATCTCGGACGGATCGCGCTGCCGGACGGGGGGGGCAAAGGCAGACGGGCGCGGGGATGGCTTTTCACCCTTTGATTCACCCAGGGGGGGGATTGCCGCTCTCGGGCCGGGCGTGCCATTCTAGGCCCGCCAAAGGAAGGAAAGGACCGTTTAAGGAGAACGCGATCATGAGTGAAGAGAAGGCCGTTTCCCCGCAGGAAGCCGTTGGGCGGACCGAAGACTTGCCCGAGCCCGCAACGGCCCCCGAAGCCTTCGAAGGGATCGCGCCCGAGGCGCCGCCCGTGCCGGCCGCCTCCCCTGCCGAAGCCATGCCGCCGGCCCTCGCCGCCATACCCCTCCCGGCTCCCGTCCCCGCTCTCCTCCAGCCCGGCGGCGCTTTCGAAGAGCCTCCGGTCGTCCTCCCTTCCGACGGCGAGGCGAACGAAGCTTTCGAGAGCCTCGGTCCGTTGCCGTCCGCGGCCCGTCCCGAGCGGCCGGCCGATCTCCGCGCGCGGAGCGCCCTGGAAGGACCGATCGGTTTGGATATCGGGACGGCCCATATGGTCGTGGCCATCAGCCGGGATCGGCAGGTCCTGGCCTCCCTTCAGAGAAACGCCTATTATGCGATCCCTGCAACTCCCCTGACCAGGGACGCCTTCCAGCGGGACAAGATCCTGTATTTCGAGAAGGACTCCAAGGTCTATGTCCTTGGCCATTCGGCCGAGGACTTCGCCGGCATATGCCGCGATGTCAGCCGGCGGCCGATCGAGAACGGCATGCTCAACGCGCGGGAGGACGACAGCGAGACGATCCTCAAGGCCTTGATCAGCCGGATGGTTCGGGAACCCAGGAAGAAAGGCGAAGTCGTCTGCTTCAGCGTCCCGGGCGAAGCCCTGGACCGGCCGGACTCCTCCCTGGCATATCACGAGACCATCATCAGGGAACACTTGGCCGGCCTGGGCTACCGGCCTATGGCCGTGAACGAGGGCATGGCCGTGGTGCTGTCCGAGCTGTCCGGGAACAATTTTACCGGGCTCGGCATCAGCCTGGGGGCCGGCCTGTGCAACGTCTGCTTCTCCTATATGACCGTCCCGGTCGTGGCCTTCAGCGTGATGAAAGGGGGTGACTTCATCGATACCATGGTCTCCCGGTCGACCGGCGAGCCGATCTACGAGGTCCGCCGGATCAAGGAGCGGGAGCTCGACTTGGGCGTGCCTCCCCGGAACAAGATCGAGAGCGGCCTTCATGTCTATTACGACGATGTCTTTAAAAGCCTTATCCAGGGGCTGCAGCGCGTGCTGGGCTCTTCGGACAACATCCCCCGCCTGCCCAAGCCCGTGCCCATCGCCCTGGCCGGGGGCACCATCATGCCGCCGGGTGGGCTGGCTCGTTTCCAGAAGCACATGAAAGCGGCCCGCCTGCCGTTCCGGATTTCCGAGATCAACCAGGCCGCGCAGCCTCTCTTCGCCACCGTCAAGGGAGCTCTGATGACGGCCCGCCTCAACGGTTGACCCGCGCATGCGCCCCCGCGTCGTCATTTATTCGCCCCATCCGACGCGAGGCCCCATCCTGCTCCGGACCTTGGCCGCCGCCCGCATCGACGCCGTCCTTCACGACCTGGCCTTCGAGGCGGAGGCCGCGATCGTCGGCCGCCCTCCGGACCTCGTCCTGTTCGACGCCATGACCTTCTCGCCCGAGACCTGGCGGCGGTTTCAAAGGCTGATGCAACCCTTGAACCGGACCAGGATCCTGGCCCTGCTGAGCGCGCCGAACGCGGTTGCGGAAGCCTCGTGGGCGGACCCTTCCGAGGTCATCATCCTCGACCGGATCGATCCCGCCGTCATCCTGTCCCATGTCCGCGCCGCCCTCCGGAAAGCCCGGGCGCGCAATGCCCCCTTCTTCCTCGAGAGGGGGGTGCGACGCCTGCTGGCGGCTTTGCCGCGAGCCCTCCGCCTGGCCGCGGCCGGGCTCGGCATCCTGGCCGTATTCGCCTTGGGGACGGCCGGCGGATACGTCGTCTGGTGTGTTTCGGCGCTCCCTTCCGTCGACGCGATCCGGGGATATGCGGCCCTCGAATCGTCCCGGATCTATGCGGCGGATCGCTCTTTGCTGACCGAGTTCTTTGTCGAGCGACGGACCGTCGTGCCGCTTGAGGAGATCCCCGTTCCGGTCCGGCAGGCCTTCATCGCCATTGAGGATGTCCGCTTCTACTCCCACCGGGGGGTCGATTTCCGCCGGATCGTGGGGGCTATTGTGGCCAATCTCCGGCGGGGCGAGGTCGTTCAGGGCGGCAGCACGATCACCCAGCAGCTGGTCAAGATGCTCCTGCTCAAGCCGGATCGGACCCTGACCCGCAAGATCAAGGAGGTCGTCCTGGCCCGGCGCGTCGAAAAGCGATTCAGCAAGGACGAAATCCTGGCCCTGTACCTGAACAAGGCCTATTTCGGGTCCCGGGCCTATGGCATCGAAGCCGCGGCCCGCGTCTACTTCGGCAAGACGACCGCCGCCCTTTCGCTTGCGGAAGCGGCTTTCCTGGCCGCCCTGCCCAAAGCCCCATCCTATTACGGCGCCGTGATTCATCGCGAGCAGCTCCGCGAACGGCGGAACATCATCCTGGACAGAATGTGCCTGCATGGATTCATCAGCCGCGGCCAGTGCGCGGCGGCGGCGGCCTCCGACGTGCCTCGGATCATGCCGACGACGGAAATCCGGGGCTCCTACTTCATCGATTATTGTCGGAGCTTGCTCGAGGCGCGGTATGGCGACCAGGTTTACACGTCGGGCTTCCGGGTTTTTACAACCCTGGATAAAAAAGCTCAGGATCTGGCCGAAGCGGCCGTGGCCGGCGGGTTGGCAAGCCTCTCGACCCGGGACGTGCGCGACGCCCAGGCCGCCCTGTTGGCGGTCGAAATCGATACGGGCCGGATCCTGGCCATGGTCGGGGGGAGAAGCTTCCGGGAATCCCAATTCAATCGGGCCACCCAGGCGCGCCGGCAGCCCGGCTCCACCTTCAAGCCATTCGTCTACGTGACCGCGCTGCGCCAGGGCTTGCGACCGTCCGACCCGATCATCGAACCGTTCCCCGCCCCCGCCGCCGCGGTACCTGGCCGGGGCGAAGCTACGCCGAAGCCGGTGATCTCGCTGGAGGCAGCCTTGGCCTACTCCCTGAACGGCGCCACCATGGCCCTTTCCCGCCGGCTGGGGTTGGGGAAGATCATCCGGACGGCCCATGAGCTCGGGATCCAAAGCGCGATAAAGCCGTTCCCCTCGACCGTCCTGGGAGCCTCGGAGGCGACCCTGCTGGAGATGGTCATGGCTTATGCCGCGATGGCCAAAGGGTACCGGGTGGAGCCCGTCTGTGTCGACCGGATCGTCGACCCCAACAACGCCGCGGTCTGGGAGCCGAAAGCCCGTCGCGACCGGGTTCTCGAGGACGGCGTCGTGGCCGGAATCCGCTCGATGCTCAGGTCGGCCGTCCTGATCGGGACGGCCCGTGCCGCCAACGAAGTGGGGCGTCCGGTCTACGGCAAGACGGGGACGACCAACGACGCGGCCGACGCCTGGTTTATCGGGTTCGACGACCGCATCGTCGTCGGAGTCTGGATCGGCCGCGACATGCGGGTCTCGCTCGGGTCGAATGAAGCCGGGGGCACGGCCGCCCTGCCGATCTGGGTCGATTTTATGCGCTCTTTGGATGCCGGCACGCCGGCCGCACACGGTCGGCTCCCGGCGAGACGCCGACTTCCCGCTTCAGCCGAAGCGCCCTGTCGAAGCGAGGGAGGACTGATTCGACTGACCCCCGCATTCAGGGTCAACCGAACCTGCCGGTGATGTAATCCTCCGTCCGCTTGTCGCGCGGGCGGGTGAAGATGTCGGTCGTCTTGCCGAACTCGACCAGCTCGCCCAGGAGCATGAAACCCGTCTCGTCCGAGACCCGGGCCGCCTGCTGCATGTTGTGGGTGACGATGACGATGGTGTAGTCGTCTTGAGCTGGTGCATCAGCTCCTCGACCTTCATCGTGGCCATGGGGTCGAGGGTCGAGCAGGGCTCGTCCATCAGCAGGACCTCGGACTGGACCGCGACCAGGCGGGCGATGCACAGCCGCTGCTTCTGCTCGAGCGACAGGTCCAGGGCGCTCTTGCTCAGCCGGTCCTTGAGCTCGTCCCACAGCCCGACCGCGGCCAGGCTCTTCTCGACGATGCCCTCCAGCTCCGAGCCGCGGGCCATGTGGTGGACGCGGGGGCCGAAGGCGATGTTCTCGAAGACGCTGAGGGGGAAGGGGTTGGGCCGCTGGAAGACCATGCCGACCTTCTTGCGCAGGGCGGTCAGGTCCCGGTTCTCGGGGCGTAGATGTCCTCGCCGTCGACGATGACCCGGCCCTCGATCCGGACCTCGTCGATCAGGTCGTTCATCCGGTTGAGGCAGCGGAGCAGCGTCGACTTGCCGCAGCCCGACGAGCCGATCAGGGCGGTGATGGCCTTCTCCCGGATGTCGGCGGAGACGCCGATCAGGGCCTGGAAGTCCCCGTACCAGAGGTTGAGGTCCTGGACCTGGATCTTGGGCGTGATCATCCGAACCGCCCCACGATGTAGTCCTCCGTCCGCTTGTCGCGGGGCGCGGTGAAGACGGCGTCGGTCGGGCCGATCTCGACCAGCTCGCCCATCAGGAAGAACGCCGTCCGGGTCGCCGACCCGGGCCGCCTGCTTGGTGTTGTTGGTCACCAGGACGACGGTGCGCGTCTTCTTCAGCTCGAGCATCGACTCCTCGACCTTGGCCGTCGAGATGGGGTCCAGGCCCGAGCAGGGCTCGTCGTAGAGGATGACCTCGGGCTCGAGGGCCAGCGAGCGGGCGATGCACAGCCGCTGCTGCTGGCCGCCGGAGAGCTTCTGGCCGGGCATGTCCAGCCGGTCCTTGACCTCGTCCCAGAGGTAGGCCGCCCGGAGGCTGCTCCTCGACCAGGCCGTCCAGCGTCGGCCTTGTTCGCGCTCGCCGGCCATGCGCGGGCCGTAGGTGATGTTGTCCCGGATGGAGAGCGGCAGCGGCAGCGGCAGGGCGAAGATCATCCCGACCCGCTTGCGCAAGCTCTTCGGCCGACATCTCGCGGACGATGTCCTTGCCGTCCAGGAGGACCGGCCCTGTCGTTCGGGCCTGGCGCGTCGAGGTCGTTCATCCGGTTGAGGGAGCGGAGGAAGGAGGTCTTGCCGGAGTTGGACGGCCCGATGATGCTGAGGATCTCGTGCTCGCGGACGTCGAGGGTCAGGCCGTTCAGGGCCGGACCCGGCCCGTAGGGACCGCGAGGTCCCGCGACTTCGATCTTGATCCCGCAGCTCTCGCCGCGCTCATTTCTTCTTCCTGAAGCGGGCCCGGATGACGGTCGCGGTGATGTTCATGACCAGGACGAAGCCGATCAGGACGAAGGCCGTCCCGTAGCGGAAGTCTCTCGGGGATGCTCGGGATCTGGGTGGTGATGACGTACAGGTGGTAGGGCAGGGCCATGGCCTGGTCGGAGAGCGAGGTCGGCAGGTTGGGCAGGTAGAAGGCCGCCACCGTAAAGAGGATCGGCGCCGTTTCGCCGGCGACCCGGCCGACGCTGAGGATCGCCCCGGTCAGGATGCCGGGCAGGGCGTGCGGCAGGACGGAGTGCCGGACGGTCTGCCAGCGCGAGGCGCCCAGGCGAGAAGCTCACCTCGCGGTAGCGAGTCTGGGGACCGCCCGCAGGGCCTCCCGGGTCGTGGTGATGATGACCGGCAGGGTCATGATCCCCAGGGTCAGGGCGCCGGCGCATGATGGAGACGCCGAAGCTGCAGGAAGACGACGAACAGGCTCAGCCCGAACAGGCCGTAGACGACCGAGGAAACGCCGGCCAGGTTGACGATGGCCAGGTTGATGATCCGGGTCAGGGCGTTGTCCTTGGCGTATTCGCTGAGGTAGATCGCGGCCATCACCCCGATCGGCAGGGCGAAGGCGATCGAGACGAAGACCAGGTAGAACGTGCCGACGATGGCCGGGCAGGATGCCCCCGGCCCGCATCCCGTCCCGGGGCATGGTGAAGAGGAATTCCCAGGACAGCGCGCTCCAGCCCTTGGCGACGATGAGGACGACGATGGCCGAGGACCGGGATGACCACGAGCAGGGTGGCCAGGAGCAGGACGCCGAAGCCGAGCTTCTGCCGAGGCCTTCGTCGCGCCGTTCATCGCTTCCTCCCCCGGTTGAGGAGCAGATCGGCCGTCAGGTTGATGGCGAAGGAGATGACGAACAGGACGATGCCGACGGCGAAGAGGGCGAAGTAATGGGGGCTGCCCTTGGCCGCCTCGCCCATCTCGGCGGCGATCGTCGCGGTCAGGGTCCGGACGGGCTCGAACAGGCTGTGGGGGATGACCGCGGCGTTGCCGGTGACCATCATCACGGCCATGGTCTCGCCGAAGACGCGGCCGATGCCGAGCATGGCCGCGGCGATGATGCCGGGCAGGGCGCCGTGGATGACGACCCGGCGGAGCGTCTGCCAGTGGGTTGCGCCCAGGGCCAGGGCGCCCTCCTTGTACTCCCGCGGTACGGCGTTGATGGCGTCCTCGGAAATGGTGATGATCGTCGGCAGGGCCATGAAGGCCAGCATCAGCGACCCGGCGAAGGCGGTCAGGCCGGTCGGCAGATGGAGGAAGTTTTTCAGGAACGGGACCAGGACGGTGATGCCGAGGAAGCCCAGGACGACCGAGGGGATGGCCGGCCAGGACCTCGACGCAGGACTTGAGGATCGTCCGCAGGCGCTTCGGGGCGACTTCGGCGATATAGAAGGCGGCCGCGATGCCGAGCGGGACGGCGATGGCCACGGCCCCGGCCGTGACCAGGAGCGAGCCGAGGATGAGGGGCAGGATGCCCAGGCGGGGCGGGCTGGAGATGGGGTACCAGAACCGGCCGCCGAGGAAGAGCCGAGGAGGCCGGTCGTCTTCAGAACGGACGACGCCCTCCCGCAGCAGGAAGAACGAAGATCAGGGCGACGAAGACGACGGAGGCGATGCCGCTGACGAAGAATGAGCTTCTCGATCAGGAACTCCTTGAGTCCGGCGCGCCGAGAGTCTTCATTTGACGGGCACGAAGTCGGTGTCGCGGACGATCTTCTGGCCGGCTCGGCGAGATAGGACGAAGTCGAGGAAGTCCTTGACCGGCCCCGGACGGCTCGCCCCGGGTGAAGAGGTACAGCGGCCGCGAGATGGGGTAGGCATTGGCCCGGACGGTTTCGATGTCGGGCACGGATCGCGGGCGAGCCGGTCGTCCTTGGCCACGGCCAGCGACCTTCTGCCGCGGGCTGATGTAGCCCAGCCCGTAGTACCCGACCGCGTTCTCGTTGCGGGCCGTTTCCTCGGCGATGGCGTAGGAGGACGGCATCATCAGGGCCGCCGGGCGCGAACTCCTCCGGCCCCTTGCTCTTGCCCCGCCGGAGGACGTGCTCCTTGAAGAAGATGTGGGTCCCGGAGTTGACCTCGCGCGACAGCAGGACGATCGGCCAGTCCGGTGCCGCCGAGCGGCTTCCAGCCGGCGATGTCGCCCAGGAAGATCTCCCGCAGCTCCTCCATGGTCAGTCGGTCGATGGGATTGGACGGGTGGACGACGACGACGATCCCGTCCAGGGCCACGATAGTCCTCGCTGGATGACGAAGCCCTTCGCCTTGGCCTGCTGGATCTCCTTGGCCTCCAGGCCGCGGGAGGATTCGGCGATGTCGCAGGTGCCGTTGATGATGGCGGCGATGCCCGTGCCCGAGCCGCCTCCGGTGACGGCCAGGTTGATCTCGGGATGGAGCTTGTTGTAGGCCTCGGCCCAGGCCTGGCCGAGGTTGACCATGGTGTCCGAGCCCTTGATTTGGAGGGCTCGGCGCCGACTGGGCTCCGCCGGCCGAGCCGTCACGGGTATCGAGGCCGCCCCCGCATGGCGGCGGCCGCCGGGCAGGCCGCCGCGATGTCGAGCGCCGCGCAGAGGCGCCGTCGGAAACCGTTGGGGCTTGGAGTCATGGCGCGGTTCCGCGTTCATCATAGGAACGCCGCCGCCGGGTGTCAAGACGCGGCGGGTGGTTTCACGGTTTCTTCATATCATCTTCACCGAATCTTCACAATCGGAGCCTAGTCTGGACTCCCGGGGCTGCTCAAGCCGGACCCGGGGCATGACTTCGGCGCTGGAATGTGCCGAAAGGGGACCGGGAGAGGACCCATGGAACGCTACTTCGACGAAGAGCTCAAGAACCTCAAGGAGAAGCTCCTGCGGATGGCCGGCCTGGTCGAGGAGGCCGATCGAGCTGGCCATCGAGGCCCTCAAGGACCAGAAGGAAGAGCCGGCCCAGCAGGTCTTCAGCCACGAGGTCGAGATCAACGCCCTGGACGTGGAGGTCGACGAGACCTGCCTGCGGCTGATGGCCCTGCGCCAGCCCATGGCCGGCGACCTGCGCTTCATCACCTCGGCCATGAAGATCACCAGCGAGCTCGAGCGCATGGGCGACCTGGCCGTCAACGTGGCCGAGCAGGCCCTCATCCTGGCCAGGCTGCCCCTGCTCAAGCCGCTCATCGACATCCCCCGCATGGCCCGGCTGGCCCAGGCCATGGTCCGCGACTCGATCAACGCCTTCATCAACCAGGACGAGGCCCTGGCCCGCAGCGTCTGCGAGCGCGACGACGAAGTCGACAACCTCGACGAGCAGATCTTCCGCGAGCTTCTGACCTACATGATGGAGGACCCGGCCTCGATCAAGCGGGCCGTGGCCCTGATCCTGGTCAGCCGCAACCTCGAGCGGATGGCCGACCACGCCACCAACATCGGCGAGGATGTCATCTACCTGGTCAAGGGCAAGACCATCAAGCACCACGTGGACAAGAAACGCGAGGGCGGCTGCCCCGGCTACGCGGGCCGAGCTCCAAAAAATCGCTTGCATCGGCCGGCCGTCCGCTATAATGGGGGCAAGTTTTCTTGTGCCGGCTGGAGAAAACTTCATTCAACCTTATGAACATCATTTTTCCCTTTTCTGCTGTTAACAACAGCCGGCCTTCTCCCCTCTGAAAAACCCCCCGATGTCCCCGACCGGACCGATCCTTCTCTTCCGTCCCGGCGGGCTGGGCGACCTGCTGACCACACTCCCCGCGATCCGATCGGTTCGAGAATCGAGTCCCGGCCGGCGTGCTCTCCTTGCCGCTTCGGAAGCTCCGGGTCGGCTCGCGGTGCTGGCCGGTGCCGCGGAGGCGCTGATCACATGCGATGATCCGCGGCTTCGGCCGTTATTCGCGGATGATGAGGCCGGAATCGGCCTGCCGTACTTCCCCGACCCTCCGACCGCATTTTGGGCCTGGTTCATGAAGGAGCCGCGGCCCGGATTCCGCGACGCCGTCGCCCGTCTTTTCGGCGCCGCGGGCCGCGTCCTCGTCTATGACCCGGCCTCCGGGATTCCGGCCGGGCGATTCTTCTTCGCCCGCACGGCGGCGACCTTGGGCTGCGATACGGACGAGGCGGACTTCGAGCGGGCCGCCCGCCTGCCCGATTTCGGCCCGCCGCCGTTCCCTTTGCCGGAGCCTCCCTTCGCCGTCATCCATCCCGGGAGCGGTGGCGGGCGCAAGAATTGGCCGCTCGAACGATTTCGGGAGGTGGCCGTTCGGCTTCGCCGCCGCGGCCTGGTTGGGCTTTTTGTCACGGGCCCCGCGGAAGGACCCGGCTTTGCCGCTTCTCTTCCGCTTCCGGATGATTGGCGCATCCTGCACGAGCCGCCGCTTCCCGCCCTGGCCGGGCTTTTGGCCCGCTGCGGCGTCTACCTCGGCAACGATTCCGGCGTCACCCACCTTGCGGCGGCCGCGGGAGCGCCCGTCCTGGCCCTTTTCCGCGACGAAAATCTGCCCGCCTGGCGTCCTTGCGGCCGGACCTTCGTGTCTGCGGGCGGCCGAACCGGCCCTCATCCCGGTCCCGGACGTCCTGGCCGCGCTGGCTCGATTTCCCGCCCCGTCCGCGTTACAATATCGACCGTGAGCAAGCCCGACTGGAAGGACGAGATCCGGACCTGCTTCGACGACCTGCGGCATCCTGGAGCGATGCCGGGCCGAGGTGGACGAGCAGTTCGCCTATCTGTCCGACGCCGTCGTCGAGCCCGCTTTCGCCGGTGTCGCCGGCGAGCTCAAGCGCCACCGCGTCCGCTGCCGCTACTGGCGGACCCGAGACAAGGCTCTCCACTTCCAGGCCGCCTTCCCCGGACGGAAAGAAACCCAGTTCGAGTATATCCTGTCCGTTCCGGCGAGGGCGGTCGAGCTCGTCCTGACCCTGACCGTGCGCGGCCGGCCGCAGCCGTCCGCCGAGGCTCAAGAAAAATCGTTCCCCTTCCTGCCCCGGACATCGGCGGCCGAAATCCTGAAGTTGGACAAAGACGACCTGGCCCACGACATCGTGGCCCGGTACAAGCTTTATGTCACGGAGTCGGCGATCGATTGGCCCGGTTCGCGGGTCTGATCAGCGGATCGCCAGGGCTAGAAGCGCTTCCGCCGCATCGCCTTTGCCCCAGGCCAGGAAGGCCGTTCGGCCGCGGCGCGCGTAAGCGAAGCCCAGGCCCGCCGCGCTGCGGGCCGTGAGCCGCCCCCGTTCGTCTTTCATCCCGTCCAGGTTCGCGGCGAACTGGTCCCGGGCGGCTTCGTCGAGCGCTTCGGGATCGGCGGCGGCCATAATGACGATCAGCTTGGCCTCACCCGGCGCATAGCGGGCCGAGACGGCCGTGGTGCCCCGGCCGAAGCCCCAGGCGGGCTCGGAGAAGAACTGAGTCTCGGCCCGGGCCGCGCCTTCGCCCTTGAGGAAGCGCTCGCTTCGCGGGGCCCGCCCTTCGGACGGAAGGACGGCGAACCTCGGGTCGAGCGCCGCCGCGGCCGGGCCGGGAATCCTCGCCTCCACCGCCTTCAGCATGGCTTCCATGTCGGCCGCCGACGTTTCGAATCCGACCAGGTTGACGTAGTACGGGCCCTTGGCCAGGCTGGCTTGATCGGGGCTCAGCCAATGGCGGGAGGCAAGAGCGGGTGATACCTCCTCCCGGCCGTCCCGCTGGACGGAGAACAGGCCGAAGGCGTCCAACGCGGTGGCCGTCCTGTAGACTTCGACGGTGATCTCGCGGCCGCCGCCCCCGGCCGGGGCATAGCGTCCGACCGCGGCCTCCTCGAAGCCGTAGGGAAGGACGAGCTCGGCTCCGCCGTCGATGTAGCCGTAGAGGCTTTCCTTCAAGTACGTTTCGGAGGGAGAGGACGGTGCCCAGGGACCCGCTTGGCCGGCTTGCGGCAGGATCGTCGGCGCCGATACGGCTTGGGGGGAAGCCGCGGCCTTCCGGGCCGGCGTTGACCGCGGCGCCGGGGATGGGCCGGCGGCGAGGCAGGACAGTAGCGAAACGACGGCGAGGGCGGCGGCGACAAGGACCGGCGGGCGGCGAAGGGATCCGCTCATGGGCTTGTGCGCCCGATGCCGAAGCGATCCCGTTCGGCCGCGCATCAGGCCAGGGCCAGCTCTTTGAGGACGATGTCCTCGCGCTTGGCCACACCCAGGCCGAGCGAGGCGGCGATGTCGAGGAACTGACGGCGGGCCTTGTCTTCGAACTGCTGCAGGCCGCGATCGATCCGTTCCTTGGTCATCAGCTCGTGTCCGATCGCGTCGACCGCCACCGGGTCGGTGCCGACGAGGATCAGGTTGGGGTCGTAGAAGAACTTGGGGTTGGCTCCAGGCCCGCCGTCGAAGCAGCCCTGCAGGCCGTCCACGATGTTGAGGACGACTTTGTCGCGCAGGACGGGGAAGCCGCAGGGCTGGGCCACCGACTCGGCCCAGATCTTGTGCAGGCGCGAGGTGTTGCTGAGCGAGCCGTAGGACAGGTTCTTCAGGCACAGGGTGACCGTGGTCCCGGCGTTCTTGAGGATGGGGATGTTGATGATCTTGGTCAGCCGGCGGGTGACGATCTTGCTGAAGTAGCTCTCCTTGCCCTCGTTGAGCATCATGGGCAGGGTGGCCTGGTTGTATTTCATTTCCAAGTCGGCGAAGTAGAAGGGCGCCTCGCGGTCGATGGCCTCCTTGGCCCACAGCTCGCCTTTGTCGTCGTAGAACTCCCCGTTGGGGCCCTTGTGCTCGGTGCCGACGATTGTGAGGCCGGGGAAGCGCTCGGGGGTATAGCCGGCTTCGATCATCTGGAAGTGGCGGCGGTCCCAGATGACGATGTTGGCCTTGGGCAGACCCGCGGCCAGCAGGCCGTCCACGACGGCGTCGACGACCTCGGGCTTGGTCGAGAGCAGGCCGCGCCCGATGGGATTGATCTTGATGCCGACCACGTCCGCGGGGGAGACGAACTGGCGGAAGGCCTGGCCCATGTCGGATTCGCCGGTCAGCTCGGCCAGGCCCCGGCGAACGGCAGCGGCCGCTTTGGCCGCGTCGATCTTGCCCGCGGTCGAGGCGCCCGGGGCGGAGACCTTGACGACACGGCCGGGGTAGCGGCCGGGCATCGAGGCGGGCGTCCGGGGAAAGGCTTTAATCTCCTCGATGTTGGTCTTGACCGGGGCGGACGGCTGGGTCGGGGGCTTGGACTCGGCGGCCCGGTCCTGGCCGGATGAGGACCGGACCAGGGCCAAACCGGCCGCACCGACGGCCGCGGTCTGCATGAAGCCGCGGCGGCTGACGGCGCCGGGGCGGACGATCTCGTTTTCTCCGGTCAGGGTGAGGACATCGTCTGGGGACATGGGCGCTCCTTTCCGACGGGTGGCCCTACTCTAGCCGGGCTGCGGCGGCCCTGTCAACCCGCGGCGGAAGCGGGGGGCGGATTTCTTCCGATTGGATTGACGCCCGCCGAATCTGTTACAATCCGCTCTCCGGCCCCGTCCGGGCCCGGCTCGGAGCCTGGTCGGAAAGGACGCCCCAATGACGAGGGATGAGCGGCCGGATCCGGGCCCCCGCAGGCTGACCATCCGGGCTGAGCTGTCCGCCATCGACGCGGCCCGCGCTTTCCTGCGCGAAACCCTGGCTCCCTTCCACCTGGACGAGGAGGAGTTCTTCAAGCTCGAGCTGGCCTTGGTCGAGATCTGCGTCAACATCACCCGCTACGCCTACGACGCGGGCGGCGGCCCGATCGCGCTGACGCTGTGGACCGTCCCCGGAGTCAGCCTTGAGATCCGCGATTCGGGTCGGGCCTTCGACCCCCGGCTCGTCCCCCCGCCCGACCTGGACGGCATCATCGCGGCGGGGCGCCGGGGCGGCCTGGGCGTCTACCTGGCCCGTTCGCTCGTGGACGATTTCAATTACCGGCGCGAGGGACGGGGAGAACATCATCACCCTCTCCCACTGCCTTAATGTTTCGGATTCTTGAATCTTGCATTGCCGCCCAATTCCGGGAGATTAGGCGGTTCGGGGCGTTGGCCAACGGCGAAATGCGAGAAGAGCCCGAAGCCGCCGGGCCAATACCCCGAACTGCCCTCGCCGGAATTGGGCAGAGAGCCCTAAAAAGGCTAGTAGAGAACGTTCTCTTCGCCGTTGAGCTTGACCAGCTTGTCCACCTCGGCCAGGATGAGGTCGCGTCTGGCCAACAGGGCCGCGATCTCCTCCGCCTCGAGGTATTCACCCACGGCCGCGGCGACGGATTCCGCGGTCAATCCCTTGAGCTTCTCCACCAGCGTTCGCGGCAGCTCCTTCATCAGCTTGGGCCCCTCGCGGTGCTTCTCGGTGTAGATCAGGCCCTCGGTGAACTTCTTGCTGGTCCGGAACGAGCGGGAGTGGTCGATCAGGTAGATCTGCCAGTCGTCCCGGATGAGGATGTTGTTGCCGTGCCGGTCCTCGTTGGCGATCAGGTTGTCGAAGGCCCGCTGCAGGTAAGTGGCACCGGTTCCAGCCGACGACGTAGCGGGGTGGAACGGGGATTTTCTTGTCGGTCTTGGTGTTGAGGGACATGCGGCTCTCGACCCAATCCTGGAGCGAGCCCCGGACTTCGCGGTAGCGGCGCTCGATCGTGGCCGGGACCATGTCCAGCCCCAGCAGGCGGTCGACCCGGTAAGCGGCGATCTCGTAGCGCCAGCGGTCGGGCTTGCCCCTCTCGGCCTTGTCGATGTCTTTCCACAGGGCCGGCTTCCGGGTCCCGTCCTTCTCCAAGGTCAGCTTGTAGGGCTTGGTGATCGCGGATGAGCCCCCGAGCTGCTCGGCCTCCACGATCGTCGCCCCGGCCAGAAACTCCTCGGCGGCCTTGTCGCCGGCCGGGTCCAGGGTTTGGGCCGGCGGCCTGCCCGCGCCGAAGGCGAGCGCCCAGGCGGCCGCGGCCAGCAAGATGATCCCCATGCGCAAACGATTCATCTTCCCCCTCCTCCTCGATTCAATAAAGGACGTTGGCCTCGCCGTCGCGGCGTATCATCGCCTCGATCTCGGCCAAAAGCTTCCCGGCCCGCGCCGCGACCGCTTCGATCTCCGCTTCCTCCAGATAGGGCGCCCCGGCCGACCGGACGGCCGCTGCGTCAAGCGTCCTCAGCTTATCCACGAAGGCGCGCGGCAGGCGCCGGAACAGGGCCGGCCTCAGGCTGCCCGCGCCGTCGTCCATCATCTTGATCCCGTCCGCGCCGTAGATCAGCTTGTTGCGGTGCTCCTTATCCGACAGGAAAGCCCGCGAGTGGTCGATCAGGACCGTCCGCCAGTCCTCGGTGTAGAGGACGTTCTGCTGGGTCCGGTCGTTGTTGGCGATCAGGCAGTCCCAGGCCCGGGTCAGATACTTGGCGTCGTCGATGCGCCGGACCGCCTCGGACGGAATGGCGATGCCGTCCTCCATGATCTTGAGCAGGCTGTAGCGGCTTTCGGCCCATAGAGACAGCGCCCCGGGCTTGCCCCGGAAGGCCCGCTCCACCGTGGGCGGAATCATGTCCAGGCCGACCCGCTTGTCCAGCTCGTAGGCGGCGATTTCGCCGTGCCAGTGGTCGGGGATAGCCGTCAACGGTCGTATTGACGGATTTCCAGGCGGCCTTGGCTTCGACCCCGTCCTTGCGGAGCGTCAGCTTCCACGGGGATGTGACTCCCTCGCCGATCGGCTCGGAGCGGATGATCTCCGCCGTCTGCAGGAAATCCTCCCAATAGGCCCTCCGGGCGATCTCCTCAGGACGGAGCTGCGGCTGGAGAGTCGTGACGAGCAGCCCCGCCGCCAGTGCGATTCCCCAGGCCATCCGGCGCGTCACCATCATGAGCTCTCTCCCGCGGCCCCCCCGTCGAGCGGGCAGGCGCTCTCTGGCCTTGCATTCGCGTGCGATCAGGACGGCCAGAACGATCCAGACGACGATGGCCGCCAGGTTGACGACGGCCAGGCCCTCGAGCTTCATGGCCAGCCAGGTCGTCCCCACGAAGACGGCTGCGGCGGAGAGGGCGTCGCCGCCGCGGAAGAAGAAGGTGTCGATGGCCGCCTTGGCTTTGTACTTCTCCTCCCGCGACGTCCGCAGGAAGAGGGCGGCCTTGGTCGTGTTCATCAGAGAGTAGTCGGTCCCGTTCTCGGCCGCCTTGATCCATTTGAGGACGATGAGCGACGCGCCCAAGGCGGTGTAGCCGTAGCCGCCCAGGACGAACAGCGGCAGGACGAACAAGGCGCCCCCGATCCCGACCCAACGGAAGATGCGGGAGACGAGGAAGAGCTGGATGAGGATGGTCAGCAGGGCGGCCAGGGACTGGTAGTCGGCGAAAGCCCTTCCGATATAGGCTTCCAGGGACAGTCCCCCGGCCGTGCCCGCGGCGATGGCCCGCTCGGCCGTCCTTGTTTGCAGGGCGCTGAACATGTACTCGCCGTTGGCGTTGACGAAGTTGTAGACGCCGATGAGCAGGGCGATATACAGGAGGTAGCGCTTGCGGAAGATGAGCTGGAAGCCGCCGCCGGGCTTGAGGGGACGCTCCGCCTCACACGGCGCCCCGCCCGGCCCGTCGCAGCCGGGGTCGAGCCGGATTTCGCGGTGGTGGATGGCCGTGGCCAGCAGGATGCAGACGCCCAGCAGGCCGGCGACTACGAGCATCATGTTGTACGAGCCGAGCGGGGCGAACAGCTGCTTGGCCAGCTTGCCGCCGAGGAAGGCGCCCAGGTTCCCGCCCAGGGCGATGAGCGGAAACAGCCGCTTGCCCGAGGCCTCGCCGTAGAGGTCGTTGGCGAAGCCCCAGAACTGGGCCACCACCATCAGGTTGAAGATACCGACCCAGAGGAAGAAGGCGATGCTCATCGCCCCCTTGGACAGCCCGGCCAGGTGGAGGGCGTAGAAGAGGAAGAGGTTGGAGATGAAGAACAGCGTGACCCAGGTGATCAGCAGATGGCGTGGGACCTTGGAGGCCAGCCGGCTGAAGGCCTTGACGGCGAAGATGATCAGGACGGCCTGCAGGGCGCCGAGATAGCTTTTGGTCCGGGCGTCCTGACCGGTCAGGATGAGGGCCTCACGGATGGGCTTGAGGATGTAATAGGCGAACAGGAGGACGAAGATGTTGAGGCCGAGTAGGAAGGCCTTGGCGCCCTCCCCGGGGCGGATGTCCCAGTTCAGCCGCAGCAGGCGGTAGATAAGCTTTTTCACGCCGGCTCCCTCACGGCCGGGGCGGGGGCGCGTACAGGACGGACGCCTCGCCCCGAGACTTGATGAGCTCCATCAGGCCCGCGACGATCTGCCCCTTCCGCGCGCACAGACCGTCGATCTCCTCATCGTTCAGCCAGGCCTTGAGTCTTTTTTTGGTCGAGGCGGGGTCCATGCGCAGGAGCTTCTCATAAAGGCTTTTCGGGCACCGCTCGATGGCGCAGTCCTCGGACAAGGCCGCGGTGGGGGGGAAGGCCTCGGCCAGGTCAACCCGCTTGGCCTGCCACGTGTCGGTATGGATGAATGTGTCGTCCTTGTCGCCGCAGGCGTCTCCGGACAAGCCCTCGAAAAGGCGCACTGTGTCGAGGCTGTCCCGCAGCTGCCGGGGATCGGAAGGCACGGACCCAGCCCGGGCGAAGTCGTGCTCGGAGACGCTGCCTTCGATGAACAGCTGTAGGGCGCCCGGCAGGCCTTCGATGGTCCGGGCGACGGTGGGGGGCACGATATCGAGCTCCAGGAGCTTGCTCAGCTCGTAGGCGGCCAGCTCATAGCGGAAGCTGTGGGCCAGAGGGTGCGGCCGCGGCCGATGGACGTAGCGGAAGACGGCTTTGGCCCGGATGCCGTCTTTCTCCAGAGACACGATCCAGGGCAGGGTGCGGCCCGGCTGGGCGTCCTTCTCGACACTCACGACCGAGGCTTTGAGGAGAAATGTTTCGGCCGCTTGGTTCGTTTTGAACCCTTCAAACGCCCGTGCTCCCGCCCCCGCGGTGAGCGCGAAAGACGAGGCCAAGCCAAGAAACATCAGCCCCAGGATCGCCCTTTTCCTCCGCCCCCATTCAGTCATCTTTCTTCTCCCAGACCGTGAAATGACCGTTCTCTATGATCAGTGCGCCGGTCCGGCCGCCGACGTCGTCCCAGATTCCCGTGTCGATCGTCCAGACTTTGCCGTTGAAGCGGATCAAGCCTTCCGGCTCGAGCGTCCGCGAACCGGCCGTGGCGGTATGGGCGATGACCATGGCCCTAGCCTTGATCGTCTCCAGGATCGCGTCGAGCTCCTTCTCCATCACGTCCTCGGATTTGAGGGCCAGGTCGCGGTACCAGAGCGGCCCCAGGCTGTCGTAGAGCACGCGGGTCGCCTGGGGCGGTCCGCCGACGAAGGCCAGGAGCTCGTCGCGGACCGTTACGTTGATCCGGTCGAACGGCCAGGCGGCGTAGCGGTCGTTCAGC
This sequence comes from Candidatus Aminicenantota bacterium, assembly GCA_963803915.1. Lineage (GTDB taxonomy): Bacteria > Acidobacteriota > Aminicenantia > Aminicenantales > UBA4085 > UBA4085. Next base: position 73,493 of record CAWDOL010000023.1, on the reverse strand, counting down.
CCGCCGTGGACGAAGACCGTGCCGTCGATCCGGATGATGGTGTCGTGGGAGGCGATCCAACGGCCGTACTCCCGCCGCAGGAACTCGAAATAGGCCTCGCGCGCGCCCTCGTTGGCGGGCAGGGCCTCGGCCCACATCTTCATCAGGTCGGCCCCCGGCCCGTACTTGCGGCGATACTCGGTTTCCGCCCGGCGGCGGATGCGTGCGGGCACGAAGGCCGTGAACTGCTCGGGGGTGACGAAGCCCTGGTAGTCGAAGGACAGGCCCATCAGGGCCATGGCTTCGTGGTTGCCGATGAGCATGTGGACGCGGCCGCCGGCGGCCCGGGCTTCCGGCTCCAGGCGGCGGATGAGGTCGAAGATGTCCTTGGCCCGGGGGCCGCGATCCAGGACATCGCCCATTTGGACCAGGTGGGTTGAGCCGCCCTTCCAGGCAAGCGCCTCGTCGACCAGACCCGTCCCCTTGAGGATGGCGACGAACTCGTCGTAGGCCCCGTGCAGGTCGCCCACGGCGACGACTCTGGGGACGCCCGTCCAGACGCCGGCGCGGTCGGGCGGCCGGGGGCTGTTGCCGCGTCCGCGTTGGACGATCACGGCACGCTGCGCCGCGATCACGGCCGGCGTCGAGGCGGCGAAAAGAAGAGCGAGGATAATCGCCGCGACGACTATGAAGAGAGGCTTTGCGGCCGACTTCGCGGCGGCCGATGGGAAGGCTGGGCAGATGCCGCCGCGCGCACTGACGATCCGGAGCCCGCCCGCGGGATATCCTTTCATGGCTCTGTCCTTCTAATATGGTTGGATCGGCCCGGGCTGTCAAGATGAGGCCTTGCCTCACGTAAAATGTAACCGAAGGAGAGCCTGTTTAATCAACTAAAATGTAACCGAAATTCCCTGAAATAAGCGGTTGCGGAAGGCCGGAGGCCGCGATCGGACGAATCAGGGATTTCCGGGTTGATGGTTGCTGACCAGGTGGATCAGCTGGTGGCGGCTCTTGACCCCGAGCTTGCGGTAGAGGTTGTAGGCGTGGCTCTTCACCGTATGGATGGAGATGTGTAACGAGGCCTCCATCTCCTTGTAGCTCTTGCCGTCAAGCATCAAATTGAGGATTTCCATCTCTCGGGCGGAAAGGCCGTGTCGCCTTTGAAGCGCTGTCAGGTCGACCCGGCCGGCGATGACCTTGCCCAGGCTTCCGGCCCAGGGGGTGTAATACGCCTTCAACCAGAACAAGGGGACGAGATTGGTATAGAGGACCAGCAGCTTGGAAAAAGTGATGTACCAAATCTCAAACCGGCCCATGCTTATAAAAATCAGGCCAAACTGGACGGGAATGCGAGCCAGAAACATCAGGGCAAAGGCCCGGCCGGCTCGCCGGCGGTCCGAATCGTGTCCCGGCTTGTTCTCCGACCATAGCCGGAGGAGCCAGATCATCGCCAGCAGGGTCTGGGGCCAGATGAAGAGATTCCAATAGTTGATATAAGGACTCTTGGGCATATAAGTCGGAAACTGAATGGCCAAAAAGAACAGAATCAGCAGGATGGCCGCGAAAAGGCCCATGGCCGGCAGAACCCGTTTCGAGAGCTTTCTCCCCCGCAGCCAGGCAATCGTTTGATATTGATGGAAATACAGGCCGAGGATCAACAACGTCCGAAGAATCCAATCAACGCCCTTGAACCAGGATGACAAGTCGGCCCATTGCCCAGGCAGCAAATTGCTGCTGAAATAGACCATCAGGAAGATTTCGAGCTCGATGATGTTGTAAAAGATCAGATAACGCAGGAAGTCGCGCAGGCCCGTATCGGGAAAGCGTCGCGATTTTTGATGGAAAACGAAGACGGACCACACTCCCACCAGCAGAACGACAACCAAGGATAGAACATTGTAATGTTTCAGGAAATCATCTCCGTTACGCGAGCCGGGATTATATTTCAGGCGCCGCCCTGGGGCAAGAACGCCGACGAGGGCTCGGGAACGGGGATGAATTGGGGAAATCATACGGTTTCCTGATGGTCGTTTCCCGGCTTCCCTGCGTATGATTCCGTGACGTCAGCGGCTCGATGACCGCGAACGAATCGGAAAACGAGGCGAGCATGGACTTTCTGAAATCGATCGTCTACATCATCCTGGCCATTCTGTTCCTGGGCTGGATCGGCTTCAGCGCACCGGCCGCGCCGGCCGACGGTCGGAAGCGGGAGCCCAGCCCATCCAGCCCGTCCGGGTCGATAAGATCGCTTCGTCCAAAGTCGGCGAGACCCGGGAATTCTGGGTCTCCCTGCCCGACGGCTATGCCGAATCCGGCGAGAAATATCCCGTGCTCTACATGATGGACGCGGATTTCAATTTCAACTCCGGCCTCATCGGCGGCGTCCGGTATGCCGCCCTCCTGGGGCAGATGCCCGAATTCATCATCGTGGGCATCAAGAACACCGACCGTGGGAAGGATATCTTTCCCGAGGAAGTCACCTATCGCGACGGCAGCCAAGGATGGGGGCCGGGCCGACCAATACCTGGATTTCATCCGCGAAGAGCTGATTCCCCACATCGACAAGAACTATCGGACCGAAAATTTCCGGGTCCTCTACGGCACGTCCAACACCGGCTTCACGACCGTCTATGCCCTGTTTCGCAACCCCGATACGGCCGACGCCTACATCGCCGCCAGCGCCACGCTGTCCATCCCCTCGTTCAGGGCCAAAAGGGACGAGTGGATCCGGGATTTCAAGGGCGGCAAGCGCCGGCTGGTGGCGGTCATGGGCGAAAACGACCTGCCCACGGTCCTGAGCCAGAACGGGGCGCTCAAGGAGGCGATCGATACCCAGGCGCCGCCGATTTGACCGGCCGTTTCCTGGTCATCGAAAACGGCGGGCACGTCCCGGCCGAGGCCCTGCACGAGGGGCTGTAGCGCCCTCTTCGAAGGCTGGAAGATCGGCTCGTCCCTCAAGGAAAGCAACTTTGACGAGATCCGGAAACAGGCGGACCAGCGGGCCGAGAAATTCGGCGTTCCGGGCAAGCTTCCCGAGGACGATCTGGCGATACTGGGCCGAAGCCTGCGGGGCGAAAAAAAATACGTCAAGGCCGTCGAAGTGGAGCTTTACCGGGCGGGCCTTTACCCCCGCTCGGCGAACGCCTGGGCAAGTCTCGGCGACGCCCATCGCCTGGCGGGCCAAACAGCCGAGGCCCGCGAGTGCTACCGGAAAGCTCTGGCCCTGTCTCCGGAACACCCCCAGGCCAAGTCCGGGCTCGGGGAACTGGACAAGAAATGAAGATCGCCGTCGTCGGTGCGGGCGGGGTCGGCGGCTACTTCGGCGGGAAGATCGCCTCCTCCGGATATGATGTGACGTTTGTCGCCCGCGGAGAACATCTTAAAGCCATCCGGGAAAACGGCCTCAAGGTGATCAGCTTCCTGGGCGACTTCTACCGTCCCCCGAGCCCAAGCGACGGACGACCCTGGGAAGCATCGGGAAAGTCGATCTCGTGATCCTGGGGGTCAAGGCCTGGCAGGTCAAAGAGGCCGCCCTGCTGATGAAAGAGTTCGTGGGCGATCAGACGACCATTCTGCCCCTGCAAAACGGGATCATGGCCGCCGAGGAGCTCGGCGGAGTCTTCGCCGAGAAAAACATCATCGGGGGGCTCTGCCGGATCATCAGCCGCATCGAGTCTCCCGGCGTCATCCGCCACTCCGGATTGGAGCCGTTCATCGCCTTCGGAGAGCTCGACCGACGAAAGACCGACAGAATAGGGAAAATCAAGGGGATGTTCGACGCGGCCGGCATCGTGGCGCGCATCGCCGACGATATCCAGGCGGAATTGTGGAACAAGTTCATGGCCATCTGCGTCAGCGGCCTCCTGGCCGTGACCCGCTCCCCCTACGGGCGAGTCCGGGAGCTCCCGGAAACGCGGACCATGATGCGCGAGCTGCTTGGCGAAATCCATGCGATCGCTTTGAAGGCCGGACAAGCGCTCGATCCCGATATCGTCGAAAAGACCATGGCCCTCATCGATTCCTATCCCTACGAATCCAATTCCTCCCTGACCAGGGACGTCATGGAGGGGAGGCCCTCCGAGATCGAATACCAGAACGGAACCGTCGTCCGATTGGGCCGGCAATACGGCGTCGATGTGCCGGTCAATCGGTTCATTTACAGCTCGATCCTGCCGATGGAGTCGGCCGCTCGGGCGAAAGCCGATATCTAAGGGAGATTGTCATGAAAACAAAAAATTGCCGGCGTCGTTTTTTGAAGGATTGCGCGAAGATGGGCGGGGCCTGCGGCGCGTTTCTGGCCTGCCGGGGGCTTCTGCCGGCCGAGGGGCTGCTTCAAGCCGCCAAGCCCATCGACATGGCCCAGCTGTCCTACTGCGGCATCCCCTGCGTCAAGGTATGCCCGTTGTACAAGGCGACGCAGGACAACGACGTCGAGATGAAGAAGGTCCTGTACGAGCGGCAGGAGATGAAGGCAAAATTCGGACTCGATTTCGATCCGGACAAGGTCTTCTGCCACACCTGCAAGCCGGGGGACAAGCCCAAAAAAGTCGGCATGGACACATGCCCGGTCCGCCAATGCGCCCTGGCCAACGGGGTGGAATCCTGCGTCCAATGCGCGAACCTGGACGCCTGCGACAAGGAATACTGGAAGAAATGGCCGGGGCAATATGCCTCGACGAAGATGATCCAGGCCCGCTACCGGACCCAGCCGGGTGCGGTGATCAAGGAAATCAAAGCCTAAAGAAGGGGGACACTCATGAAAGCGATGATCTGCACGAAATACGGCCCGCCCGAAGTCTTGCAGCCGAAGGATGTGGCCAAGCCGCGGCCGAAGGACGACGAAGTCCTGATCAAGATCCATGCCGCGGCCGTCACGATGAGCGACATCTACATCCGAGGCTGCTCAAGTCCCCCTGCGGATGCGGATACCGATGCGCCTGATGATGGGCCTGACCAAGCCGAGGAAATCCCATCCTCGGGGAGGTGCTGGCGGGCGAGATCGAGTCCGTCGGCGAAGGCCACGAAGAGGTTCCGGTCGGTGACGCCGTCTATGGGCTGACGGGATTCGGGCTGGGCGCCTATGCCGAGTATAAATGCATGCGCGAGAGGGATTCCAAGCGCGGCTGCCTGGCCCTGAAGCCGGCCAATATATCCTTTGAAGAAGCGACTGCGGTCGCCTATGGCGGACTCCTGGCTTTTCAATACATGGAAAGGGGCCATATCCAGCCCGGACAGGACGTGCTTATCTACGGGGCGTCCGGGACGACGGGAACGACGGCCGTTCAATTCGCCAAGGCCTTGGGCGCCCGGGTCACGGGCGTCTGCGGCACGTCCCATCTGGAGATGGTCAAATCCCTGGGGGCCGATGAGGTCATCGATTACACCCGAGTGGACAGGCTAAGCCCGGGACGGCGATTCGATTTCGTCCTCGATGCCGTCGGCAAGAGCAGGACATCCAAGCTCAAAGAAGCCTGTAAGAAGGCTCTCGCGCCGAAAGGGATATACGTTTCCATCGACGACGGCCCGCTGCGGCTGGACTCCTGGCGCCTGGCCGCCGTCGCCGATCGGGTCGAGGCCGGACAGATCAAGCCGGTGATCGACCGGTGCTATCGACTGGAGGAGCTCGCCGAGGCCCACCGGTACGTCGAGCAGGGACACAAGCAGGGCGGAGTCGTGGTCAGCGTCGCTTGATCGGCGAAGGCCCACGCGATGATCAAGGAAGGAGAATCCAAATGAAAAAATGCGCCGCCATTCTCGTCGCCATCCTCCTCATGGGCACCGTCGTCCGGGCCCAGAGCGCCGACGAATTCATCAAGCAAGCCGTCCGGGCCCAAGGCCGGAAACAGTTCGCTCAGGCCGCGGCTCTCTACGAAAAGGCCTTTGCCGCGGGCTCCGACGACGCCTCTGCCGCCTACGATGCGGCCTGCTGCTTCGCGCTCGGCGGCGAGCGGGACAAGGCCTTCGCGTTTCTGAATAAAGCCGGGGAATACGGCTGGCAAAACGCCGACCATGCCCGGAAAGACTCCGACCTCGATTCCCTCCGGGCTGACCCGCGATGGGAGCCGGCGCTGGCGCTCTTCGATGGGAACGCCAAGCGGGCTCAGGTCCTCTGGGCCTCGTCCGCTTGGCGATCCCCCTACGCTCAGGAGCTGTCGGAAGATCTCCGGATCGCCGGGCTATCCAGGCTCTGGTCCGAGGTCAAGTACAATTTCGCTTTTCCCGAAAAGCTGGCCGCCCTGGACTGGGACGCCCTTTACGTCAGATTCATCCCCAGGGTCCGGGCCGTGCGCACCACCGTCGAATATTACCAGGTCCTTCAAGAGCTGTGCGCGAAGCTCCAGGACGGCCATACCAACATCATCATGCCCCAGGAATACTGGCGGACTTGGGCCGGGAGGCCTGCTCTTCAGACCCGCCTCATCGAAGGCCGGGCCTTTGTCAGCCGGCTTTGGGACCCCGAGCTGGGGAAACAGGGCGTCGTCCCGGGCTTGGAGATCGTCATGATCGACGGCCTTCCGACCCGCCGGTACGCCGAGAAATACGTGGCACCCCGCGAATCCTCTTCCACACCGCAGTACTTGGACATCCTGACCTATGAACGGTCTCTGTTGACCGGGGCGTTCTCCGATCCGGTCAAGCTGACTCTGGCGGCGGAAGACGGACGGACGATGGAACGGACCGTCCCGCGCCTCACGTTCCCCGCGTTGACCAAGCTGGCCCCGAACCCGCGACCTGCGCCCTTTGAATTCCGAATGCTTGCGGGAAAAATCGCCTACGTCGCCCTGAACAGCTTTATGGATAACAAGACCGCCGATGAGTTCTTCCAACGCTTCGCTGAAATCGCCGCCTCCGAGGCTCTGATCCTCGACCTGCGGGAGAACGGCGGCGGCAATACCAACGTCGGCTACAGGATCATGGCCGCTTTGGCCAGGGAGCCGTTCCTGGGCTCGCGCTGGTCGACCCGTGATTACAAGCCGGCTTTCCGATCCTGGGGACGCCCCGATCGCCTCTACGTCGAAGCGGCCGAGCGGGAGCCTATCGACCCGGACCACCGCTATACCGGGCGGGTGATTGTCCTGACGGGCCCCCGGACTTTCTCCGCGGCCGAAGACTTTCTCGTCGCCTTCGATCAGAGCGGACGGGGGACAATCATCGGCGAGCCGAGCGGCGGCAGCACCGGCAACCCCCTCAATTTCAGCCTTCCGGGCGGGGGAACCGGCCTGGTCTGCTCTAAGCATGACGCCTATGCCGATGGCCGGGAGTTCGTGGGCGTCGGCGTCAAGCCGCAGATCACGGTCTCTCCCACGGTCGCCGACTACCGGGCCGGCAAGGACACCGTTCTGGAGAGAGCCCTGGCGGAGATCGGGAAAAGCCTGTCAAAGAATCAAGAAATAGAGAGTAGGAATACTCGATAATCAAAACAAAGCGAAAGCACGATGGTTGAAATCCGCGAGGCGGAAAGAAAATCATGCTCCCCGAAAAAGAAACCATGTTGAAAAAGCTCGTTCTTTGTCTGGCCGCGATTATTTCGTGTCAGGGGATTCTGCCCGCGCAAACCGCCGGGCCGGCGAATCCGACGGCCTATGCGCTCGGCTTCTCCACGTATCTCTCGCATACGGACAAATATGCGGCTCGCTTCAACGTCTATTCCGACGCTGATGGATGCACCTATATTTCGGGCACCACCCGGGACAAGAACTTTCCCGCGACCCAGGGCGCGTATCAGACGGCGCTGAAAGGGGAGGCGGACGCCTTTGTGGCCAAGCTGGCCCAGGATGGGAAGGTCCTCTTCGCCACCTTGATCGGCGGGAGCAAGCGGGAGCACCACACCGGGATCACCGTCGATAAGCAGGGCTTCATCTACCTGGTGGGCGGCACCCATTCCGCGGATTTTCCCGTCACCCCGGGAGCTTACGATACCAGCTTCAACGGCGAAGGCGAATGGGCCGGCGACGTCTACGTTGTGAAAATGAACCCTTCCGGAAGCGCCATCGTCTTTTCGACGTTCATCGGCGGAAAAGTGGAGGACACGGCCAATCAGATCGACCTCGACTCCAAAGGCAATATCGTCATCGCCGGCGCCACATGCTCGTCCGACTTTCCCGCTACGGCGGGCGTCATCGACAATCAATTTACGAAGCAGGACTGTTTCATCTCCAAATTCAGCCCCGCGCGGCGACAAGCTCTTGTTTTCCACGTCTCTGGGAAACGGGCTCTACGAGAAGATCACCGGCCTGGCGATCGACGATCGGGACCATATCTATGCGACCGGTTTCACGTTTGCGGCGGACCTTCCGGTAACCGCCGACGCCCTGCGCAAGAATATGATCAAGCCCAAGGTCCGCGGCTATGAAGGGGGCTGCGATCACTTTCTGGCCAAGATCAACACATCCGGGACGAAGATCTTGTACTTGAGCTATTTCGCCGCCGGAGGGAACTTGACGTCCAGAGCTCAGCTGGACGGCTCCCAACAGATTGCTGATGACCGGCAGCGTCAACGAAGAGGGCTTCCCGGTCACCGACAAGGCCATGGTCATGAAAAGCCAAGGGGCCTGGGACGGGTTCATCTCGATCTTCAATTCGGACGACATGACGCTGGCCTATTCATCGCTTGTCGGCGGAAAAGACGCGGACCACATCATATCCGCGCACTTTCTCGGCCCGGACACCGTCGTCATCGGAGGCATCACGACTTCCCCCGATTTTCCCCTGACCGAAAACGCCCTGTTCAAAGAGTATCCGGCTTGGGAAAAGACGTTCAACGGCACGTTTTTCGGCCGCCGAAAGCCGCCGTATCGACGTCGAAGCCGGCTTCTGACTCGACCTATCTGGGGGATGCTTCGGCATACGGGTCCGGCCATGCCGCCGCTGATCGGGCGTCTGGTGCTCGGCGACGAGGCGAAGAAGAAGTAGCGGCCTCCTCCGGCTCCGGACGCGGAACAGGAAGAACTTATTTTTAAGAGCAAAGGGATTATCGTATGAACAAGAGATTTCTCGCCACGGGCTTGGCCACGTCCGTCGAGCAGCCTCCTGCTGAATGCGGCGGCCTACGTGTTGGTCTTAAAGGACGTCTATCGGGCCCATCCGACCGTTTCGGAGGAGTTCATGGGTCAGCTCCACCGGCCGCCGGGTCAGCTCATCGTGTGGGCCATGGCCGTGACGGCATTGGCCATGGGCTTTCTCGTCACCACCGCCATGAAATGGTCCGGAGCCAGGACCTTCGCTTCCGGCCTTAAGCGAGGGCTTTGTTTTCGCGGCTCTGTTTTGGGGCTCCGTCAACTTCGGGCTCTATGCGTCATCCAACTATTTTTCCTCGCAGGCCGTCTTCGTCGATTACGCCTGCAGCGTCGCCGCCATGACGCTCTCCGGCGCCCTGGCCGCTTGGCTGTTGGGCAAGGGAGAAGAACAGATAGGAGCCGGCGTCGGTCGCAGTGACGCATTCTCCGGAGGGATAAGAACATGAATCGGCCTTGGAAGCGGATCGTGCGCGTGGTCTCCCGAGATCCGGCCGCCCTCGTGCTGGCTTTCCTCGTCTTATGCGCCCCATCCGCGTATTCTCAAACAAAGCCGGATCCAGAAAAATCCGACGCGATTCGCCGGGCGCTGTCGGAAATCGTCGCCGCCGGGAAGGCGCCCGGAATGATCGCGGCCATTATCTCCAGCCGCGGCGTCCTGGCCATCGGCTCCGCCGGCGTGCGCAAGGCCGGCTCGGACAGGGCTATGACCGGGGACGATCTTGTCCATCTGGGCTCCTGCACCAAGGCGATGACCGCCGCCATGATCGCCACCCTGGTCGCGGAAGGAAAGCTCGGCTGGGATATGAGATTGACGGAGGCGATTCCCGAGCTGAAAAAGAGCATCCATCCCGATTATCAAAGCGTAACGCTGTGGCAGCTGCTGACTCATCAGGGCGGGCGTTCCGAACAACCCCGCGGCCTGGGGGGCGCACAGGGAAAAGGAAATCAAGGAGCGGCGCCTGGCCCTTCTGAAAGACAACCTCGCCCGGCCGGCGGCGACGCCCGTCGGGGAATTCAACTACTCGAATTTCGGCTACATGATCGCCGCGAGCATGGCGGAAAAGGTTACCGGGTCAAGCTGGGAAGCCTTGATGAAAAAGCGCTTGTTCGATCCCTTGGGCATGTCCTCGGCGGGATTCGGCGAGCCGGATGCGGGCGGAGCCGTCGATCAACCCTGGGGCCATGCTCGGTTCGGGAGGGAAGTGGTTGCCGAGCCGGGACTACGACGAGGAAGCCCTGGGGCCGGCCGGCGAGATCCACTGCACGGTCGAAGACTGGGGCAAATTTCTGGCCCTTCAAATGGGAGGCCCCCATCCCATTCTGGATCGTGAGCATCTGAATAAGCTGATGGAACCGGTCGGCTTCTATGCCGGCGGCTGGGGCATCATCGACGGCCTGGAGTGGGCCAAGGGGAAGGCGCACACCCACAACGGCAGCAACGGCCTATGGTTTGCCACGGTGCTGGTGGCGCCCGGGATAGACAGGGCCTTCGTGGTGGTCACGAATTCGCGGGATTTTGTCGGCACCCGCGATCTTTGTGCCGAGATGATCACGACGCTCAAAGCGTTGGATGCGAATACGGGAAAATCGAATGGGGGCGATAACACGGCGTTTGCGAATGTTGGATCGAATAGCCAGGCTGAAGCTGCCGTCCCCAGGGGATCGATCGAATGAAAGCGAATCATGGTTGACGGGAACGCCATAGACAACTGGAGAAAAAAATGAAAAGAAATGAATTTCTAAAAGCGTGCGGCGCCGGCCTCTGCGGCTGCGGCGTCATGGGCCTCCTGACGCCGTTGGCGGCTGCGGCCGAAGGCGCCGGACCGACAGACGACGGCCGCCTCGGCCGTCCCGGCCGAGATCGACGCGTTGAAGCAGCAGATCGACGGGGCCCGCGAGCGCTTCGCCAAGCTGGTGGCCATCATGGGCGAAGACCTCGACGGCGCCACCCGAGGCAAGATCCTGACGCGTCTGGGCCGACAGTGCGCCCAGGCCTATCGGCCGCTCTTCGAGAAGTACCGCGGCAACCCGAAGGGGTTTCACGAGCTCGTCAAAACAGCCTGGCTCGAGAGCGCCGAGACCGACGCCGAGACCGGCGTCCTGCGCGTCGCCGGCAAGCCCGCCCCCTGCGCCTGCCCCTTGGTCAAAGCCGGGCGCACGCCGGCCGACTTCTGCCAATGCTCGGCCGGCTGGCAGCAGGAGGCTTATGCGACCGTGCTGGACAAGCCGGTCGCGGTCGAGATCGAGGAGACGGTCCTGCGCGGCGGTAAAAGATGCCGCTTCCGCATCACCGTTAAAGGGTAGCCCCCTTTTTCGCCGGATTTCGCGTCGCATAAAAAAGGGGTTGTTGTGTCCACACGAACGGTAATCACTGCCGCAATATTCTTACCCGGAGGAAACAAATGAACGTAAAAAATCTACAAAAAACGCTTCTCGTCGGCCTGGTTCTTCTTTCGCTCGGTCTTCCCGTATCGGCGGAATCAGCCAAGCCGGATTCGCCCTCTCGGCGATTCTTTATCGGAACCTCGGCCTTTATGGCGGGCAATCTGTTTGCCAACCCGCCGGATTTTTATCAGCTCGACTTCGGGTATTGGCTGACTCCGAAGGATGCCGTCATCATAACCGCAAAAACCTGGAAGTATCCCGCCCCCCTGGGTATTCCTTATGGCCCTACATTTGGCTCCAAGGACGAGGAATTTCCCGGATATGTGAGGGCCTTTGGTATTGGTGTGGATTATCAACGCATGCTTTGGAAAGGATAGTTTTCAACCATTCAAGTCCATCCTTTTTACCAAACCTACAATGATCGGGGTAAAGAAAAGATTCAAAGCGGCTTTCAATTGTTTCTCGTGCTTCGTTTGGGCTACCACCTGGAGCTATTCAAGAAGCGCTTTTATGTGGAACCCTTCGTGGCTTTTAACTATTGGCCCATCAACACCAACCTGCCCGAATCTTTTGCCAAGATGGAGAACAAGTGGCCCGACTATTTTTTATTTGAGCCCGGATTAAACTTCGGGATCAAGTTTTAGTCTTTTCGCGGCGCCGAACCCCGCCGAACCCCGTTTGACTTCGCTCCCCCCTTCTGGTACAAAAACAGCGAAGAGCCATGGTCATCACCAAGCGGGAAAAAGAAAACATCGTCATCTTCGACGTCGACGGCGAGATCAAGCGCTCCGACATCATCGACGTCACCCTGCACGACCTGGTCAAGGCGGTGCTGGAGGAGGGCCGCCGGTTCATCCTCCTCAACTTCGAGAAGGTCGGCTTCATCGACAGCTTCGGCGTCGGCGAGATCCTGGCCAGCTACATCTCCACCCACAACCTCGGCGGCAAGCTCAAGCTGACCCGCATCTCCAAGAAGCTCTATCCTCGTCTTCCAGGTGACCATGCTGACCAAGGTCCTGGACATCTTCGAGGACGAAGACGCGGCCCTGCGCAGCTTCCCCCGCGACTGACGCCGGGCGCCCCTAGCGGGGCTCCCATGACGGGCCGCCGGATTCCCGAAGCCTGGCTCGCGGCCTCGGGCTCGATCCCGGGCGAAGTCCGCCCGGGCCGTCCTGTTCTTCCTCTACTTCTTCCTCGTCACCGCCCCCTTCGCCGTCATCAAGTCCGTCCGCGACGCCAGCTACCTGGACGACGTCGGCGTCCGCTACCTGCCCTGGGCCTACGGCACGGCGGTCCTGGTCGCGGAGCCGCCGTGGCCGTCCACGCCCGCCTGCAGGCCCGCCTGCCGCGGCGCGGGCTTGCTCGTCGGCAGCCTGCTCTTCTTCGCCGCCTCGGCCGCGGCCTTCCGCTACCTCTTCGCTCTGGATCGGCCCTGGATCACCCTGGCTCTACTGGCTGTGGGCCAATGTCTTCGTCGTCGTCCTGACGACCCAGTTCTGGTTCCTGGTCAACGACGCCTTCAATCCCCGGCAGGCCAAGCGCCTGGTCGGTTTTCTGGGCAGCGGCGGCATCCTGGGCGGCGTCGCCGGCGGGCTGGCGGCCGGCATTCCTGGCCCGGCCCGGCCGTCCGGAGGACCTGCTCTTCGCCGCGGCCGGGCTGCTGGTGCTGGGCGCCGTCGTCGTGGCGGCCCTCTTCCGGCGCTGGGAGGTCGCGGCGAGACTCGGCCGTGCGCCGGCGACGGCTCGGCCGCTTCAGCGGCCCGTCCCGGCTTCCTCGACTCCTTCCGGACCGTCCGCTCCGACTCCTATCTCCGCCTCCTGGCCTGCGCTGGCCCTTCTGCGGGCGTCGTCTCGACCCTCATCGATTGGCAGTCCAAGGCCGTCATCGATGCCGTCCCGGCGGCCAAGATCAACCTGGCCGCCTTCTTCGGCCGCTTCAACGCAGGCTTGCTGGCGGCCGCCTTCCTCTTCCAGCTGGTCCTGACCGGCCGCTTCCTGCGCCGCTTCGGTCTGCGCCCGGCCCTGATGATCTATCCCCTGGCGTCCTCCTGATCTGCTCGGGCGGAGTGGCCCATCTGGCCGGTGCTGGGCTGGGCCCTGGCCGCCAAGGGCGCGGACAAGGCCTTCTCCTACTCGATCCAGCAGTCCTCGCGGGAGCTCCTCTACATCCCCGTCGCGGCCGAGCGCAAGTACCGGGCCAAGATCTTCATCGACATCTTCCTCAACCGGTTCTCCAAGACCGCCGGGCGCGGGCTTGCTTCTTCTCCTCTTCCTCCTGCCCGACCGGCCCCAGTGTGGCCGTCGTCGGGGCCGCCGCCGCCGTCCTCGTGGCCGTCTGGCTCAGCCTCAACGTCCGGCTCGGGAAGGCCTACGGCCGCGCCGTCACCGGCCACCTCGGCGGCAAGTGGGAGCGGGGCGAGGGACTGGTCCAGGGCCGGGCCGACGCGGACGCGGCCAAGAGCATCCTCGACGCCCTGGACAGCCGGAGCCGGAGTCCGTCGCTCTACGCCCTGCATCTCTACGAGCTGGCCCGTGAAGGGCGGCTGACGCCGGAGATCTCGGCCTTTCTTCGCGAAGAGCAGGCAGGCTCTGGGGCCTCTGCCCGCCTCGCTCCTCTCGGACGGCGAGGAGACGCCCTGGCTTCCCCCTCCCGGCGCCGAGCTGCTGGCCGCGGACGCCGATATCCAGGAAATCCTGGCTCTGCCCGACTACCAGAAGCTGATGGGCGAATACGCCGGCCGCGTCCTGGACGGCGAGGCGGGGGACGAAACCTCCCGCATGGAGCTGGCCAAGGCGATCGGACTGATGGACCGGGAATCGCCCCTGGCCGGCCGGATCGAGGACCTGCTGCTCGACGCTTCGCCCGAAGTCGTCCACTATGCCGTCGAATCGGCGGGCAGGCTGCGGCGCCGCGAGTCGGTGCCCTGGCTGGTCGAGAGGCTGGGCGATCCGCGGACCCGGGGCGATGCCGCCGAGGCGCTGGCCCGCTACGGCGCCCGCGCCGCCGGAACCCTGGGCGACGCCCTTCTCGATCCCGGGGTCGCTCCCGACGCCCGCCGCCGGATCGCGGGCATCCTGGCCGCGTCGCCCTCGCAGGACACGGCCGACGCCCTCCTCGACGCCCTCCAGGCCGGCGGCTCGGGCATCGATCGCGATCTCGTCGACGCGCTCGACCGGGTCCGCGAGCAGGCCCCCGGGCTTCTCTTCGATCCGGCCGCGGTCCGCTCGGCCCTGGAGCGCGAGCTCGACCGGCTGTCCGCGGCGGTCAGCCGGACCGACGGGCTGCGGCTCTTCCGTCTGCTCAACCTGCTGCATCCGGGCGAGGACCTGACCCGGGCCGGGCAGTCCTTCGTGGGCGGCTCGGCCGACGAGACGGCCTTCGCCCTGGAGCTGCTCGACCACATCCTGCCGCTCGACCTCAAGGAACAGGTCGTTCCGGCGCTGGAGCGGCTGCCGTGTCCGGAGGAGGGCGCATGAGCCGGCTCTCCGCCTTTCTGTTCAAGGGCATCCGCGAGGCTTCCCCCGACCGGGCCGCCGAAGGGCGAAGCCTGGCCGGGCTTTTCTTCCTCCTGACCGCCTCGGCCTATATCTTCAAGGCGGTCAAGATCTCGCTCTTCCTCAGGTCGCAGCCGTTGTCGCGCCTGCCCTTCGCCTACCTGATCACGGCCGTGGTCATGGGCGTCGTCGTCACCCTCAACACCCGGCTCCTGCGGACCATGAAGAGGCGGCCGTATATCCTGGGCAGCCTGGCCTTCTTCGCCGCCAGCCTGGTCCTCTTCCGGCTGACCATCATGAGCCACGCCTTCGGCCTGCTCATCCTGTACTGGCTCTGGAGCGACATCTTCCTGGCCATGACGGTGACCCAGTTCTGGATCCTGGTCGGCGACATCTTCCCGCCGCGCGAGGCCAAGCGGATGGTCAGCTCGCTGGTCAAGGCCGGCCTTCTGGGCGGCAGTCTTCGGCTCGCTGCTGTCTTCGCTCCTGGCCTCGCGGCTGGGGACGGAGAACCTCCTCCTCGTCGGCTTGGCGCTCCTGCTGGCGGCGATCGTCCTGGCCGAGACGGTCTTGCGGAGGATGCAGCCCGCCATACCGCCGGCGGCACAGGAGCGTCGGGCGCGGCTCGGCTTTCCACGGACACCGTCGGCTTCTTCGCCGGGCTCAAGGCCCTGCTCGGAAACCGCTACCTGGCCCTCCTCAGCGGGGCCATGCTGGCCGCGGTCACGGCGGCCACCCTGCTCGACTTCCAGTTCACCAGCGTCCTGAAGATTCACATCGCGGGCGCCGACGAGCGGACCGCGTTCCTGGGGATGTTCTTCACCGGCTTGCTCGTCGTCTCGTTCCTCCTGCAGTCGGTCCTGATGCATCGCGTCCTGCGGACCTTCGGCCTGAAGGCGGCGATCCTGGTGACGCCGACGGCCCTCCTGCTGGGTGTCGTCGCGGTCGTGGCCTGGTCCCGGGTGTCGTGGGCGCCCTGGCCTGGGCGGTCATCGTCAAGGGCGCCGACAAGAGCCTGACCCACACCTTCAACCAGTCCACGCGCGAGATCCTCTATATGCCCAGTCCCGCCCGAGACGCGGGCCCGGGCCAAGGTCTTCATCGATATGTTCCTGAACAAGGTCGGCGACGCCGTCGCCGCCCTGCTCATCGTCGGCGTCACGGCGCTCTTCGCGCCTTCCTGGAAGGGCATGAGCTGGGCCACGGGCGCCTGCCTGGTCGTCTGGATCGTGCTGGCCGTGGCCATCGGTCGGGCCTACGGCGGGGTGGTCAAGGCCAACCTGAAGGCCCGCCGTCCCGACGCCGACGAGATCATCCTGGGCCGGGTCGACGTGGACGCGGCCAAGCTCGTCTTCGACACCATCGAGAGCCGGCGACCGCAGCTCCGTCCTCTACGCCATGAACCTGATGGATCTGGTGCGGCGCGACGAGCTGAGCCCGGAGCTGCGGTCCATCCTGAAGGAGGAGACGTCCCGGGTCCGGGCCGGCTCGCTGGACGGGCTGATCGAGAGCGGCGGCGCCACGCTGTTCCCGGGCTGGGAGGACCGGCTGGCCGAGGAGACGCCTGGACGAGCAGGTCCGGGAGGTGCATCTCGCTGGACGTCTACCAGCAGATCATGAAGCGGCGCTTCGACGACCTGGCCGTGAAGGCGGGCTGCCGAGCCGAGATCGAGACAGATGGAAGCGGCCAAGGCCATCGGACTGATGGCCCTCCGACTCGCCCCTGGTCGGCCGGCTGCGGATCGCTCCTGCGGCACGAGTCCGCCGGACGTCGTCCGCTATGCCCTGGAAAGCGCCTCCCGCCACGCCCGGCGCGAGCACGTGCCGCTGATCCTGCCCCGGCTGGGGGAGCCGGCCTTGGCCGAGCCGCGGCCGCCTCGTCCCTGGCCGCCTACGGCGTTCGCATCGCCGGCACGCTGGGCGATGCCGTTGACCGACGACTCGCTTTCCCCCGCGGTCCGCAAGGCCATTCCGGCCGTGCTGGCCCGGACCGCAGACGCCGCGCAGCGCCGCCGTGCTCCTGCGGGCCATGCGGCAGGCGAGACCCCGACGTTCTCGGCGCGATCATCGACGCCCTGGTCCGGATGCGGGCCGAAGCCCCCGGCCTGGTCTTTCCCGAGGCCGCCGTGGGTGCCGAGCTCCGTCGGGCCGCCGCGGCGGCCTGCGAAGCGCTGGAGGGCGGCGTTTCCGGGGAGGAGCCGCTTTGGAGAGGGCTTTCAAGCGCGTCTTCGACCTGCTCAGCCTGGTCTATCCCTACGAGGACATCGCCCGGGCCTGGCAGAACTTCTCCTGCGGCGAGCGAAGGGCGGTGGATCATTCCATCGAGCTCCTCGAGCACCTGCTGCGCCGCGAAGACAAGGATGCCGTCCTGCCGCTTCTGGAGCCCGGTCCGGAAGAGGCCCGGGTCCGCCGCTGCCGCGAGCTGCGTCGCCGCCTGACCGGCACGGCTTGAAATTTGCTATAATCGGCACATAGCCATGCCGCTCCTCTATATCTACCCCAAGCGAGGCGCCGGCTTTTCGATCGAGCTCGGCGCCGAAGCGCTCAGCCTGGGCCGGGGTACCGACAACGCCGTCCCCCTGGGCGATCCGTTCTGCTCCGGCCGGCATGCCGTGATCCGGCCCGAGGGGAGCGGCTATCGTGGTCGAGGACGCGGGCAGCAAGAACGGGACTTTCCTCAACGGCCGCAAGATCGAGGGCCCGGCCCCGATCCGGGCCGGGGACGAGATCCGCCTGGGCGGAGTCCGCATCGTCTTCGACCGGCCCCTCTCGGCGGCCTTCGAGATGACGGACGAGGCCTCGCTGGCCACCCGGGTCAACACCGTCGTCCCCGTGCAGGACCTGTTGCGGCGCCCGGACGGAGAACCCGGCGCCGACGCTGCCGGTCCGGCGGGCGGCACCGACGACCGCGAGATCGCCGCCGTCATGGGCGAGGTCAGCCAGGCCCTCCTCCTGCACCGGCCGCTGAACGAGCTGCTCGACCATATCATGGGGCTCATCAGCGCCCACGTCTCCATGGACCGCGGCGTCCTGATGCTGGTCGAGGGCGACCCGCCCCGCCTGCAGACCCGCTCCATCCGGGTCAACAGCCCGGCCCTGCTGGGCGAAAAGATCCAGGTCAGCCGGGGCATCGTGGCCATGGCCTTCGAGAAAAGGCTCTCGGTCATGATCTCGGACGCGGCCGTCGATCCCCGCTTCATGGCCCGCGAGAGCGTCGTCGCGGCCGGCATCCGCTCGGCCCTGTGCGTCCCGCTCTGGGACAACAAGGCCGTCATCGGCGTCCTCTACGCCGACCGGCTCTCGCCGGTCCGGCCGTTCAACGAGAAGGACCTGCGGCTCCTGACCCTGCTGGCCAACCTGGCCGCCGTCAAGATCGAGAACGCCGTCCTGATGGAGGACACCGTCAAGAAGGAGCGGATGGAGCGCGAGCTGGCCCTGGCCGCCCGCATCCAGAGGGACCTCCTGCCCAAGGAAACCCCGCTTTGCGCCGAGCTCGACATCTCCGGCCGCAACGTGCCCTGCCTGGAGGTCGGCGGCGACTACTACGACTTCATCCCGGTGGACGACTGCCGGATGGGCATCGCCATCGCCGACGTCTCGGGCAAGGGCGTCTCGGCCTCGCTGCTCATGGCCTCGCTGCGGGCGGCTCTGCACTCGGAGCTTCGCCCCGAGTACGACCTGGCCCGGCTGGCGGCCAAGCTGAGCGACTTCGTCTTCAAGAGCTCGCCGATCAACGATTTCATCACCTTCTTCTGGGGCGAGCTGGACACGCAGACCGGTGTGCTCCGCTACGTCAACGCCGGCCACCCGCCTCCCATCCTCTGCGGCCCCGGCCGGCCGCCCCGCGTCCTGGAGGGGACGGGGCTGGCCTTGGGCATGCTGCCGGGCGCCACCTATGAAGTCGGCGACGCCACCCTGGCCGTGGGCGAGACCTGGGTGCTCTACACCGACGGCATCACCGAAAGCCGGCGGGCCGACGGCGAAGAGTATGGCCCCGACCGGCTGGCCGACCTGGCCTGTTCCAACGTCGGGACGTCGGCTGCCCTGATCGAACGGATTTTCACCGCCTTGGAGGACTTCTCGGGCACCCAGGCCGGCGCGGACGACCGCACCCTGGTCGTCATCAAGCGGATCCTCTGAGCCTCGGCCCCGCTCCCCCCTCTTCTCCAGGCCCGGCCTTTCGGCCCCAGGACGGCAACAAGTGGCATTTTGGCCTCGTTTTCCTTATGATAGGGCTCTTTATCCCATCGCCGGAACAGGTGCCGTCATGAATCGATACACGAGGCAACGCGCCGGATTCAGCGCGGCTGCCTGCCTTCTCCTCTCGGTCGTCGGGGCCTTCGGCGGGCATCCCATGCGGCAGAATCCGCCCGCCTCCCCGGCCGCCGTCTCGGCCGAAGAAACGGCCCGTTTCCTGAGCGGGCTGGCCTGTCCCTCCGAGACCGTAAGCGCCCTCCAGGCTACGGCCGAAGGCCGGGCGTTCATGGCCGCCATGGACCGCAGCTGGGCCGATCTGGAGGTCAAGCGGCTGAAGCCGTTGCGGGAATGGGCCGCCGTAGAGCTGGCCGAGGCGCGGGCGGCGACAAGGACCTTGTTCTACCCCTTCGGTGGTCCCGACTTCCTGACCGCTTTCGAGCTCTTCCCCGAGGTCGAGACCTATGTCCTGCTCGGCCTGGAGTTCGTCGGGCGCCTGCCGAACCTGGCCGAGCTCACCCCGGCCCGGGCCGCGGACTATTCCCGCAGCATCACCTCGGCCCTCTCCGACTTCTTCAAAAAGAGCTACTTCATCACCCGGAACATGAACACCGCCTTCAGCAGCGATAAAGTGGACGGCGTCCTGCCCGTTCTGTGCCTGTTCCTGGAGCGGACGGGCCATCGCATCACGGCCTTGAGGCGCTGCGAGTTCCTGCCGACCGGCGAGCTCATGGAGAGCGCCTTCATCGTCCCGGCCAAGAAGCTTCGCCGCCCTTACGGCGTCAAGATCGAGTTCCGGGCCGGCGAAACGGGCCCGGTCAAGTCGCTGTACTATTTCTCCTGCAACCTGATCGACAACGTCTACAAGACCGACTCCGTCCTCTACCGGCACCTGGCCGCGCTCCCGTTCGAGAGCACCTACATCAAGTCGGCCTCCTACCTGATGCACTACTCGACCTTCGCCAACATCCGCGGCCAGATCCTGGACAAGAGCCGCTTCATCCTGGAGGACGACACGGGCATCCCCTGGCGCTTCTTCAGGCCCGAGACCTGGCAGGCCAGGCTCTACGGCGAGTACATCAAGCCGGTCAAGGACTTCTCCGGCGTCGATCAGACCGACCTCAAGGCGGCCTATGCCGATCCGGCCTCCGACGTGCGCAAGCTGCCGTTCCACATCGGCTACCACTGGGGGACGAACAAGGATTCCATCCTCTACTTCCAGCGCAAGGGCGAGCCGGGGGGCGTGCGATGAAGTCGGCCAAGTTCGGGCTGTCGACGGCCACGGCGCTGGTCATCGCCAACATGGTCGGGACCGGCGTCTTCACCAGCCTGGGCTTCCAGGTGGCCGGGATGTCCTCGGGCCTGGCCCTGCTGATGCTGTGGGCCCTGGGCGGCCTGATCGCCCTGCTCGGCGCCCTGACCTATTCCGAGGCCGGGGTCATGTTCCCGCGCTGCGGCGGCGAGTACCACTACCTGACCCGGATGTTTCACCCGGCGGTCGGGTTCATGGCCGGCTGGATCTCCCTCCTGGTCGGGTTCGCCGCCCCGGTCGCGGCGGCGGCCATGGCCCTGGGCCGCTATGCGGGCAACGCGCTGTCGCTGTCCGAGAAGGGGTCGGCCCTGCCGTTCCTGAGCACGTCCTCCTGGATCGCCATCGCCGTCATCGCCGCGGTCACCGCCGTCCACAGCCTGGACAAAGTCGTCGGGGCCCGCTTCCAGGACGTCATCACGGCCTTCAAGGTCGTCTTCATCTTCGTCCTGATCGGTCTGGGGCTGCTGCTGGGCAAGCCGGCCGGGCTGTCGTTTGCGGCCGACGCCGCGGCCTGGAAGGACATCCTGAGTCCGGCCTTCGCCGTCTCGATGTACTTCGTCACCTTCGCCTACTCCGGCTGGAACGCGGCCGCCTATGTGGCCGGAGAGATCAAGGATCCGCAGCGCAACCTGCCCCGCAGCCTGATCACCGGCACCATCTTCGTCGTCGTCATCTACGTCCTGCTGAACTTCGTCTTCCTCTACACCGTCCCGCTGGCCGAGATGGCGGGCAAGGTGGAGGTGGGCTACATCTTCGCCGGCAAGGTCTTCGGAGCCCAGGGCGGCCGGATCATGGGCGGGCTGATCGCCTTCCTCCTGCTGTCCAGCATCAGCGCCATGATCATCGCCGGTCCGCGGCTGTCCCGGGTGCTGGGGGAGGACCACAAGCTCTTCCGGTTCCTGGCCCGGACGACCCGCAAGGACATCCCGGCCGCGGCCATCGTCGTCCAAGGGGCCATCTCGGTCCTGTACGTCGTCACGGCGACTTTCGACCAGGTCATCATCTTCGTCGGCTTCACCCTGAACCTGTTTACCTTCCTGACCGTGCTGGGGGTCATGATCCTGCGAAAGAAGAGGCCCGATCTGCCCCGCTCCTACCGGACGCTGGGCTATCCCGTCGTGCCGGTCCTGTTCCTGCTGATCCAGGTCTACATCATGGTCTACGGCCTGATCGCCCGGCCCAAGGAGTCGCTGGCCGGGATCGGGATCACGCTGCTGGGCCTGGTCTTCTACGCCGTGGATCGCAAGCTCCACCCGGCGGAGGCCCGGACATCCGACGCCTGCGCCGTGGAGGAGGGCGAAAAAGCAGGCTAGCTCCTTGCGCGTGACAGCTGCCGTCTGCCTCCATGACGGGGCGGAATTCGCAGGCGAAGCGCTGGCCTCGATCCTCGGGCAAACCGTATCCCCGATCGAGGTCCTGGTCATCGACGACGGCTCGACCGACGGTGCCCCGGACTTTCTCGAAGCCTGGCTGCGCGACCCGCGCCTCAAGATCATCCGCCGGCCCCATCGCGGACTGGGCGCGGCCCGGGCCGAAGCCGTGGCTCGGGCCGAGGGCGAATGGATCGCCTTCCTCGACCAGGACGACGTCTGGGATCCCGGCAAGCTGGAGCGGTTCCTGGCCGCGGCGGCATCGTGCCCCGACGCGGCGCTGATCTTTTCCGACGCCCGGCTGATGGACGAGGCAGGCCGCCCCTTCGGCCTCTGGTCGGAGCGATTCGACGGAACGGATCTCGACCTCGGCCCGGGCGCGGCCCGCGTCGAGCTGCTGCGGCGGGGATGCTTCATCGATGTCTCGGCGACCATGATCCGGCGCGATGCGGCCCTCGAGGCCGGAAGCTTCGATCCCCGGCTCAGCTATGTCGAAGACCTGGACCTCTGGCTTCGGATGGCCAGCCGTCACCGGCTCTTCCGGATTCCGGAGCCGCTGTCCTCGCGGCGCATCCATGCCGGCCAGTTCACCCAGCGCCGGCCCGAGACGGCTTTAAGCGAGCAGATGGCCCTGCTGCGGCCGCGGACGACGGACCTCCAGCTTGCGCCGCGGGTTCGCATCGCGGTCGGGGACTATCTCCTGGGCCAGCATCGCGAATGCGTCCGGGCCCTGCTCCGCCGGAGGGATGCGGTCGCGGCCCTGCGGGTCGCCCTGGGCGCGCTCCGCTTCCCCGACCGGATCGTGGACGCGGCCCACTTCACTCTCCTTCGCCGGGGGACGCCGCGGGCCGTCCTCGGCGCGGTCATGCCGGTCGTGTCCGTGGCCGTGCGGGCGGGACACCGGGCCGTGCGGGCCCTGGAGCGTCTGCGCGGCCATCCGGCGAGGCGTCCCCGCGTCTTCATCGACGGCACGCCCCTCGGGGACGAACGGACCGGCTACTTCACCTTCGTCAGCGAGCTCGTGAGGTCCCTGCTTGTGGACGAGCCGGGCGCCCCCGAAGTCGAGGTTGCGGCCACCTCATCCGGCTGGGCCGCTTTGAAGGAAACCGTCGGCCCCCGGATTTCGAGGCTGCGATGGCGGCGGATTCGCGGCCAGCCGCGGCACTGGGCCGCGCCGTACGAATCCCTGGCCCGGCCGGCCGTCCAGGCATTGGCTGCCGTCTCCTGGGCCGGCCTGATGGCAGCCGGGCTACTCCTTCGCCGGCCCTTGCTCGTTCTTGCTGGTTCGATCGCGGCTGTCCTGCAGATACTGTTTCTAGCCGACCGGGGGCTTTCTCGGCGACTTCGGCGGCTCGGCCGCGGTCAACGTCCTCCTCTCGTCCAGAAAGCCTTCCTGCGCCTGCACAACGCGAGATGGGCGCCCCGGCGGCCGGGCGGCGCGGGTATCACGGAGATCGTCACGTGGCGGGGGCGTTTCCGTTTCCGACGATCCCGCCGTATCGCCTTCGTGCCCGACCTGACCACCCGGATCGGCCCCGAATGGCACACCGAGGCCAATGTCCGGGAGTTCGACGAATTCCTGGCCTATGCCCTCCGTCATGCCCACGAGCTGGCCACCGTCTCCGAGCACAGCCGGAACGATATCGTCGAGCGGTTGGGCGTCCCGCGCCGCCGCGTCCTGATCGCGCCCTCGTTCATCCAGCCTATGTTTTTTTCTCCGGAGCGGCTGCTCGCGGTCCTGCCGGGCTATGGCTTGGAGCCTGGCTATATCCTGAGCGTCTGCACCGCCGAGCCGCGGAAGAACCTGCGCCGCCTGGTGCGGGCTTTCGAATCGCTGGCCGAGGACGGCCGCGGCGGCCCGGTCCTGGCTCTGGCCGGGCCCGCGGGCTGGGACGAGGGCTTCGCACGCGTCCTGGCGTCGGGTGCCGCCCGCGCCCGCATCCGGCACCTGGGCTTTGTGCCGCTGGAACATCTGCCGACGCTCTATGCTCAGGCCGGCGTCTTCATCTATCCCAGCTTGTACGAGGGCTTCGGCCTGCCCGTGCTCGAAGCCATGGCCAGCGGCGCCCTGGTGGCCGCCTCGCGGACCAGCTCGTTGCCGGAAGTCCTTGGCGATGCCGGGATCTCCTTCGATCCCGGAAGCGACCGGGCCGTGGCCGAGGCGCTGGAACGGGCCCTGCATCTGGCGCCCGCGGAAGCCGTGGAGCTCAGGGCCAGGGCGCGGCGAAGGGCGGAGGAGATGGTCGCGGCCTGGAAGAGCAACGGGCCCTGGCCGCTTGTCGACGATGCCGCGGCGGAGTGCGACGAATCCGGGAGGCCGTCGTGCGGGTGACCATGGTCCTGCCGTTCCTGCATCGGACGGGGGGCATCCGGCTGGCGCTCCAGCTGGCGGACGGACTGCACGAGGCCGGGCATCGCGTGCGGGTGATCGTCCCGACGAGGCCGTACCGGTTCCATCTTTCCCGAAGCGACTGGAGGGAGGAAGCCCGGCGGGCGAGAACCGCGGAGCCGGGAGTTCCCTGGCATTCCCTGCGGGCGCCCCTGCTGCGGGTCCCGCGCATCGTGAGCTCAGCCTTGCCGGACGCCGAGGTCGTCGTGGCCACCTCCTGGCCGACGGCGTTCGATGTGGCCGGGCTCGCGCCGCGCAAGGGGCGGGGCGTGCATCTCCTGATGCACCACGAGTCGGGAACCGGACCGGAGGAGAAGATTCGAGAGGTCTACCGCCTGCCCCTTCGTCGGCTGGCGCTGTCCGTGAGCGTGCAGGAGCAGATGCGGAATGAATTCGACGTCGAAGTCGAGGACGTCGTTTCGGCCGGGGTTGACGGCGCCGACTTCTTCCCGCAAGGCGCCCGCCGTCGCGACATGGTACTGTCGATCGTCCATCCCGCGGCCCACAAGGGTTGGCGGGATGGGCTGGAGGCTTTTTCGCGGCTGGCCGGGCGCCGCTCCGGACTCGATCTTTTGGCCTGCGGCACGGTCAAGCCGGCCGACTGGCCGACCCGATTTCCCTTCCTGCACCACCCCAACGACGCCACGCTGCGGCTCCTCTATTCTTCGGCGGCCGTTTTCCTCTATCCCAGCCGCTACGAGGGATTCGGGCTGCCGCCGCTCGAGGCCATGGCTTGCGGCGCGCCGGTGGTGTCGACACGCGTAGGCGCCGTGCCCGAATACGGGAGGGACGGGCAAAACATTCTGCTCGCGGATCCCGGCGATGTCGGGGGCATGGTTGGCCGGGTGGAGCGGCTCCTGGATGACGCTGTCTTGCGCGGCCGTCTGTCGGAAGCGGGGCTGGAAACGGCCCGGGCCTGGACGATCGGCCGTGCCGTCCGCCACTTCGAAGCCGCGCTGGCCCGGGTGAAATAAAAAGGATCTTCTCCCATCTCCGGGAAGAGTTCGCGGATGGGGGTATCGGCCAACGGCGAAATCGCAAGGCCGGCGCCTTTTACCGAAGGCGCACAACACTCTTATTCTCATTGGTATCACCTCCCCTGCCCCTCCTTCAAGGAGGGGCTTTGTTAGCGCCTTCGGCTGCCGGTGCTGAGGGAAGCCAACGGCCGCCGAGGGCTGTTTGAGCTAGGGATAAATAATCGAATACGAAACTGAGTGGGAGGTCATGCAAGTCAGTTCAATAAAAGACGCGAGTTCCGAGGCGCCGAAGAGAGCTGTGGGAAAAGGCGAGAAGAGGCCGCAGCCGCCGGGCCGATACCCCTGGCCGCGTTTCCCGGAGATGGGAGAAGGACCATAAAAAAGCCCCCGACTCCGGAGGAATCGGGGGCTTGGAAAGGCTTGCGGCGGGTGATTTACCCGAAGAATTCGGCCGGGGCGGCCTGCAGGCGGGCCAGGGTCGAGGCGCGCTCCTTGACGTCGAAGCCCATGGCGCACTTGACGGCGCAGCTCGAGCAGTCCGAGCAGGGGCTCTCCGGACACGCCGAGGGAAGAGACCAGGTCGTAGGCCTCGCCCAGGTTGCGGTAGCCGTAGGCGTACATGTAGCCGCGCATCAGCGAGGGCACGGGCAGCCCCTTGGGGCACTGGCCGGCGCACTCGTTGCAGCCCTGGCAGTAGAGACCTCCGCCGGCCTGGGGCTCGCCCAGCTTGAGGTCGGCTTTCTCCTCCGCCGTCAGGGTGATGTCCTTCATGACCTGCATGTTGAGGTCGAGCTGGTCGAAGGTGGTCATGCCCGGGATGGCGGTGGTGATGTTGGGATTGCTCAGGGCCCACTTGAGGGCGGCCTTGACGTTGATCGGCTCCTTGCGCTCGCGGTCCCAGAACCCGCCGGCCATGGTCTTCATGGCCACGATGCCGATGCCGGCCTTGGCTGCCTCGGCGATGGCGGCGTCAAGCTCGGCCAGGTTGGTCTTGCGGAAGTTGTAGCCAGTCAGGACGACGTCGTGAAGCTTGCCTTCGATGGCCGCCCGGACGACTTCGTGCTCGTTGCTGTGCGTGGTGACCCCGATGAAGCGGGCCTTGCCGGCCTTCTTGACCGACTCGAGCGCTTTCATCAGGGGCTCGAACAGGACGGCTTCCCGGGTTTGGACGTTGTGGAGGTAGATGATGTCGACGTAGTCGAGTCCGAGCCGCTGCAGGCTGACGTCGAACTTCTGGAGCCAGGCTTCGGCCGTCGTCTCGGCCGAGAAGTTGCCGGTCTGGCGGTCGCGGGGCTCGCCGGGGACCTTGGTGGCGATGAAGAACGAGTCGCGGGGCCGGCCCTGCAGGACCTTGCCGATGGCCACTTCGTTGGTCCCGCGCTGGTAGCCGTTGGCGGTGTCGAGCTTGACGATGCCCGCGTCCAGGGCGGCCTTGATCAGGTTCTCGTTGTTGGAGTTCATGACCCCCATGGACACGACGGGGAGGGTGATTCCGGTCTTGCCCAGCGGGCGGGTGAGGAACCCGGACTCCTTGGCCTTGCCGGCGGGGGCGGTGAACTTCTGCCCGGCGCCCAGGGCCGAGGGGAGAAGAGATGCGGCGCCGAGTCCGGCAGCTCCGGTCAGGCCGCTCTTGAGGAAAGAGCGTCGTCCGATGGTCTTGGTGTTTTCGCTCATGGTGTCTCCTTATGAACGGCCAATTATACCATACGATTTTTGTCGGAATCGACCGAGATGTTCCGTGGGGCGCGTTCGGACGTGAATAAAAACCAATGTTATCAGAGGGATACATGGAGGACGCTGTTTTAAGGCCGGGGGGTTGACGGCCTCATCGGAGAGCGCGGCGTTCCGTCGGGAAGAGGTTTCGTATATACATTCGCGGTGCAAAACCCCGATTATCAAATCGTGGGAATGGCGCCACTCAGTATTAACCCGATAAATACTCAGGGCTTAAGCCCGGAGTATCGAACGGGTTATAATGGTCCGGCATGAAGCTTGAAGAAGGAAGATCCGCCATGACCGAGCCCGTTCCCCCCTCCGCCTTGCGGCGCTGGATCACCGCCGCCCGGCCCTGGTCCTGGCCCGCCTCGACGATGCCGGTCGTCTTCGGCACTTCGCTGGCCGTCGTCATCGGCGGCGCGCGACCGGACGTCCTGCGCTTCGCCCTGGCCCTGCTGGGCATGGTCGTGCTCCATTCGGCGGCCAATATGCTGAGCGACGTCTTCGACTTCAAGCGCGGGCTGGACCGCGACGTGACTCCGGTCAGCGGGGCCATCGTCCGGGGCTGGCTCTCGCCCGGCGCGGTGGCCCGTGGGTCGATCCTCCTCTTCGCCGTCGGCGGCGTCATCGGTCTGGGGCTCGCGGCCATGACGGGAACCGCACTCCTCGTCGTCGGTGCCGTCGGTGTGGCGGTCGGGGCCGGATACACGCTCCTCAAGTATCACGCCCTCGGCGACCTGGCCGTCTTCCTCAACTTCGGCCTGCTGGGGGCCCTGGGAGCGTGGATCGTCCAGACCCGCTCGTTCTCCTGGCTGCCGGTCGTCTGGACGGTGCCGATGGCCATGCTGGTCATCGCCATCCTGCACGCCAACAATTGGCGCGACATCGTCTCCGACGGCGATCGCGCGTCCGCACCATGGCCTCCGTCCTGGGCGACGCCGGCTCGCAGGCCTATTACGCCTTTCTCGTCTTCGGAAGCATGGCCATCGTCCTCGGTTATGTCGTCATTCCCCGGCTCGTCGGCGGGCCGTTGCCCGCGCTGCCCTGGACCTTCGGCGTCGTCCTGCTGGCCCTGCCCCGGGCCCTCGTCCTATGGGGCCGGGCCCGGCGCAGGCGCGCGCCCCGGCAGCCGATGGACTTCGTCATCCTCGACGGGGCCACCGCCCAGTACAACCTGATCTTCGGCCTGCTCTGCACGCGCGGCGCTGGGGCTGTGGTTCATCATCCGGTGACGGCGGACGCATTAGCGCATGGCGCAAGCGGGTCGTTCTCGAAGGGCGCGCCGGTGAGCTCGGGCATCAGGCGGATGAGAGCCGATGACTGAACCGGAAGTCCCGGCCGCCGGCGAAGCGCCACCGGCCGATCATCCGTGGAGTGCCTCCGGCGCGGTCGCCGATTGGGTCCCGCCCTGGCCGCGTGCGGCGCTCTTCGTCCCTTATTCATCTGGCGCGGATTCGGCCCTCTCGACTTCTGGTGGTCGATGAGTGCGGCCGTCATCCTGCTTATCGGGCTGGGCGTCGTGCTGGATCGAGGCTATCCCGCTTCCCTGGCCCGGGACCTCAAGTCCGGCCTCGCGGGCAAGCTCGCTCTCGGCCTGCTCGCCGCGGCCGCGCTCTACGGCGTCTTTTGGGCCGGCAACGAGCTCTCCCGCATCGCTCTTCCCGTTCGCCGCCGTCGGACATCGGCCGCGTCTACGGCTTCAAGTCCGGCGTCCCGGTGGCCCGCGATCGTCCTGCTCATGGCCCTGGTCATCGGGCCGGGGGAGGAGGTCTTCTGGCGGGCCTATCTGCAGCGCCGCTGGCAGGCCCGGTTCGGCCGCTGGCCCGGCTTTCTCGCGGCGGCCGGCCTCTACGCTCTGGTCCATGCCGCCAGCGGCAACGTCATGCTGGTCCTGGCGGCCGCGGTTTGCGGCGCCTTCTGGGGATTCCTCTATATGAACACGGGCTCGGTGCTGCTCGTCGCCGTCAGCCATACCGCCTGGGACCTGGCGGTTTTCGTCCTTTGGCCTTATTCATAATGGAAACGCGCAATAAAATCTCTTATAAATTGAATAAATTTGAAGTAAAAATTTCCTTGACAATCTATGTATATATTCCTTACAATATAAGTAAGGAAATATTATTATGTACACGGCCAAACTGACTTCTAAAGGCCAAATCACCATACCCAAAAAGGTCCGGGAACGGATGGGAATTTCTGAAGGCGAGGCGATCTACTTCATCGAGGAAGACGGTGTCTTCAGTATCAAGAAAGCTGTTCTCGAATCCCCCTTCGACAAGTGGGTCGGCTATATCAAGAATCCCACCGGAAAGACGGTCGATGAAATGATCGAGGAGATGCGAGGACGGTGATAACGGCAGTCGATACGAATATTCTCTTGGATGTCTTGATTTCGGAATCGCCTCACACCGAAGCTTCGAAAACCGCTCTGGATGCCTATAACGCCAAAGGACGTCTTGTCGTGTGCGAAATCGTTGTCGCGGAGTTGGCAGGCCAGTTTTCCGCAGCCGATGATGTCCAAGTCTTCTTGGAAGAATCGGGAATCCGGGTGTCCCATTTCGAGCCGCGGGCGCTTCATCTGGCGGGAAGCCTATGGCGAAAGCATAGCGAGCGGTCCACAAAGCCCGTCTGTTCGTCTTGCGGGGGGCTCCAGCCGGGCCGATCCCGAATCGTCCCTGATTTCCTCATCGGGGCGCATGCTTTGGTCCAGGCAGATGGGCTGCTGACCAGGGATAGGGGATTCTATTCAAATAACTTTCGGGGACTTAAAATCCTTGCTTGAAGACGGCAACGAAAAGGGGACTGACGGCGTAGAACGAAATAGGCGGCCCCGGCGGAGCCGGCAGCCGAATCAGATATCGGGGGGGAGTTATGAGATATAAATCCGTATTCGTCACCGTGCTCGCCGTTCTCTCGCTGGCAGCGGCTTCGTCCGCCGTCCAGGACAAGATCGAATTCAAGACCATCGACGGTGTGCCGCACGTCTTCAACCCGGCCAAACCGCTGAAGGGGACGATCAAGCTCGAAGTCGAGCGGACGCGGACCATCGATCCCTACGAGCAGCCCGAGGTCGGGATGAGGTCGGTCTGACTTCAGCCGCAGCGAGACGGGGGGCGTCATCCTCTATGATCCCAATGCTTCGGAGGGGCACCGCTTCGGCCCCGACGGCGAGTATCTCGGTCTCCTGACGAAGAAGGGCCAAGGCCCCGGCGAGTTCAGCCCGATGCAGATCTACCGTCCGTACTTCATTCGGGCCCGATATCTGGATCTTTGGCGGACAAAAGGTCGCCCGTTTCGATGCCTCGGGCAAGCTTATTCAGGAGCGAACCCTGAAGAACCACTGCTACTCCAGCGTGGCGGCTTTCCGGTTCATCACCGAGACCATCGACTGGTCGGATCGCAAGAATCCCGTGACGACTCTTGGGGCTCGTCAGCTGTTCGACTTTCAGGGAAAGGAGGAATGGGTCGACCTGCTAAAGGCCGCCAACGTCGGAATGATCCGGAATCCCAACGGGCAGGGAGGCTTCGGGGAGACGTGGGCGACGCCGAGCTTCTTCTATGCCGCCGACCTCGGAACGAGCGCTGGTGTAGTGCGGCCTCAACACGGAGTACAAGATTATCGCCAAGGATCTTCGCCGGGAAGGACAAGCTGGTCATCCATAGGGCCTTCGAAAACGTCAAGGTCAAGCGAGCCGATCGTCGAGAAGATGATGGCTTGGGCGCTCAAGAATGAAAACAGCCGATGGATGCTCGCCGCCTACCCGGACCGCTTTGCGGCTTTGCATGGATGTCTTCGTCCTGCCCAAGGGCTACCTGGCCGCTTACCGAATCACCGGGCCCGAGCTGTTCGAGATCGACATCTTCAGTCCCAAGGGCGAGTACCTCTATGCCCTGATCCCCGCCCCGGAAATCAACCTGAGGCGAACCAAGTTCTTCTGCTTCCGGCTTCGGCACGGTCGAATCGAGCGAAGACTCCTACGTCTATCGCGAATATCGAATCAAGAACCTGCCCGAGATCTTCGGGAAGTAGGCCGCCGGCACCGCTGGCTTCCCGCGCCTACTTCTTCTTGACCTGGTAGCGAATGATCGTCCGGTAGGACTCGGGCGGGGCGTTGCCCATGCCCGGCCCGACCAGGTACTCCTCCTCGTGCATCCCGGCGATCTCGTAGCCTTTGTCGGCGATGTGCTTGTGCAGGGCCTCGATCGTCGGCGTCTCTTTGTCGTAGGCCCCGACGTGGAGAATCTCGGCCACCTCGCCGTACTTCCAGACCTCGATCTTGACTCCCTGCAGCCCGGCAGGCAGTCCGGTGACGGATTCCGGGAGCGGTAGGGCGTAGTACCCGACCCAGGCGGACTTATCATCCCTCCCGAGATCCGGGCTTGACCAGCGAGCCCTCGGCGGGGCCATCTGGACGCCGGGCAGGCTGAAAAACGTCTTGAACAGAAGCCCGAAGGCGGCTCCACCGGCCGTGTTCGGGTCGCCCTTGGCCTCGACCACGAGCATCTTCTGGTCGGGCTTGGTGGTCAGGCGCGGCGCCTTGAGGGCGTCGTCAACGGGCGGCTGCTGGGCGAATGCCACGCCGATCAGCGCGGCGAAAAGAACGAAATGAACGGCGATTTTCTTATTCATGAGCCCCTCCTATTGTCCATTCTCATAAGTTCCAATCCCATTATCTCCTGGGCGACGGGACACTTCCAGAGGGGAGGCAAACACCCCTCTCGATGCTGAGCTGACCCTTGAGTGGGCTTTGCCGCTTCCCTCATACTCACC
Organism: Candidatus Aminicenantota bacterium; assembly: GCA_963803915.1. Taxonomy (GTDB): domain Bacteria; phylum Acidobacteriota; class Aminicenantia; order Aminicenantales; family UBA4085; genus UBA4085. Next base: position 41,888 of record CAWDOL010000023.1, on the reverse strand, counting down.
GCCGGTTGTGCGTCTGGCATGCTTGGGACTTAGCCAATGCATTTCCGAGACGCACAACCGGGATCAATGATGACCGAAGGGTGATCACATAGGCTTGACGGGCTGGCAGATTTCGATGATGAACTTGCCCTCGGGGTGGCTCTTGGGGTCGTTCAGGTAGATCTCGTAACAGGGTCTGTCGTCCGGCTGATAGCCGCTGCCCGCCATCCAGTCCATCAAGGCATCCCAGGCCTGCCCGAACTCCGTCTGGTCGATCTCGGCGTGAGCCACGGCGCAGAGGCCGCCGGGGATGTCCGTCTTGCCGATTTCGCCCTCGACTTTAGTGTCGGGAGGGACGGTGATGCAGGCGTCCGAGCGCAGCTTGTCGGTCTCCGTGATGTGCGGGCTGTCGTGGTAGATGGCCAGCATCTGGGTCTGGGGGAAGCGGATGAGGCCGCGCGGTCCGGCCCACTGCATCAGCTTCTGGAAGGCCTGGGCGACCCCCTGAAAGGGGCCGATGTGGCGGACGTAGGCCACCGTGAGCGGCGGCATCGGCTTGACCTCGACCGTATACTTCGTCTTGTCCATGAACTGCCTCCTTGCGGCGTGGATTTCGCCGTCATCATAGCCGCAGTCCAGGGACGGGGCTTGACCCGTCTTGCGATCCGTTTGACGATTCTTGCGCCATTCCAGGCCCGGTTCGCCCCGCCATTCGGTGGCGCTCAGGCCGAAGTGCTCGCGGAAAGCCCGGGCGAAGGCGTCCGAGCCCGAATAGCCGCAGTCGAGGGCGATGGATGTGATAGGCATGTCCGGATAGGCCAGCAGGCAGGCCGCGGCCTTCTCCGCACGCCGCCGCTGGATCCAGCCGTTGAGGGTCTCGCCGACCAGGGCCCCGAAGATGCGGTGGAAGTGGAAGGCCGAAAAGTTGGCCACCCGGGCCAGGTCCTCAAGCCGCAGGCTCTCGCCGATGTGCTTGTCGATGTGATCGATGACCCGATTGATGCGGGCCCTGTACTCCGCCCTCAAGGCGGTGCTGCGGGGATCGTCGGGAGGCATGGCCGTCTCCTTGGGTACGTCTTTTCGGAGCCAAATTATCACGATTGTCGGGGCTTGTCATCTGTCCGTCCGGTCGGCCCCGGCTCGATCGATAACCCGTTGATTCCAATAGGCATTGCCGATTTTCGCGTTGACTTCGGCAGGCAAGCCGTCTATATTAACGCCGTCGCGCCGCCGGCGCGCCCTCTAAGGAGTCGTCATGAAGAAGCTCGTCCTCGCTCTATCCCTGATATCCGCTCTTATTCTCTCCTCGGCGCCGCTGGCGGCCCAGACCGATGAGCCCATCGTCAAGGTCACTGTTCTAGCCCCCGCAGCGCCCCTCAAGGCCGGCCATGCTACGGCCATGACCCTCGAGGTCGGCATCCGGGCGCCTTACCACATCAACTCCGACCAGCCCTCCGAGGCCTATCTGATCGGGACCACGGTGGACTTCAAGCCGGTCAAGGGTACCACCTTCGGCAAGCTGGCCTTCCCGTCCGCCCAGAACAAGAAGTTCTCCTTCGCCGACAATCCGTTGTCGATCTTCGAGGGCACCTTCAAGGTGACTTTCGAAGTCGCGCTGGCGGCCGACTTCGCCGGCAGCGAGCTTGTCGTCGAGGGCGCGGTCGGCTACCAGGCCTGCGACGACATGTCCTGCATGCCTCCGACCGACGCCGTGTTCAAGAAGGCTTTCCCCGTGACGGGCGGCGTGCCCGCGGCCTCCAAGGTCGAGGACAAGAAACCCGCCGAGCCTATAAAGAGCGAGCCGCAAGCGAAGCCTGCGGACAAGCCGGCCGACAAGATCGTCAAGCCCGCCGAGAAGGGGCTCGAGATCAGCGGCGGGATCGGGACCAAACCGGATGCCTCGGCGGGCGCTGAGCCCGTGAAGGCGGAAACGCCGGCCGCTTCCGAAAAGCCCGCTCCATCCGAGGCCAAGCCCGCGGGCGGCATCGACTTCGGCCAGAAAGGGCTCTTGCTGACCTTCCTGCTTGTCTTCGTGGGCGGCCTGGCCCTCAACCTGACGCCCTGCATCTACCCGCTCATCCCCATCACCATCAGCTACTTCGGCGGCCAGTCCGAGGGCAAGAAGGGCGGCGTCGTGCTCCACTCGTTCATCTATGTCCTGGGCATGGCCATGACCTACTCCATCCTCGGCGTCGTCGCCGCCTTCACCGGCAGCCTGTTCGGGGTCGCCCTGACCTATCCGCCGGTGCTCATCGCCATCGCCGCGGTCATGATCCTGCTCTCGCTGTCGATGTTCGACGTCTACGAGTTCCGCATGCCGGCTTTCCTGAACAAGGCCGCGGGCACGTCCAAGAAGGGCTACTTCGGCTCTTTCTTCATGGGCTTGACCGTCGGCATCATCGCCGCGCCGTGCATCGGGCCGTTCGTCCTGGGGCTGCTGACCTACGTCGGCAACAAGGGCAACGTCTTTCTGGGCTTCTCGCTCTTCTTCGTCCTGGCCATGGGCCTGGGCGTGCCGTTCCTGCTGCTGGGCATCTTCTCGGGCAGCCTGAACAAGATCCCGCGCTCCGGCGCCTGGATGGTCTGGGTGCGGCGGGTCTTCGGCTTCATCCTGATCGGGATGTCGTTCTACTTCATCAAGTCGCTGCTGCCGAACGACCTGTACTACAACCTGGGCGTGGCCCTGACGGCGCTGGTGGCGGGCGTCTACCTGGCCTGGATCGAGTCGACTCCGAGCGCGGGCAAAGTCTTCCCCTTCGTGCGCAACATCTTCGGCGTGGTTTTCTTCGCCCTGGCCCTGGTCTTTGCCGTCAACGGCGTGCGCGGCTACGTGGACGAGCAGCTGAGCGCGCGGTTGCAGGCCCTGGCGGCCTCCGGCGGGCAGATCAAGCTCGACGTCGTCAATTGGATTCCCTACTCCGAGGAAGCGCTGGCCGACGCCCTCAAGACCGGCAAGCCCGTCTTCATCGACGCCACGGCCGACTGGTGCATCGCCTGCCACGAGCTGGACGCCAAGACCTACACCCAGGCCGAGATCATCGCCGAGGCCGACAAGTTCGTCATGTCTGCGGGCCGATCTGACCCGCAACGACGACGAGAAGGTCAAGGCCTTCTACAAGAGATTCGCCGCCAAGGGCTTGCCGACGCTGATCTGGCTGAAGCCCGACGGGACGGAAATGCCCGAGCTTCGCGGCGTCGGGTTTGAAAACAAGGAAGTCTTCCTGGGCAAAATGAAGCAGGTTCTGGCCGCCTCTGGGCTTTAACGGTATCGTCACCCAATTCCGGGGAGGGCAGTTCGGAGCATCGTCCCGGCGGCTTCGGGCTCTACTCGCCTTTTCCCACAGCTCTCCTCGGCGCCTCGGAACTGCGCATTCGAGATCGTCCGGCCATGGAGACCGCCCATCTGTCTCGATTCCGTTAGGTAGTCGCGTGCTCAAACAGTCCTCGGCGGCCGTTGGCTTCCCTCGGAGAGTTATGGAAAAAGGCGCCGCCCTTGCGATTTCGCCGTTGGCCGATACTCCGAACCGCCTGATCTCCCCGGGATTGGGTGGAAAACTCGCTAACCTTGACAGTACAGTTTATTGAAGTTCCGGCAGGCAGAAGCCGATCTCGTGTTCGGCGCCGCAGCGGCGACAGCGGAGGTGCGCTTCAAGCCGGGTGCACTTGACGCCCTTGCGGATGCCCCGCGTGATCGACCAGCTTCCTCCGCAGGCGTCGCAAGCGGCGCTTGTCACAAGCTTGACCTCGATCGGTTTGCCGCGTCGTGCGGGATGCGGTACCCGAATGGATTTGACGCGAAAAGCGCCGCCCTGCGTTTCGCCCAGCTCTTCAAGCAATGCCTCGTAGAAGTGCAGCGTCTCTTGGGCCTTGACCTCCGCTCGCGCCCGCCCCGCCTTCGTCCGCATATTGAGGGGCAGGCAGGCGGCGTAGGTCAGCTCCTTGCTCAGCGAATTCATGATCGTCGAGTGCAGCGTCCGGCCGCGCAACGTGGACTTGATGAAGAACTGGGCCACGCCGAGAGCGCCGAACTTGGACAGGAAGTCCGCGTCGTGGACGATGGCGGCCATGGGGTTGGGCTCGGCTCCCTCGCGGTAGAGGGCGCCGAGGGCGGCCAGGACGGCGTCGCGGTCGGCCGCCGGGACGCGGGAGCGCTTGAGGATGGGTCCGGCCAGCCGGGCGGCGATATCCTCCTCGGCCGTCGTGCCCTCATGGTACAGGCCGCCGGTGAACTTCCCGGCGTCGTGGAAGAGCGCCGTGATCGCCGCCAGCAGGGGATCGCGCCTCTCCTCTTCGGCCAGCTTGAAGGCCAGCGAAGCGACATGGACGGTGTGCTCCCAGAGGAAGCTGCCTTCGCTCTCAGGGGCGTTGCCGGCGAAGACCCGCTCCGAATCCTCGATCAGGCGCTTGATCTTGTCGACCAGGCCGGGGTAGCGGCGGGCCACGACGCGAAAGACGGCTTCGGGCTTGACGGTCTTTTTCGCGGCCACGCCGCGATTATATCAGGATAGAATTGGGGGACACCATACATAACTCCCGAATTATTAATGTCAACGTTTGTTGACTTGGCATCTCGTGAGATAGTGCTAGAAATGTGAGTCGGTAAAAGTAACTTGAAAACGGGGGGATGCAACACGAATTTCCCGATCCGTAAGTGTCCTCGTGAGCTTAAAGGGAGGGACTGCGACCGGAGGTCAACAGAAGTAGACGGAAATAATTCGGGAATTGCGTATGGTGTCCCTCAATTAATTAAAGCTCGTCGGGCAGGGCGTAGAACAGCCAGCGGCCGAGCGTCTCGGAGAGACAGGCGACGGCGAACCCGGCCCATGCGAGCCAAGCGGGCGCGGAAGGCCGGAAGATCGCCACGCCCCACAGAACAAGCGCTGCGAGCAGAAGCACCATCCGGACGCCGAAGACCGGGACGAGCTTGGAATCCGGCTCGTAGACCCGAGCCCCCGGCCGCTTGAAGCGGCTCCCGAAGCGCGGCGAATACAGGAGCGCCGTGACGAATACGATCCCCGCCGCGGCGAGAGCGAGCTTGGACAGGGTGCCCGCGAGGCGAAGGCCCGCCGCACTCTCGACAAGGGCGTGCTCGCCGCGCGCCGAAAGCGCCGCGAGCATCGATCCCAGAAAGACTGTTGTGCCGAAGAATGCGGCCGCCGTGGCCGGCGTGTTCCAATCCGGCACCGCGGGCAGGGTATACAGGCGCGACATGCTGAAAACCAGGGCCACCGCCTCCGCCGCGACCAGGATCATCAGGGTCACGGCGGCCGGCGATGCGGGCGCCCGCCAGGCCAGGAAAGCCAGTCCGGCCGTCGCCCCGCCGAACAGGACCAAGGCCAGGATCTCCCTGCTCAGCCAGGACGAACCCGAGTTGGCCATGGCCCGGGGGGCCCGCCCGGGGTGCTTAAGGTGGAGCAGTGACAGGAGGGCGGCGGCGCCGATGAGCACGAGGACCAACAGGCAGGCTCCAAGCTTCATCGTTCGCAGCCTCGGGATCATGGCGAAGTCCGGCAGCAGATAAATCGGCGCCATGAGGAAGAGAGCCAGTCCCGCTGCCGTCTGCCCCAGCAGCGTGAAGGCGACCAAGGGCCACTCGTGCCGGCGCATGCTCAGACCTCCTCCCGGTTTTTGACCAGGGCGGCGGCCGCCGCCGCTCTCTTTGCGTCGCGGTGGGGCCGGAGTACGAGCGAGGGATCGGTCATCGAAGCGTCCGGAAGCGGATGGACCTCGGCCTCGGCGCCGGATTTCTTCCGCAGCTCGTCGATCTCCCCGAAATCAAGGGCCCGCATCGGGCAGGCAGCCACACAAGCCGGCTGTTCGCCTCGCGCAACCAAGTCGGCGCACAAATCGCACTTGGTCATGACCCCGGCCGCCTCGTCGAATTGCGGCGCGCCGTAGGGACAGGCCCACTCGCAGTAACGGCAGCCCAGGCACTTGACCGGATCGATAAGGACGATGCCGTCCTCTCGCTTTTCGATGGCTCGGGCCGGGCAGCCATCCCGGCAGAGCGGTTTTTCGCAGTGGTTGCAGGCGATGGAGAGGTTGTAGACCGCAAGCTCCGGCACCCAGGCTTCGCCCTCTCGCCGCCAGCTGCCGCCCCCGACTTCATAGACGCGACGCCAACGAACGCCCGCCGGCAGGTTGTTCTTGTCGCGGCAGGCCATGGCGCAGGCCTTGCAGCCCGAGCACGAGGCCGAGTCGAAGAAAAAGCCGAGCCGCCGCGCCTTGCCCGTCATCGCCGTCTCCCGGCTTTCCCGGCTCTCTCGGCCTGGGCCATGATGGTGTGCTGGGCGTTGCCGAAGGCGAACGGCGTCCACCTCTCGGACGAAAGCACGTTGACGTTGCCGCGCCGGTCCACACCCGCCTCGTCCGGAGCCCACCATGCGCCCTGTGGGATGGCCAGCACGCCGGGCATGACCCGCGACGTAAGCCGGGCCGGCAGGACGAGCGCTCCCCGGGTGTTCCAGACCTTGACCGGATCGCCGTCGCCAATTCCCCGCGGCTCGGCGTCCAGCGGATTGATGAAGACGCGCTGCGGGAAAGCCTCCTGCAGTTCCGGCACGTTATCATGGATGGAATGGACGCGCGACAGGGCGTGATGGCCGATGACCGAAAGCGGGTATTCCCGGGCCTCGGGGCCGAACGGGCTCTCCCATTCCCGGATATACTTGGGCACGGCCGGGATCTCCTCCGGCTTTTTCAGGTCGAACAGGCGCTTGGAGAAGATCTCGATTTTGCCGGACGGCGTCGGCAGCGGATGGGCCGCGGGATCGCGCCGGAAGTCAGCGAAAGCTACGGCCGGTTCGCCCGTGACGGGCTTCACATAAAGCCCGGCGTTGCTTCTCTCGAGCGCCTCCAGACTCGGCAGCTCGGGGAAGCGCGTCTTGCGGTAATGATCCAGGGCCCACTCCACCCAGCCGCGCTCGTCACGGCCTTCGGTGTAGGCTTGGCCTAGGCCCAGCTTTTCGGCGATCCCGGCGCAGATGGCGAAATCGCTCTTTGTCTCGTAGGGCGGATCGACCAGGCGCGGCGCCAGGATGACCTCCTCGCCGTACTTCCAGCCGTCCTGCACGCCCCAGGTTTCGAACTGGGTGCAAGCCGGCAGGATGAGGTCGGCGAATCGAGCCGTGGGGGTCATGAAGTTGTCCTGCACGGCCAGGAACTCGACCTTGGACTCGTCGGCCAGGATGCGGGCCGAGCGGTTGACGTTGGCGTGCTGGTTGATCAGGATGTTCGAGGCCACCGACCAGATGAGCTTGATGTCGGTGCCCAGCTTTTCCACCCCGGTGACGCCGTCCTGCGGGCCCATCGCGCGCCCCCGCAGCACGGCCTCGCTCCACAGGAACGACGGGATCTTGGCCTTGACCGGGTTGTCGCCGACCGGGAAGATGGCCCAGCGCGCCCCGCCGTCCGGCGCCTGCAGGGCGATTCCGCCCGCCCAGCCGCCCGGAACGCCGACGTTGCCCGTGATCGCGGCCAGAACGCAGCCGGCCCGCACCGCCTGTTCGCCGTAGGCCCGCCTCTGCATGCCGTAGCCCTGGTAGAGGACGGCCGGCTTCATCGTGGCGTAGTCGCGGGCCAGCCGGGCGATGGTCCCCCGCGGTACGGCCGTGATCGGCTCGGCCCACTCGGGCGTCTTGGCGACACCGTCGCGCCGGCCCAGGATGTAGTCCTCGTAGCTCTCCTCGCCCTCGGCTCCCGCCGGCATCTGGCTCGCGTCGAAACCCAGGCAGTGCGTCCGGATGAACTCCTTATCGTGGAGCCCCTCCGTGATCATGACATAGGCCATGGCGCTCATCAGGGCGGCGTCGGTTCCGGGGCGCACGGGAACCCACTCGTCGGCCAGGGCGACCGCGCTCATAGTCTGCCGCGGGTCCAGACAGACGACCCGGGCGCCGCGCTCTCTCGCCTTCTTGATGAAGTATTCGGAGTTCGTCCCGTCGCGCATCTCGGCCGGGTTCCAGCTCCACATCAGGATGAGCTTGGCGTTCAGCCAGTCCTGGCGCTGGTTGCCCGTGACATTGGTTCCGTAGACCGTCGGTGTCGCGGCCGAGATGCAGGCCCAGGAGTAGCTGTTGTAATAGCCGAGCGAGCCGCCGGCCAGGTTGAGCAGGCGCTCCGCCGTCCAGCGGCCGTTGGTCAGGTTGTAGCTGCCCGTGCCGTAGGGGATGAAGAGCGAGGCCGGGCCGTAGTCGTCGCGGGCCTGGACGATCCTCTCCGCCATGGTCGAGAAGGCTTCGTCCCAGGAGATGCGAGCGAACTTAGCTTCGCCGCGCCGCCCCGTTCGCTTCATCGGGATAGCGCAGACGGTCCTTGTGGCCCTGGCGGAAGCGGTAGGCGCGGCCGCGGACGCAGGCCCGAAGCTGTGGGTCGGCCGGCTCATCGCCCGGCCGGTCATCGACGTCGATGCGCAGGATCTTGCCGTCGCGGACCCAGGCGAGGAGCAGGCATCGGCCGCCGCAGTTGTGGGCCGGGCAGCCCGTTCGGACGAGATGCGCGCCCTCGAGGCCGAGCGGGGGAGCCGGGAAGGCGGGCCGTTCGGTCATCGGGCGGGCCGGCGCTCCGCTCGGGACCAGGCCGCTTTGGCGGCGATGGCGAAAGCCGCCGCGACCAGCAAGCCCTCGGCCAGGATGGCTAGGGCGGGGCGGAAGGCCATGATGGGACCGCGTCCGGGCAGGAAGACGTCCGCCAGCTTGATCGCGGCGGCCAGAGCCGAGACGGCGAAGGCGACGGCGGGCCGGCCGGTTGCCCTGACCGCACGGGCCATGGCCCAGAGGCCGATGGGGGCCATCACCAAACCGGCCAGTCCAGGGACGGAGACCCAGTGGAGGATGTGCCCGAGGCTCGCCTCGGCCGCACCCCAGACGAGGCCCCAGGCCAGCACGGCGCGCGCCATTTCTTGTTTTTCCTGCCGTTCTTCCATACGCTCATTGTACGCGCCCGCGAATCAGGGTCAAGACCGCGGCCAGATGGGGCTTACCGCTTACAAAAACGCAAGGATTCGGCTATCATGAAGTTCGGTATCCGACTTCAGGGGGGCACGATGAGAATTAACGGAAAAATGATCTTCGCGTTGGCCCTGAGTACGTTAGTTTTGGCTCCGGCTTTCCCGAATGCCGGTCAGGATGCGACCTCGGCCGTTATCGAAAACCCGGCCAAGCCGCCCGTGCGTGATGCGGGCCGTCTTGTGGGGCTGAAAGAGGTTTTGCGGATCACGGACGAAGGCGGGGAATTCTTCTTCAAATACCCGTATAAAGTCCAGGTCGGACCAGGCGGCTCGATCTTCGTCCAGGAGCAAGAGCAGCTCCTCAAATTCGACGCGCAGGGCAAGTTCCTTCGCAACTTCTTCCGTAAAGGCCAGGGCCCAGGAGAGGCTCTCTATGTGGGCGGTTTTCTCCCCGAAGGCTCCGGTCTCATCATCCAGGGAGCTTCTCCCGCGAAGATGGTCTGGTACGGCGCGGACGGCGGTCTCATCAAGGAAGCCGCCCTGCGTTGCTCGCTCATGGGCTTCCGATTCCTGGGGAAGAGCGAGGACGTGTTCACCTACGCGGCTTTGGAGAACCCGATCGCGCTCCATAAGGGCACGACACCCGCCGTCATCGCCGTGGGGCATCACGTCTTCGCCTGGAAGGAAGGCCAGGCCGACCTCCAGGAGAAAGGTGTCTTTCCCGTCGACATTTTCGTCATCAAGAGCAGCTCGGGCGGCGGGGGCATGATCCCGGTCAGCGACATGCTGACCGCGCTGGGCGGGGGAAAGAAGCTGTTCCTATCCCATACCCAGGAGTACCTCATCAAGGTCCTCGACCTCGAATCCAAGGCTGTCGTGCGGTCTTTCCGAAGGGCTTACAAGCGGATCGATTTCGAGCCTCCGAAAAAGGGCGGTGTGATCATCAATGGGCAGAGCTACACGCATGCCCCCAGGAAATATGCCTCCGATATCGACACTCTCCACTCGGTCGGAGACGACCTCTGGGTCGTGACTTCGACTCGCGACAAAGCCGGCAATCCACTGATCGACGTTTTTGACAAAGAGGGGCATTACAAGGATTGCTTCTATCTTACCCGTCCCGCCGGTGCCGTCGATTTCTTCCTGAAGGCGAACCAGTGCGTCATCCGGGACGGATTCCTCTACCAGCTGGAGTGGAAGGAGGAGGATGTCCCCTCCGTGGCTAAATACGAGATTCTTGACCGGGCCGCCGGCCGCAATCCCTGAGTCCGTTCAGTCTTTGCTAAGATGGGGAAGTTAATTGAGCTTCATCTAGGGGTAGTCATGCAATCAAGCACCCGATGCGGTTTGGCGACGGCTCTCGTCATGGCTGCGTGCTTTTTGGGCATCCCGTTGTCTGGGCAGGGGACGGCGCCGGTTATGATCGAAAATTCGTCCAAGCCTGCGGCGCGTAATGCCGATCGCATCCTTGAGCTGAAAGAGGTGATGCGAATCAAGGAGGAGGGTGGGGAATTCTACTTTAAAAGCCCTCGCATGCAAGTGGGCCCGGATTCTTCCGTGTTTGTTTGGGACGAAGAGCAACTACTTAAATTCGATCCCAAGGGAAAATTCGTTCGCAACTTTTTTCACAAAGGACAAGGTCCAGGAGAGTTTCTCCATCTAGCGGGCTTCTTCATTCTAAACCCGGGATTGATGATCCAGGGAAACAACCCGCGCAAGTTGACTCGTTTTTCCGACGATGGCGTTCTCATGAAAGAAACGCCATTCTCCAGTCCTGTGGGGTGGTTGAGGCCCGTGGGAAAAAGCGGGGATGCATTTATCTTTACCGTCGCGGATAACGCGCTCGCGCTTTTCAAAGGCGCGACTTCCGGGGTCGTGACTGTTTCCACGCATGTGTTTGTTTGGACGGAGCAGCGGGCGACTCTGGAAAAAAAAGGATCCTTTTCAGGCGATGTATTCGTGATCAAGACCCCTGGTGCGATGTTATGGATCACGCCTTTGATTGTCGCTTCCCCCCAGAGAGGCAGGCTGGCCTTAGCGCATGAGCAAAAGTATCAAGTCAAGATTCTCGAAATAGAGACCGGAAAGATCATCCGCTCTTTCCGGCGAGATTACGATAGTATAAAGTTCGACCCCCCAAAGACGGGTTTTGTCATCAATGGCGTCGATTATGGACATCCTCCGAAGAAGCTCGTTTCGGATATCGAGGACTTTTTTCCAGTGGGGGAAGTCCTGTGGGTTGTGACTTCGACGCGAGATAAGAATGACAATCCACTCATCGATGTGTTCGACAGTCAGGGCATTTACCAAGACCGTTTTTACATCCGTCGTCCTCCTGGAGCGGGGAGGGCCTTCATGCGATCGAAGGGGAGCGCCGTCATCCAAGACGGCTTTCTCTATCAGATTGAGCGTCAAGACGACTTTATCTCGATCGCCAAATACGAGATCAAAGATCCCGGCTGATCAGAGGCGGGGAATACCTCGCCGCAAGCCCGGAGATGGGCGAGAAAACAGCGGGAAGCGCGTCGAACGCGCCTCCCGCTAGGGGACGTTGTGTCGAGGGCCGCTTACTTCAGCAGGCCGCGGGCCTTGAGCAGGGGCTCGACCTTGGGCTCGCGCCCGCGGAAGGCCTTGTAGAGATCCATGGGCTCGGCCGTGTTGCCCTTGGACAGGATGTTGTCGCGGTAGCTCTTGGCCGTGGCCGGGTCGAACAGGCCCTTCTCCTTGAAGGCCTCGAAGGCGTCCTTGTCCAGAACCTCGGACCAGATGTAGCTGTAGTAGCCGGCCGAGTAGCCGCTGGCGAAGATGTGCGAGAAGTAGGGCGTCCGGTAGCGGACCACGATCTGCGGGATGAGCCCGATCTTCTTCATCGAGGCGTCCTCGAAGGCCACGACGTCCTTCTCCTCGGGTGTGGTCAGGGCGTGCCAGTCCATGTCCAGCAGGCAGGCCGAGACGTACTCGACCGTGGCGAAGCCCTGGTTGAACTGGCCGGCTCTCTTGATCTTGTCGACCAGGTCCTGCGGGATGGGCTCGCCCGTCTTGTAGTGCTTGGCGTAGGTCTTGATGACCTCGGAGTCCGAGGCCCAGTTCTCCATGATCTGCGAAGGCAGCTCGACGAAGTCGCGCGGCACGTTAGTCCCGGCCAGCGTCTCGTAGGTCACGTTCGAGAGCAGGTCGTGCAGGGCGTGGCCGAACTCGTGGAACAGCGTCAGCGCCTCTTCGAAGGTCACCAGCGAGGGCTTCTCGGCCGTCGGCTTGGTGAAGTTGCCGACGTTGTAGACGATGGGCGTGACTTTCTTGCCGTCCATGGCCGACTGCTCCCGAATGCCGCTCGACCAGGCGCCGCCCCGCTTGGAGGGCCGGGGGAAGTAGTCCGAGTAGAGGATGCCGACGTGGGTGCCGTCGGCTTCCTTGACCTCGAAGACCTCGACTTCGGGGTGATAGACCGGGATGTCCGTGCGCGGCGTGAAGGTCAGGCCCCACAGCTTGGCGGCCGTGTCGAAGGCGCCCTGGCGGACGGCCTTGAGCTCGAAGTAGGGCCGCAGGATCTCGTCGTCCAGGTCGTACTTGGCCTTCTTCAGCTTCTCGGCGTAGTACCACCAATCCCAGGGCTGGAGCGGGCCGGCGATGCCGTCCTTGGCCATCAGGGCTTCCAGCTCCTTGGCCTCGACCTTGGCCATGGCCAGCGCGGCCGGCCAGATCTGGTCGAGCAGGCCGTAGACACCGGCCGGCGTCTTGGCCATGGCCTCTTCCAGCACGTAGTCGGCGTGCGACTTGTAGCCGAGCAGGTTGGCCCGCTTGACGCGCAGGGAGGCGATCCTGCTCGCCACGGCCTTGTTATCGGCCTCGTTGCCGTTGTCGCCGCGCTTGATGAAGGCCCGGAAGAGCTTCTCGCGCAGCTCGCGCTTGGCCGAGTACTGGAAGAAGGGGATGCAGGAGGGCTTGTGGAGAGTGAAGATCCACTTGCCTTCTTGGCCCTTGGCCTTGGCCGTCTCGGCCGCTCCGGCCGCGAGGTCGGCGGGCAGCCCGGCCAGGTCCTCGGCCTTGTCCAGGACCAGGCTGAAGCCGTTGTCTTCCTTGAGCACGTTCTGGCCGAACTTGACGCCCAGGACGGTCAGATCCTCGTTGACCGTACGCAGCTCGGCCTTCTTGTCCTCGTCCAGGGCGGCACCGCTCCTGACGAAGCTCTTGTAAGTCTTCTCCAGCAGGCGCAGCTGCTCGGGGTTGAGGCCCAGTGTCGCCCGTTGGTCGAAGACGGCCTTGACCCGGGCGAAGAGCTTGGCGTCGAGGACGATGTCGTCGTCGTGCTTGGACAGCACGGGGGCGATCTCCTGCTCGATGGCTCTGCAGCTCGTCGCTGGTGTGGTTGTTGGTGTAGAGGTTGAAGACGTTGTTGACCCTGCTCAGCAGGCGGCCGCTGCGCTCCAGCGCCTCGATGGTGTTGGCGAAGGTCGGCGGCTCGGCCGAGCCGGCCACGGCGGCCACTTCGGCCTTCTGGTCGGCCATGCCCTTCTCGTAGGCCGGCTTGTAGTGGACGGGCTTGATCTGGTCGAAGGGCGGCGTCCCGAAGGGGGCCGTCCATTCGGTGAAGAACGGGTTGGCGTTGGGGTCGGTCACGGGGGGTTGAGGCTCCTTCGGCCCGCAGGCCAGGGTCAGGGCCGCCAGCACGACGGCGAGGACAAGGGCTTTCTTCATACCGCGTCTCCTTGGGTGGGCTCTTGGCTGGAAAACCTATTTTATCAGGTCGGAGGCGAACTCAGAAGCGGGCCCAGCGGGCCAGGGTCAGGAACTCGGCCAGGATCATGGCCGTGGCGCCCCAGATCTTGTGGCCCCGGAAGGCGTAGAACGGCACCAGCACGGGCCCCCGCTCCAGCGCCCAGGTTTCGCGCTGCATCGTGCCGGGGTCGAGCAGGAGCGCCAGCGGGACCTCCAGGATCTCCGCCACCTCCGGCTCGAAGGGCACGAAGGCCGGCGTCTCTCCCATCCTGCCCACGACCGGGTAGATGCAGAAGTTGCTGGGCGGGACATAAAGCGGAGTCAGGTGTCCTGCGACTTCGGCCGCGTCCTCCGGGAGCCCGACCTCTTCCCGCGCTTCGCGCAGGGCGGCCCGCACGGCGTCCTCGCCCGCCTCGAACTGGCCGCCGGGGAAGGCGATCTGGTCCTTGTGATGGGGAGCCGAGCTCGGCCGCCGGATGAAGACGATGTGCGGCGCCCCGTCCTTTGGATAGACGAGCAGCAGGACGGCCGCCCTCAAGCTCTTCCCCTCCGCTTCTTCCCACGTCATGTCGCCGGGCCTGGGCATCGGCGCCAGCTCGAGCTGGGCGGAGAGCCCGGGCCGCGGCGGGGCCAGGGCCGCCCGCAAAGCGGCCGCGGAGGGGACGGGCGATATGATCATGAGCTCTCTTACCCGGCCAGGATTATACAACGACGCGTCAGGCGATGGTCAGCACTTTGGCGCCCCGGATGCGGCGGGCCTTCAGGTCGCGCAGAGCGTCGTTGGCCCGCTCCAGGGGGTAAGCCTCGACCTCCGGCCGCAGCCCGGCCTCCGCCGCCAGGGCCAGGAATTCCGTGATGTCCCGCCGGGTTACGTTGGCCACACTCCGCAGGGATTTCTCCAGCCAGAGATGGGTAGCGTAATCGAGCGAACGCAGGACGTCCTTGTCGCCGTCCTCCTTGCGGATGGCGTTGACGATCAGTCTGCCGCCGGGGGCCAGCGCCCGCAGCGCGGCCAGGACCGGAGTCCAAACCGGAGTGGTGTCGATCACGGCATCGAGAGGCTCGGGCGGCGCGTCTTCCGTGTCGCCCGCCCAGGCCGCCCCCAGCCCGAGGGCGAAAGTCCGTTCTTCGGCGGAACGCGCGAAGACGTACACCCGCAGATCCGGCCAACGGAAGCGGACGGCCTTGAGCACGAGGTGATTGGAGGCGCCGAACCCGGTCAGCCCCAGCGTCCGGCAGGCCTCCGGCTCGGCCAGCCGCAGGGCCCTCCACCCGACGGCGCCCGCGCACAACAGCGGCGCGGCCTCGAGGTCGGAGCTGACCGCGGGAATCGGGACGGCGAAGGCCGCCGGGACGGTCATGTATTCGGCATAGCCGCCGTCGGCGTCGCGCCCGGTGGCCCGGAAATCCGGGCAGAGATTTTCGCGCCCGGAGAGACAGGCGGGGCATTTTCCGCAGGCGGAGAAGATCCAGCCGACGCCGACCCGGTCCCCTTCCTTATGGCCCGAGGCGCCGGTCCCGAAGGCGGCCACATGGCCGACGACTTGATGTCCCGGTATGACGGGCAGACGGGGCGGGGGCGTGCGCCCCTCAGCCTCGTCGAGCTCGGTATGGCAGACGCCGCAGGCGGCCACGTGGATCAGGATCTCGCCCGGGCCGGGCTCGGGGACGGGTGGTGAAGCCGGCTCGACGGGCCGGGAGCGCTCGCCTATGGGCCGAGCCGGACGATGGCCATGGCTTTCATGCGCCGGACCTCCGGCTCATAATACCACAGCCGAACGGATGGACCGGTATTGATGCTAGGAACCGGAGCCGCATGCCAGGGCCGGGCTTAGGACTCGGCGAGGAAGATGCCCCGCAGCTTGGAGGCGGACCGGAAGAGATGGGCCCGCACGTTGCCCTCGCTGCAGCAGAGGCGGTCGGCGATCTGGCGGATGTCGAGCTGCTCGATGTAGCGGAGCGAGAAGATGGCCTGCTGGCGGGGCGAGAGGACGGCCATGGCGTCCTGGATCCGGCTGCGGATGCCGCGCCCGATGACGACCTGCTCGGGCGAGGGATTGCCCGACGGGGGGTCCTGCGGCATGGCGTCGAGCGAGGTCATCCGTCCCCAGCGGCGCTTGCGGACGCGGAGGTGGTCGATGGCGCAGTGGACGCAGATCTGGTTGAGCCAGGCCGGCAGTCCCGAGCCCAGGTTCAGGTCGAAGCCGTCGAGGGCGTCGAAGGCCTTGATAAACGTCTCCTGGACGACGTCTTCGGCGTCTTCCGGGAAGCGGAGGTAGCGGAGGGCGAGGCGGAAGATCCGGTCGCGGTTCCTGAGGTAGATCTGCTCCAGGGCGTCCGGACGCCCTTCCTTGGCCATCTCGACCATCATTTGCTCGGTCATTCCAGCTCCCTGTCGCCCCCCTAGAAAGCATATTTCATGCCAACCAGTTCGAACGGGGAAAACAGGGAAAAAAAGGCCCGGACGGGCCGTTTTGTAACGAATCCGTCCGGGCCGCCAAGTTCTTTTACGGCTCAGATCAGGCTCTTGACCTGCTTGAACGTCTCCAGGATGCGGTCGACCTGCTCGTCGGTGTGGGAGGCCATGTAGCTCGTCCGCAGCAGCGCATAGCCGGGCGGGACGGAGGGCGGCAGGGCCACGTTGGTGTAGATGCCGGCCTCGTACAGGGTCTTCCAGGCCATCAGGGCCTTCATCTCGTCGCCCATGACGATCGGGATGATGGGCGTCTGGCTGGGGCCGATGTCGTAGCCCATGCCCTTGAGCTCGGTGCGGACGCGCTCGCCGATCTTGTTGACCCGGGCCACCCGCTCGGGCTCCTTCTCCATGACGTCCAGGCAGGCCAGGACCGTGGCCACGTTGGCCGGGCGGCAGGCTGGCGCTGAACATGAACGGCCGGGCGAAGTGCTGGATCCAGTGGATGGCTTCCTTGGGCCCGGCGATGACGCCGCCGATCGAGGCGAAGGACTTGCTGAAGGTGCCCATGACCAGGTCGGCCCACTCGGGGTGGCCGAAGTGATGGGCCGTGCCGCGGCCGCCGCCCAGGACGCCCAGGGCGTGGGCGTCGTCGACCATCAGGCGGGCGCCGTACTTGCGGCAGATCGGGGCGATCTCGTCCAGGCGGGCGATGTCGCCGGCCATGCTGAAGACGCCGTCGACGATGACCAGCCGGCCGACGTCGGTCGAGCAGGCCTTGAGGATGTGCTCCAGGTCGGCGGGGTCGTTGTGCTTGAACAGCCGGAGGTGGACCTTCTTCAGGACCTTGGCCATCCGGATGCCGTCGACGATGGAGGCGTGGACTTCCTTGTCGGCGATGATGATGTCGTCCGTGTCCATGATGGCCGAGATCGAGCCCAGGTTGGTCTGGAAGCCGGTGCTGAAGACGAGGGCGGCCTCCTGGCCGATGAGCTTGGCCAGCCGGGCCTCGAGCTCGATGTGCATCTGGAGCGTCCCGTTCAGGAAGCGGGATCCGGTGCAGGAGGTGCCGTACTTTTCGATGGCCTTGATGGCGGCCTCCTTGACGTGGGGGTGGTTGGTCAGGCCCAGGTAGTTGTTGGAGCCGATCATCAGAAACTTTTTGTCGCCGATGAAGACTTCGGTCCCCTCGGCGTGCTCGATGGGGATGAAATAGGGGTAGATTCCCAAGTCCATGGCCGTCCGGGGATTGGTCGGATAGCCGTATTTCTGGGCCACTTCGGGCGAATTGTAGAAGCCTCGACACTTTTCGTAGAGATCCATGATTGCCTCCTGGCTGGAATCCCGTGAACTATAAACTTTCCCGGCCTTTCCGTCAAGGAAGGGGGATTTGATATGTCTTGATAGATCGCTAAGACGGCCATTTTGGTCCGTTTTTCATGCAAGTCGTCTTGTGATAACCTGATACGGCGAGGTGACCATGAAGCTCCGTTACTACCAGGTCGATGCCTTCACCGACCGCCTCTTCGGCGGCAATCCGGCCGGGGTCTGCCCGCTCTCCGAGTGGCTTCCGGCCGAGACCATGCAGAAGATCGCGCAGGAAAACAACCAGGCCGAGACGGCGTTCTATGTGCGGGGGGAATCCCGCCATGCCCATCCGCTGGTTCACCCCGGCGGTCGAAGTGGACCTCTGCGGCCACGCGACTTTGGCCGCTTCCCATGTCATCTTTAAAATCGAAGGATTTGCGGGGCCGCGGATCGAATTCGATTCCCGCAGCGGGCTGCTGACCGTCCGCCGCGACGGCGAGCGGCTGACGCTCGATTTTCCGGCCGATCAATATGCCCCCGTTGCCGTGCCCGAGCCGCTTGTGCAAGGCCTGGGGGCCGTGCCCATCGAGACCTACAAGGGCAAGACCGACTACATGCTCGTCTTCGACTCGGTCGAGACCGTGGCGGGAATGAAGCCGGACTTCGGGCTTCTGGCCCGGGTGCCCGCCCGCGGCGTCATCGTCACCGCCTGCGGCCGCGAGACGGACTTCGTCTCGCGCTTCTTCGCGCCGCAAGTGGGGATCGACGAGGATCCCGTGACGGGCTCGGCCCATACGACGCTGACTCCGTACTGGGCCGGGAAGCTGGGCCGGGCCGAGCTCACCGCGGCCCAGCTGTCCAAGCGCGGCGGCCGGCTGTGGTGCAAGCTCGTCGGCGATCGGGTTGAGATCTCGGGCCAGGCCCGGACCTATCTCCGCGGCGAAATCGAAATTCCTTAAGCGGCTTTGAGGACGATCGTCTGGCCCGCCTTCATCCTCCGGACGATGACCGCGGGCGTCTCCTTGGGCGCCTTGCCGTCGATGGTGTAGGCACCGGCGAAGGGCGAGAGAAGCCTCAGCTCGCCGCCCTTTTCGGCTCGCACCGTCACCTCGACGGCGGCCCCGCCGGCCCGCCTGGCCGAGACGAGGAAAGCCCCATCGGCCCGGAAGCCCCGGAATTCCGCCTCACCCCATGACGCCGGCAGAGCGGGAAAAATCCTGATTGTCCCGGTGTGGCTCTGCAGGAGCATCTCCTGCACGCCGGCGGCGAAGGCGAAGTTGCCCTCCAGCGTGAACGGCCGATAGGTGTACTTCGACAGCCCGGATTTGGTCTGGTCGCCGTTGGCGTGAAAGCCGTTCGGCAGGCAGAAGGCCGAGGCAAACGTCCGCAGCGCCGCGGCCGCGCCTTCGCCGTCCAGAGCCCGGGCCTTGAGGTTCCCCAGCCAGGCGTAGGAGTAGCCGCACCACCAGTCCGGCCCGATCCGGTCCAGGGTGGCGAGCGTACTCCGGATGATCTTCGCCTCGGCCTCGCCCCTCGACACGTCGAGCAGGCCGAGCGGATGAAAGCCCATCAAATGCGAGAAGTGCCGGTGGGATTCGGCGTACGGCACCCCCGGTGCGAACATCAGGCCCGTGCCGGGATCGACCGCGAGCTCGGGCCACTCGCCGAGGATGGCGGTCCAGCGCGCGGCCTCGTCTTTCCGGCCCAGCGCGCCGGCCAGCTCCGCCGCCGCGCCGAAGGCCCAGCGGATGAGGGCCAGGTCGTAGTTGGTCGTCTCGGCGAACCAGGCCTTGGCCGAGTTGTCGTAGATCTCGGGGCTCGAGCTCGCCGGCAGGCGCCGCTTGCCGTCCGGCCCCGGGCTCGACAGCTGCTCGAGATGGACCGCCGTGTCGCGAAGCCACGGGTAGGCCCGCTCGGCCAGGAAGGCCCGATCGCGGCTGAACCGCCAGTGGAGATGGAAGTGCTGGCCCAGCCAGGCCGAGACCGTGGGCGAGAAGGCGTACTGGATCCAGCCGCCCATGGGCTGGCCGAGCAGGGTCGAGACGCCGGGAACGTTCAAGCCGTCCGTTCCGAAATAGGCCTTGGTGTAGCGCTTGAATTCGCCCCTCATCTGCCACAGCCAGTCGAGAAACCCCAGGCCCTGCTCGAGATGGTCGGCCGCGTAGACGGGCCAATAGGAGAGCTGGGTGTTGAGGTCGTGGTGGAAGTCGCCCTTCCACGGCGGGAGCTTGCCGTTGTCGGCCGTCCAGACGGCCTGCAGGGAGATCGGTGGCGCCCCGCGGCGGGCCGCGGACCCGAGCTTGGCCTGCTCCAGGTACCATTGCTTCTCGAGCAGCGGATCGGGGAGCCGCACGGCCGAACGGGACCAGAAGGCATCCCACCACTTCCGATGCGAAGCGAGACGAGCCGCGAAGCCGGCTTGCGCCTCGGCGATGGCCAGGTCGGGGGCGGCGGGCTCGCCGCGCTCGTCGGAGAAGCGCGAGGTGATGCTCCAGGCGCCCTCGACGGTGCCCGGAGCGGTCGTGCGCCAGACCACGGCGACGATGTAATAGAAGCCGCCCCAGCCGTTTTGACGGAAGACGAGGGTCGCCGGCCCTTCGACGACGGCGCCCTGCTTGTAGCCCAGCCGCCGCAGATCCTGTCCGGTGACGGGATCGGCCGCCGCACTGCTGCCGGCCGTCTCGTAAGCCGGCGTGCGGAGCATGGGCTTGAAGCCGGAGGGCACGCCCGTGAAAATAAACCAGCCGGCGGGCGCGTCCGCGTGGACGAAGGTCTCGAGCCGACGGCCGTCCGTCCAGCGTACGGAGGCTTTGCCGTCGGCCAACGAGAGGCGCGCCTCCTCGACGGCGCCCCAATCGCCGATGTCGAACTCCAGCGCGGCGGCGGGGATCTTGGACGGGGCGGGCTCGGCGTCGTAGGGGGCGTCGAACATCTTCTGGACGGGAGCGTAGTCGCCCTTGCGCCACTGCTCCACGACCCACGCATACGTCCACTGCGGCGCGTCGAGGTTCTTCATCGGCCTCAGGTCCCAGAGGTCGGCCCGGTCAAGCGAGAGGCGCAGAAAGCGGCCGTTCCTCCAGAGGAGCTCGCCGAGCATGCCGTTGCCGAGCGGCAGCCCCTCGTCCCAGGACGGAGGGAGGGAGGGGAAGACGAGGTCGTGGCGCGGTGCCGGGCCGAGTCCGCCGGCTTCGTCCTTCTGAGCCGATGCGGGAGAAGCGGGCAGAAGCCGGAAGAGCCCGAAGACGAACGCGAGCGCAAGCGGCAGGGCGGCGAAGCGGGCCGGGGCTGTTTTCAGGGAAGAAGGGAAGGATGTCGTCACGCGAGGCCTCCTTGGCGCAGGCTCGTTATACGCCAAGGAGGCCGCTAAGACAATCGCCGGCGGCCGGGGAAGCGGCCGCTCGCGAGCCTACTTCTTGCGTTCGAAGGACATGGCGCCTGAGTCGCCTTCCTGGTGGGTCCAGCTTCCCGTCATCTTGTCGCCTTCGACCTTGGCGTTGACCATGATGAGGTTCCCGTCGGCCAAGGGGAACTGGAAGGTCAGCTTATCGCCGTCCAGCTTGATCTGCGCCAGCGGGGTGTCCTTGTTCAGCATGCCCATGGAGTCGGAGCAGAGGCCCGTGTAGCCGGTCTCGGTCTTGGTCAGGACCATCGTCAGTTCGACGATGCCGACGTCGGCGACCTCGGCCTTGCCCAGCCAGGTGCCTTCGATCTCCGCCGCGGGGGCGGCCCAAAGAACGGCGCCGAGGACGAGGACCAGGGCGGCCAGAAGAGCGATGATGGTACGCATGTGTTGAGCTCCTTTCCCTATCCGATGCCCGCCGCGAGAGCCTTAGAGGCCCCAGCGGTAGGAGAATTTGAACATGAAGACGTTGTCGCCGGGTGCGGTCAGGAGGTTGGAGATGTCCCGCCGCAGGTTGAGCACGCCGGCGTCGGCGTAGTCGGCCCGGTTCTGGGTCCAGACCAGGTAGAAGAGCGAGCCCGGCCGGTACTCCCAGCGGAAGACGATCGTGCCGCGGAGCGACTTCATGTTGAAGTCGGGATTGCCGATAGGCGAAAGCCGAGGCCGGGCCGTCGCCGTCGGGGTCGATGGTGTAGGCGCCGCCGATGTCCTCGACCGTCGAGCCGTTCTCGCCGTAGACGTTGAAGGCGTAAGCGCGGGGCCGGGCCAGCTCCTTGAAGCGGTCGAAGTGGCCGACGCCGATGAACGGCTGCAGGTAGGCCTGCAGCGACAGGCGCGGGTTGAACGTCCAGTTCAGCCGGATCTCGGCCGAGACGACGGTCTGGTCCAGGCGGCCGAAGACATAGCGGCGGCCGTAGGTCTCGGTCATAAGGGGATCGGCGAAGCGGCCGACCCACTGGCTCTCGGCCTTGCTGACGGCGTATTGGGGGCCGATCGAGAGGTTGATGTTGGGCCGCGGCTTCCAGTTCAGGGAGACCTGGCCCATCCAGGTGCCGCCGTCCTGCGGGCTCTCCTCGATCGCGGCGACGCCCTCCAGGACGAAGGGCTTGCGGCTGTCCGACTCCAGGGTGAACTGGGTGCTCCAGCTCCAGGGCGAGACGGCCATCGGGCCGCCCCGGGTCAGGGTCTTGCTCAGCGACTCGGGGGCGTAGACGGCCTCCAGGTTGAAGCTCCAGAAGTTGCGGAACTGGCCTTGGGCGATGCCGACCAGGGCCTCGGCGGTCTTGTTGCCGCCGAAGTCGTAGTTCTGCAGTCCGCCCAGGCCAGCGACCAGGGCCTGCTGAAAGACCTTGCCCGGCTTGGTCCACATATAGCCCGGGAGGAAGGAGAGGTTGATCGACGTCCGAGCTGGAGCGCTGGTAGCCGAGGTCGTTGGGGTTGAATCCGGGCGAGAGGGCGCCGACGCCCAGAACCCAGAGGAGGTTCCCGCCCTGCTTGGCGAACTGGACGCGCCCGCCCCAGCCGGAGAGCGAGGTCGCCGCCGGGTCGAGCGTCAGGTAGTCCGCGTCGGGCCGCTGGAAGTAGTGGAGGGAGGATGTCTGGACGCGGTAGATGTCCTGCGGGCTGCCCTCGATGCGGGTGCCGCCGAACCAGCCGCCGATGACATATTCGCGCTTCTTGTCGAGGAAGGTCCAGCCGTCCATGGCCAGGCTGAAGGCGTTCTTGTTCAGGATGCCGTCAAGGACGGGAGTGTTGCCGTTGTCGCGCAGGACCCCGGTGGCCATGAAGCCGACGCCCTGCTGGCCCTGGTTGATGTCCTTCTGGGCCCGCAGGACGCCGTACCAGGAGAAGGGCTCCACTTCCTCCTTGGTCCGCAGGCCGAAGGAGTCGATGGTCGCGTACTCGCGGGCGGTCAGGGCGTTGATGACGCCGATGTTCCAGCCGCCCAGCTTGCCGGTCAGCTTGGCCGCGCCCAGGATGTTGGTGCTTCCGGGGATGTCGGCGTAGCCGTCCGAGGTTACGTAGCCCTGCGGAGCACGGCCGACGCGGCGGCTGTAGAAGAAGCGCGGATCGGGCCAGTTCATGCCGGCATTGAGGTAGACGCCGCCGCGGCCGAAGCCGTTGAAGATCGAGGCGCCCTCGATGAAGAAGGGCCGCTTCTCCTCGTAGAAGGTCTCGTAGGCCGAGAGATTGACGACGGCCGGATCGACCTCGACCTGGCCGAAGTCGGGGTTGATGGTGGCGTCCAGGTTCAGGTTGCCGCCGAGGCCGACCTTGGCGTCGAAGCCGGCGTTGCCGATCGTCTTGCGGCCCGTCTCGAACGGGTTGCCGGCCTCCTCGGGCCGGAACTGGCCCAGTCCCGTGACGTAGGGCGTGACCTCGACCCGGGTGCCGGGGCCGAACCCGTTCAGCCCTTCCAGGCGGGCGAACTTGGAGACAAAGGCCTGTTCGTTCTTGGGCGTCCAGGAGAAGGAAGCGACCTCGTTCTTGCGCTTGATGACGCGGCGGAAGTTCACGCCCCAGACGTACTCGTCCTGCTTGGGGAAGCGGATCTGGTGGAAGGGGATGCGCATCTCCACGATCCAGCCGTCGCCGTTGACGGCGGCCTTGCTCTCCCAGACGCCGTCCCAGGACTCGTCGTCGTTGACGTCGTTGGACAAGGCCAGATCGGTGATCGAGCCGGCGGGGTTGACGCCGAACATGTAGCCCGAGCGCTTGTCGTAGTAGGGATCCAGGGCGAACATGAACCAGTCGGAGTCGATCTGGGCGTCGCGGCGTCCGAGCCGGCCCATGATCTTGCCCGGGTCGCTGTCGTGGCAATAGGCCGCCACGTAGAGAGCCTTGTCGTCGTAGGCGATCCAGACGTCGGTCTTCTCGGTGGACGGCTGGCCGTCGGCGGGGTCGCTCTGGGTGAAGCCGTTGGTCCCGGGGCGCTGCCAGACGCTCTCGGCAAGGACGCCGTCGATAACGATCGGGCTTTCGGTCGCGGGCCGCCTGGACGATTTTCTGGCCGGGCTCAGGCTTGGGCTTGATCAGCTTCTTGCCTTCGGCGGCGGATAGGAGGGGGGCTATCAGGATAAGGGCCAGCAGGGCCGTCTTCTTCATCTCGCGTCTCCTTGTGGTCTCGATTCGGGCGGATGGGGCTTCCGTCCGACGCTTTCACCTACGGTGACCGGCGCCGGGTTGTTCCCCGCTTCACAAGGGAATACGAAACCGGAAGCCGGAAGGTTGCTTAATCCCGCCTTCCATCTCAGCAAGAGCCGTGCCAAACAGCGGCCGCCAGGGGCGGGCGGCAAAGCCGAAGCCCCCTGTCTTTACAGAAGATGCAAAGTTCCTTGACGCCGGCGGCGGATGTTGACAGGGGGCGCGGACTGCCGGTATCGTGGCCCCATGGATGAGCTTGTGGAAATCCCGATCGACGGGACGCTTGACCTGCACACCTTCGCTCCCTCCGACGTCAAGGATCTTGTCCCCGAGTACCTCGAGGCCTGCCGCGGGAAAGGCATTCTGCGCGTCCGCGTCGTCCACGGCAAAGGGGATGGATCGCTCCTTGAAACCGTGCATGCGATTCTCGCCCGGACGCCGGATGTGGAGTCTTTTGAGCTGGCCGACTCGTGCGAAGGCGGCTGGGGCGCCACGATCGTCCATCTGAAGCCCTGACGGCGGCGGGACGGAGAAGATCCGGCGGCCGGCCCGTGGTTTTCAAAGCCCCCGGACTTGGCATAAGATGGACTTCCTTCGGGAGGTTCCACCATGCGCAAAGCCGTTTTGTTCGCCGCCCTGGCCGTGCTCGCCTCGTTCGCCCTTCCCGTCGCCGCCCAGACTCCGGCCGGGCCCAAGCCGCCCACGACCCGGGAGATGAACCTGCTCTGCTGGCAGGAGCTCGGCGAGCTCGTGCCCGGCCGCATCGCCACCGTGCTGCTGCCGATGGGCTCGCTCGAGCCGCATGGGGTCATCCCCAACGGGACCGACAGCCTGGCTCCCGAAGCCATGGCCCGGGCCATCGCCGAGCGCGTCGACGCCCTCATCGCCCCGACCCTGAACTATGGGATGACGGCGGCGATGAAGGCCTTCCCGGGCACGGTCTCGATCCCGGAGGAGGCCTACGCACCTTTCGCCGAGGCCGTCCTGCGCAACCTGGCCGAGCAGAAGTTCCGCAACATCATCGTCCTCAACGGGCACGGCGGCAACACCGCCGCCCTCAACGCGGCCGCGGTCCGGGTGGCCAACGCGGCCCGGGTCCGCATCCTGGTCGTCAACTGGTGGACGCTGGCCGACGACATCACCAAGGCGGTCTTCAAGCAGAACGGCGGCCACGCCGGGAACAACGAGACGGCCTATATCCAGGCCTTCCTGCCGCAGCACATCCACCCCGAGCGGTACAAGCCGGAGATGGCCTCGCCCAACGCCCCCGCCGGCGCCTATATGGCCGTGCCGGTGACGTCGTCCATCGGCCTCTACGAGCCGGGCCAGGGCTATCCGACCTTTGACGCCGCGCAGGCCAAGGAGTACTTCCGGAAGGTCAACGATCGGGTGGCCGAGCTCGTCCACGACACCATCAGGAAGTGGGACCTGGCGGGGGTTTACCGATGAGCCCCGTGAAGTGCGGGTATAGCTTCGCCCTCTACCGGAAGCGGGGATGGGCCTGAGCGACGCGACGGTCGCCGAAGTCGCCGAGGTCCGGGCCGAGTATGCCAGCGCCCGGGTCATCGGGCTCAACCTCGAGCACCGGCGGGTGGGCACCCGGCTTGCGCGTCATCCCGGCTATGTCCCTCCGGAGATAGACTACCGGACATCGGCGGGCGAATTCCGCACCATCCGCGTCCGCGACGTGGACGTCCGCTTCCTGGACCGGGTCCCGCCGGAAGCGGCTGCCGAATACGTCGGCCTGATCCACCGGGCCCGGTGCAAAGACTCGGGGGCCGCGGCCCGGCTGGAGGAGCGCTCCGAGGATACCCGTCGTCGGATCGCCGCCCGATTCGCGGTGGGGAACCTGGTCGAGGACGAGTTCGTCGTGCCTTACACGTCGACGGCGGAGCTCCGCGAGGAGCAAGTCAGTCACAAAGGCAGTATCCTCCTCGACCTCAGCCGGCGCGGCTTCGCCACGGCGGATTTCTGCCTGCTGTCCGCAGCCGCCTACCGCCTCCCGTCGGCCGAGCGCGAGCGCCGCCTAGACGACGCGATCCGCAACCTGGAGATCCTGAGCGGCCGCCGGCTGGGCGATCCGGCCAACCCGCTTCTCGTCGCCGTCCGATCGGCCTTGCCCGAATTCGTCCCCGGATTCATGCCGACCTACCTCAACGTCGGGTTGACGCCCGACCTCCTATCCGGCTTGCCCGCGCGCTACGGCGAATCGGCCGCCGCCCTCATCCGGCTGAACAACCGCAAGACCCTGCTCGAAGCCTTGGACGCGGATGCTTTCCGGGCCTTCGACCCCCAGCTGCGGCCGGGCCTCGACCTCGATGCCTGCGACGCGCTCTCGTCGCGGATGGAAGAGGCCATCGCGTCAATCGCCCCGCGCCTCCTGTGGGACGCCCGGGCCCAGGTCTCCTTTTTCGTCTCCCGGGCCTACCGCTATTTCGCCGACCACACGGGCGTTCTGCGCAACTTCATGCATCGCGAGACCCACTATCCGGCCGTCATCCTGCAGCGGATGGTCTGTTCGGTCATCGATGAGCGATCCTATGCCGGCGTCCTCTACAGCCGCCATCCCCACTTGGGCCGCGGCGCCTTTCTCCAGTTCGGCCGGCGAATCTTCGGCGAGGACCTGATGACGGGCCGCCTGCCCGCCGAGGAGCGGCATTTCGAGGCGCGGGACGCGGCCCGGGCGGACTTTCCCGCCGTGTACCATTTCTGGGAGCGGCTGGCCGGCCTGGAGACGATCTTCCGTGGCCCGGTCATGGTCGAGTTCACCGGAGTCCACGGCACGTTCACCATCCTCCAAGTCAACGCCGCCGAGCTGTCCGGGGCCGGCATGCTGACGGCGGTCATGGATATGTACAGGTCCGGCGGCCTGCCGGCCGATCGGGTGCGCGATCTTATCAGGCCTTATCATATCCGGCAGATCGAGTCCGATGCCATTGATCCCCGCTCCCTGCATGGGCTGAAGACCTTCGCCCGCGGGGTGGCGGTCCTGCCGCGATCGGCCGTCACCGGCCGCCTGATCTTCTCGGTCGATCGCGCAGCGGACCCGACCAACGCCCACCCCGTTCTGGTCAAGGAGCGGTTCGTCCCGCAGGACTCGATTGAAATGCAACAAGTGGGCGGAATCTGCAGCTTGAGCCCGGCCGCCATTCATGTCGTGACCACGGCCCAGAACCTGGGCATTCCGGCCCTGTTGAACCTGGAGGAGGGAGGCGTCCGGATCGACCCGTCCAACCGCCGGATGATCAACCGGGCCGGCTGCGAGCTCAAGGAGGGTGACTGGGTCACCATCTCCAGCCGTTTCCGGACGCTGTATGAGGGTCGGGCGATGTTCGCCCCGGCCCGCCTGCTGCGGTTTATGGACGGCGAGGATGTCCCCTTGGCGCCCGAGGAGCGGCCGCGCTTCGAACGGCTGGCGGAAGACTATCGAGAGTTCCGGAGCATCCTGGAGAGTGTGGACGCGGCCGAGTTCTCGAGCCTGCAGGACTTGGGCCACGCCATCCGCTATGGAGAGCTCCGCGACGACGCGGGCCGGGCGGCGGAGTTTGTCAATCGGGCTTTCGATCTGCGGTCCGATAGCCTCGTCCGGCGGCTCTTCGACTCCACCCTGGGCATGCACCTCATCAACCGCACGGCCTTCGATCGGCTGACGCCGGAGCGGCGGCTCAGGCTGCTGCGGGCCGCCGGCCGGGTGGCCCGGGAACGCGGCGTTTCCGGGTACCAGGCGGGAGCTTTCGTCATCGGATCGTTCGTCGATCCGGAGTGGCCGGCTTCGTTCTGGGCCGCTTTCGAGCCGGGGGACGTTGCCTGGCTGATCGACGAATGGGTCCTGCACCAAAAATATCTCTATGTCCTGGACGAGGTCGGGGAGGCGCGCCTCAGCCGGGCCAAGAATGCCATCCTGTCGCGCGGCTTATCTTCCCTGCCTATCCCCGAACGGGCGGCGGCGGAGTTCCTGGCCCTCAAGCTCAGCGGTGTCAGGCTGGATGAGGTGCGGGCGGCCGTGCCGGATTCAGCCGACCCGCAGACCGGTGAGCTCATCGATCTGCTGCGCCGGCCCTACGGCGAGCTTATCGATTTCTCGAGTCCGTCCGATCGGGCCCGTCTGGACCGGTTGTGCGGCGAAGCCGGGCGCCCGCTCCCCGGCCCCGGCGACGTCTGAATCGGGAGCGCGGGCCTTTGTTCAGCCGATCTTGGTTCGGGTGATCTTGGCCACCAGGGCGGCTGTCGGGTCGGGGCAGCGGACGAACTCGGTGGTGATCCCGTTCGGATCGACGACTTTCTGGTAGGGCGTGTTCTCGTACATCCAGGGCAAGGTCACCCCCATCTCCAGCATCCGCACGAACTCGTTCAAGCTGGCCCGGAGCCAGGGGCAGATCTTTCCCCAATCCTCCGGGTAGGCGAACTTGTCGCCCTTCTTGTGGCACCAGGTGTCGGTCCGGGCCTCGAAGATCTCGATGTCGATCTTGTAGCGGGCCCTGCGCTGAGCGGGAGCCGGCGGTGGAGGCGGCGCTGCAGGCCTCTGATCCTGTCCGGCCACCTGGGCCGCGGCTGCTTCAAGCACCCCACCCGCCGCAGCCAAGCCCAGCAGGCCGCAGCCCGTCTTGCCGATGAATTCTCGACGCTCCATGGTCTGTTCCTCCCTCGGGGCGGGCGTTCCCGCCCTCCATCTATGAACGTTCGGGCCGGACGTCGCGTTGATCCGTCGGCTCATCCGAGAAGGGTCTTGACGAACAGGGCCATGCCTACCGCCAGCAGCAGACCGTGGATCCAGCGGGCGTGGTGGGCGGCGGGGATGCGCGCGCCCAAGGCCCGGCCCAGCAGGACGGCCAGGGCGAGGACAGGCAGGGCATAGAGGTACGTAGTCAGGACAGGACGGGTCAGCAGGCCGGCCATGCCTTGTCCGATCAGGATGGCCAGGCCGGTCGGCAGGAAATACCCTTGCAGGGTGGCCCGGAAGGATTCCGGCGGCCAGCCTCGCAGGGTCCCGTAAATGATGACCGGCGGTCCGTTGGTGTTGTAAGCTCCTCCCAGAATCCCCGCCACGAGCCCGAAAAGAGGGGCGGAGCGGCCGGAGCGGAGGCGGAGGAGGCCCGGCCGGAAGAGATTGTAGAGGGCGAAGAGGATGATCACGGCGGCCAGGACCAGGTTGACGATCCGGGCGTCGGCATATTTCGAGGCCGAAAGGCCGATCGGGATCCCGACCATGGTCGAGGCGATCATGACGCCGCGCCGCGCAGGTCCATGGACTTCCATTCGCGGGCCAGAATCAGGAGGGCCAGCGTGGGGCCGACGAGGGCCATGAGAGGGGTGGCGAAAGTGAGCGGAACGAAAAGGGCCAGGAGCGGCATGCCGAGAAGCGCGTCGCCGAAGCCGAAGGCGCCGCGGACGAGCGCGGCCAGGAAGACGATCGCGAGGATGGCGGCCAGAATCGAGGGGCTGATCACCCGCGTATCTTGCCGGATCGTCCGCGGGATTCAAGCGCCGGCCCACTCGTCCCGAGTATCAAACCAG
Organism: Candidatus Aminicenantota bacterium; assembly: GCA_963803915.1. Taxonomy (GTDB): domain Bacteria; phylum Acidobacteriota; class Aminicenantia; order Aminicenantales; family UBA4085; genus UBA4085. The sequence continues at coordinate 12,467 of CAWDOL010000023.1, read as the reverse complement.
CCATCGGACGAGTACCGTTTAACATACTGATTACCGTCTTCGTCCGATTCGATGGCATAGAGCTTCCCGCCCTTCCAGAATTGCGGGCCGCGACGGAAGGCCTGACGTCCGATATATCGGCCGTCCTTGTCGAAGATATCCCAGTATTCGGCCTCGCGATCGCCGGTCCTTTCGTAAGTGCAAACACCGGCGAGGCACGGATGACGCTGGAGACCTCGACGGCGACCTGGCGCTTGCCGACCTTGGCGAAGGGATCGTTGGCGCGTGCGTAGTCGTTGAGGCCCGCGGCGCCGCGGTCGGTCGTGAACTCATAAGCGCGCAGCCAGTTTTGGCGCACGATCACGGCATCGACCGGGATCGCACGGACCTGCTCGATGAAGCGCGCGAGGTGCCAGGCGATCTGCGAGTTGATCGGCTTGTAGTCGGCGATCGCAGGACCGACCGCCTGCGCTTCGCCGATCTTGTCGATTTGCACCACCCAGGGGACGATCGAGCCGCGCGCCGACTGCCACACCAGACCAAAGGCGAGTCCGGCCGACAGGAACAGCGAGCCGAAGGCCATCAGCCGCCAGTTCTTCGCCTGCACGCGCGCGGAGCCGATGCGCTCGTCCCACACTTGCGCGGCGCGCTGATAGGGCGTTTCGGGTTCGGGAGTCGCGCCATAGCGCACGGATGGTCTGCGGAAGACATTCATCAGCGTTCATCCTGTCGCAGCGAGATGGAAGCGCCGCCGCCGTGGCTGTCGCCGGAGCGGACGGCGTGAGCGGCGTTGGTTGCGCCATGACTCATGGCCTGACGGCGCTTCATGCGCTGCGCCCAGGCGGGTGGCGAAGATGAAGACGGAGTCGATGTCGCCGGTGGTTGCTCCGCCGATCGTACCCATCGTCGAGGACCCGCCGGTCGCTGCAGCGGCGCTGCGCGCGCCGCCGCGAAAGCTTTCAGCCACTGCGCTCGATGCGCGGCTTGCCGCCTGGCTCACGGGCCGCGCTGCAGCCGTCGCACCGGCCCGTGCAACGCCGGAGAGACCTGATGCGACGCCGGCCGCACCGCGCTGTCCGGCCGAAGCGAGGCTGTAGGAGGTCGTCGCCCCTCCAGCGAGGGCGGCGCCGCCGCGCGCAGCCGCGGCGGTCGCGCCCATCGCCGCGCCCGCTCCCCTCACGGCCATGCCGGCTGCGGCACCACCCGCCACCATCGCGCCGCCGGCAGCAACGGCAGTGCCGACCGCCGAGCCCGCGCCGAGTTGCGGGCCGCCTGAAATCAGACCGTTGGCGATGCCGGGTCCGAAAATACCGAGACCGAGCAGCGACAGCGCGGCGAGAACGATCGCCATCGCGTCCTCGATGGTCGGCTGGTTGCCGCCGAAGCCGGCGGTGAACTCGGAGAACAAGGTCGAGCCGATGCCGATAACGACGGCGAGCACCAGCACCTTCACGCCGGATGAGACGACGTTGCCGAGCACGCGTTCGGCGAGGAACGCCGTTTGTCCGAACAGCCCGAACGGGATCAGCACAAAGCCCGCGAGCGTCGTCAGCTTGAATTCGATCAGCGTCACGAAAAGCTGGATCGCGAGGATGAAGAAGGCGAGCAACACCATCGCCCAGGCGAACAACAGCACGACGATCTGGACGAAGTTCTCGAAGAAGGCGATGTAGCCCATCAGGCCGGAGATCGATTCCAGGATCGGGCGTCCGGCATCGAGTCCGACCTGTGCGACACGGCCGGGACGAAGGAGATCGCTCGCGGTGAACCCGGTGCCCGTCGCCTTCAGCCCGAGACCGGCGAAGCTCTCAAACACGATCCGCGCGAGCGCGTTCCAGTTGCTGATGATGAAGGCGAAGACGCCCACGAACAGCGTCTTCTTGACGAGTCGCGCGATGATGTCCTCGTCGGCGCCCCATGACCAGAACAGGGCCGCGAGCGTGATATCAATCACGATCAGTGTGGTGGCGATGAACGCGACCTCGCCGCCAAGAAGCCCAAATCCGGAATCGATGTAGCGGGTGAAGACCTCGAGGAAGCGGTCGATGACGCCGGTGCCGCCCATCAGCGCGCCTCATCGGATAGGTTGGGAGTGATGGAGGTCGGCATCCTGTCCTGCGTCTTGGGCGGAGTGTCTGAGGTGCGTGCAGCAGGAGCGGTCGGCGCGAAGAAGCGCCGTCGGTTCTCTGCCCAGACGCGGCGGCAGGTGTCGTCCGCTGCGAGTTGCTCGGCGGTGATGTCACGGCAACGTGCAAGATCGGCAGCGAGCGGATCCGCGGTCTTTGCGGCGGGCGTGGTGAAGCGATCCGGGACATCGGTGCGAAGGGCCTCGCCGATCGCGATGATCGCAAGCGCCGCGATGCAAGTGATGATGGCGAAGCGCAGGACGGCCCACATGGTCCCGCCGTGCTCATGCCTCGTGTCTCGATTGAACCACAACCGCATCATTGGAACATCCGGACAGTTGTCGGCCGGTAGCCCGCGCCGGGAGTGAGGAAGCGGCGGAGTTGCTCGCGCGCCTGTTCCTGCGCTGCCGTGCGCTGCGCGGCTTCGAGGTTCTGCGCGCGGCCTTGCGCAGCGACAGCGGCGGTGAGGTCGGCGATCTGCTGGGTCTGCAAGGCGATAAGCTGGTTGCCGGCCTGCGTCGCCTGCAACGCGCCGGTCGCGGCCTGGCTTGCGGTCACGAGCGAGTTCATCTCGACACGATTGGTGTCGATGTTGGCGACGACGCCTGCCTGAACCTTCATGGCGTCCTGAAGGCCCGCAATGGAGTTGCGCCAGCGCTCGCGCGCGCCGTCGATCAGTGCCTGGTCGGTCGCTGTTGTGGACGCTGCGCCGTAGGTGGTAGAGAAGGCTTGGTCGATCTGGCCGACGTCGTAGGCAATGCGCTGCGCCTCGCCGAGAAGCTGCTGCGTGCGCTGGATCGACTGCTGGATCTGGTTGAGCGAGGATTGCGGCAGGCTCGCGAGATTGCGTGCCTGATTGACCAGCATCTGCGCCTGGTTCTGGAGTGAGGTGATCTGGTTGTTGATCTGCTGTAGCGCCCGCGCTGCCTGAAGGATGTTTTGGGCGTAGTTGTTCGGGTCGAATACAACGACCTGTGACGATGCCGGAGAGAATGACAACAAGCCGGCGACGGTCGTGACGAGAAGGGTGGCCCGGATACGCTTCGTGCTCATGGTGCCTCCAGGTTGGGTAGGTCGGGAATGAGATCTGCCGCCCAGAGCAGTTCGTGCTCCGCGAGCCAGGCATGCGACGAAGCCTTCTTCGCCATGTTCCGAGAGAACACGATCGATGCTGGCGTGATCGGCCTTCGATGAAGCCGCACAGAGGGCGAGTGCGATCGGACCGAGTCCCAGCTCAAACAACCGGTTGCCGCGGCGAGACTGGCAGTAATAGTCGCGCTTGGGCGTTGCGCGGGCGACGATCTCGATCTGCCTGTCGTTCAACCCGAACCGCCGGTAGATCGCGTTGATCTGCGGCTCGATCGCGCGTTCGTTCGGAAGGAAGATGCGCGTCGGGCAGCTCTCGACGATCGCAGGCGCGATCGGGCTGCCGTCGATATCGGACAGCGACTGCGTGGCGAACACGACGGAGGCATTCTTCTTGCGCAAGGTCTTGAGCCATTCGCGCAATTGCGCCGCGAAGCCGCCGTCGGCGAGCGCGAGCCAGCCTTCGTCGATGATCAGAAGTGTCGGACGGCCGTCGAGACGGCCTTCGATGCGATGGAACAGATAGGCGAGCACGGCGCCGGCGGCCCCGGTGCCGATCAAGCCCTTCAGTCTCGAACGCTTGCACCGAGGACTCGCCGAGCCGCTCGCTCTCGGCGTCGAGCAGCCGGCCATAGGGACCCCCGATGCAGTACGGGCCGCAATGCCTGCTTGAGCTTTGCGGACTGCAACAACACCGCAAGGCCTGTCAGCGTCCGCTCGCCGACCGGGGCGCTGGCGAGCGAGGTGAGCGCGGCCCAGAGATGCTCCTTCAGCTCGGGCGTCAGCGCGACCTGCTCGCGCGTCAGAATGTCGACGACCCAGTCGGCGGCCCATGCCCGTTCGGGCGTGTGATGGATGCCGGCCAGCGGCTGGAGCAATACGGAAGCCTCGGCGCCATCCGACAGGCTCCCGCCGAGGTCGTGCCAGTCGCCGCGCATGGCGAGCGCCGCGGCGCGGATCGATCCGCCGAAGTCGAAGGCGAACACTTGCGAGCGCGGATAGCGCCGGAATTGCAACGCCATGATCGCGAGCAACACGGACTTGCCGGCGCCGGTCGGGCCCACCACCAGCGTATGCCCGACATCGCCGACATGAAGCGAGAAGCGGAACGGTGTCGAGCCCTCGGTCCGGCCGAAGAAGAGCGGCGGCCCGGCGAAGTGCTCGTCCCGTTCGGGCCCGGCCCAGACGGCCGAGAGCGGGATCATGTGCGCGAGGTTCAGCGTCGAGACCGGCGGCTGGCGCACATTGGCGTAGACGTGGCCGGGCAAGGAGCCGAGCCAGGCCTCGATCGCGTTGAGCCCTTCCGCGATGCAGGTGAAGTCGCGTCCCTGGATGATCTTCTCGACCAGCCGCAGCTTCTCTGCTGCGACGTTCGGGTCTTCATCCCACACCGTCACGGTCGCGGTGACATAGGCCTGGCCGACGTCGTCGGCGCCGAGCTCCTGCAACGCCATGTCGGCATCGGCGGCCTTGTTCGCGGCGTCGCTATCAACCAGAACGGACGCCTCGTTGGTCATCACCTCCTTGAGGATCGCGGCGATGCTCTTGCGCTTGGCGAACCACTGCCGCCGGATTTTGGTCAGCAGCCGGACGGCTTCGGTCTTGTCGAGCAGGATCGCGCGCGTCGACCAGCGATATGCGAAAGCAAGCCGGTTCAGCTCGTCGAGGATGCCGGGATGAGTCGTCGTCGGGAATCCGATGACCGTGAGAGTGCGAAGGTGCGCTTTGCCCAGCCGCGGCTCGAGGCCCCCGACCAGTGGCTGATCCGTCAGCAACGCATCGAGGTGCATCGGCGTCTCGGGGACGCGGACGCGCTGGTGCTTCGTCGAGACTGTGGAATGGAGATAGGTCAGAGTCTCGGTATCGTCGAGCCATTCGACCTCGGGCACGAAGCCCTCGAACAGCTGCAGCACGCGATCGGTGCGGTCGATGAACCCGCGGAGCAACTCATGGGCATCGACGCCGCTCTGCTCGCGGCCCTCATAGAGCCAGCTCTCGGCGCGCGAGGCGTCCTCGGCGGGCGGCATCCAGAGGAACGTGAGGTAGTAACGGCTCTCGAAATGGACGCCGGCGGCTTCGAATTGCTCGCGGCGTTCGAGATCGACCAGGGCGGACGCTGCTTCCGGAAAGATGCTATCCGGATAGGCGGTCGCAGGGCTGCGCTGCGCCTCGACGAAGATCGCCCAGCCGGAACCGAGCCTGCGCAAGGCGCTGTTGAGCCGCGCGGTCGTGCCGATCAGCTCGGCCGGCGTCGCGCTGTCGAGGTCCGGACCACGGAAGCGCGCCGTGCGCTGAAAGGATCCGTCCTTGTTCAAGACGATGCCCGGCGCGACCAGCGCGGCCCAGGGCAGATAGTCGGCAAGGCTTGCAGTGCGGTTGCGGTATTCGGCGAGGTTCATCATGGAGCGAACCTCACGCCCGGAGATACGCGGGGTAGCGCAGATGCCGGCGCACCACTTCGACGAACTGCGTGTCGCGCCGTGTCGCCCAGACCGCCGCGAAATGGCCTGCCGCCCAGAGCAGGATTCCGATGAGCCAGAGCCGCAGGCCGAGACGTGACGGCGGCCGCCAGCGTGCCGTTGGCGATCGCGACCGCTCGCGGCGCGCCCCCGAGCAGGATCGGGTCGGTCAGCGCGCGATGCACCGGCGCGTGGAAGCCTGTGATGGGTTCGCCCGGTTGCATCACAGGAGCGCCCCGCCGCCGAACGAGAAGAACGACAGGAAGAAGCTCGACGCCGCGAAGGCGATCGACAGACCGAACACGATCTGGACCAGCCGCCGGAAGCCGCCCGACGTGTCGCCGAAGGCGAGCGTCAGGCCGGTGACGATGATGATGATCACCGCGATGATCTTGGCGACCGGTCCTTCGATCGATTCCAGGATGCGCTGTAGCGGTGCTTCCCACGGCATCGAAGATCCGGCGGCATGCGCGGCCGATACCGAAAGCACGGCAACCGCGATGGCGGCGATGAGAGTGGCGGCCTGCATGCGCAGGCAGAGTGCAAGCGCGGTCATGGACGGTCTCCATGTGGTTGTGGGATCGCCGCGCGTTTCGGGCGGAAGGACGAGATAGTCGCCGGTCGCGCGATCGAGGCCGGCGACGCACGAAAGTTCGGCGAGTCGGCGCTGCGCTCCTCTGCCGGCGAGCACGGCGATGATGTCGATCGTCTCCGCGATCAGGGCGCGCGGCACGGTGATGACGGCTTCCTGGATGAGCTGCTCGAGACGACGCAACGCGCCGAGCGCAGTGCCGGCATGAATGGTGCCGATGCCGCCGGGATGGCCTGTCCCCCAGGCCTTCAGGAGATCGAGCGCTTCCGCACCGCGGACCTCGCCGATCGGGATGCGGTCAGGACGCAAGCCGCAGCGACGAGCGCACGAGATCAGAGAGCGTCGCAACGCCATCTTTGGTGCGCAACGCCACGAGATTGCGGGCTTGGCATTGCAGTTCTCGCGTATCCTCGATCAGCACCACGCGATCGTCCGATTTGGCGACTTCCGCGAGCAGCGCATTGGTGAGCGTGGTCTTCCCGGTCGAGGTGCCGCCGGCGACCAGGATGTTGCGACGCTCGGCGACGGCCTTGCGCAGGACGTTTGCCTGCGCCGCGGTCATGATTCCGCTAGCCGCATAGTCGTCGAGCGTGAAGACAGCGACGGCGGGCTTGCGGATCGAGAACGCCGCCGCGGACACGACGGGCGGCAGAAGCCCTTCGAACCGCTCCCCCGTTCCGGGCAATTCGGCGGAAACACGCGGTGCGCCGGGATGAACTTCGGCGCCGACGTGATGTGCGACCAGCCGGATGATGCGCTCTCCGTCCGCGGGCACGAGCGTCGCGCCGGTATCGGAAAGTCCTTCGGACAGCCTGTCGATCCAGAGTCGCCCGTCGGGATTCAGCATCACCTCGACAACGGCCGGGTCTTCCAGAAAAGCGGCGATGTCCGGCCCGAGCGCCGTGCGCAGCATGCGGGCACCGCGCGTGACCGCTTCTGCCTTCGGAGTTGCGTTCCCCATGTTGCCCCCGGAGATGCGCCGGCCTGCGGAGTTCGGCCGGACATTGGGGACGAATAGAAGAAGCAGGAATGGGAGCCGCGCAACAAGAGTCAGGCTGTCATCGTAGCGGTGCGAAAAAATACAGAAGGAGTGCGATTTCTTCCCGTTAATTTGCTGACTTCGGAGGGCCTCAGTGGGATCGAGCGGAGGGCCCAAATCAATAACGAACTGCCGAAGTTCTCGGCGGCGTCGCCTGCCGGCTCGATCATGGTGCTTCTCTAATCTAGGGCAAAGATGGCTGTTCATGATCTGCCGTAAATGCAAACGATGCCCTTACGTAAACCGCAGGAACTTTAAGTGCTCAAAAAGTTACTTCTGGCCGTCATTGCGCTATCATTTACTATTGCGCCTGCACTCGCACAAAATAGTCCGCCGCCCCATTTCCAGGGTGGACCGAAGAGTAATGTGCCGCCGCATATGGGCGATTTGCCGCGATCTAAGCCGGCCACGCCTACTGGCCAATCTGGGCAGCAACATTTTCAGGGCGGCCCTAAGGAGCCGCATCACGTAGGGAACATGCCTGGCGCGCAACAAAAAGCCCCGAAGCATTCGAAGAAGCAGAAGCGACGAGATCATCAGCATTAAAAGGGCTCACGATCTCAGCTGAGAGTTCGCAAGGTGATCGTGCGCCTAAACACAGATTTGCATCGCTTCTAAGTCGGGCGCCAGTATGCGGCGCGCTAACCAGAGCGAAGGCGAAGGCAGCCTCGGCTCCCGCCGATTCTCCGGGTGGCCCGCCATAGCTACCACTAATGGTTTGACTGGACCCCACTTTTGATCAAAGTCAAACATCATAGGTGGCCGTCATGTCAAAGATTAACCCATGGGCCGATCCGCAGCATTTCTTCAGTTTGCGACAGCAGCAGCGATCTTTATCGCGACTTTGCTGGTGTCTTCGAATGCTAGCGCACACGACAGGCATCATGGCGGTGGCGTCGCGATCGGCTCCTCGTCTTACCAAGCCACGGCCGTCCGGTCTGTCGAGCTGACGGCGAACTCGGCGCTGCTCGCAGGCTCGGGCCCGTCCCAGTGTCCGCCGTCGCATTGCGGCTCTACTTGCCCAGCCGCAGGTTCTGGTTGTTGCGCGCCAGCAATGGCGACCGGGCTCTATGGAGCGGTGGCTCCACCATCAACCATCGGCAAGCTAGCTACCTTGCCTCGTGTGCAAAAGGGACATAGCGCTGCCCCCGAGGCGCTCCGCAGGCCTCCTAAATCCCTCATCTGACCCGCCCGTGTCTACGCCGCCAACACTGGTTACGGCGCATTGGACGCATTCGAGTTCAATGAAGGAATTCTCAACATGGCTACGCCGGTTACGACGGTCATCGCTTTCATCTTTGCTATCTTCCCGCTGGTCTCCGATCTCGCGGTCGCGCACGAAGGGGAAGACCATGGGGCCGCTCCTGCAGCGGCTGCGTCCAGCATGAGCCCTCGCACGATTGCGACATCCGACTCGTTGGAACTCGTTGCCGTGGTTCGGCATGGTAAGCTGCTCATCTACCTCGATCGTTTCGAAACCAACGAACCCGTCGAAGGTGCGACCATCGAAGTCGAGACGCCCGTCGGCCCCCGGTTGGCAGCCACGCAGCCGAACGATGCTTATCGGGTTCCCGCCGAATGGGCGAAAAGGCCAGGCAGATACGATCTGATTTTCACGGTGACGGTTCAGGAAACTGTCGACGTGCTGACCGGCACGCTCGTGGTACCAGAGCCGGTTGTCGCCCGGGAGGCTCAGACTTCCTGGCTGATCAGCCCGGCGTTCGCGGATGGAATAGGGCACAAAGTTGCTGCGAACGGAACGGTTATTGTCGCACTGGTTATCGGCTTTGTCGCCGGCGTCGGGCTTATGCTCGCCCTGCGTCGTGGCAGGGCGGCAGCCGCAGTCTTCGCGCTTGCCGTTGTGCTGACCAGCAATTCCGATGCGCGTGCGCACGACGGACACGACGAAAACGGCGCCAAAGAGCCCACAGAATCGACGACCACCGATGTCGGCCGGCGCCTCCCCGACGGGCGCGGTACTCGTTCCAAAGCCGACGCAACGGATCCTCGCAATCCGCACCGTCATGACGGTGTCTGAGCTTCATCGTCGTTCAGTGGAGCTTCCGGGACGCATCGTGCCCGACCCCAACGCAAGTGGTTATGTCCAGGCCGTCGTCAGCGGCCGACTCTCGCCGCCGCCGGGCGGGTTTCCCAAATTGGGTACGCGCGTCAACAAAGGCGACGTGCTCGTTTATCTCACACCCCCGCTGCAAGCGATCGATCAGTCCGACATGCGCCAGCGTCAAGGCGAGCTTGACCAACAGATTAGCATTATTGAGGCGCGCATTAGGCGTTACGACCGGCTTGCACAGAGCGGTGCTGTCACGCAAGTGCAACTGGACGAGGCCCGCATTGAATTGCGAGGGCTCCAGGAGCGCCCAGCCGCTCTCGATCATGTACGGCGCGAGCCCCAGCCACTCATTGCGCCAGTTTCCGGCGTGGTTGCCGCGATCAATGCGGTGGCTGGTCAGGTCGCTCAGCCAAACACCGTTGTTCTTCACATACTCGACCGGTCGCGGCTTTGGGTCGAGGCACTGAGCTTCGAAGCTCTGGACAATGCGCGCAACGCCAACGCGCGCACCGGCGAAGGCCGCAGTCTTGCTCTCTCATATCAGGGAGCCGGCCTGAACCGACCGCAACCAAGCTATCCCGGTGCACTTCTCCATTGACGGCGACACACGCGGTCTGCGCATCGGCCAATTGGTGACGGTGCTCGCGCAGACCGACGAAGCAAGGCAAGGCATCGCCATCCCGCGCACGAGCGTCCTGCGCGGCCCCAACGGACAGGCGGTCGTCTACGAGCATGTCGAAGCCGAGCGCTTCGTGCCGCGAGAGGTCCGCAGCGAACCACTGGATGGCGAGCGCGTCGTCATAACCGCTGGCATCAGCGAGAAGGCACGCGTCGTCACTCAAGGCGCCGAGCTGCTGAACCAGATGCGTTGAGGCAGCCGTCAATGTCACATTCCTCGGTCACACAGTCGTTGCGCAACCGACTGCTGGTTCTGGCGGTTGCCGGGGTCCTTATTCTCTTTGGGGCGTTCACGACGACACTTGCCGGTCGATCGTCTTCCCGGACCTCAACAAGCCGACCGTCACGATCATGACGGAAGCAGAGGGCTTGGCGCCGCCCGAAGTCGAGCAGCTCGTAAGCTATCCTATCGAAACGCAGATGAACGGGCTCCCGGGCGTCACGCGCGTACGCTCGGTCTCCGGGGTCGGCCTTTCAATCGTTTATGTTGAGTTCGATTGGGGAACCGACATCTATCGCAATCGACAGCAGATCGCAGAACGCCTCGCGCTGGTGCGCGACCGGCTGCCGGCGAATACAACCCCGCAAATGGGACCGATCAGCTCTATCATGGGGCAGATCATGTTGGTGGCCCTGACCGGCGACAGCGTCAGCCCGATGGAGCTTTCGCGAGATCGCCGACTGGGTCATTCGACCGCGGCTCCTCACCATTCCCGGCGTGGCGCAGGTGATCCCATCGGCGGTGAAGTGAGGCAGTATCGCGTGTCGCCGAATCGATCGGCTCTGCGCGCGCTAAGTGTGACGTACGAGCAGCTTGAAAAGGCGCTGGCGCAGTTCGGCGCGAACACTGGCGGGGGCTTCACCGATCAATATGCACGCGAATTCCTCATCAGACACATCGGCCGCACGACCAAGCTTGTTGACCTGCGAAATCTCGTCGTTGCCAATACCAACGGCCAGCCGGTCTACTTGCATCAGGTCGCCAGCGTGGATTTTGCTCCACGCATCAAGCGCGGCGATTCCGGCTACATGGGGCGGCCCTCGGTCATTGTCTCGGTTGAGAACAGCCCAATATTGACACCAGCCTACTGACAGCGGAAGTCGAAGAGCGAGCACTGGGCGAAATCACCTGGGCCTGCCAAACGGCGTCAAGGCCGATCAGATCCTGTTTCGTCAGGCCAATTTCATCCAGACATCCATCAAGAACGTAGGGTCAGTGCTTCTAGAGGCGATCGTTTGGTCGTTGCGGCGGTGCTGTTTGCTTTCCTACTCAATTGGCGGACGACGGCCATCTCGTTGACGGCGATTCCGGTTTCAGATTCTTCACAACGGCCGTGATCTTCTACTTCGCCGGACTGTCGATCAACACGATGACGTTGGGCGGACTGGCCATTGCAATCGGCGAGCTAGTCGACGACGCAGTAGTGGACGTCGAGAACATCTTTCGTCGGCTGCAGGGAGAATCCGGGCGGCTGGAAACCCGCGCTCTGTGTTCGACGTGGTAGTGGCGGCGTCCCAGGAGGTGCGCTCCGGCATCGTCTACGCCACGATGATCATTGTCCTGGTGTTCGTTCCGTTGTTTGCGCTGACCGGCATCGAGGGGCGCCTGTTTGCGCCGCTCGGTCGGCCTACATCATCCTCAATCCTAGCGAGCCTGCTGGTGTCGATCACGCTAACGCCGGTGATGGCCTATTACATGCTGCCAAGTCTGAAGCGGCTCGACGAACATGAAAGCGGCTTGGTTCGGCTGCTTAAGCGCTACAACAGATCGCTGCTCGCCTTTGCCTTTCGCTATCCGCGCCTACTTATGGCCACGGCCGGCTTCGCCGTTGTCGCGGCCGCCGTCGGAGCAACTGTGCTCCCACGCTCGTTTCTACCGCCCTTCAACGAGGGAACGTTCACGGTCAACATGCTGTTCAATCCGGGCATCTCGCTCGCCGAATCGAACCGCGTCGGACTGATCTCCGAAAAGCTCTTGCTGGCCATCCCCGAGGTGAAGGCCGTCGGCCGTCGCGTCGGCCGCGCCGAACTCGACGAGCATGCCGAAGGCGTTCATTCTTCGGAAGTCGAGGTCGAGCTCAAACCGTCGGGTCGGCGCAAGACCGAGATCGTGGCTGACATCCGGGCGCAACTGTCCGCTCTTCCGGTCGCAGTCAATGTCGGCCAACCGATCTCCCACCGAACTCGACCACATGCTGTCAGGGGTGCGCGCGCAGATCGCGCTCAAAATCTTCGGCGAGGACCTCGACACACTACGCAGCATCGCCGAGCAGATGCGGTTACAACTCGCCGAGTATTCCCGGCATCGTCGACCTGCAGGTCGAAAAGCAAGTTCGGATACCACAGTTGGAGATCCGGGTCGATTACCCGCGGGCCGCGCTTTACGGCCTGCAGCCGGCTGTGGTGACCGAACAACTGGAACGGCTGTCCAACGGAC
>CAWDOL010000022.1:0-14948 GCA_963803915.1 Candidatus Aminicenantota bacterium | reverse complement strand
CCCGGTTGGCCGCCCGCGGCCATGTGGCCTTCACCGTCTACGCGTCCTTGGCCGCTTTCTCGGCTTATTCCTGCATGTATGCCTTCCGCAAGCCCTTCGCGGCAGCCCGTTTCGAAGGGCTGACCATCCTGGGCTTCGATTACAAGACCTTCCTGATCATCGCCCAAGTCTTCGGCTACATGCTCTCGAAGGCCGTCGGCATCAAGGTCATCGCCGAGATGAAGCGAATGCGCCGGCCCATCCTGATGATCGCCCTCATCGGCTCGGCCGAAGTCGCGCTGCTTCTCTTCGCCGTCGTGCCACGGCCATGGAACGCCGCCTTCCTCTTCCTCAACGGCCTGCCGCTGGGCATGGTCTGGGGAGTGGTCTTCAGCTATATCGAAGGCCGCCGGACGACGGACCTGACGGCCCTGGTCCTCTGCTCTTCGTTCGTCCTGGCCTCGGGATTCGTTAAAACCGCGGGGAAGCTGGTCCTCAATTGGGGCGTCTCGGAATCCGCCATGCCCTTCGTCACAGGGGCGCTCTTCTTCCTGCCACTGCTGGGCTTCCTGTGGATGCTGGAGAGCCTGCCGCCTCCCTCGGCCGAGGATATCCGCCAACGGACCGAACGGGTGCCCATGAGCGGCCTTGACCGCCGCCGCTTCTTCGCCCGTTTTGCGCCCGGCTTACTGCTGATGCTGGCCGCCTACATCGTCCTGACCGCGTTCCGTGACTTTCGCGACAACTACATGGCCGACATTTGGGCCGCGCTTGGCAAGGGCCGTTCCTCGGCCATCTTCACTGCCACGGAGCTGCCCATCGCGGCGGGTGTACTGGCCGTCCTGGCCCTGCTGCTGCGGGTCAAGGACAATTTCCGGGCCCTGGTCATCAACCACTTGGCCGTTCTGGCGGGCTTTGGCCTGGTCGGATTGTCCACTCTGCTCTTCCAGCGTCAAGTCCTCGGCCCGGCGGCCTGGATGACCCTGACCGGTTTCGGGCTTTTTCTCGGCTACATCCCGTTCAACGGGGTCCTCTTCGACCGACTGATCGCGGCTTTCGGCATCAAGAGCAATGCCGGCTATCTGATCTATGTGGCCGATTTTCTGGGCTACCTGGCCAGCGTCGGCGTGCTGGCCTACAAGTCGTTTTTCCGGCGCTCGCTGCCCTATGTCGACTTTTTTATCGCCGCGGGCTACTTTCTCTGCCTCTTCGGTATGGCCGCCATGACCCTGTCGCTGGCATACTTCCTGGCTCTGCGGCGCGAATCCGCAGCGATACCGCCCGAGGCTGATACGGCCATGTCCGAGACAATATGAACGCCGTGCCGCCCAACCTCCGCCGGGCCGGGATCGCCTTTGCGCTTTGGGCCTCGGCAACAGCCGTTCTTCAGGCCCAACCAGCCCCGGCCGAGACGGCGGCACAATTCTTCGGCCGCCTCCCGGCCTACCGCGTTCATCTGGCCGAGCAACCGATGGCCGGCTCTTTCGAGGCGACCTTTCGCGTCGCCGGTAAAGACCATGGCAGGACAGTGGTGCTTTTACACGGCATCTGCTCCACGTCGGCCGACTTGGGCCGAGACGGCCCGCGATTTGGCGGCGGACTTCCGGGTCGTGCTGGTCGATCTGCCGGGATACGGCGACTCGTTCACCGAGGCGCCCATCTCCTATGATTACGAACGCATGACGGCCCGCCTGTTGGCCGTCCTGCGGGCGGCCGGGGCGCTCCATGGCGCCGTCCTGGTCGGTCACTCGACGGGAGGCGCGCTGGCCTGGCACCTCGAACGCTCGGGCGAATGCCGGCCGGCCGGGCTGGTCCTGATCGACGCCGTGACCGTCGCTTTTAAGCTGCCCTTCAAGCCGGCCGTCGGATTCGGCCTGGTCGAGGCCTATGGGGCGGCGGGACCCCTGTTCAACCTGATCGGCAACCGGACGATCCAGGGCCTCATCGCCCGCGGCTCGGCCGGACGATGGTCCCGGCCGGTGCCGAAATCCGGCGACGAGACCGAGCCGATATTCACGACTCCCGCCCGCCTGCGGGTCAACGGTCTGTGGGCCCGGCAGATGCTGGACCAGAGCGGTCGTGCGCGGCTGGGAGCCCTGGCTGAAGCGGATCGCCGTCCCCGTCTCTGCTCGTCTGGGGCGAGCAAGACGGCGTCCTGCCCCCCGAGGTCATGTCCCGGGCCCTCGAGGCCATCCCCGGATCGCGGGGCGAAGTGATCGCCGGCGCCGGGCATTCGCCCCACCAGGAAAAGCCGGCCGAGGTCGCCGCCCTGATCAGGGAGTTCTGCCGCGGGCTGGCCATGGCCGACACCCCCGCCCGCTCGGGCCCGAAGCCCGGAGGGCCGCCCCCGGCGAAGTCGGAGGCCCGCGGGTCGAATCGGCCGGGCGGATGCTCCATGCCACGGTTTCCCTGACCGCGGAGGGAGGAACGCCCGCTCTCGCCGCCGCCGCGTTCCACTTGAAGCGCGGCTACTACTCGACCTCGTATCCCAGCCAATCGGGAAGCGCGGGCCTGTTCCTCGAAGCCCGCCGCGCGGAGGCGGGGCGGTCGTGTCGGCGGGACTCCAGCTGGAGCTGGTCTGGGAAAGATGGGGCGGCTTCCGGGCCCAAGGCCGGGTGGTCACTCGGCCGGAGTGGGCCGGGCGCGATGCTGCGGCTCGGCTATGTCCCTTCTTATGTCCCCTGGCTCTGCTTGGGAGCCGCCTGGCACGGCCGGCGCTCCGAGCCCGCGCTCTTCGTCTCGGTCGAGCTGGCCCCCCGCCTCTACCGCTGACCCGGGCCGCGTGTCCTGCCGGCTACCGGACCAGCTCTTTTTCGATCGCTTCCAGGCTCTTTCCCTTGGTCTCCGGCAGCCGGGCCCGGATGAAGAGGAAGCCCGCCACACAGATCAGGGCGTAGAGCCCGAAGGTTCCGGCCGGGCCCAGTCCCTTGTTCAACAGGGGAAAGCTGAAGGTCAGGACGAAGCAGGCGGCCCACAGCGAGGTCGTGGCCACGGCCGACGGCGGCGCCGCGGATCCGGTTGGGGAAGATCTCGCTGATGACGACCCAGGTGACCGGAGCCAGCGACATGCGCGTAGCAGCCGATGGCCGCCAGGACGAGCAGCAGCATCGGCAGGCCTTTGAGCCCGGAGGCGTAGCCGATGCCCAGGGCCATGTAAATCGCGGCCAGGCCGGCCGGCCCCAGGAGCATCAACGGGCGGCGGCCGCGCCGGTCGACCGTGCCCAGGGCCACGAAGGTGAAGGCCAGGTTGACCGAGCCCGTCCAGGCGATGTTGGACAGGACGCTGGAGATGTCGTAGCCGGCGGCTCGGAAGATCTCCTCGGCGTAGTTGAAGATGACGTTGATGCCGCACCACTGCTGGAAGACGGCCAGAACGACGCCCAGGACGAGCACGCGCCGCAGGCGGCGGTCGAGAAGCGCCCGGAAGTCGACCTTCTCGGTGTCTCGCCGGCCAGGGTCGATCTCGATGTCGGCCAGCTCCGCGTCCGCATAGGCCTCGCCGCCCAGCCGGGCCAGGACGCGCCGGGCCTTGCTCCCGGCGGCCGTTCTTGGCCAGCCAGCGGGGGCTCTCGGGCACGACCAGCATGCCCAGGAAGAAGAGCAGGGCCGGGACCGCGGTCAGGCCGAACATCCAGCGCCAGCCCGTCGTCCCGTACCAGGAGCCGCGGATGAAGGCGTCGCTCGACCCGGCCGGCAGGCCGCGGACGAGCCACCAGTTGACGAACTGGGCCAGCAGGATGCCGATGACGATGGTCAGCTGGTTGACCGCCACGAGGCGGCCCCGCATGGCGGGCCGGGGCGATCTCGGCGATGTACATCGGCGAGAGGTTGGAGGCCAGGCCGATGGCCGTGCCGCCCAGGATGCGCCAGAAGACGAACAGCGAGAAGGTGGGCGCCAGCCCGTTGCCGATCGAGGTGCCGATGAAGATCAGGGCCGAGGCCATCAGCAGCCGCTTGCGGCCGAAGCGGTCGCTGAGGGCGCCGGCGGCCATGGCCCCGATCAGGCAGCCGATCAGGGCGCAGCTGTTGGCCCAGCCTCGGGCCGAGGCGCTGGTCAGCTCGAAGAAGCGCTCGAAGAACGGCTTGGCCCCCCCGATCACGACCCAGTCGTATCCGAACAGGAGCCCGCCCATGGCGGCGGCGATCGAGATCATCCAGATGAGGCCCAGGCGAAGGCGGGGGCCTTCGACCGGGGTGAAGGATGGGCGGCGGCATGGTCGTGTCATGGGAGGATATACTTATCGACTCGGGAGGGAAAGTCAAATCAAGCCGGGGGTTGCATTAATCCCGGAAATGAGTAGAATTCGGCCATTAACAGCGGACTATACCGTTGAACGATCCATTCTAGGAGGTCTTATGAGAAAGAGCATTCTGCTGGCCCTGGTGGTTCTCCTGTCCGTCCCGATGGCCTTCCCGTCCATCGTCACGAACACGAACCAGAGCATCGGCTTCTACCGCCTGCTGGCCCGCTTCGCCTCGGTGGACGTCGACGCCGTCTATTACAATCCGGCCGGTCTGACCAAGCTCCAGGACGGCTTCCACCTGGCGCTCCACAACCAGACCATCACCCAGGACAAGACCATCGTCAACGAATTCCCCTACCTCAACAACGGCGGGAAGTATGTCGGCGAAGTGCGGGTTCCGCTCTTCCCCACCTTCTATGCCGTCTACAAAAAGGGCGCCCTGGCCCTCTCCTTCGGATTCAACCCCATCGGCGGCGGCGGCTCGGCCAACTTCAAGACCGGCCTACCCTCCTTCGAACAAGGCTTTTCGACCCTGCCCATCCTGCTGTCCAGCATGGGCATACCGACGACGGCCTACGGCGCCGACATCGAGTTCGAAGGCAGCTCCATCTACCTCGGCTTCCAGGCCAACGCCTCCTACGCCATCCATGAGATGGTCTCGGTGGCTTTCGGCCTGCGCTATGTCTCGGCCAAGAACGTCTACACCGGCACGATCGAGAACGTGGCCGTCAACCCCTACTTCCCGGCCTTCGGCCTGACCGGCCAGATGATCCCGGCCGGCCAGCTGTTCTCCATGCTCGGTCAGCCGGCCTATGCCGCCCTGGTAGCCAACAAGGCCGTCGATGTCACCCAGACCGCTTCGGGCATCACGCCCATCTTCAGCGTCATGGTCACCCCGATCGAAGGCCTGAACTTGACGGCCCGCTACGAGATGAATACCAAGCTCGAGCTGACCAACGAGACGACCAAGGACGACACCGGCATGTTCCCCGACGGCGGCAAGTCCAGGGCCGACATCCCTGGAACCCTGGCCCTGGGCGCCTCCTACGCCATCATGCCCAACCTGCGGGCGCACCTCTCCTTCAACACCGACTTCGACAAGTCGGCCGACTGGGAAGGGCGCGAGACGCTCATCAACAAGAACACGATGGAGTACGCCGTCGGCGTGGAGTACGACCTGTTCGAGACCCTGACCTTGAGCGCCGGCTATCTGCACAGCGCTTATGACATCCAGGCGGCCTATCATACCGACATGGACTTCCTGCTTTCGGCCGACACGTTCGGCTTCGGCGCCAAGTGGCAGCTCATGGAAAACCTGTCCGTCGAAGGCGGCCTGATCACGGTCAACTACAAGGACGCGTACAAGCCGATCACCTACGTCCCCTGGGGCGTCTACAACGAGAAGTACAGCCAGACCACCCTCGGGTTCGGCTTCGGCGTCAACTACAGCTTCCGGTGATGAAACGGCCCTTCCGGGCCGCATGACATCAGCTCCGTCCCATTCCGGTCCGGCCGGGATGGGACGGTTTTTTTTTCGTGGCGAAGGGGGGAAGGTGCTGGCTGTTTCAGGGAATTAAGCTAAAGGGGGGGTAACAAGGAGGGGTCTCTGCCCAGCCAGCGCAACAGAGCAATATGAATATAAGGCCATATTCCTATAAAGTCAATAAGGTTTATAGGATTCAGCCAGGCCGGCCAGGACGGCTACGTTCCCGGCCGGGGTGCGGGGAGCGATGGAACAGGCCGTGCTCAAGATATAGCCGCCCCCGGGACCGCCGGCGGCCAGGCGGCGGCGGACGTCGGCTTCGATCCTGTCCGGCCGCCCGAACAGAAGGGTGTGGACCGGATCGACGTTCCCCTTGATGAACAACCGATCGCCGACCCTGGCCAAGGCGTCCTCGAGCTCGACATTACCGAGCGGCGGCGGGTCGAGGCATTCGATGCCCTGGGCTTGCGACTCGGCCAGAAGCTCGAGCCGGTCCCCGATGGCGCCCGCACGTGTGGATGTAGGCGAAAGCCCCGGCCTCCCGGATGGCCCCCGCCACGATCGCCTCGTACGGCAGGACGAACTCGCGATAATGACCGGGCGACAGGAACCCGGCCCCGGCGAAGGGCGACGAGATTTTGACGGCATCCACTCCCGCCCGGACTTCGTCGGCGGCCAACCTGGCCACTCCCCAAGCATATCGCTCCAGCACGGCTTTGGCTCGGGCCGGCTCCTCGATCAGGGCCAGGAAGCCCTCGGCGAAGCCGAACAGGTCCAGGTAATAATCCAGCGGCGAGGTGACTTCGCCGTGAAGCGATAGGCTCTCCCCTGCCCCGGCTCGCAGCCGCCGGTGGATGCCGGTGAGGTTGTCCGGATCGAGAGCGAAATGGAGGCCCTGCGAGACCGGAATGTAGTCGATCCGGTCGGGGAGCGAATCGGGGTCGAAGGCCTCGATCGCCGGGCGCGGGACCTCCTCGGCCGGGGTATTTTGGGGCAGATCGTCGCAGGGAAAGAACGTGGAGGAACCGTCCGCCCAGCGGATGCGGACGCCATCCACCCCGCGGACGATATCCGCCGCCCTGCGGCTCCAATCCCGGCTATGCCCGTGCAGGCTGACCAGAATGCCGTCGAACCGGTAGCGGCGCCGCAAGGCGGACAGGGCCTCCGCGAAGACATCCTCGTCGAACCAGAGCTCTTCCGGCCGGGCCCCGCTCTGGAGAAGCATGTGCCCGATGCTCATCTGGCACATCACGGGAACCCGGTCGGGCCGACCGCCGGACATGGCGGTTCGCATGCGCTGGCGCGGGGTCTCCATCGTGTCGGGGCTCACGGCGCGAATTATGCATCCGAGCCATCCGGTTTACAACCTCTGGGCCCGGCCGCGCCCCGGCTCGGGTGAATTGTTTTCCCCCCCTGTGCTACCGGAACCGGGGCGTTTCGTGTATCATGTCCGCCCGGCTCAGGTCTCGCCCGACGCCGCCGGGCCATGGAGCGATGCGTTTGAGAACCCCTTTTCGCCTCCTGTTGATCCTGATCGCCGCGGCCGCGGGATTGCGCCCCGGTACTGCGGCCGCCCAGGAGGCCCCGGGCCGCAAGAACACTGTTCTGGTCATGCCGATAGCTTATTACACCCCGGAAACGCGGCTGGCGGGAGGCATCGGGGGGATCCTGGCCTTCCGGCCCGGGGCGGGGCTCCCGCCGCAAGGCAAGACCGCATCGGCCGCCCGGCCCTCGTCCCTCCTCTTCAGCGCCGTCTACACCCAGAACGATCAGTTCACGCTCCAGGTGAAGCCCGAAATCTATGGTAATCGGGAAGCCTGGGTCCTGACGGGCAGCGCCGAGTGGAGCCGCTTTCCGTCCAAGTTCTTCGGCTTGGGCAACGACTCGCCCGAGGTGGCCGGAGAGCTGATGACTCCGATCCAGATCCTGACCGAAGTCCAGGTCCAAAGACGGATCATCCCGGGTCTGGGCCTCTACGCCGGGGTCATGGCCGTCCTGGAGCGCTATCGCTTCCGGAGCTTCGCGCCGGGCGGGCTTCTCGATACCGGAGCCTACGAAGGCGCGGGCGGAGGGATGCTGTCCGGGTTCGGACTGGTAGTCAGGACCGACACCCGGGACAACGTCTTTCTCCCGAGGCGCGGGCGCTTCTGGCAGGTTTCGGCCGTCTTTCACGGTGGACAGCTGGGAAGCGACTGGGGCTTTACCAAGGTCAAGGCGGATTTGCGGTCCTATCTCCCGCTCGGCGCCTCGGCTGCCATCGGCTTCCAGGTCAAGCTCGAGTCGGCGGCGGGCCATGTCCCCTTCATGGCCTTACCCAAGCTGGGCGGCGAGAGCCTGATGCGCGGGTACCTCAGCGGGCGATACCGGGACAAGGTTCTCGCCGGCGTCCAAGCCGAAGCCCGGTTCCCCCTGGCCGGGCGGTTCGGGGCGGCCCTGTTCGCCGGCTTCGGCGAGGTGGCCGGGAGGCTTGGAGCCCTGTCCCTGCCGGGGCTCAAGCCCTCGGTCGGGGGGGGCCTGCGCTTCCGGGTCTCAGACGAGGGCAACACCATCCGCATCGACTTCGGATACGGCCGGCGAAGCTCCGGCGTCTATGTCACGGTTAACGAGGCCTTTTAAGCGCCTACCGCCGGTTTGACAGGCCGCGAAGGAATCTGATATTTTGGACCGGTCCATGTTTATCCCTATAGGGCTGCTGATCGGCTTCATCGCGGCCATCCCGCTCGGCCCGATCAACGTCTTCGTCATTTCCCAGACCATGAAGCGCGATTTCTTCCACGGCTTCATCGGCGGGATCACCGCCTGCGTCCTGGATGCGATCTACTGCCTGATGGCCATCCTCGGCATGTCCCAGATCACGGCCCTGGTCGATCGCTGGGACGTCCTGCTCAAGGCGATCGCCGCCGTGTTCCTTTTTTCCATTTCAGCCCGGCTTTTTCTGCAGTCCCGCAAGCCCAGGGAGCTCCAGGCCGAGAAGGCCGGGCTCAAGCGCTCCCCACGCCCGGTCCTGGCTGTCTTCCTGATGTACATCTCCAACCCCACCCTGCTGGCCTTCTGGATCGGCATCGGCGGCATGGTCACCAGCCACGCCTGGGTGACCCACAAGGGGATGCGACCGTTTCTGTTCGCCCTGGCCTGCGGCGCGGGCGGGGTGCTGTGGTACTTCATCCTGACCCGCTACGTGGCCAAATACCATCATGTCTTCTCCCCCCGCGCCTTCCAGCGCATCTTCGTCGGCATGGCCTTGATCCTCTTCGCCTTCGGGGCCTACACCTTCACCTCGATCTTCGTCGACATCAAGGTCCATCTCTAGCCCGCCCCCATGTCCCGGCGCCGGGTTCACCTCGTCTGCAACGCTCACATCGACCCCGTCTGGCTCTGGGAATGGCCGGAGGGCGCGGGCGAAGCGCTGGCCACCTTCCGGGTCGCGGCGGATTTCTGCGAGACCCGGCCGGATTTCGTCTTCTGCCACAACGAGGCCATCCTCTACCAATGGGTGGAGGAGTATGAGCCGGCTCTTTTCGCCCGCATCCGCCGGCTGGTCGCGGCCGGACGCTGGTCGATCCTGGGAGGATGGTTCCTCCAGCCCGACGCGAACCTGCCGAGCGGCGAGTCCTTCGTCCGTCAGGCGCTGGTCGGAAAGCGCTATTTCCGGGACCGTTTCGGGATCGATGTCCCCGTGGCGGCCAACCTCGACCCCTTCGGCCACAGCCGCGGGCTCGTCCAGATCATGGCCAAGAGCGGCACGCAGGCCTATCTTTTCTGCCGCCCCGACGAGGCCTTCCTGCAGCTCTCTGGACAGGACTTCGTCTGGGTGGGCTACGACGGCTCCGAGGTTCTGGCGACGAGGGCCGAAGCCCACTACAACTCGCGCGGCGGCGGAGCCGGGGCCAGGGTTGAGGCCTGGCTGGCCCGGACGGCGGACCGCGCGGAGAGCCTTCTTCTCTGGGGGATCGGCAACCACGGCGGCGGCGCTTCGGCCCGGGACCTCGACGATCTGGAGGCGCTGCGCCGAAAGCTGCCCAAAGAAACAGAGGTCGTCCATTCGACACCCGACGCCTACTTCGCCGGGCTGGAGGGGCGGCGCGCCTCCCTGCCCCGCCGGCGGGCCGACATCAATCCTTGGGCGGTCGGGTGCTACACGACCATGGCCCGGGTCAAGAGGGCTCACCGAAGGCTGGAGAACGAATTGTACGCCGCCGAGAAGACGGCTGCCGCAGCCGCCTTTCAAGGCCTGATCCCCTACCCCGCGGTAGAGCTGGCCGAGGCACAGCGCGATCTCCTCTTATCGGAGTTCCACGACATCCTGCCGGGCTCCTCCGTCCCCACCGCCGAGGAAGGGGCTTTGCGCCTTCTGGGCCACGGGCTGGAGATCGTATCCCGGGTCAAAACCCGAGCCTTTTTCGCCTTGGCCGCCGGCGAGCCGAGGGCCGCCCAAGGGGAGATCCCGGTTTTCGTCCACAACCCGCACCCCTACCCCGTACGCGCCCTAGTCGAATGTGAGCTTCAAGACCACGAGCCGAACTACGGCGACGGCTGGCTGCGGCCGGTCGTACGGCGGGGGGGCCGTCCCATCCCCAGCCAGCCCGAGAAGGAGCTTTCCAACCTGCGGTTGGAATGGCGAAAACGGGTTGTGTTCGCGGCCGAGCTCGCCCCGTCGGGCCTGACCCGTTTCGACGTGAGGCTGGAGAAGGAAGCCCTCCGGCCCGTACCCGCTCAGGCTGTCGAGAGGGGCGCCTTCCGGTTCCGGACGCGCGACCTGGACGTGGCCGTGGATGCCTCAACCGGGCTGCTGCGGCGATTCCGCGTCCGGGGCCGGGACATCCTCCGGCCGGGGGCGCTCGAGCCGATCGTCATGGCCGATAACGCCGACCCCTGGGGCATGCGGGTGGTCCGTTTCCGCGAGATTGTCGGCCGCTTCCAAGCCGCCGATCCCGCTGCCTGCGCTAAGGCCGCTGGAGTGGAAGCCAAGCGTCTGCCGGCCGTGCGGGTGATTGAGGACGGAGACGTCAGGACGGTCATCGAATCGGTACTGGCCTATCGGGCCTCCTGGGTCATCCTCCGGATGAAGCTGCCCAAGTCGGGCGCCCGGGTTGAAATCGAGGTCCGCGTCCTGTGGAACGAAAAAGACCGTATGCTCAAGCTGCGGCTTCCCTCGGCCTGGCCCGACGCCGCTTACTGGGGCCAGGTCGCCTACGGCAGGGAGAGGCTGCCTGCCAACGGGGACGAAGCCGTGGCCCAGAGATGGACCGCCGTCGTCTCTCCCTCCCGCAAACTGGGCGCTGACCTGCGTCAACGATGCAACCTACGGCTCGGATTTCGAGGGCGGGGAGATGCGGCTGAGCCTGCTTCGCTCTGCCGGCCCACTCCGCGGACCCGATACCGGGGGCGCCGATGCCCTGCCAGGACCGCTTCATCCCCCGCATCGACCAGGGCGAGCACGTCTTCCGTTTCTGGCTGGAGGCGGGGCCGACCGGACGGAGGATGCGGGACATCGACCGCGAAGCCCAGGCCCTTAACGAGGAGCCGTTCGCCCTGCCCTGGTTCCCTCCCGGACAGGGGCGGCGATCGGAGATGCTCGTCCAGCTGGAAGGCGAGGCCGCGACCATCACGGCCATAAAGCGGGCCGGAGCGGGAAGCGCTCTGGTCATCCGCTTGTTCGAACCGACGGGGCGGAAGCGATCGGTCCGGCTTTCCCTCCCCTTCGCCGGCGCCGAGATGCGGATCGCCATGGGACCCTTCGAAATCAAGACCGTGCTCTTCGACCCGGAGACCCGTCGGTTCACGGAGGCCGACCTCCTGGAGCGCCCGATCGCAGGAGAGTGATGTCGTGGCCGTCCGTCCCGTTTCCCTGGTCCTCGTCGGCATCGGCGGCATGGGCAACGTCTACGTCGAAGAGCTCCTGAAGCGGGAGGGCGATGGTCGCTTCCATATCGCCGGGCTGGTCGATCCGGAGCCCGGGCGGTGTCCGCATCAGGCGGAGCTTCTGGGGCGCGGCATCCCCGCGTTCCCCCGCCTTGATGCCTTCTATGACTCGGGCCGGGCAGCGGATCTTGCCGTCATTTCCTCCCCCATCCAATACCACGCCGCGCAGACCATCCTGGCCCTGGAGCGGGGCAGCTTCGTCCTGTGCGAAAAGCCGGTGGCCGCCACCGTTCAAGAGGCCGCGGCCATGGTCGAGGCCGAGCGCCGGACGGGTCGCTGGGCCGCCATCGGGTATCAATGGTCCTTTTCGGAGGCGGTCCGGGACTTGAAGGCCGACCTGCTGGCCGGCGTTTACGGTCGGCCGATCCGTCTTCGCTGCCTCTACACCTGGCCGCGGGACAAGGCCTATTACGGCCGCAACGGCTGGGCCGGGCGGGCCCGCGATGCCGCCGGAGCCTGGGTTCTGGACGGGCCGGCCAACAACGCCATGGCCC
Organism: Candidatus Aminicenantota bacterium; assembly: GCA_963803915.1. GTDB lineage: Bacteria > Acidobacteriota > Aminicenantia > Aminicenantales > UBA4085 > UBA4085. The sequence continues at coordinate 2,826 of CAWDOL010000022.1, read as the reverse complement.
ACGACCTGCACAACATGCTCTACCTGCTGGGGACGAGCGCCGGCTCCTCGGCCAAGCCGGTCCGGATCCAAGCCGAGCTCTACCGGGCCAATGCCATCGAAAACAACGATACCGCGGCCGGGCGGCTGACGCTCGACGACGGGACACCGGTCCTGTTCTGGTTCTCGCACGCGGCCCGGCTCGACCGCGGCCCCTGGCTCCGGATCGAGCTCGAGAGAGGCATCGTCACGGCCGAGCACCGGGGAGGCAGCCTGCGCGGAGCCACCTCCGCCGGCGAAATCCGCGACTACGGCGACCCCGATGCGACGCCGATGAGAAAGCTCTGGCAGGCCATCGATGCGGCCGCAACGGGGGCTCTCCCCGTCTGCCGGGTCGAGGCCGCCTCCGCGCAGACCCTGGCGATCGACGGCATGCAGGACAGCGCCGGAGAGGTCGTCGAATTTCCGGCCGCCCTGAAGCGCGAGTCGCCCAACGGCGCCTCGACCTGGACCTGGGTGGAAGGCTTGGACGAGGCCTTGGAGGAGGGATTCCATTCGTCGCGGCTGCCGTCGGAGATGGGCCTGCCGTGGGCCAGGCCCGGCCGTCCGGTCGACCTGGCCGATTATCGCCAATTTCCCGCACCCGGACTCCGGTGAGCCCGGAACCCCTGCGCGTCCGCAAGATCGTCTACCCGGGGCGGAGCCTCGGGACGATCGACGGCAAAGCCTGCTTCACGGACGAGGGTCTGCCCGGCGAGATGGTCGATATCGAGCGCCTCAAGGAACAAATCCGACCTGATCGAGGCGCGCACCGTCCGCATCGCCGAGCCGTCCCCCCACCGGGTCGAGCCGCGCTGCCCTCACCACCGGGCCTGCTCGCCCTACCAGATCGCCGACTATCCCCACCAGCTCACGATCAAGGCCGGCCAGCTGCAAGAGATGACGGCGGGCCTCATGCCCGGGGGCGGGGAAATCGCCGTCGAGCCTTCGCCTCTCATTTGGGGATACCGGAACAAGGTCCGCCTGCGCATTTTGTGGACGGCGGCCGGAGCACTCCCCGCCTACAACCAGCCGGGAAGCCGGGACCGCTTCGTCCCCGCACCCGACTGCCTCCTGTTGCCCGACTCCATCCGGGCCATTGTCACGGCGGCATTGGCCGCAGCCGGGCCTCTGCGCTCCAGCCTGGAGGAGATCGAGGTCAAGGTCTCGAGCGCCACCGGAGAGGCCCTCGTCCTCCTGCATGGCCGTACGGCACCCAAGCCCGAACAGGCCAATCCGCTGCTGGCCGCCCTGATCTCCCTTCCGCGGATCGCCGGGATCATCCACATGGCGGCGCGCGGCGGCGCCGTGGAGGAGCGCCTCTTGTGGGGGAGCCGCACATCGTCGACGCCCTCGGCGGCGTCCCGCTGCGGCTCGGGCCGGTCTCCTTCTTCCAGGTCAACGCCTCCATCATGCCCGCCGTGTTGGCGGAAATGAGGAGCGCCCTGGCGGCCCGACGGGCGCGCTCTTTGGCCGACATCTACTGCGGCGTGGGGGCCTTCGGGCTGGCTCTCGGGCGTGGGCTCGAAGTCGTCTATGCCGTGGAATCCGATCCCGAAGCCGTCGCGTGCCTCAAAGCGAACGCCTCCCGGGCGGAATCGGCCCGGTTCACCGTCTGCGACGGCTCCGCCGCGGAATGGATGTCCTGGGTTCTGGACCGAGGTGTCGACGCGGCCATCGTCGATCCGCCGCGAAAAGGATTAGAGGACGCGGTCCTGGAGGGTTTGGCGGCCCGGCCCGTGCCCCTGCTTCTCTATCTCTCGTGCAACCCCGCAACCCTGGCCCGCGACCTGCGCCGGCTCCAATCCGCCTACCGGGTCGTTTCGCTGCGGGGCTACGACTTCTTCCCCCACACGCCCCACATCGAGACCCTGGCGATTCTGGAAGGGGTCAGATCTTAATATCGGCTCCGGCCGCGGCCGGCCAGCTGGCCGCAGGCGGCCTGGATGTCGCCCCCTTTGGATTCCCGCAGGGTCGCCGCCACCCCCGCCGTCTTCAGCCGCAGAAGGAAGCGCCGGCAGGCGTCCGCAGAGGGGGCGGCGAAAGGAAGACCGGCAACCGGGCTGAAAGGGATCAGGTTGACCTTGGCCTTGAGCCGTCGAGCCAGGCGGGCCAGCTTGTCGGCGTCTTGGGCCCGGTCGTTCAACCCCCGGAACAGAGCGTATTCGAAGGTGATCATCCTCCCGCCCGCGGCCAGGTAGGTCTGCAGAGCTTTGACCAGGTCGGCCAACGGATATTTTCGGTTGACCGGCATGAGCCGGCCGCGCATCTCGTCGTCGGCGGCATGAAGCGAAATCGAAAGGTTGACCTGCAGTCCCAGCTCGCCGAGAGCGGCGATGCCCGGGACGATGCCGCAGGTCGAGACCGTCATGCGCCGGGCGGCCATGGCCATGCCTTCGGGCGCGTTGAGGATGCGGATGGCCTTGATCAGCCCGTCCAAGTTGTCGAGCGGTTCGCCCATGCCCATGAAGACCAGGTTGGTCAGGGCATTGTCGAAATCGTCCCGCAGCGAAAGGACCTGGCCGGTGATCTCGCCCGGGCGCAGATCGCGCTGGAAGCCGCCCAGGCCGCTGGCGCAGAAGGCGCAGCCGAACTTGCAGCCCACCTGGGTCGAGACGCAGACCGTGCGCCGGGCGCCCGAGGGGATGCAAACGGTCTCGACGAACTCGCCGTCCTCCAGGCGGAACAGCGTCTTGCGCACGCCGTCCGGCGACTCCAGGATGTCCGCGGGGTCGAGGCCGCCGAAGGCGAACCGCTCCGCCATCCGCTCGCGCAGCTCGCGGGGAAAGTCCGTGAACTGGTCGAAACG
>CAWDOL010000021.1:0-70501 GCA_963803915.1 Candidatus Aminicenantota bacterium | reverse complement strand
GATTGGCCGCGGTCAGGGCCGAGAGCAGTTCGTAGGCCTGTCCCTGGTCGCGCATGCCGGTAGATCCCACCCGCCCGGAGACCCCGTGGTCGCGCAAGCAGATCGCTGAGAATCGCCACTTCCGCCGCCATGCGATTGCCGTGCGTCCGCACATACGCAACCAGATCATAGTCCGTCCACATACGCACGTCGTAGCCTGTGGCCGCGGCCAATTCGCGCTCGATCGGGCTGACGTACAGGATTGGCGCGGCATCCGTGTCGCAGCAGAATCAGCGCGCGTTCCAGGCCCGCGACCTCCGGTGAGATAAGCGAGGTCACTGCTGGTATCGGTGTTGCCCTGCACGACGGCGGCGTCGAGTTGGCGTTGGCGCATGAGGAGGGGAATGTCTGTTTTCATAAATGGCGGTTCAGATTTAGGACTGGGAATTGATGATTAATGATTGAAGATTAATCCGGACGCAGCGAGCGGGATTGGCTCTCGATGCTTAATCTTCAATCATTGACTTAGTTAACGGTGGCCGATGCTACCGATTTTACCATGCCTGCGGTAAAATAGCCGGGTTCGCGGGCACGACCGCCCGCAATCGAGATCAACCCTGTCATGCGCCCACCCATCCGCCTCATCTCTCTCCTTCTGTTTGCGCTCGTCATCCTGGCTTGCAGCCCCATCCCGGTTCCGCTCCCCGCGCTGGATGGAACCGCACCGGCCCCAGAACTGCGCCTGCCCACCCCGAATGGCGACGAACTCGACCTCAAGGATTTCCGCGGCCAGGTGGTCTTCGTCAACTTCTGGGGGACGTATTGCCCGCCTTGTGTGGCCGAAATGCCCGACCTGCAAGCCCTGCAAGAATCGCTGGCCGACGAGCCGTTCACCATTTTGTCCGTCAATGTCGAAGAATCGCCGGAAACGGTGACGGCGTGGGCGGCGGCGCACGACCTCACTTTCCCCATCGTCATCTCCGACGACGGCACGATCAACCCAACCCTGGCCCTGCATCGCATGCCCACCACCTGGTTTATCGATGCCGATGGTATTTTGCGCGGTAAAATGGAAGGCCAGATCAGCGCAGCCACCGCCCGCCGCATCGCCCGATAAGTTGTTGGCGGAAAAGATTGATCGCACATACATACAATTTTTCTCACGCAAAGGCGCTAAGACGCTAAGAGGATCGCAAGTCTTTGCGGCTCTGCGTCTGCGTAAATAGCCCGCCCCACGAACACCGATCATTTCCTGGTAAACTCCCATCATGAAATCCGTTGCCGAACAACTCACCATCCTCATGCGCGGCGTCGATTTTGGCGACGAGCAGACCTACAAAAATATGGAAGCGGAATTGCGCGCCCGCTTACGCGACAGCGCTGGAAACTGGCCGCCCCCTGCGCATCTATTGCGGCTATGATCCCACCGCTCCCGACCTGCATCTGGGCCACACCGTCACCATGCGCAAGCTGCGCCAGTTCCAGGATTTGGGCCACGAGGTCATCTTTCTGATCGGCAATTTCACCGGCCTGATCGGCGACCCCAGCGACCGCGGACAGCGCCCGCCCGCAACAGACCGACGACGAGGTGATGAGCAAGGCCCGCACCTACACCGACCAGGCCTTTCGCGTACTCGACCCGACGCGCACGCAGGTGAAATACAACGCCGATTGGCTGAGCAAACTCACCTTCAAGGATGTGATCCAGCTCGCCAGCCATTTCACCGTGCAGCAATTCCTGGCCCGCGACAAATTCGCCAACAGGCACGCGGCAGGGCGAAGCGATCTGGCTGCACGAATTCTTCTATGCGCTGATGCAGGGCTATGACGCCGTGGCCATGCAGACCGACGTGCAGCTTGGCGGCACCGACCAGTTATTCAACCTCATGGCCGGACGCAAACTGATGGAGGGGTTCGGCCTGCGCCCGCAAATCGCCTTGACCCTGCCGATTCTGGTGGGTACAGATGGCGAACAGCGCATGAGCAAGAGCACCGGCAACTACATCGGCATCGCCGAGCCGGCCGAGGAAATGTACGGTAAGTTAATGTCGATTCCCGACACGGCCATGCGCAACTACGCCGAACTCGTCACCTCCTGGCATCCCGACACCATCGACGCTCGCTTCCAGGCATTGGCGGATGGGACCGTGCACCCGCGCGATTTGAAGATGGAACTGGCGCGCGAGATTGTGGGCCTGTTCCACACGCCCGCCGAAGTCGAGGCTGCCGAACAGCATTTTGTGCGTACCATCCAGCAGGGCGAACTGCCGGAAGACATGCCCACACTGGTCGTCGATCCGGGCGAAACCCTGGTCGATCTCCTGGTGCGGGCGGGATTCTCGGCCAGCCGTGGCCAGGCCAAGCGCGACATCGCCGGCAACGGCGTGCGTATCGATAGCGAAATGCAGGACGATCCGCAATCGCAGCCGCAGCCCGGCCCGGCGGGATTGGTTTTGCAGAAAGGCAAACGTCGTTTCGTACGGCTGCTGCCCGCCGACGCCTGATGACCATCGCTCTTTTGGCTCCCTGCCTGGCCGCGGCGCTGCGTCCGTCGCTGCAGAACGCCGTGATCGAACTTGGCCAGCGGTTGGGATTCGACATCGTCGTCGTCAACGAACACACCTGTTGCGGCCTGACCGTGTGGCAGGCAGGGCAAACGACGGCGGCACGCGAAGCGGCAATCCGCACCGTGCGCCTGTTCGGCGATTTCGAAGCCGTCGTCACCACGTCGCCCGCGTGTCTGCGCATGATCAAACAGGTGTCACCACAAATCCTGGCCGGGGGCGAGGAGGGAGCCAGAGCCAGACAGCTGGCCGAGCGCAGCTACACCTGGAGCGATTTCCTCGTCCAGAAAACCTCGCCCCAACAACGTCGTTTTCACTTCGACGGCAGTCTTGCCTATTTTCGTGCCTGCACATCGACCGACGACAGCGCCGTGCTGGCCCTGCTGGCTGAGATTGCAGGGGCGCGTGTGATTACCGATGCTACCAGACCAGTGCTGCGGTTTCAACGGCAATCTGCAGTGGCGACGGCCTGACATCAGCCGTGCCGCGGCCGAGCCAGTCGTCGGTTCGTTACGCCTGGCGCGGGCCGACCGTATTCTTACCGACGATGCCGGCTGCCTGATCGACCTGGCCTCGTTTTTTGGAAAACCGGCCGATCCGCCGGTCGAACACGTGGCCGAATTCCTGGCCCAGCGCATTATGTCGAGCAATAGCGCATGGTAGCCGACCGCTTCACTCGTCAGGCCTTGCAACGACTGTATAATCGCAGCGAACGGGCGCGTCTGGCCGCGTGGCCGGATGAGGAAGCGTGGGTCGAGAATCGAAAACGGGCGGGTGCGGCGCGGCAACGCGTGCTCGACCAACTGCCCCATTTTCTGGAGTTGTTGGAGCAAAATAGCAGCGCCAAGGGCATCGTCGTGCACTGGGCGGACGGCGCGCAGGAAGCCAATCGCATCACCATCGAATTGCTGCGGGCCGCGGGCGGGCAGGCCATGCGCAATCATTCGCCCCTGCTCGACGAAATCGCCATCGATCGGGCAGCCACAGCCAACGACATCGAACTCACCCGCGTCCACCTCGGCGACCACATCGCGCAGGTGGTTGACCGGCCATTGCAACATCCCGTCTGGCCAACCGCCCATTTGCGCCTGGCCGACATCAGCGTGGCCGTGCAGGATGCCTGGCGTGTACCTCTCAGCTACGATCCTGACATCCTGGCCAGCACCGTGCGCAACCGCCTGCGCCCCGACCTGCTGGCGACCTCGACCGCCCTGCTCGGCCTGCAATTTTGCCGTAGCCGAAAGCGGTAGTCTGGTTTGTCTCGACAACGACGGCCACAATCCCACCCTGGCTACTTTTGCCCGACATATCATCTGCCTGCTGAGTATCGAGCAGGTCGTGGCCGATGCGACCGACCTCGACACGCTGATTTTGGCCTATGCCCACAGCGCCTGGGGCACGCCGTTGCCCGCCTTCATCACCGAAATCAACGGCCCGGCCAGCACGCCCAAAGGCAAGATGCAGGAAATCCATCTGATTTTGGTCGACAACAACCGCAGCGATGTGCTGGCGCAGGGTTTTGGCGAGGCGCTGCGCTGCATTCAATGCGGCGCCTGCCATAACGTGTGCCCGGTGTTCTTGCAAGTCGGTGGCAGCTACAGCCAGGATGTCGCTATCCCCCAACCTTACAGCGGGCCGATTGGAGCCGTGCTGAATCCCTTGCTGCTGAAATCTGGCATCGCCGACCGCGAGCCTTATCTCAGCAGCGATTGCCGGGCGTGCGAGCCAGTCTGTCCGGTGGAGATCGATTTGCCGGGACTTTTGCAGCGCCAGCGTGAGGCCTTTGCGCCATCCGCCCCGTGGCCAGAAAAAATCGCTTTCGCTCTCTGGCGACGCCTGCTCGATCACCCCCAGCTGTTTCGCGCGTATCTGCGCATCATGCGAAGGATGCGCCGCTCATGAACCGACACGACACGGCTCGCTCACAGATTTTAGAGCGGCTGCAAGCCACGCGGCGGGCCGAATCGACCCCGCGTCCGGCAGAAGCAGCGCTGACGCCTGTACCAAATGATGACAGGTTGGGCATCGGTCGGTCATTGCGATTCTGCGTGCAAATCGAAGCGCTGGGCGGGGTGTGTGAGGTGCACGAGGATGCGGTCAACGCCCGGCTGGCGCTGCTGCTGCGGCTGCGCGAGGCGGAGTGCACGCATTTGATCACGAATGACACGAACTTGCCCACCCTGCCCGGCCTCAGCGATGCGCTGAGAGATTCGGGCGTTTTGATTACTGCGCCGCAAGATGTGGCCCCACACAGCGACACGATGGTGGGTTTGGCCGTGGCCGATGCCGGGTTAGAACGCACGGGTTCGTTGATTTTCAGTCGGCGGGAGCCACGGGCCTGGTTGCCGGTTCTGACATCGTTGCGCTTCTATGTCTTGGTGCGCCGCTCGCAATTGTACGAGACGCTGGAACAATGGCGGGTCGCCAGCACCTCAGCCGGGCGGGGCGCAACCGCAGGCCGGGCGTTGATCATGACCGGGCGCAGCGTGAGCGGCGATGTAGAATTGCATCTGCATTACGGCGTGTATGGGCCGCGTTTTATGCATGTTTTTGTGATTCGAGGCTAACAAGGCAGGGGGTTCAGAGCGATTTAGCTTGGATAATAGCAGAAAGTATGACGTAGGTCATAAGAAATTGAATAAGTGGCATGTATAATAGAAGTAAGGGCAAGTGATCTTCAAACGTTAACAAAACTCGTAACGCAAAACTACGTACATCGCCCTTGCTAGCCTGATACAATCACAATCACAAATCCGAGGGAATAGGATGCAATTACGATCCTTCGACCAAGTCACCCATCAGAACTACTTGTTAGAAAGCACGCCGAAGTTCGTCTTATTCTTCTGACATCGAGAACGATGCAGAGCTAGCCATTCACCTCATCACATTCTTGCGGAATGTTCAGGATCAAAACGATGGGTCGTGGTCAGATCAGGATTTACCGCGCCTCAATGCGGAATACATGTCATGCGATTGAAGCGCTCGATCTCCTCGACATCCCAGCTTACACTCGGGACCATGTACAAGAGGGGGTGGCATGGCTTGTAAACCTATCTACAATGAGCGATGCCAGTGCCACCGAAATTGATTACGATCATCCTCGCTGGCACCCAAGTCGATTTAAGACGCTCGCATGGCTGAGCCATTTCGATGAACCAATTGTACAGGCTGATTTTGCACGCGTTGCGCAAAATCTGGATGAATCCGGACTTTTACGGAACGTACATCCTCGTCACCTTTTAGCTACGCTCATCTATCTTGATACCCTGCAGCATTTGGCTCAAAACACCACTTTGCCCGACGCTTGGGAGCAAGGTCGAGCGCAAGCGTTGGAAGCAATTCGACGCGAAGTTGAAGTTTGGTGGGATAACCCCTCCAACGCAGCGCCATTTGTCTCGCTGCAGGAGGTAAGTTATGCGTTGGATCTACTCATCAGTCATGGTCGCATGGCTGCGACTGATGGTCTAGCCGAGGCTATTCGGCATACACTTGTGGAAGAACTGGATACTCAGGACGAAGGGCGATTGCTGTCGCCAGAATCACTCTACTTTGGCATCCAACTGAGCCGTCATTTCAGGGATCATCCTCAAACAGTGGAACAATTGCAGCATGTTCGGCGGGTGCTGCGTAGCCACTATCAGGCTGGTACTTCGGTTCGAAGCGATGATGTGTCATTCCACTCACTCGTTTTGCGACTACAGATTACCTTCCACCAGCAATTGTTACGAGAAGCTATCTTTCGTTTGCTCTATCGGACGCATGAGGCCACATTCATCTCGCGTACGCACGCCAGAGAAGAAGAGTTCCATAACGAGCTACGTGCACTTCTGAGTCAACAAGTCACTATTGGCATTCGCAATTCGCACGCGCTTGGAGGTGGAATGCGGGCGGATGGGGTATTTTATGTTGAGTTCGATGTCTCGATTCGAATGCCAAATATCACTTCCGAGCACCCAGCGTTTCGTTCGGAACCACAGCATATAGTTGTTAAGACTGGCCCAGCGACAGATCTCGAGGAGTCTATTGCACGTTACAAACAATTACCTCCGAGTATCACCGCTTACTTCGCCACTCATATGCACACGCCATTTCGCGTCGCCAGCCAGCGCGGCAATGTAGGCTACTTGATCATGGAAGATCTATTGCCGATGCAGACGCTGCTCAGCTTGCTTGAAAGCTGGGACGTTCAAATGCTAACGGCACGGCAGAATCAAAGTATGCTTCAAGCTATCGAAGATATATGCATAGCGTTGCACGCTATTCATCTCGAACATGTGGCACAACCAGATCATTTTGCAGGCGATCAACTATCCCGGTTGTACCTGGCTCCAATCGAGCAAGCCGCAGTCGATCTAGGCCGACGTCACTCGAGATTTAGGCCAGAGTTGCGAAAGCTGCATTTTAATGGCAAAGCCTACCGCTCACTGAACTATTATCTAGGCATACTGCAACAGCGAACAGTCCAAATCCGCCCGGCCAGTCTGTGCCTCGTTCATGGCGACTGTCACACTGGCAACATTATGCTTGACCAATCCGCCAGGAAGGTGGCATTCATTGATCTCGACCACGTGAGTTCATCCGGTGATTACATTGATGACTACGCCACACTTATGGAAGACGCCTGTATCTATCGGTTTCTTCGCGATTCCGAACGCAACAACCATATCAAACCTACCGATATTAATGAGCAATTGGAAGAACACACAACAACCGAATGGACATGTACTCACCAGGTGTTTCGCAATCAACTCTCGTGCCGCTTTCAAACTGCCCTCCTTGAGCGCATCGAGGCGCATGCTGAAAGTGTGCAAGACGATGCTGCCTGGCGGCAACGTCTTTGGCTGGCGACGGCAGCACGTCTAATACGTCTTGCCGCCCGAACCGACTCGCTACATTATGCTGTTTTTCTATATGCTGAAGGCATTCGTCTTATCGATGCACTCTGCATTCACCTTGCCCAGGGGCTACCACTTCCTGCGCTGCTGTTCTATCATCCTTCTGAAAAAATAGAACTCATTTCCACTCCACATGCTCAACTTGAATCAATAGTTAAGGTGATCCGACGTGAGGTTAGGGAGGTCGAAATCATTTCGAGCGGACATAAATGTGAATTTCGCGTCGGCGCTCAACTGGTTGGGCTTATCTTCCCTCAGAAAGGCCGACTACGGCTAGCATTGGCAGCCTTACCAGAAGAAGTTGTCTGGCCCTTTAGTCAGGTTTCACCGTTTGCCTCTGGCAATCTGATGGCAGTTGTAGATATCCCTTCCGGCGAGGACGAAATCAGTAAAAGCGTAATTTCAGTTCTACGGGAATTGACATCATGACCACCTATCGATACCACTCGAATTTTCGGAAAGAAGAGATAGAACTTCTGGGTGGATTCATAACCCGTGGCCTGTCATCAGTTTTAGTCGGAGTCGCCGGGGTCGGGAAGTCAAATATAATGGAGTTCATTCGACACCAGTACACTCTCCCGAGCGACGCCGCCGAAATGCAATTAGCAGTTAACATTATCAGCCTTGATTGCAGCGACTGGAACGGGACCCCAACGGACTTCTGGCATCTTCTACGTCAGGAGGCGGAACATGATCTAGGCGTGAAGACTTCAATTGTACATATGTCCGACCGTGCAAATCGAGATTTTCAGGTTGTTAGAGATCTGGTATCCGGCGTTTGTGATAAACCGGGTGGTCGCCTGGCGATATTGTTTGACGATGCCGATTGCTTGCTTCATCAGGGGCCAGTAGAACTGCTAGAGCAATTGTGCACCTTGCGTAGCTACCACAGAGACACATTAAGCTTTCTGTTATTTACAAAAGGACTTCCACATCTGCTCGGTGAACCTCTAAAATTACGTAAAAACAGTCGGTTCTATGAGCTCTTCAGCAGCCGCATCTTTACTCTGCAGCCTTATGTAGAGCGGGATAGCGTGCAGATGTTGAACTATCTCAACGCACAAGACGGTCGGACATTGCAGCAGGCAGATATACGAATGGTTTTGCATCTGAGCGGAGGACATGCAACGTTGTTGAGGAAGTGCTTCGACATTTTGACTGGCGAACATCCAGAGCGCATTATGGATGCGCTGCTAAATAATCCCGACATTCAGAATACGTGCAGCCGCGTTTTGAATTCTCTTTACGGTCACGAACGAGCTGTCCTCGTCAAAATAGCTAAGAGAACCCCAGTCGAATCAATTGACATGCCTGCGTTGGTTTTGCTGCAAAGGCGCGGATTGCTCATCGGATCTCCACCAACGATTTTCAGTCCAGTCCTTGAGGGCTTCGTTCAACTTCATTCGAGCAAAGCGGATTAATATATCAACCGGAGGTACTATGAGTTTGTTTGAGCGTGTTGAAGAAGGCGAAGAGATCGTCATTTATCGGTTTGGGGGGTTCAATCGCATCGCCGGACCTGGCCTAGTACGTCTGACCCCAGGCTTAGATGAAGTGCATCATCGTCTAGACGTACGCGAACGCCAGAAAAGAATCAATGTTCCAACCATATTGGTTAGTGGTATCCCGGTATCAGTAGGTATACAGTTTCGCGTGCGACTCGACATCCGGCGCGCAACCGATGATCCGGATCGACAACGCCAACTGGTAACATGGGATGAATGGCAACGGGAGGAACAACTGCAAGATAGTGTCCGCCACTCTGTCGTTGGCGCAATAAAACGCTATGAGCAGGCAGCCAACCTATCCCCAGATGCCGACCTTCTTGAAAAACTCGCTCCAGTTCTCCCGGCAACGCCAGCCAACGAAAATGTGAGCAACGAGATACGCACCCAGCTGGAGCATCACCTCGCCAACATTGGTTTTATTCTGAGCGTTGCCAGCCCATTCTGGCTCAGCGTTGAAAACCTCCCAGAAACCTTAGTCGAAGCTTTCGACCGCTCGCGTGCTGACCAGATTCACGCGGAACGATACCAAAAAGTGTGGCAACGACTTATGACCTACATCGAAGACTCTACCACCGCATCTTAAAGCTCACATGCTCACAGTGACTGCTAACCTGCCTGCACCGCCAATCACCATACCAGCCACGTCCGAACGCAACACTGTGGCCAAGATTCAAACAGGACTCAGAGAGTAGTGCAAGAGTCGAGGTCGAGACTAGTTTTGGCGGGCTAGATTCGCCAAGGTATGTCGATGACCAATCGAACACCGACGTGCCCGAAGATTTTCAATTCCGCAATCGCATTCTTACATACGAAGATGTAGCCCAAGTGAAGGTACATGATAGAGATGAAGGAACGTCGGGCCGAAGATCGGCTTGAGCCATCCTGGATTAGTTGGAGTGGTTGAACAAACTAGCATTTTTCATTAGTGGCCATGGTATCAGGACAAGGCAGATTGCCGGAACCTATGCAGTTTGCTATGCTTCTGCCTCGCTGAAACCTGCCAGCGACGCGCCTGTTCCCTCTCTTTTCATCTATCACGAGAATCCTGCCGCTATGCTCATCGATTGGTCACTTGTCATCACTGTTGGCTTCATCTTCTTCGTCACCTTGGTCGGGGCCTGGCTGCGCAGCCGCCGTCGTGACCCCGCCCTGGTCGCGTTCGAAGATTTTCACGTCACCCTGGAACGCGCCGACAACAAAGTGGTGTGGGGCAAACTCAAGGTCAAGCCCACCGGCCTGGAATTGATTTATCGGCGGGCGATCCAGGATGAGAAGCACGTGGAATCGAGCTACGTGCTTTATGCCAACGAGTTCAATGAAATCCAGGCCATCTATCGCTATGCTGACCAACTGGATGAGGACAACCAGAAGCGGCGAGCCAAAGATTTGCAGCGCTGGTTTCATCCCGGGCCGATGCGGTTTCTGATGCGAAAACTGCGCGGGTTCCTGGCCACGGCCTCGGAATCACTCAACGAAGTGATCGGCGTCGTGCTGGGCAAGATACGCAAACCGGCCGGGAGCTACATCACCGATACAAGCGAGACCTATCTGAAGAAATTCAGCGGCGACTTGATCGGCCACGCCGGGCAGCGCCAATGACCCGATGCTGGAACAATTCATCGGCCAACGTGTGGTGTTCGAGCTGGTCGAAGATGGCGAAGTGCATGAACACGTGGGTATTTTCAAGAATTATTCCGCCGATTTCTATGAGATCCTCGACGTGCAGTTTCCCATTCCCCAATCCGTACCCGTGGAAAAAGATTGTACGGTCGCCACAGATCGCATCACGGCGGTGGAAAGCGAGGGCGAACTCAGAGTGAACAATCACTGTAATTTCCCGGTGCTGATCCAGGCGCTGAAATCGGCGGATGGCGTGGCGAGCGAAGACCTGCTCAACGTAGTGGTGGACGCGGGCGAGGAGATCGTCTTGCACCCGCCCACTGCGTTCGAGAAAGCGAAATTGCAGGTCAAGGTCGTGCGAGAGTTGGATATGATCGTGCCGCGGACGCGCGGCGTCATCCGCCACCGGGCGGCGCAGGTGGATGCCGACCAGATGCCCGACATCATCTTCGACCTGGGCGTGGTGTTGCGGGCGCGAAATCGCGACGAAGCCCACGAACAACGCCTGCGCGAATTGCTCGACCATGACCCGCGCAACGCCCTGGCTGCGGCGAATCTCGGCGGCATCCTGCTGCAAAATGGCGGGGTTGACGAGGCCAGGCTGTGGTTAGAGCGGGCGCTCGATGTGCGCGACTCACTGCCCGACCGGGGACGGCGGGCGGAGATGCAGTTGCGCGAGTTAACCCGCAAGCTCAACCAAAGTCAACGCGCGCAACCGCCCGACAAGGTGACAATCACCCGGGCCGAGACATAAGGCCATCGTTTCATGCTTCCGCCCAGCCATGCCGCCTATACCCTGGCCGCTTATCAACTACTGAGAAACAAAGTCCCGCGCACGCCGGAAATCGACTTGCGCCTACTCGCCTTGGCCGCGTGGGGACCCGACCTGATCGACAAACCCCTGGCCGCGCTCTATTTCTACCGTCGTTTCAAATCGGCCGTCCTCTTCGCCCATACGCTGCTTTTCCACAGCCTGCTGATATTGGCGACGATTCGCCGTTTCCCCCAGGCATGGCCCTACACCCTGGCATTCGTCGGCCACGCCGTACTCGACCGCCTGTGGTTCTACCCCGACACCTTCTATTGGCCGTTGCGCGGCTGGCATTTCCAGGTTTGGGAGAAAAGCGGCAGCGAGCAAGGAGACATCAAGCTGGCCTATTGGTACGCGTTCACCCGCCGTCGCGATCTGTGGATGTGGGAATTGGGCGGCGCGCTGGCCGGACTCTGGTTCATCGTCAGCAACCGGCTGTACGAACCCCGCCGCCTGTGGCATGTCCTGCGCACAGGACGTTTACCTCAGCCCGATCAGGGGCCGTAGTTGACCAGCCACAGCGCCGCAATCGCCGCAAATGCCAATGCATCGCCCGCCGCCGCCCACAGCCACTGATTGCGCGTGCGCAAATCCACCAGGGTGGGGACGAGGTGATCGAGTTTTACCGATAGAATAGGTCCGCCGAACCAGGCGAAAATCAGGCCGCCGATCAGACCGCCCAAATGCCCCCACATGTCGATGCCGGGGGCGAGGCCGATGACGAAGTTGATCACGAGCAGAATTAGAATCTCGCGCAGCGCCCGCTGCGTGCGTTGCGGGTCGAAGATTTTGCGGTTGAGATAAAGGAAAACGCCCTGGGCGGCGAACACGCCGAAGATGGCGGTGGACGTGCCCAGCGAAGGCTGCGGGGTGACGATCATCGAGACGACATTGCCGGCAAACGCGCCCAAAAAGTACAGGGCCAGGAAACGAGCGCCGCCGTAGAAACGCAACAGGCCGGGGCCGAGCACAAACAGCGCGTACATATTGAAGCCCAGATGCATGATCGAACCATGCAAAAACACGGGCGTGATCAAGCGCCAGTATTGTCCGGCCGCAATCAATTCGTTGACCTTCATGCCCAGCGCCGCCGGCAAGTCATAGCCGAGGAAATAATCGGATGCAGCTTGCAGGCCGAACACCAACACCGTGACGGCAATCAAACCATAGATGACGGCTGGCCCTGACTGAAAATGCGCCAGCGAAACCGCCTGTGTGGTTTCGTCGGCCATATTTTCCGTTTCCGGCTGAGCGCGTCGCGGATCAGAATTTGGGTCTTCGTAGGAAACCATATTAAAGCCGAATCACCTGAACGAGGGGCGCTTCCGAATTCCGGGCGATGGTGGCGACCACCTCCACATACGGCTCCAGGCCTGAGCCTTTGAGCTTTTCGCGCAGCAACGAATCGATTTGAAAGACGCCCGCCGAATGCGTCATGCGGATGCTGACCAAGACCGGCTTTTCCTCACCCGCTTCGATCTGCACATTTTCGATGGACATGGCCGAGACCGAGTGGATCGACACCGAGCCTGCCTCAAACGGAATACGCGAACGCCCGCTGGCCATGTCCAGCGCATCGGCCACCCGCACGACGCCAGCCTCAATCGTCAATGGCTTGCCATCCTTGCGATGAGCGATGATGGCGTGCAGGATTTCCGACTGGATGACGGTGCGCACGATCGGGTCGGGGTAGGCGGCCGCCAGCAGGTCGGGCAGTTTGCGGTCGGCTACAAACAGGCTGTAGTCCTCGTGATTGGCGCGATGAATGCTGATGCCCAAATCGTGCAGCAGGGCGGCCGCCACCACAATCACTTCAGCGTCTTGCACAGTGAGATGATGGTCTCGCACGACGCCGGGCACGACATCCCGCTGCAAAAGCAAACGCAGTAGGCGCAGGGCGATGTTCGCCACGATCTGCATGTGCACCGGGCCGTGGTCGGTCATGCCCAGGCGTGTGACGGCATTGACGTTTTGGCAATACCACAAGGTATAAAGCTCGTCGTCCGCCCGCACCGACTCCATGAATCTTTGCAGGATGGGATTATGGCGATCCGGCACATGGACGACAATGCGCTCGGCGCGGGTAGGCGGGCCGGACACAGGTACAACGTGTTCGATCAGGTTTTCTTCCGCCATCATTTGACTCGAATCTGGGAGGTCAGACATGGGTACATTGTAACAGGCGGGCAACCAAATCGAGCAAAACGCATCGACTTCGCAGGAATCTGAAATCTGCCGTATACTGGACCGACCGTAGTTTCATAACCCCATCCGTGTCCTATTCCCCGCTCGCTTATTTGGAAGTTACACTTAGGGCGAACAGCCTTACCAACATCATGCCAATCACACTCACAGGTATTTGATATGCGCGCTGTTGACATTATCGCCAAAAAACGTGATGGCTGCGAGTTGAACGCAGCGGAAATCGATTTCTTCATCCAGGGCTACACCCGCGGAGAAATACCCGATTATCAGGCTAGCGCCTGGTGCATGGCGGTCGTATTGCAAGGCATGAACGACATCGAAACCACCGCTCTGACCCTGAGCATGGCCGATTCGGGGCTGCGATTGGACCTGAGCGATGTGGCCAAAGTCGTGGCCGACAAACATTCCACCGGCGGCGTTGGCGACAAAGTGACGCTGGCCTTAGGGCCGGTGGTGGCCGTGGCCCGGGCAGCCGGTGGGCAAGATGTCGGGCCGGGGATTGGGCTTCTCGGGCGGAACGCTGGACAAGCTGGAATCGATTCCGGGCTGGTCGCCCCACCTGAGTATGGATGCGTTCAAGCGCCAGCTCGGCACGGTAGGCCTGGTGATTGCCGGCCAGACCGACGACCTCGCCCCCGCCGACAAGAAGCTGTATGCCTTGCGCGATGTCACCGGCACGGTGCAAAGCCTGCCTTTGATTGCCTCGTCGGTGATGTCGAAAAAAATCGTGGCCGGAGCCAATGTGATTCTGCTCGATGTCAAAGTAGGCGTGGGCGCATTTATGACCACGATGGAACAGGCCAAAGAGTTGGCGGAAATCATGGTCGCCATCGGTACGATGTCCGGGCGCACGGTGGCGGCCCGGGTTACCGACATGAACCAGCCGTTGGGTCGCACCGTGGGCAACGCCCTGGAAGTGCGCGAAGCGATAGATACGCTGCGCGGGATTGGCCCTGCCGACTTCACCGCCCTGATTACGGAAGAGTCCGGGCATCTTTTGCACCTCAGCGGCGTGGCGGCATCGCCAACGGAGGGCAGCCAACTGGCCGAGCGAGTGTTGGCAAACGGAGCGGCTCTGGTCAAGTTCCAGGAATTCGTGGCAGCGCAGGGCGGCGATCCGGCAGTTGCCGATGATCCAGACCGCTTACTGCCCCGCCGCGCCTGTCATCCTCACGCTGTCCTCGCCCCGCGCCGGTTGGCTCAGCGCCGCCAATGCCCGCATCTTCGGCGAAGTGACCGTAGACCTGGGCGGTGGTCGCGCTCGTAAAGACGATGACATTGACCCGGCGGTCGGCGTCGTAATGGCGGCCAAAATCGGCGACCGCATCGAGCATAGCCAACCCCTATGCGAAATTCATGCTCGCACAACAGCCGATGCCGAAGCTGCCGCCGCCCGGCTGCTTGGCGCCTACGAATGGTCGGACGAACCTGTAGCGCCGCCGCAACTCATCAAAGCATCGATCCACGCGCCTGCGACCGTGAAACGCGAAACATATACGCAGTACGCAGTACGAAGCAGGTAGTGCGTGCTACGTGCTGCGTATTGCGTATTTCGACCCCTCATCATCTCTCCTCATAAACTCCGAAACATCCATGACAAAAACTCCTCCCCACGAAACCTACACCCTCGAATCCATTCGTCCCGGCGCGCGCACTGCTGTGCGTACGTGCCTCAATATCACTGCCAATGACCGCGTTTCATCCTCAGCGATGAAGAGACGGTTATGATCGGTCAGGCGCTGGCGGAAGAAGCGGAGGCGACCGGGGCTGCGGTCATGCTTCGCTTGCTGGAAGAATTCGGCGAACGCCCCATTCTCGACGTGCCCGCTGCCCTCGTGAGCGTCATCGCCGACTTCGTGCCCACCGCCAGCTTTTATGCAGCGCAGGGTAAGCCCGGCGAAGTGGGTTTTCGCATGAAATTACGGGTGGCGATGGGGCAATCGCTAAACGTCCGCCACGGCCACATGATCGGCATCACGCCGCAACTCATGGTCGAAGGCATGACCGCCGATTACGATCGGGTGTACGAGATCACACAGCGTGTCACCGACATCGTGCGCGATGCCGCCGTCATCCACGTCACCAGCCCCAAGGGCACGGACTTCACCGTGGGTCTCAGCCGCGACCTCCATTGGGTTCCCTGTCACGGGCGCTATCATCAGCCCGGCCATGACCGTCTGGAAACGGGCCGACATCAGGACCTCGGTGCCGTCATCCAGCCGCCACGGCGTCCAGCCCTCGTTGCGGTAGCCGAACATCGTCTCCGGCGGAAAGACGCCGTCCACATCCAGGCCGAGGGCCTGCTTGAGGTCCTCCTCGACCAGGCCGAGCATCTGGTATGGCTCGTGGACTTTGACCGGACGGCGCTCCAAACCGTAGCGCTCGCGCAGCGCGATGACCATCTTGGCGTGGATGCCGGTGACGGCCGAAGCTCCGAAGTCGACGGGAACGCGGTCGGGCTCCTTGTGGGCCAGGGCCGCGAGGACTCGCTCCTTGCTGGTCATGGGCGTCTCTCCTCGTTTCCGCCCCAGATTACTTGTTTCGGTTCCGGTTTGCAATCGTGGATGGGGCTTCCGTCGGGTGAAGTGGATTGACGCCGGCGGGAGCGGGATTTATCATAGCGGGTCATGATCCGGATGCGAAGAAGAGCCGGTCGGGCCTGGATGGGTGCGGCGGCCCTCGTCTGGCTCGGGGGCTTATGCGCGCCGGCAGAGGAGGCCGCCGAAGCGATCCGGAAGGCGTCCCCCGGCGTCTTCAGCCTGTTCTGGGACAACGACCTCGCCGCCGGCACCGACCGCCGCTATACCAACGGCATCCGGATCGCCTGGACCTCGGCCGCGCTCGGCCGGCCCGACTCTCCGGTTCGGTTGCCGGCCTGGCTTGATTCCGTCAGCCGGGCCTTGTCCTTCGGCCGCGGCACCGCCTCCTCCTCCGGCGATCGACATATTTCGGTCTTCCTCGATCAGAGGATGTACACGCCCGAGGATATCACCCTGACCGAAACGCCCGCCGGGGAGCATCCGTACGCGGGCTACGCCGGCGTCGGGCTGGCTTTCCAGAGTCGGGACGCTCGTTCCCTGGACTCGTTCGAGATGATCCTTGGGCTGATCGGCCCCGACTCGCTGGCCGGGGCGACCCAGCGGTTTTGGCACCGGCTCTTCGGCTTCAAGACGCCCGAAGGCTGGGCCGGCGAGCTGAGGGATGAGCCCGTCCTGGGCCTGGCTTTCGAGCACCGGGAGCGGTTGTGGGATCGGGCGCCGGGGCCCGGCCTTCTGACGGATGCCGTCGTCCGGGCCGGGGGCTCGCTGTCCAACGCCTTGACGGCGGGAGGCCTGGGGGCCGGATTCCGGGCCGGCTGGAATCTACCCGACGACTTCGGCGCCGCCTCCATCTCGCCCGACCTCTCGGGCGAGGTCCGGCGGGAGAGAGGGGAGAGGACGGCAGCGTTCGCCTACCTGGCGGCGGAAGGGCAGGCGGTCCTGCATGATGCCTTCCTCGACGGGAACCTATGGCGGGACGGGCCGCGGGTGGAGAAATATCCCTTCCGGGGCCGGCTCGCGGCCGGGATCGCGGTCTGCTGGCGCCGCCTGACGCTCAACGGCGGCTACGTTGCCCAGACTCGCTGGTACGAGACCGAGCGGCGCGGCCACATTTACGGGACCTTCTGCCTGTCACTCGTCCTTTGAATTCGCGGGCGAGAAGGTAAGCTCTTCACCGGCCCGGTTTGCCTTAGAAGGACGCGTCGACTATAATGAAAACAGACTTATGCAAATCCCGCCGGACGGAAAAAAGTACGGCATTTACCATAAAATCCGCCAGTTGGTGGTCTATCTGAAGCCCCCCGACAAGGGCCGGACCGGCGAATGCCGTCGTTGCGGCGCCTGCTGCCGATTCATGGGGGATTGCATCTTCCTGAGCTGGGATGAACAAGGCCGGTCGGTGTGCAAAATCCAGAGTTTCAAGCCGTACACCTGTTCCAAATACCCGCTGAACAAGAAGGAGCATCACACCAGGGCTGTTTGCGGGTATCGCTTCCCGGAATAGCCCGTGTCAGGCGAGTCCCCGCCTAGCGGGCCAGGGGGATAACCCAAACCAACCCGGAGTCTGTCTTTTCGCGCTCGATCTTTCCCTCCGCGGCCCAAGCGCCCAGGTGGACGACCGTTCGCCGGAGCCGGTCGGAGGCCGGCAGGACGGCTTCCAGACGGAGCGAGGATCCGTCCGCCGCGACCTCGAGCCGCATGGTCAACGGCCCGAAGTCGGTGGCGGCGCCGTTGAGGGCGGTCTTGGCGCCCGGTTCAAGCCAGCTCGGCGGCAAGCCCTCGAGAAGATGGATCTCGTTATCGCGTTCGAGGATCAGGATGTTCCTGACCAGACGGAGAAGCTCGGCCGAAGCCCAGTTGTGGGGCATGTCTCCGACGAAGGGTGCCCGGGTTTTGGCGTCCAGGGGCGGCTGCTCCTCCCTCCAGGCGCGAAGCGGCGAGGCGTGGTTGGCATAGGCGTAGAGGATTTCCGCCGCCTTAGCCCCGTCACCCAACCAGAGGTGGGCGTGGGCCCAGAAGGAGGCGAAGTAGGTCCACAGCCCGTCGGGCATCCAGCCCGTTCCCAGAACCAGGCCTTCCGCCTGGTGGTCGTCGAGGAGCTTCATGTTGCCGCGGGCCAGCGGATCGGCCGCATCGAAGAGCCGGCCGGGGAAGACGGCGTGGCAGAAGGCCCACTGGCCCCGGATGGGATCGATCCCGGGCTGGGGCGTCATCAGGATGGGCAGGGTGAAGAGCCCTCCCTCCATCGGCTTGCGGTCGCGCACGGCGGCCTTGTCGAAGGCGGCCCGGAAGTCGAGGAGCTCGGCCGCCCAGTCGTCGGCTTCGGGCATTTTCAGACGGCGTGCGGCCTCGACCGCGGCCTTCAGCCCGGCCAGGTTCCAGTAGACGTTGGTGTATTCCGCGACGACACCGCCGATGCCGCCGTCGGGCACGCCGGGCGGGACGAGCCCCGCTTCGGGCGCGGCGGGATTTTGGCGACTCTCGCGACGCAGGCGCTTGATGGCCTCGACGACACGTCCGACCACGGTCCAGTTCGTCTTGAGCCAGTCGTCGTCCCCGGTCAGGAGGGCGTGCCGGTTCAGGATATAGAGGACGATGCCGTTCTCCTTCCAGTAGCTCCCCAGCACGTCGAACGATCCGTCGGGCTTCTGGCGGGTGAGGAGATGCCGGATGCCGGCGCGGGCCTCCTGTCCGCGGCCGAGGTAGGCCATGGCCTCCAGGATGAAGGCGCCGTCCACGACCCATAGCCCGCGGTAGCAGGTCGGACCGACTTGGAAGATCGGCAGGCCGTCCTTGACCTCGCGAGCCTGGTAGATGTTCCGGATGCAGGAGTCGATCAATCCTTGCAGGGCCGGATCGGGGACGGATAGAACGCCGTACGGAAAATCCTGCCCGGCCCACCAGCGGGCGGCCCGCTCGGGCTGGGCCTTGGCCCAGGCCGGGTCGACGTCGCCGGCGTCATGGCCCGCGGCGCAGTAGACGGCCAGCTCCTCGACCCGGGCCGGGAAGAGGATGGTGATCCGGCCGCGGCCCGGAACGAGGCCGTCCCAGCGGGCCGAGAAGCTCGCAAACCGCCGGCCGCCGCGCAGGACGGCGCGGTCGACGACGTCCAGGGCGTCCTTGGACTCGATGGTCAAGGCCAGACGGTGCGCTCCGGGTGCCTTGCGCACGAGGAGGAGGTCGCCGCGCGGAGGCTGGGCCTCATCTCCCCGCGGCCGGCCCCGCATCGGCAGCTTCTGGTCGTCGCCGGGGACGACGGCCAGGGCGCTCCAACGGAGGAGCTCCTTGCCGTCCGCTCCGGCCAGCGTCGTTTCGACGATCGGGAGGCGCGGGTCGGGCATCGACTGGGCGGCGGCCGGCTCACCCGCTCCGGCGATGCCGATGGCCACCGTGGCTCCGTACTCGGAGCCGCGGATGTAGTCGTAGAGGAGGGCGCCCTCCTTGGAGACCAGCGTCTTCTGCCAATCGTCGGGCAGGCCGATGCAGGTCTGCCACCAGGGCGGGGCATAGCGGTAGTCGAGGGTGAACGCGTCGGCGGCTTGCCGAGGAGCCGGCGCGGCATCCCGTTGCGCGGCGACGGCTTCCGTCCTCCCGCAGCCGGGGGCGAGGGCGGCAAGAAGGGCGAGCGCAACGGCGGCGGAGGTGGAGAAACGGCGCGGTATGCTCATGGGATGCCCTCACCATAAGGGAAAAACAGCTCCGGGGCAATACCCGGCGGGCCGTCAGATAAGGTATTTCCCGCCCTTGGCGATGAAGCGGCCCTTGGCGAAGATGGTGGCCCCGGCCACCAGCGCGTCGTAGTGGTGGCGGCTCGCATTTTGCCCCAGGCCGTAGGAGTCGCCGATGGCGAAGTGGACGGTGCCGAAGGCCTTCTCCGCCTCGAGCATGTTGCCGCAGATGCGCGCGCCCGGGTTGGTGCCCACGCCGAACTCGCCGATAACCAGGCCCGTCGGGTCTTCGCCGATGTGCCGCACGATGGCTTCGATGCCCCGCCCGCTCCAGCGCACCAGGCGGCCCTGGGCGAACTCCAGGACGCCGCGTCCGAGCTTGTCGTCGATCAGCCGGATGGCGACCTTCCCGCTGAAGGTCGATTCGACCGGGCAAGTGTAGCACTCCCCGGCCGGCAGGTTGCCGTGGCTGCCGCGGCGGCCGATGTCGCCGTTGCTGTTCTTCCACAGCCTGCCCTTGACGCTGAAGGCGATGTCGGTGCCGTCGGCGTTGCTGATCCGGACGTCGGGGGCGTTGCGAAGCGCCGCCATGACCTTGCGGGTGAAGACGTCCAGGGCGGTGTAGTCCACGGCTACCAGCCGCTCCATCATATCCACGGTGATGCCCGGCATCATCAGGACGCGGGACCCCGTTTTGGCCAGAGAGACCATGTAACCGCGGAAGGCCTTCTCCTCGATCCGGGCCTCGAGCATGTAGGCCACGGCGTCCGCCTTCTCGGCCATGGCCCGGAAGAGCCCGGTCGGGCCCTCGATCGGCCGCAGGGCCTCGGTCATCAGGTAGGTCGTGGTCTCGGCCCCGGCCTTGCGGGCCCAGTGGGCCAGGGCCTCGGCGATGGGGAGCTTGGGCTCGTCGGCGACGAGCAGAAAGCTCTCGCCCTTGCGCAAACGCAGAGCCTGGGTGACGGCCCTCTCCGCGGCTTTATCCAATTTTTTGTTCATGGCCAGAGATTGCCATAAAAGAGCCGTTCGAAACAAGCCGGGAATCTAATGGCGCGCCAGATTGCGAGAGAAGACTTGCAGAAGCGGGGACAAGGGATCTTACAAACCCAAAAAATTAGGTTCATCGCCAGATTTCGGGGTGCGCGCTTCGGGGTACACCGTCGCCCCCGACGGTGTACCCCGAAACGCTCTGGTCCCCCGATATCTGGCGAAGAACTAAAAGCTAACGAGGGGTTTTAAAAATGAGGAGAAATGAGTCCTTTGAGAACACAGGAATCTTCACCTAAGGCGAGGTGGAAGGAGGTGAGCGCCGATGCAGCCGTTTCGCAGTCCTCGTAACGACAGGCGCTTCGCCCGTCGTAGCGAGGGCGGAAATTTCGCTCATGCGGAGCCGCATCCCAATTTTTTTTATTGGTATTACCCCTCCTGCCTCCCCTAAACAGGGGAGGATTCGTCATGCGGCTCCGAAAGGAGCGGCCCGGAAAGAGGCCGGCCGGCGAGGATGTTTGAGCGTCCCGGGCCACATCCGTTAGATCGATTACGGGACGCGAGTTCCGAGCCGCCGAAAAAAACGAGACGCCACGGCGCAAAAATTTCCGCCAGAGCGAACCTCCTCCGCCGAGCCTGCTCGGAGAAGGTCCATAATCGTCAGTTTCCGATCGGGGTCTTTTCGTATCTGGCCAGAACGTCCTGCGTCACCTTGAGGAAGGCGTCGTACCGGATCTTGATGTCCGTCTCGCCGCGCAGCTTGGCCAGGTAGGCCTGCAGGAACTTGTTCTTCTTCTGCTCCAGGATGTTCGCGGTCTCGGTGGCCTTGATCGTCTCGAACTCCTCGCGGCTGGCTTCCGTCCGCTCCAGGACCCGCATCACGGCGTAGCCGGTCGTGAAGTCGATCGGGGTGCTGATCTCGCGCAGCGGCAGGCTGAAGGCCAGGCGGTCGAGCTCGGAGCTCTCGCCGACGACGCTGACGTACTGCTCCTTCTTGTGCTCGGCCACGGTCTTGACCTCGAGCTTGTTGGCCGCGGCCACATCCTCCCAGTTCTTGTCGGTCAGGCGGGCCCGGATCCCGTTGATCCTGGCCAGCGCCCGCTCCTTCTTCAGCGACTCCTCGAGGTCCGCCAAGACCTGGTCCTGGGCTTCCTCGAAGGTCGCGGGGCGCGGCGCCTCGACCTTGCTCAGCTGGGCCAGGGCGACGCCGTTATAAGTATAGAGGGGGGCGGAGATGTCCTTGTCCTTGAGCGCGAACAGGGCCGAGCTGACGGCTCCGGAGGGGTCTATGTCGCCCAGCGCCTCGCCGCTCTTGAGCAGGCCGGTCGTCTGGACCTTGAGGTTCGCGGCCTTGGCCGCCGCTTCGAGGCTCTTGGCCCTGCGGGCCTCCTTTTCCAGCTTGGCGATTCGGGTTCCGGCCAGCTCGCGGGCCTTCTGGTCCTGCAGGATGGTCCGGATGCGCGGCTTGGCCGACTCGAGTGTCGTGGTCGTGGGCGCGTCCTTCTGGGTCACCTTGAGGATGGCGATGCCGTCGGCCAGCTCGATGGGGTCGGAGACCTTGTTCAGGTCGAGCTTGTTGGCCGCCTCGATCTCCTGGGCCTCCAGCGTGCGCCAGTCATATAGGCCCCAGTCGCCGCCCGCGGCGGCCTTGTCGTCCTTGGAGACGGCCTTGGCCAGCTCGGCGAAGTCGCCGCCGCCGCTGAGGCGGTCCTTGGCGCTTCGCGCCTCGGCCTGGACCAGGGCTTTGTCCTTGCCGGCAAAGGGCAGCCAGATGCGGCTGACCTTGACCTGCTCGGGCATCTCGAACTGGGCCTTGTTGTCCGCGTAGTATTTGGCCATCTCGGCCTCGGACAGCTCGACCTCGGCCTTGAGGTCGTCGTTCTTCAAGAAGACATACCCGGCTTCGCGGCGCTCGGGCAGCTTGTAATCGTCCTTCTTGCTCTCGAAGCGGGCCTTGACGGCCGCCGCGTCGGGCGCCTTGTCGAGCGTGATCGTGGACGATTCCAGGGCCAGGTATTCGATCTTGGCGGTATCCTTGGTCAGGCGGTAGCCGTCCCAGACCTCCTGCGGCGTCGTCACCACACCCGAGGTCAGTGCGGCCACGGTCTTGCTCAGGATGATCTCCTGCCGGATGCCGCTCTCGAACTGGGCCAGGGGGATGCGGTTGTAGGACAGGACCTGCTTGTATTCGTCGTAGCCGACGAACGCGCCGTCCCGCTGCAAGCCGGGCAGGGCGGTGATGCGCCGGCGGACTTCGTCGTTGGAGGCCCGCACGCCAAGGCGCTTGGCGGCGTCGATGAGGAGGCGCTGTTCGATGATCTGCTCCAGGACCTGTTGGGGCAGGTTGAGCTGTTCGATGACCGAGCGGTCGATGTCCTTCATGTCCTGCTTGAGGCTCTCGATGCGGTTGCGGAGGCCGTTCAGGAAGTCGTCGGTCGGGACCTTGTGTCTGCCGATGGTGGCCACGACGCCTCCGGCTTCGCCCTCGCCGATGCGGCCCGAGCCGCCCCAGATGACGAAGATGGAGACGATGAAGGCGGCCACGATGAACCAGAGGACGACCTTGAGCGACTTCATATTCTGGCGCATGGTTTTCAGCATGATGAACCTCTTGGGGGGATTGGTGTCAGCGGCGGGCCGTCCTGCGACGGCCGGCGAACAGGGGGCGGAGCCGGGCGCAGGTGGCGTCGAGGCCTTCGATCAGCACCTTGGTTCCGCCGACGATGGGCATGAAGTTGGAGTCGCCCGTCCAGCGGGGGACGACATGGAGGTGGAAGTGGTCGACCACCCCCGCCCCGGCGCTGCGGCCCAGGTTCATGCCCGTGTTGAACCCGTGCGGGGCGTAGGCCTCCCTGAGCACGCCCAGGCTGCGCTGCAGAAGGGCGGTCATCTCGGCCAGGAGCGGCCGGGGCGCGTCCTCGAGCGAGGCCAGGTGGGCCAGGGGGGCGATCATCAGGTGGCCCGGCTGGTAGGGATACTTGTTGAGCAGGACGAAGGCATGACGGCCCCGGGCCACCACGTAGGCCTTGGCCTCGTCGCGGGCCTTGGCGGCGCGGCAGAGCACACAGCCGCGGTGGACGTCCACGCTCCGCACGTAAGCCTCCCTCCAGGGCGCGGTGATGTACCTCATTCCTTGTTGATCAGCTCCTTGAGGAGCTTGCTGGGCTTGAAGTACAGGACCTTCTTGGGCGGCACGGCCACCGGGTCGCCCGTGCGGGGATTGCGGCCCGAGCGGGGCGGCCGCTGGCGGAAGCGGAAGCTGCCGAACCCGCGGACTTCGATCTCCTCACCCTTCAGGATGGCATCCTTGATGGTGTCGAAGAAGAGGTTGACGCCGGTCTCGGCCTCCTGCTTGGGGATATTGAGCTCCTTGCTGATCCGGTTGATCAGGTCGGCCTTAATCATCGGCTTTCTCCTCCGCCGGTGCGTCAGTTGTTGCGACCGTGCCGTTATCCAGCGGCGCAGCCGCTTCGGCAGTACCGGCGTCGGACGGCACGACGACGATTTCTTCGCTGCTTTCCAGCAGCGCCGGGGCGTCAGTCGCCTCGACAGTGCCGTTATCCAGCGGCGCAGCCGCTTCGGCAGTACCGGCGTCAGACGGAACGACGACCGTTTCTTCCCTGCTGTCCAGCGGCGCCGGTGCTTCCTCGATCGTCTCTATCTCGGCCGGGACGGGCGCTTCGTCCGGGATCGCGGCCGGGGCCGCCGCCTTGGCGGCCAGGTTCTTGTTCAGCTGCTCGCGGATGAGGTCGCCGAAGGTCAGGCCGGTGCCCTGGTTGTCCTGGTACTTCTGGTACTCCTGCTTCTGCAGCTCGGCCTGGGCCTGCCGGAAGCTCAGGCTGATCTTCTTGTCTTTGGAGTTGAGCTTGATGATCTTGGCCTGCCGTTCCTCGGCCACCTTGACCACTTCGCCCGGGTTCTCGACCTTGTGCTCGTCGATCTCGGAGTTGAACACGACACCCTCGATGCCGGGCAGGATCTCGACGAAGACGCCGAAGTCGGCGATGCGCACGATTTTGACGTTGACCAGGTCGCCGACTTTCTGGCGGATGAAGAACTCTTCCCAAATGTCGCCCTCGAGCTGCTTGAGGCCCAGAGAGACCTTCTGCCGATCCACGTCCACGCCCAGGATCACGGCGTCCGTCTCCTGCCCGACTTTCAGCTTGACCGAGGGGTGTTTGATCTTCTCCCAGGAGATGTCGGAGATGTGGATCAGGCCCTCGATGCCGGGCTCGACCTCGAGGAAGGCGCCGAAGTCGGTGATGCTGGTGATCTTGCCGTGGACCTTGGTGCCGGGGTTGTGGCGGTCCTTGAAGCCCTCCAGCGGGTGGGGCAGGGCCTGCTTCAGGCCCAGGCTGATCCGCTTGGAGGTCGGGTTGACTTCCAGGATGCTGACCGTGACCATGTCGCCCAGCTTGAGCAGCTTCTTGGGGTGGATCATCTTGCGCGACCAGGTCAGGTCGGAGATGTGGACCAGGCCCTCGACCCCCTTCTCCAGCTCGACGAAGGCGCCGAAGTCGGTCAGCGAGGTGACCTTGCCGGTGATCTTGTCGCCGGCCTTGAACTTCTCGGCGATATTGGCCCAGGGGTCGGGCGTCAGCTGCTTGAGGCCGAGGCTGATCTTCTCGTCCTTGACGTTGAAGTCGAGCACGACGACCTCGATGTCCTGGCCGGCTTGCAGCACTTCCTGCGGATGGCCGATCTTGCCCCAGGAGATGTCGGAGACGTGGAGCAGGCCTTCCACTCCGCCGATGTCGACGAAGGCGCCGAAGCTGGTCAGCGAGCGGATGTGGCCGGGGAGCTTCTGGCCCTTCTCGATCGTCCCGAAGACCTTGCGCTTGCTGGTCTCGCGCTCGTCCATCAGGACCAGCTTGCGGGAGACGACGGCGTTCTCGGTCTTGCGCTCGAAGCGGATGACCTTGAACTTGTCGGTCAGGCCGATGAGCTTGTCGGGGTCCTTGACCGGGCGCATGTCGGCGTGCGACTCGGGCATGAAGGCCGGGATGCCGACGTTGACCTGGTAGCCGTTCTTGGCCCGGTCGACGATGGTGCCCATGACGAAGCCGCCGTGCTGGGCGGCCTTCTCCAGGGCGTCCAGGGCCTTCTCGGCGTCGGCCTTCTTCTTCGACAGGATGAAGTAGCCTTCCTTGTGGTCGTTCTTCTCCAGGACGGCCTCGAGCTCCTGGCCGATGACGGGGGGAATCGGGGCGGCGTTGCCGAGGGCGAACTCGGACAGCGGGATCATGCCCTCCGACTTCATGCCGATGTCGACCAGGATCTGGTCGGCCGTTATCTTGATGACGCGGCCTTTGACGATCTTGCCGGGCGCGGCTTCCTGCTTGCTGAACTGGTACTTGTCCAGAAGGTGCTCGTAGTCCTCCATGCTCAGCTTTTCGTCTTTCGGCTTGCTGGTTTCTGTCATGGGCCTGGGTACTCCTGTGGATGTGATTCCCGCCCGTTGTCGGGCACGGTCGTCCTCCGCGGCGCGGCCGCCGCGGGAAGGTCTATCAAGCATGCTCCGGGGAGCGGGACGGGCATAAAACTTTCCTGTCTTAGGGCTTTGTTATTGATCATGATCGGACGAAAACGATGCCCAAGTCTACACAAGCCTAATCGCTTTGTCAATGCTAAATAGTGATGAAAAATGAACTTACGGGCGTTTGCCTGAGGGCCCCCGCAGGTGCGCACCGACGCCTCGCTCGCGGACCGATGCGGCATCCGGAATGGAAGAGACGGCCACGGCCTTGTCCGGGGCGATATCCGCAAGTCCAGCCAGAAGCGCCTCCACGCCCGCCAGGTGGCGGGCCACACGGTCCTTGAGGGGGATGCCCTCGGGCCCGAAGGGGACGAAGAGCCGGCCCAGGCGGGCGGCCCGGACGTAAAGCTCGTCCCGGCCGTCCACGACCAGGGCGGGTGTCGGCGCGCCCTTGAGCCGGCCGTGCGAGGCGTTCGGCGTTTCCAGCAGGACGGCCATGATCCCGGCCGCGTCCCCCCACTCGCGGTGGGACAGGCCGCGCAGGTTGGGCGGCGAGGCCTCCAGCCGGATATCCAGCCCCTGCCCCTCCAGGCTCATCTGGACCAGGGCGGCCAGGTCGGCGGCGTTCTCGTGGAAGACGAGGGCGTTGATGACCGGATACTCGGGAGCCGACTCGTGCAGGTCGATGCCGAGATCGATCCGCTCCCGGCGGATGAGCTCCATGACGGCGAAGGCCACCCGCTCGGTCAGGTTCCCCCGGCGCCGCCCGGGGTAGGCCCGATTGAGGTTGCGGGCTTCGATGCCGGCCAGGGCCTGGCCCGCGGGGTTGATGTAGATGGTCGGGTCGGGCCATTGGTGGACGGGGTTCGTCACCCGCGAGCCGAGGCGGAACGATCGAGGGCCGGAGGGGGTATCGAGCGAGAAGCGCTGCGGGCTGGCTTCGTGGGGATCGGAGTGGGAGAAGCCGCTGCGGTTGGCTTCGGGGATGATGAACACGGTGCCTCGCTCGAGGCGGATGTTTTCGATTAGGGCTACGGCGGCGACCATACCGGCCGGCTCGTTGGGATGCGATCCGCCCAGGATGAGGACGCGGCCCCCGGGTTCCTGTCCTTCGAAGACATAGATGTCGGCGTCGCCCGGCGATCCGGCCAACGAGGGCAGATAGGCCGAGAGCCGGCGTTGCGAGGTCAACCCCTGCGAGGGGTAGACGGCGTCCTGTGTCCGCATGGTCAGGAATTCACGGCCGGCGAAGAATCCGACCGTTCCGAGGAGGACGAGAAGGGCCAAAGCGGAGAAGGCCCCCTTCCGCTTGCCTCCGGTTTCCGGCTTCGGGTGCGTCATGGGCGGGCTATTGAATCAGGAGGAGCCTTAAGATGAAGAGGAGCAGAACGATCCCCGCCCCCGCCTGCTTCCAGACGTTTCTCTCTCTGGCCATGGCCCAAGCCAGATGGCCGGCCAGGTAGAGGACGATGGCCAGATAGACGTACCGCATTAAAACACCTTGTCCAGGGCCGGGGCAAAGACCAGCACGGCCAGGCCCGCGGCGAGAATGAGCAGCGCGGGTGCGGCGCAGGCCCGTAAAACGCGGCCGAGATTCCGCTCTCCGGCAACTTGCGCGGAAAAGCGGGCGGCCATGGCCGCCGGCGGGATGAAGTCGCCGATGCCGACGATGGCCGACAGGGCGGCGGCGACGAGCAGGGCGTTGCTCCCCGAAAGGGCCAGCAGGAAAGGCACACCCAGGACCGAGGCCGAGCCGAAGGCCGAGACTCCCCCGAAGAGCGGCATGCCGACCGCGATCCCGGCGTAGAGAAGCGCGGGCGGCAGCGACAGGAAGGCCAGCACGGCAGCCCCGCGGGCCCCGACGAGCGTCATGACCTGGATGAACATGCCCACCCCGGCCAGGATCGAAAGAATGGGCAGTGCCTCGGTGACGGCCTCCTGCCCGGCTTTAAGATAGGAAAATCGCCGGCCACAGACGGCGGCAGCCAGGCTGCCCAGCATGAAAACGGCGGGAAGCCCCATGGCCGCGATACCCGGCAGGCGCAGGTTCTGCAGGACGAGCAGGACGAGGACCAGGACGAGAGGCAGGTAGATCCGGAAGCCGTAGGGCCGGGCGTCGAACTCGGGAAGCAGGGCCTGGCAGCCCTCCTTGTCGACGGGGCGGATGCGGCCGAGGCCGAGCACGAGCGGCACGATCAAGGCCAGGGGCATCGTGATGAGCAGAAGCGGCACGGTCAAGCCGACGTAAGGCATGTCCACACCGGCGCCCATGATCATGACCAGGATGTTGACGGGCGGGGCGATCATCCCCAGCACGGCGCCCGAAGCGACGAAAGCGGCAGCCCGCGCGGGCTTGAGGCCGAGCTTGATCAGGACGGGGGCGATGAGGGGGCCGGTGCTCAAGACCGCGGCCAACGAAGAGCCGGTGATCATCCCGGGCAGCATCAGCAGGGCCGTGACCATCCAGAGCAAGGCCACCGGTCGGCCGTGGAAGGTCCGCAGGATGGCCGCGGTCAGTCCGTCCAGCAGGCCCGAGGCCTGGAGCGACTTCATGAAGACCATGGCCGTGGCGATGATCAGGATGATGTCGAAGAAGCCGAAGGCTCCCTCGATCAGGTGGCGGAGGGCGAAGCCGTGGCCCCCGACGAGGGCGCCGGCCAAGGCCGCGAGCGCCAGGCTGAGCCCCAGCGGGACCTTCGCTCCCATGGCCAGGGCAGCGAAGGCCGCGACCATCAGGAGGAGAAGGAGGAGGGGCTCCGCCATGGCCTACTTGAAGGCCTGCTTGAGCGGCTCGACCAGGTCGAGGGTTTTCTCGATCTCGCGCAGCGGGACGTTGTTGTCCTTGCAAAGGCGGGTGAAGAGGCCGTCCTTGTTGCCCGACTTGACGACGATGGCCATGCGGACCGCGGGCATATAGGCGGCCGCCATCTCGTCGGTCAGGTCGCCGCGGCGGGCTTCGCCGCCGAGGTGGAGGAGGAGCACCGGCACGCCCTTGGCTTTGGCTTCGGCCAGGAGGGCATCGACACGGGACTTCTCTTTGGCGGTATCGAGGCCGGCGGCGCCCAGGCCCTTGAGGCTGGCGCCGAGGACCAGGACCAGGGACTTGACCTGGGCCAAGTCTTTAGGCCCGGCGGCCTTGACCAGCGTGGATTGGAGGCCGGCCTTACGGGCTTGGACGGAAGCGATCTGGACGTCCGCACTCTGGCCGGCCGAGGTGATGAGGACGGGCTGTTCGAAGAGGGGGGTCTGGGCGGCGAGCGGGAGAGCCGCAGCCAAGAGGAGGGCGACGCAATAAGCGATCGATTTCATGGTCATCAGCGGCCTCCTTGAAGCGAGAGGATTATACGGGTTCGCGGACGCGGACTCAAACGTACGGATTCTCAGGCACACTCACCACCCCCGCTTTTTTTGGGTTCATTGCCAGATTTCGGGGTGCGCGCTTCGGGGTATCGACCCGGCGGCTTCGGTTTTTTCACGCCTTTTTTCGCTTTTCTTCTCGGCGCCTGCGGAACTCCGCATTCGAGATCACCCGATTTTCATGACCACCCACTCAGTCTCGAATCCCTCAGTTGGTCACGTGCTCAAACATCCCTCGGCGCCCGTTGGGTTCCCTCGAAGAGTGGCAAAAAAAGGCTAAAACCTCGCGATTTCGCCGTTGGCCGATACCCCGAAACGCTCTGGTCCCCCGAAATCTGGCGAAGAACCTTTTTTTGGATAAGGTACGACTAGCGGAAACGTCTCCCGCTCGTTGCGGGGAATGGAGTATGTGTCTGAGAATTATCAGTACCCGGCGCCGGCGCCGTCGCGGCGAGAGTCGGCCCCGCCGAGAAAGAGCTTGCCGCCGGGGGGGATCATCAGCCCCTGGGCCCCGCCGAAGTACTTGTCGTAGGCTTCCTTGAGCGTCAGCTCGTGGCCGAGCGCCTGCAGGGCTTTCTGGATAGCCTCCGGGAAGCGCGACTCGAGCGCGAGGGGATGCGCCTTGCCCCCGCCCGAAGTGCTGTAGAAGCGGGGCGCCTCGATGGCCTCGTCCAGGCCCAGGCCGTGGTCGACGATGTTCGAGATGATCTGGACCATGGTCGGGAAGATGCGCAGGCCGCCGGGCGAGCCCAGGGCCAAGTAGGGCCGGCCGTCCTTGAAGATGAGCAGGGGGGCCATGGACGAGACGGGGCGCTTGCCGGGGCCCGGCGCGTTGGGCGATTCCGGGTCGGTGTCGAAGTCGCGCATGTGGTTGTTCAGCAGGAACCCGGTCCCCTCCGGCACGATGGCGCTGCCGAAGAAGTCGTTGATCGACTGGGTCAGGGCGGCGATGTTGCCGTCCTTGTCCACGGCCGCCAGGTGGGTGGTGTTTTCCTTGCGGTCCTTGGCCGGGTCGAAGACGGTGAAGGGGTACTCCGCGGCCAGGCGGTCGGGGCTGATGCGGGAGGCGATGCCCTTGGCGTAATCGGCCGACAGCAGCTCGGCCAGGGGAATGCGTGCGAAATCCGGATCGCCCAGGTAGTGGTCGTGATCGGCGAAGATGAAGCGCAGGGCCTCGCTCATGTGGTGCACGGCCGCGACGGAACCGGGGCCCCACTCGCGAACGGGCCAGCCTTCCATGACCTGCAGCATCTGGAGGACGTGGAGGCCGCCCGAAGCCGGCGGCGGAACGGTGGCGATCTCCAGCCCGCGGTAGCGGCCCCGCAGCGGCGCGTCCTCGCGCGGCGCGAAGGCGGCCAGGTCTTCGAGCCTCATGATCCCGCCCTTGGCCCGGACCGCGTCCACGATCTTTTGGGCCAGGCTGCCGCGGTAGAACTCGCCGATGCCCTTCTCGCCGATGAGCCGCAGGGTCGAGGCCAGTTCGGGGTTGCGGAAGAGGTCGCCCGGCTCGTAAGGCAAGCCCTGGTTGAGGTAGACCGAGCCCTCGCCGGCGTTCTTGAGCAGCTTCTCGTACTCGTCCTTGTTGATGAGGCTGAAGGTCTCGCTGAGGGGAAAGCCCTGTTCGGCCAGGTCGATGGCCCGCGCCGCAGCTTGTCTCAGGCTCCGGGTGCCGTACTTGCGCAGGGCCAGATCCCAGCCCGCCAGCATGCCCGGCACGCCCACGGCCGTGCCGCGCTCGGACTTCCATTCCTCGGCCGCCTCGCCCTTCTCCGCGAACATCGACGGCGAGGCTGCGGCCGGCGCCTTCTCGCGGAAGCTGATGACCGTGGTCTTCTTGTCGGCCGCGTTGTAGAGGATCATGAACCCGCCGCCGCCGATACCCGAGGCGAACGGCTCGACGACGTTCAGGGCGAAGGCAGCCGTCACCACTGCGTCCACGGCGTTGCCGCCCGCTTGGAGCATGTCGCGCCCGGCCTCGGCCGCCAGCGGATGGGCGGCCACGACCAGGCCGTTACGGGCTTGAATGTCGCGGGGAGCGTGGCGGTCGGCTTGGGCGGCCGATGCGGCCGGGCGGGGGAGGAAGGAGAGCGCGAGCAGGAGCAGGGCGGCAGCCGCGGCTGCCGGGCCGGCTCGCCTCACGAATTGCCCTCCTCGAGCAGCTTCTTCAGCTCTTCGGCCGAGGGCAGCTCCTCGATGGCGTTCAGGCCGAAGTAGGCCAGGAACTTGTCCGTCGTCCGGTAGAGCAGGGGCCGGCCCGCGGCCTCCTTGCGCCCGGCGATCTTGATCAGCTTGTTCTCGAGCAGGGTGTGGAGGGCGTGCGAGGAGTCCACGCTGCGGATGGCGGCGATCTCGGCCTGGGTCACGGGCTGGTGGTAGGCGACGGCCGAGAGGACTTCCAGGGCCTGGCCCGAGAGCTTCTTGCGGCGCTCGATCTGCAGCAGACGGCGGACGGGGGCGTCGAAGTCCGGCTTGGTCGAGAAGACGTAGCCGCCGGCCGAGCGGGTGATGTGGATGGCCTGCGGGCCGTCGGCGTAGGCTTCGATCAGCTGGCGCAGCGCCTCGTCCAGGTCGGACTCGGAGTCCTCGGGCAGGACCTCCCGGATCCTCTCCATGGTCAGCGGCTCGACGGAGATGAAGATCAGGGCTTCCAGGATGGGTTTCAGGTTTTCGGTCATGACTCGTCCTTCGCCGGCGCATCCTTGCGCAGCCAAACCTTGATGGTGTTGAAGAGCTGCTCCTGCACGGCCATCACGACGCGGGCCTTGATCAGCTCGAGCAGGCAGAAGAAGGCGATCAGCGCCTCCTCCAGCGTCTCCTGGGCCCAGAGATAGTCGAGGAAGTCGAGGGGCCCCCGGGTGGTCAGGGCCTCGACGATCTCGGCCGTCTTGTCGGCCATGTTGATCTCTTTGCCCTTGAAGACCTTGGCCGTCTCGGCCTGCTTGCGCTTCATCAGGGCGAAGAAGGACTCGGCCAGGTCGAACAGCGAGACCTCGACCAGGTCCAGGTCCTGGTCGGGGAGCGGGGCGGTCAGGGACGAGCGCTGCCAGATGGCCGACTGCTCCTCCTCCTTGTCGCGCAGCAGGCCGACCACGGCCTTGATCCGGTCGTAGGGCATGAGGTGGTCGGTCGGGCGGATCCGGGTCACGTCGTCCGGCACCGTCGCCTGTTCGCGCGGCAGGAGCGTCTGGGACTTGATGTAGATCAGCACGGCGGCCATCAGCAGGAACTCGGCTTCGCGGTCGATGTCGATGCGGTCCTGGGCCGTCAGGTAGGCCAGGTACTCGCGGGTGATGTCGGCGATGGGAATGTCGTTGATCTCGACCTGCTTTTTGCGGATCAGGAAGAGGAGCAGGTCGAGCGGGCCTTCGAAGTTGCGGAGGCGGATCTTATAGCCTCCGCCATCAGACCTGGTCACCGGCGTTCGACTTCCGTATCGGAAGCCGGAACGGCGGCGTCGGGTTCGGCCGCGGGGACCGACTCTATGGACGGCGCATTCAGGCGCCGCCTCGATGGCGGTCTCCCGGCCCGGCTTTTCGTCTTGATTTTCCGACATCGGATTTCAGAAGCCCAGGGCCGCCCGGATGAGAGCCATCGTCTCTTGCGCCTTGGCCCGGGCCTTGGCGTTGCCGGCCTCGAGGATGTCCCAGATCAGCCGGGGATCCTTTTCGAAGCGGGCCCGGCTTTCCCAGATCGGCTCCAGGGTCTTGATCAGGTGTTCGAGGAGCACCGCCTTGCAGTCGCGGCAGCCGATGCCGGCCGTGCGGCAGCCCGCGGCCATCTCGTCCTGCTTGTCCTTGGGCACGAAGGCCTTGTGCAGGGTGAAGACCGGGCAGTCGTTCGGCTCGCCGGGGTCGGTGCGGCGCATCCGCCGGGTGTCGGTGACCATCGGCAGGATCTTGGCCTTGACCTCGGCCGCCGTGTCCTTCATATAGATGGCGTTGCCGTAGGACTTGCTCATCTTGCGGCCGTCGGTCCCGGCCAGGCGGGGGACTTCGGTCAGCAGGGTCTGCGGCTCGGGGAAGACGTCGCCGTAGTAGCGGTTGAAGCGGCGGACGATCTCGCGGGTCAGCTCGAGGTGGGCGGCCTGGTCTTCGCCGACCGGGACGGCGTCGGCCCGGTAGATGGCGATGTCGGCGGCCTGCAGGACGGGGTAGCCCAGGAAGCCGTAGGTGTTGAGCTCCTTCTCGGCCAGCTGGACGAGCTGCTCCTTGAAGGTCGGCACGCGCTCGACCCAGGGCAGGGGGGTGATCATGGACAGGATCAGGTGGAGCTCGGCGTGCTCCTTGACCTCGGACTGGCGGAACATGACGCAGCGGGCCGGGTCCAGGCCCGCGCTCAGCCAGTCGACGGCGACCTCGAACTCGTAGCCCTTGATGGACCGCGAGTCGCGGTATTCCGAGCTCAGGGCGTGCCAGTTGACGATGCAGAAGTAGCAGGCGTAGGCGTCCTGCAGGCGGATCCAGTTGCGCAGCGCGCCGACGTAGTTGCCCAGGTGCAGGGGGCCGGTCGGCCGCATGCCGGAGAGGATGGTCTTCTTGGTCGGGTTGGGTCATCCGGAGGATCAGGCTGATCAGGATGTTGAGCGGGCAGGATGATGACGTCCAGGATGTTGAGGTAGAGCAGGCCCAGGACGATGAAGAAGCCGTAGGGCCGGATGCGGTCGTAGCGGGCCGCGCCGCCGTCTCGGAGAGCAGGCCCATGAGGATGCCGCTGCCGTCGAGCGGCGGGATGGGGATCAGGTTGAAGACGGCGAGGTAGAAGTTGATGAGCACGGCGAAGAACAGGATCAGGGCCAGGCCTTCGAGCGGGTAGAAGCCCTTGGGCAGGATGGCCCGGTAGAGAGCCGGGCTCTGCAGGAAGGCCTTGACTCCCGGGCGAGGCGAGCTTGAGGATGAGCAGCCCGATCAGGGCGGCGAAGGCGGCCAGGAAGTTGGCGCCCGGCCCGGCCGCGGAGATGACCAGGTTGTCGCGCCGCGGGTTGCGCAGGCGGTTGGGATTGACCGGAACGGGCTTGGCCCAGCCGAAGGCCGGGGCGCCGACCAGCGACCAGCATCAGCGGCAGCAGGACGGTCCCGACCGGGTCGATGTGGGCCAGCGGGTTGAGGCTCACCCGGCCCAGGTCGTAGGCGGTCGTGTCCCCCATCCGCTTGGCCGCCCAGCCGTGCGCCGCCTCGTGCACGGTGATGGCGAACAGCAGAACGAAGAGGCTGAACCGCGATCTCGACGGGATTCATGGCGTTTTGATCCGCGGTAGTTATAGCATAAATCGAAATTCTTGAAAACGCGGGGAGATTGTTCCGATAATGAATCGCTTTTCGGAGCCACCATGAAGCGCGCCTTGGCCGAGGATCTCTCGGAGTTGAGCGAACACCTCGAGTTTCGGGGCGTCCACAAGCGCTTCGGCGCCATCCAGGCCGTCGACGACGTCTCGCTCGAGATCCGCAAGGGCGAGTTCTTCTCCCTGCTCGGGCCGAGCGGCTGCGGCAAGACGACGCTGCTGCGCATCGTGGCCGGCTTCGAGCAGCCCGACACGGGCCGCGTCCTGCTGGACGGGCAGGACATCACCGACCTGCCGCCCAACCAGCGCAAGGTCAACACCATCTTCCAGAGCTACGCCCTCTTTCCCCACCTGACCGTGCGGGAGAACATCGCCTTCGGCCTGCGCATCGCCAGGCGCCCGACGGCCGAGATCGACGCGCGAGGTCGGCGGCCATGCTCAAGCTGATCCAGATGGAGGACCAGGCCGGCAAGAAGCCGGACCAGATCTCGCGGCGGGCAGAAGCAGCGCGTGGCCGTCGCGCGGGCCCTGATCAACAAGCCGCACGTGCTGCTGCTCGACGAGCCGCTGGCCGCCCTGGACCTCAAGCTGCGCCAGCGCATGCTGATCGAGCTGGACCTGATCCACGACGAGGTCGGCATCACCTTCCTCTACGTGACCCACGACCAGGGCGAGGCCATGAGCCTGAGCGACCGCATCGCCGTGATGAACCAGGGCCGGATCGAGCAGATCGGCACGCCGGCCGAGATCTACGAGGCGCCCCGCACCAGCTTCGTCGCCGCCTTCATCGGCGACACCAACTTCTTCGAGGGCGAGGTCGACGGCCGTCGAGGGCGACTACTGCAGCCGTCCGGGTCGACGGGCTTCCCCGACCTGTCCTGCTTCAACGACAAGCAGGCCTGCGGACCGGCAACCTGGTCTACCTGAGCATCCGGCCGGAGAAGATCCACATCTCGCGCGACAAGCCGCTGCCGACGGCCGGCAGATCAACGCCCTGCCGGCCAGGTGGAGGACGTCATCTACCTGGGCTCGACGACCAAGTACTGGGTGCGGGCCGAGGGCCACCGCATCCAGGTCATGCGCCAGCACAGCCGCTTCTTCCTGGACGAGAAGCCCATCCGCTGGAAGGACGACGTCTGGATCTGGTGGCACGGCGACGACGGCTTCATGCTGGAGCGCTACAGCAAGGGCGACGAGAAGCTCGTCGGCCTGCCGCCCGAGAAGGTCGGCGAGACGCGAGTGAAAGGCCATGACGCCGCAAGCTGCGGGAGCTGCTTCTGACCGCCCCCTCGTTCGTCTGGCTGGCCGGCTTCTTCCTCGTCCCGACCCTGCTCGTCTTCGTCCTGGCCTTCCAGCCGGCCGATCCCTACGGCGGCATCGGCGCGGGCTGGACGCTGGAGACCCTGCGGACCCTGGGCCGATCCGACTACCCGGCCATCGCCTGGCGGACGCTCTGGCTCAGCCTGCTGACCACGGCCGTCTGCATCCTGCTGGCCGTGCCCGTCGGCTACGCCATGGCCCGGGCCTCCGAGCGCCGCCGCAGGATCCTGCTGATGCTGATCATCGTGCCCTTCTGGACGAGCTTCCTGATCCGCATCTTCGCCTGGAAGTCGCTGCTGCATCCCGAGGGCCTGGTCAAGAAGGCCCTCGTGGCGCTCGGGCTGGCCGGCCCGGAGACCTCCCTGCTCTATAATGCGGGGGCCGTCCTGCTGGTCATGGTCTACACCTATCTGCCCTTCGCCATCCTGCCCATCTATGCGGCGGCGGAGAAGTTCGACTTCCGGCTGATCGAGGCGGCCCGCGACCTGGGCGCCCGGCCGTTCCAGGCGTTCCGCCGCGTCTTCCTGCCCGGCATCCGGCGGGGCCTGCTGACCGCGGTCCTGGTCGTCTTCATCCCGGCGCTGGGCTCCTACGTCATCCCCGACCTCGTCGGCGGCCCGAGCAGCGAGATGATCGGCAACAAGATCGCCCAGCGCGTCTTCGTCGACCGCAACCTGCCGCACGCCAGCGCCCTGTCCGCGTCCTCATCCTGGCCGTGCTGGCCCCGCTCGCGGCCGTCCTCCTGCTGCGCAAGAAGGAGAAGCCGGGGGTCGTCTCCCCGGAGGACGCATGAAGCGCAGCCGCTTCCCGCTGGTCATGACCGGGCTGGTCCTGCTCTTCTTCTACCTGCCCATCCTGATCCTGGTCGCCAACTCCTTCAACGCCTCGCGCTTCGGCGGCTCCTGGGAGGGCTTCTCGCTGAAGTGGTACGTCCGGCTCTTCCGCGAGCCGGAGATCTGGACCGCGGCCCGCAACACCCTGATCATCGCCGTCGGCCGTCACCCTGGTGGCCCTGGTCCTGGGCACCCTCGCGGCTCTCGCCCTGCACCGCTTCGCCCGCAGCCGCCTGCAGCGGGTCCACTACACCCTGATCTACACGCCGCTCGTCGTGCCCGAGATCCTGATGGGCATCAGCCTGCTGCTGTTCTTCGTCGCGGCCGGCGTCCGGCTGGGCCTTGGCACGATCTTCCTCGCCCACGTCACCTTCTGCATCAGCTACGTGGCCATGGTCGTGCTGGCGCGGCTGCAGGACTTCGACTTCTCGGTCATCGAGGCGGCCCAGGACCTGGGCGCCGGCTGGTGGACGACGGCCTGGCGCGTCCTGCTGCCGATGCTGGCCCCGGGACTCGCGGCCGGCGGCCTGCTGGCCTTCACCCTGTCGATCGACGACTTCGTCATCACCTTCTTCGTGGCCGGGCCGGGGGCGACGACCCTGCCCATCCGCATCTACAGCATGATCAAGCACGGCGCGACGCCGCTGATCAACGCGCTGTCGACCCTGCTGCTTGCTCCTGACCTTCGTCGCCGTCTTCGTCAGCCAGCGGCTGACCCGATCGAAACCTGTGGAGGGAACATGAACACTCACCGCGTCCGTTCGTTGCTGGGAGCGGGGCTTGTCCTGGCCGCCGCCGCCTGGTTCTCGGCTCCGCTGCCTGCGCCAAGCCGGAGCAGGAGGCCGCCGTCCTGCACCTCTACACCTGGGCCGACTACATCAAGCCCGAGCTGGTGGCCCGCTTCGAGGAGGAGAACGGCTGCCAGGTCGTCATCGACACCTTCGACTCCAACGAGGCGATGTACGCCAAGCTCAAGGCCGGGGCCACCGGCTACGACCTGATCATCCCGAGCAGCTACATGGTCAGCCTGATGCAGTCGCAGGGCATGCTGCAGCCGCTGGACCAGACCTCGATCCCGAACCCGGCCGCATCGATCCCGAGTACCTGGCCATCGCCGTCGACAAGGCGATGGACCACAGCGTGCCCTACATGATCACCAACACCGGGCATCGCCTATCTCAAGAGCAAGGTCAAGGACTTCGAGCCGAGCTGGGCCATGTTCGACCGCGCCGACCTGAAGGGCCGCATGACCATGCTCAACGACATGCGCGAGACGATCGGCGCGCGCCCTCAAGTTCCTCGGCTACAGCCTCAACACCCGCGACGAAGCGGAGCTGGCCGAGGCCCGCGACGTCGTCCTGCGCTGGAAGAAGAACCTGGCCAAGTTCGAGAACGAGCAGTACAAGACCGGGCTCGCCTCCGGCGAGTTCCTGCTCGTCCACGGCTACAGCGGCGACATCCTCCAGGTCCAGGCGGAGAACGAGGACATCGCCTTCGCCGTGCCCGCGCGAGGGCGGCTCGATCTCCTGCGACGACATGGTCATCCCCAAGGCGGCCAAGGCCGTCGGCCCTGGCCCACGCCTTCATCAACTTCCTGCACGACCCCGCCGTGGCGGCCGAGAACACCGACTTCATCCAGTACCTCTGCCCGAACAAGGACGCCTACGCGCTGATGTCGCGAGGCCATCAAGAACAACCCGGCCATCTTCCTGGCCCCCGAGATCAAGGCCAAGAGCGAGGTCATCGACGACCTGGGCGCGGACAACGCCAAGTACGTCAAGGTCTGGGACGAGATCAAGGCGGCCAAGTAGCCGGGCCGGCCGGCGGTCCGGGAGGTGTTGCGCCCGGGCCGGGAAATTCATAGAATTCGCGGCATGAAGAAAGCCGGGTCCGCCCTTCCGCTCGTTCTCATCGCCGCCCTGTTCCTCCTCCTGGCCGCCGTTCTGACGGCCGGGCATGCCCCCCAGGCCGTCCCCGCTTCGGCCGTCCCCGAGGGGCCGGACGGGCTCAAGGTCTGGAAGGTGCCCAACGTGACGGAGGGCGCGGAGTGCTATTTCTCGCCCGACGGCCGTTCGCTCATCTACAACGGCAAGGAGGCGGGGGATCCGACCCATCAGGTCTACACCATCCGGCTGGACGGCACGAACCGCAAGCGGATCAACGACAAGGGCGCCGACGCCTGCTCGTACTGGAACCCGAACGGCAAGGGCCTGATCTGGACCTCGACCCGCGACCACCTCGACATGAAGCCCGGCAACTTCTCCGACGTCCGCGACTACCCGCAGGGAGCGGAGATCTATACGTCCGACCTCGACGGCGGGCATGTCGTCCGGATGACCGACAACGCCAACTACGACGCCGAGGTCACCTATGCCCCGGACGGGCACAGGATCCTGTTCGGCCGCCAGATCGAAGGCCGGATGGATCTCTGGACGATGAACCCCGACGGCTCGAACCAGAAGCAGATCACCTTCACCCCGGACTGGCAGGAGGGCGGGGCCGTCTACCTGCCCGACAACAAGACCATCATCACCCGGGCCTGGAAGAAGTCGGAGGAGGACCTGCCCGCCAAGGAGATGCAGCTCTTCCTGCTGAACGAGGACGGCTCGGACATCCGCCAGGTCACGACCGAGCCCGGGACCCACTGGTCGCCCTATCCGGCCCCGACGGGATCCACGCCGTCTACGTCAAGCTGCTGCCGCCCCGCAACTTCGAGATCTTCCTGATCAACCTGAAGACCAGGCGGAGAAGCGGCTGACCTACAACGACGCATTCGACGGCTTCCCCTCGATCTCGCCGGACGGCCGGCTGATGGCCATCTCGACGGGCCGCGGCGCCGCGCCGGGCCAGCGGACGCTGAGCCTCTACCTGATGGACATCTCGCCGCTCGGCCTCGGCCCTCATTCGGACGAGTTCGAAACGCCGGTCCTGGTCGAGGCTGCGAAGCGACTGCCCTCGCGCCGACAGGTGAAGCACTCGTCGGTACGAGGACGTGCGAAACGACCGCCCTCGGATTGCGACGGGCGCAACGCAAGTCCTAGTGAGGCCGGCGATACGACCGGCCGAATCAAATAGAACAGTTCACAGGAACGGCAGGTAGCGCTCCACCTCGTAGGGGCTGACCTGCTTGTCGAACTCGGCCCCGACGTTCTTGCGGTAGTCCTCGATCTCCTGCCGCTTGTTGGCGATGAACTTGGCGAAGATGTGCTCGCCCAGGGTCTCGCGCACCAGGGCGCTCTTCTCCATGATCTTGACGGCCTCCTCCAGGTCGCGCGGCAGGTTGCCGATGTGGAGCCGCTTCTGCTGCGCCCCGCTCATCTCGTAGATGTTCTCCTCGACCGGGTCGGCCAGGGCCATCTTGCGGCGGATTCCGTCCAGCCCGGCCGCCAGACAGACGGCCAGGGCCAGGTAGACGTTGCAGCCGGGGTCGGGCGAGCGGAGCTCGATCCGGGTGGCCTTCTCCTTGCCCGGCTGGTAGCGGGGGACGCGGATGTAGGCCGAGCGGTTG
This sequence comes from Candidatus Aminicenantota bacterium, assembly GCA_963803915.1. Taxonomy (GTDB): domain Bacteria; phylum Acidobacteriota; class Aminicenantia; order Aminicenantales; family UBA4085; genus UBA4085. The sequence continues at coordinate 29,952 of CAWDOL010000021.1, read as the reverse complement.
CGCTGGCCCCAGGCGACGTAGACCGGGGCCTCGTAGCCCAGGATCAGCCGCTTGTAGGAGACGACCCACTGGCTGAAGACGGCCGAGGTTTCGCGGGCATGGTGGAGCAGGCCGGCCGTGTAGGCGTGGGCCGCATCCGAGAGGCAGTAGGCGTCGCGTCCGTCGAAGAAGGCGTTCTTGTCGCCCTTCCAGAGCGACTGGTGGACGTGCATGCCGCTGCCGTTCTGGCCGTTGATCGGCTTGGGCATGAAGGTGGCGTAAAGGCCGTGCATGCGGGCCACCCGCTTGACCAGGTAGCGGACGAGCATGACGATGTCGGCCATGTCCAGGGCCGGGGCGTAGCGCAGGTCGATCTCGTGCTGGCCGTGGGCCACCTCGTGGTGGTCGTACTCCGAGGGGATGCCCATCCGCTTCAGGAGCAGCAGTGTCTCCTTGCGGATCTCGCCGTGCCGGCCGGCGAAGAAGTAGCCGCCCTGGTCGAGCGGCCGCGGCTCGCGGTCGCTGGGGAAGAGGAAGAACTCCATCTCCGGGCCGACGAAGAAGCCGTCGAACCCGTGCTCCTTCCTGGCCCCGGCCAGGGCCCGCTTGAGGACGTGTCGGCTGTCGGCGCCGGAAGGCTTGCCGTCCGGTGTCGTGATGTCGCCGAACATGACCCCCTCCCGCCAGACCGTGTCGTCGGCCGCGCCGCGGTACGTCCAGGGCAGAACCCGGAACGTGGTCGGGTCGGGCTTGATGACCAGGTCGCTCTCCTCGATGCGGACGAAGCCCTCGACCGAGGATCCGTCGAAGCCTTTGCCGTCGCGGAAGGCGGCTTCGAGCTCGGATGAGGGAAAGGAGAATTCCATCGGCCGGCCGAGGATGTCGGCGAACAGAACCCGGATGAACTCGATGCGGCGCGACGGATCGCGGACCGTCCGCAGCACCTCTGCGGCGCTTGAAAACCCGTAGTCCTTGCTCTTCGTGCTTTTCGTCGCGGCCATGCAACCCTCCTCGTTCCGTCCCGGGCTTGTGGAATGCCGGCCGATCCCTTAGACTGGGTTCCGGCGGCGTCCCCGGCGGAAATTTTGTCCCGTATGATAAGCCCAAACCCGGGGAGTGTCAACGCAGGCAAGGAGGCCGTGATGATCGAGGCCATGGATAAGAAGCTGGTCCGAGCCCTGAACGCCAACGCCCGCAAAAGCTACCGCGAGATGGCCAAGGAGCTGGGCTCGTCCACGACCGCGGTCATCCGCGGCATCAAGAAGCTGGAGGCATCGGGCGCCATCTCGGGCTACATCCCGGTCGTCGATCCGAACGCCTTCGGGTTCGACCTGACCGTGGTCGTATCGCTGCGCATCAACCAGGGCAAGCTCCTCGAAACGCAGCGCCAGATCGCCCGCGACCCGCACGTAGCCCTCGTCCTCGACGTCACGGGGGAGTGGGATTCCCTCGTCGTGGCCCACTTCCGCGGGCGCGAGGAGCTCAACACCTTTCTCAAGAAGATCAACGCCTCCCGGCACGTCTCCAGGACCGTCACGCACATCGTCCTCAACACCATCAAGAACGACCGCCGCCTGGCCGTATAAAAGGTCCATCTGCCATCTTCGGGAAAATGGAGTTTTTTATTGACAGGGGGGATGGTTGTGCCATAATTCCCCTGTTTCGCAACGCCCCAAAGACCGCGGAGGTGAAGATTGCCCAAGAAAGTCTATGAGCCCGTCGGCCATCACTACATCGTCGAAGCATCCGGTTGCAGCCCCAAGATCATCGGCAGCGTCGAAAAGGTCCAGGACATCCTGGTCAAGGCGGCTGAGATCGCGGGCGCGACCGTATGGGCCATCTCCTTCAGCAAGTTTCCCCCCAGCGGAGTCAGCGGCGTCGTGGTCATCTCCGAGTCGCACATCTCCACCCATACCTGGCCGGAGCACCGCTACGCCGCGCTGGACATCTATACCTGCGGCAGCCACGTCGATCCCGAGAAGGCCGTGCTCTTCGCCCTGGAGGCTTTCGGAGCCGCCTCATCCCATATCACCGAGATCACCCGAGGCATCGATGAGGGCGATTCCCGCTACTTCCATTCCTTCGTGACCTGGGAAGAGGACTTCAAGAGGCACTTGAGCAAGAAAAGCGGCAAGTGATTCCGTAAAGTTTATTTACGTATTTTCGCCGAATTCCTCTGTTTTTTCCCCGATCCGCCCTCGTTGGCGCTTGGCACAATTCATGCTTAGGTCAAGGTTGGTGTGCACAGCATGAACAAGACGCCCGAAATGCTGATGGGTTTTAATCGAAGGGTGAAAGGGCCGTCCCGCGGATTCTTCGGCCTACCTGCCCTCCTCCTCCTGGCCGCGCTTTCCGTCGCCCTCGCAGGGAGCGTCGAAGCGATGGTCCCAACGCGTGTTGGGCCAAGCGTCGCTCCCCAAGGCCTTCCCGCTTCGGCGCCTTCCGACGCCGCCTTCGAGCGGCTGAAAAAGGCCTTCGAATCCGGCGACCTCGACGGCTACGCCGAGGCCTTCGCCCCCGCGCTGCGGGAGGCCGAACGCCGCAAGGCGGCCGGGATACGCGACGACTTCGGGATGACCTCGATCCTCTTGCGCGTCGCCGGACGGATCACGGACGAGTCCGGGCAGGAGCGGGTCTTCCTCCAGGTCTTCTTCCAGAACGACATCTCCGCCATGCTCGAGAACTGGCGGGTCGTTCCCGTGCTGGAAGGCGGCACCTGGCGGATTGCCGAGAAAGAGGTTTCCGGCACGATCAACACGCTCTATAAGCTCAGGCTCCCGGCCGACCGGGCCGCCCAAGCCGGACGTGTCGAGATCCGCCACGCGGACTTCCTACTGACCTTCACCGACGCCACGGTCTTCTACGACAACCTGCCCGACTTCGAGACGGGACTGATCGTCATCGGCGAGGGCCGGCTGCTCTTCACGCCCTCCAGCGAAACCGAGCGCCACCAGCTCGAGCTCCGTTTCAAGGCCCCCCAGCTTGAAGACCGCGTCGATTCGGCTTATCTGCGCTTTTCGCCCAGCTTCTTCCGGTCCAACATCCGGATCGAAGACGAGCGCCCTTTCGACCAGCAGTCCGAGGCGGGCCGGGCCAGGGCCAACCAGGCCTATACCCTGTTCAGCGCCGGCTATACCGGCTCGTTCACGGTGGAGAACTCCCTGACCGGGCAGCCGATGACCTTCCTGCCGCAGGGCGAGCAGGTCGTCTTCGAATTGAAGGCCCGCAAGGCCGGCGATCTGACCTATATCTTTTCGCCGTTCTCGGAGGACGAAATCCACCTGGCCGGCCGCAACCCGGACCGGATCATCAACCTCTACTCCCCGGGCGCGGAGGGCGGGGATCTCAAGCGGATGTTCGTCTCCTTCGGCGAGAAGATCGACGTCCTGGGCTACCAGATCGACGTCGACTGCCAGCCCGAAAAGAAATACCTCTCGGCCCGGGCCCGCCTGGATTTCACCGCCCGCCTGGACGACGTCGACAGTCTGAAGCTCTACCTCCACCCGGACCTGGATATCCTCCGCGTCAAGGACCAAGACGGGCGAGGGCTGTTCACCACCCAGGACAAGTCGCGCGGATTGCTCTACGTCTACCTCCTGACCCCGCTGGCCAAGGGGACTACAGGCTGGATCGAAGTCCTCTACCGGGGCGTGCTGGACCCGCCGACACCCACATCCGACGCCCTGGCCGCCGCTCAGCTCGGCACCACCATCACCTTGGTCGGGCCGCGCTTCGAGACGCTGCTCTACAGCCAGTCGGCCCATTGGTACCCCTCGCCGACGGAGGACGACTTTTTCCTGGCCAAGGTCCGTGTCGTCGTGCCGCCGGGTTTCACCTGCGTCGGAAACGGCCCGGCCGTGGAGACCGGCATCGTCGACAACCTGCGCCGGGTCACGGCCCTGGACAAAGTCGGCCACCCCTTCTTCGGGTTCGAAACCAAGACTCCGGTCAAGTACCTGTCGTTTCTGGTCGGCCGGCTCTCGCCCATCGGCAACGGGGACTCTTTCGGGCCGGTCCCGGTCGAGGCCTTCTACGCCTCCGACATCCGGTTGCCGCGCCGAACCCTGCTCGAGGAGAGCCGATCCGTCCTGCAGGCGCTCTCAGCCTGGTTCGGACCCTACCCATTCGAGAAGCTGACCGTCATCCAGCGCCAATGGCCGACCGCCGGGGGGCACAGCCCGGCCTCCTTCGTCGTCTTCAACGAGCTGCCCCGCGGGGCCGATGGGACGTTCGCTCTGGAGGCGGAAACCCCCGTCAGCCTGGGCCGCTTCCGCGTGGGCTACCTGGCCCACGAGATCGCCCACCAATGGTGGGGCCAGGGTGTCACCTGGGCCACCTATCGCGACCAGTGGCTGAGCGAGGGCCTGGCCCAGTTTGCCGCCGCCCTATACCTGAGGGACAAGGTGGGCGAAGGCGTCTACCGCGGTATTCTGCGGAAGTTCGCCCGCTGGACGTCCAAGAAGTCCCGCTTCGGCCCGGTCACCCTGGGCACCCGCCTGAGCCACCTCGATTTCGACGCCTATCAGGCCATCGTCTACGACAAGGGTGCCCTGACCATGAGTATGCTGCTGGACCTCGTCGGGGAAGAGGCCTTCTTCCGCGGCCTGCGGACCTTCTTCAGCCGTCATCTCGGCCAGGCCGCACGAACGTCGGACCTGGTCAAGGCCATGGGGGAGGCCGCCGGGCGCAACCTGAAGCCGTTCTTCGACCGCTGGCTCGGCTCGCATCTCCTGCCGGAAGTCCGGGTGGCACATTCGGTCCAGACGGCGGAGGGGAGAACGGTCCTGCGCTTCAACGTCACCCAGACCGGCCCCGCCTTCGTCTTTCCCCTCTGGGTCTCATGGGTTGAGGACGGCAAGACCGTCCGCCGGGTTCTGGACGTCGATGCCCCGACCAAGACCTTCGACCTGCCCTGTCAGGGCAAGCCGGGGCGGATCACGGTCGATCCCGACAAGGTTTTCGCGGGCAAGATGCTCTAATCGGCGTCCACGTTTATCTTCAATCGCTTGATCATCTCGTTAAGGGTGGTCGGCTTCAGACCGAGCATGACCGCGGCCGTCTTCTGCACGCCCTTGGCCTGGCGCAGCGAGGTCTCGATCAGGCGCTTCTGGAAGGCCAGCGTCCGCTCCTTGAGGTTGAGGGTCCCATCCGCGCCCGGCTCCTGGTCGCCCAGGGCGGCCTCGGCCCCGAGCCCCTCCGGGGTCAGGAGGAAAGCGGGCAGGTTCTCCCGGGTGATGATCCGGGCCTTGGTGAAGACGACGGCCCGCTCGATCATGTTCTCCAGCTCCCGGACGTTGCCCGGCCAGGAGCTCTTCTCCAGGATCTCCAGGACGTCCTCGGAGACGCCCTCGATCTCCTTGCCGTTCTCGCGGGCGAAAGCGTCGACGAAATGCTTGACCAGGATGGGGATGTCCTCCTTGCGCAGGCGCAGGGGGGGCAGGTCGATCTTGATGACGTTCAGCCGGTAGTAAAGGTCCATGCGGAACGTCTTCTGCAGGATGAGCTCCTCCAGGTCGGTGTTCGTGGCGGCGATGATCCGGACGTCGACCCGGATGGTCTTGGTCCCGCCCAGCCGCATGAACTCCTTTTCCTGCATGACCCGCAGCAGCTTGGCCTGGGTCTCCATGCTGATCGAAGAGATCTCGTCGAAGAAGATGGTGCCCTCGTCGGCCGCCTCGAACAGCCCCTGCTTTTCGCTGACGGCGCCGGTGAAGGCCCCCTTGACGTGGCCGAAGAGGTGGCTTTCGAGCAGGTCGGGCGGCAGCGAGCCGCTGTTGACCGTGACGAAGGGGCGGCCGGCCCGGTTGGAGTTCTGGTGGATGGCCCGGGCCACCAGCTCCTTGCCCGTGCCGCTCTCGCCCTGGATCAGGATCGTCGACCGGGTCGGTGCGGCCGCCCGGATCAGCTCGAAGACGCTCTCCATGACCTTGCTCCGGCCCAGGATGGCGCCGAAGCTGAACTTGCGCTCCAGCTCGCCGCGCAGGCGGATGTTCTCGGCCTGCAGCCGCCGGTGCTCCAGGGCCCGGCCGATGGTCAGCAGCAGCTCTTCGTGCTTGAACGGCTTCTGGACGTAGTCGAAGGCGCCCCGCTTCATGGCCTCGATGGCCGACTCGACCGAGGCGTTGGCGGTGATGATGACGACCAGGGCCTGGGGGTCGAGCTTGCGGACGGCCTGCAGGACGTCCAGGCCGTTCATGCCCGGCATCAGCAGGTCGAGGATGATCAGGTCGAAGGCCTGGCCGGCCTGCTTGGCCAGGCCTTCGTGGCCGTCGCTCGAGAGCTCGACGTCGAAGCCCTCCGAGGTCAGCAGCTGCTGCAGGACGTCCTGGATGATGGGCTCGTCGTCGATGACGTGGATGCGGGCGGGCTGGGTCATGGGCTCACGCGGGCGATCCGGAGGCGTCGGGCTTGAGGACGGCCCTGCGCCGCCGGTCGAGGTCCTTGGGGATGGAGATGGTGAAGCACGTCCCCTGGCCGGGGGCGCTGCGGACCGCGATGCGGCCCTCGTGCTCGGTGATGATGGCGTGGCTGATGGACAGGCCCAAGCCGGTCCCCTTGCCGACGCCCTTGGTGGTGAAGAACGGGTCGAAGATGCGGGCCAGGTGCCGCTCCTCGATGCCCGAGCCCGAGTCGCCGATCTCGATGACGGCTTCCGCCTCGGTCTCGGTCAGGGCGATCCGCAGCCGGCCGCCCTCGGGCATGGCGTCCAGGGCGTTCAGGATGATGTTGATGAAGACCTGCTGCAGCCGCTCGCCCTGGGCCCAGATCGGCCGCACCGGCCGCAGGTCGAGCTCCAGGATGATGGCCATGGTCTTGAGCTTGTAGTCGATGAGCGACAGGATCTCCATCAGGCTCTCCTTCAGGTCGACCCGGTGGAAGGCCAGGTCGGATGGGTTGCGGGCGAAGGAGAGCAGGTTCTTGATGATCCGCGAGACGCGATCGGTCTGGGTCTCGATCTTGCCCAGGACCTGGGCCAGGTGGGTGTCGGTCAGGTTCTTCTGCAGCATCTGGACGTAGCTGGAGATGCCGGTCAGCGGGGTGTTGATCTCGTGGGCCACGCCGGCCGAGAGCAGTCCGATCGAGGCCAGCTTCTCCGAGGTCACCAGCTGCTGCTGCAGCCGGATCTTATCGGTGACGTCCTCGAAGACGATGATCGTGCCGTAGGGCTCGAGCCGGTTGTCCAGCAGCGGCGTCTTGGCCACGTCGAAGATGCGCTTCTCGCCCGAAGGCAGGCCGATGGGGATCTCGCTCAGCAGGTTGTAGGCCTCCTGGGTGTGGCTGGGATAGAGCGAGGCGTAGGCCTCGGGGTCGAGGATGGCCGACAGGCGCTGGCCGATGACTTCGGCCTTGCGCCGGCCGAAGGAGCCCTCCAGAACCCGGTTCCAGCCGATGATCCGGCCGCCGGTGTCCAGCACCGCGACCCCCACGGTCAGGCTCTCGATGATGTTCTCGCTGTAGTCCTTCAGCCGCTCCAGCTCGGCCGTCCGGACGCCGGCCTGCTGGTAGAGCGAGGCGTTCTCCACGGCCAGGGCCACGGGCGAGGCGATCGTGGTCAGCAGCTCCCAGTCCTCCGAGGACAGGAAGCTCGTGTCGGCCTTCTTGCCCATGGCCAGGCAGCCGACCAGCTTGCCCTCGACCTTGAGGGCCAGGAAGTGCTCGAATCCGTAGGCCGAGAGCCCCTCGAACTTGACCTGCAGCTCGCGCCCCTCGGTCATGCCGAACAGCGACAGCGAGTCGCGCCGCCGCAGGATGTCGTAGATCTCGGGGTCGAGCCGCAGCCGCGCCGGCAGGGCCGCCGTCCCGCCGCGAGCCCCCAGGACGGCGAAGTCGGGGCCTTCGGGCTCGACCGGCAGCAGCAGCGCGATGGTCCGCAGCGACAGGGCGTTGCTGATGTGCTCGAGCAGGGACTGGGCCAGGGTCTCCATGTTCCGCTCGCGGCTCAGCTCGCGGCTGATGGAGAGCAGGGTCCGTCGGTATTCGTAGCTGCGCTTGTAGAGGACGCGGTCGAAGAGCGACTGGAAGAGCTTCTTCAGCGGGCCGAACAGGGTCGCCCCCAGGACCAGGGCCAAGATGCCCAGGCCCAGGGCGTTGACCCGGTTCTCGACGAAGATCCGGGTCTGGGTGCTGACCACGACGTAGACCAGGGCCAGGACGAAGTAGGTGAAGACCAGGGAGGCGGCCTTCTTGAGGATGACTTCCAGATCCATCAGCTTGTAGCGGGAGATGGAGTAGGCGAAGGACAGGGGGATGAAGGTCTGCAGCAGGATGGTCAGCTCGCCGACCTGGGAAGGGGCCGAGTCGGCCAGGAAGGGGACGATGTAGAGGAAGGTGAAGGGCAGGACGCCGAACCCCAGGCCGGTGACGATCCACTTGAGCTGTTTGCGGATCAGGAAGGAGGGGTGGCGGAAGAAGCTGTGGGCGATGGTGGCCAGGGTGATGGTCGTGTAGAGCGCGAAGTGGAAGAGGTCGAGCTTGGCCAGCAGCGCGTTGACCCGCAGGACCAGGACGTCGCCCATGCTCCGGACGAAAGGCAGGAAGAACAGGGCCCGGGCCGTCAGCAGCAGCAGGCCCGGCAGGTAGAGGAGGGCGAGGAGGGCAGGCCGGTCACGGACGGCCTTCTTGCGCTGTGGGAAGATCAGGAAGAAGTGGAGCAGGAGGGGCGGGAAGGCGGCGAAGGCCAGCTTGTCCAGCCAGTAGAACAGGCTGTCGAGGGTGTCCAGCTCGCCCGTGGCCGAGAAGAGGTAGAACATGTAGAGCAGGACCGACAGCAGGTAGTAATAGACGTTGGTCGCGGCCAGGGGGTGGCCCGAGTTGAAGAAGACGATCAGGGCGATGATCAGGGTCATCAGGCCGATCAAGGCCAGGTAATAGTAATAGATGGGGGTGCCCTTGCTGGACAGGGTCAGTGTCAGCGGCTTGAGATACCCGCCGGAGCTGAACTGGTAGGAGACCTTGCGGCCGGAGCGGGAGGCGACCCAGAGCTGTTTGACCAGGTCGATCTTGGTCCTGACCGGGACCTCGTCGATGGACAGGAGGACGTCGCCCTTCTTGATCCCGCCGTAGAGGTAGCCCGGGCCGTTGGGATCGATCTTGATCGCGGTCAGCCCGGCCGGCCGGAGCTTCCAGACCACTCCGTCGGTCGGCTCCTGCCAGCCGATCTTGCGGGCGATGTTCCACCCGCCCAGGGCCAGCAGGACGACGATAGGGGCCAGGAGCCAGTAGTTTCTCTTCCTCATGCCTTGATCCAAAAAATTGAATCCAGTCTATAAAAAAAATTTTATGGGGTCAATCGAGGATATGACGGGCGCTGGATCGGATGGCCCACTTGCGTCCGGTCTGGCTCATCATCTTTTGCAGGGTCGGGTCGGCGATCAGGCCGATGGCCTTGGTGTTGCGCGACAGGATCGAGCTCATATAGTCCGACCGGGGGCGGATTTGGGCGTCATCCTGGGGGGAGGGAAGGGGCAGCGCCGCTACCGACAGCGCCGCCAGTCCGAGCCACAGAAACACGGCCCTGCCGCCCGCGATCCGGTCTCTGCCGTTCGACATCGTCTTCACGGTACACGGAAGGGAGGGGGGAAGTCAACTTCGTTTCGCTGTGAGGACGGCAACGCCCGCTATGTTACAATCGCGGCATGGCGCGCCGTCCTTTCCGCATCATCCTGGGCGCGGCCTGGGCGGCCATGGCCGCCGGCGCCGCCGCCGCTTTCCTCCTCCACCGCCCCATATGGGCCCTGGATGCCGCCGTCATCGCGCTCCTTCTCTGGGCCGTCTACGGTTTGCGCCGCGCGCTTGCCCTCACTCCCGCCCTCTTCGCACTGGTCTCCTGCATCGGGATCTTCCACGTCGCCGGCGTCGTCGGCCTCTACGGTATGACCTTCATCGGCCAGGAATACGACTCCTATGTCCACACCTTCAACAGCGTGGTTCTCGGCCTGGCGGCCTATCACTACACGAGCCGGCTCGCCGGCCGCAAAGGGGAGGCGGCGATCCTGGCGGTGCTCCTGACCCTGGGCCTCGGCCTGGTCAACGAGCTCGTCGAGTTCGTCGGCTACAAGGCCGGCGGCAAGGGCGACGGCTGGTTCCTGATGGGGGCGGGCGACATCGGCCGCGAGGATGCCTACAGCAACCTGATGACCGATTTCCTGCACGATTTCCTGGGCATGGCGGCGGGTGTCTCGGCCGCCTTTTTCGGCCGGGTCCGGCGGGAGAGGCGAATGCGTTCCGCCAAGCAGCCCCTTAACGTCGGCGACACGGACAGGGTATAAGAGAGCGAAATGCCTTACTATTTTTGCCGTATGGCCTCCGAGGACGGGCGGATCTCCCGCCGCTCGGTTTCGGCCGCCTCAGCCGCGGATTGCCGGCGCCGCTTCGAGTCCGAGGGCTTCTGCGTGCTCTCCGTCCGGAGAGACTATCGCAAGCTCGATATCTCCCTGGGCGGCGACCGCAAGCTCAGGGACCGCGACTTCATCACCTTTAATCAGGAGCTCGCGGCGCTTATCCGGGCCGGCTACCCCGTGCTCCGCTCGGTCGAGATCATCTCCGGTCGGACCAAGAATGCCGTCCTGGCGGACATCCTCAAACGGGTCGAGTCCGAGATCCGCCAGGGCAAGTCCCTGAGCGAGGCCTTTTCGCCCTTCGAGAAGCGCTTTTCCAAAATCTACATCGCGGCGCTCATGGCCGGCGAGACGAGCGGCGGCTTGGCTGAGACGATCGGCCAGTACATCCTGTACGCCAAGACGGTCGCCCAGACCCGCACCCGGGTCAAGTCGGCCCTGATCTACCCGACCATGCTGCTTCTTTTTTCCATCGGGCTCCTGACGATCATCCTGAACTTCGTCCTGCCGAACTTCGCCGGCTTCTACGCCGACTTCGACGCCGAGCTCCCCCTCCTGACCACGATGCTGGTCGGGTTTGCCCGGTTCGTGCGGACCTACTGGTACGTCTGGGCCCTGCTTACGGTCGGCGCAATCCTGGCCGTCGTGCAGATGCGCCGCCATGAGGGGACGCTCTTGTGGCTCGAGCGGCAGAAGATGCGCATCCCCCTGGGCAAGATCATCTTCCTGGAGTCCGGCGTTTCGGCCTTCAACCGCACTCTGAGCCTGCTGCTGCAGGCCGGCATCCCGTTGCTGACCGGCCTGCCGCTGGCCATCCAGGCCATCCCCAACAAGTACCTGGCCTTCAAGGCGGCCGGCATCCCCGATCGCATCCGCAACGGCGACAGCCTGTCGGAGAGCCTGAGCGGGGCGGCCTTCTTCCCCCAGCTGGCGCTGGACATGGTCCGCATCGGCGAGACCTCGGCCAACCTGGGTGGCATGCTCAAGGAGGCGGCCGAGGTCTTCGACGCGCGCATCCAGACGCGCATCGACACCTTCGTCGGGCTGGTCGAGCCGATCATGATCATCCTCATGGGCGTCCTCCTGGCCGCCATGTTGTTGGCCGTCTACATGCCCATCTTCAACATCATCAAGGTTGTGCGCTGACATGAACCCTCCCGAGCCCGCCAAGTCCGTCCCGCCCGAAGAACGCGAGAGCCGCGCCCTGGCCGAGCGGTATCACGTCCCGTATCTCGACCTGGCCGCGGTCCCGCTCGACCGCGACCTCATCCGCAGCTTCCCGCCCGATTTCCTGTTCCGGGCCAACTTCATCCCCCTGTCCGCCGATGCGGCCTCGGTCCGCATCGCCATCGCCGACCCCTCGGACATCGACGCCATCGACGCCATCGAGTCGTTCCTGGGGAAGAAGGTGGTGGTGGCCGCGGCCTCCCGGCGGGCCATCCAGGAGGCCCTGCGCAAGAGCGAGACCGTGCTCCAGGTCCTGCGCGATACGACCGAGGACTTCATCGTGAAAGTCGTCGAGCGCGAGGGCGGCGACGAGGAGGAGGCCATCTCGATCGAGAGCCTGGGCGGCCAAGACGGCTCGATCATCAAGCTGATCAACACCATCATCTTCACCGCCGTCCAGAAGCGGGCCTCCGACATCCATATCGAGTCGCGCGACGAGCGGGTCCTGGTCAAGTACCGGATCGACGGTGTTCTGGGCGAAGTCATGGAGCCCATCGACAAGCGCTTCCAGTCGTCCATCATCTCCCGCATCAAGGTCATGTCGGACCTCGACATCTCCGAGCGGCGGGTACCCCAGGACGGTCGCTTCCGGCTGCGGATCAAGGACAAGACCATCGATTTCCGGGTTTCGATCATGCCCTCGATCTACGGCGAGGATGCGGTCATCCGCATCCTGGACAAGGAGATGATCACCGAGGCCATCTCCGAGCTCAAGCTCGACCTGCTGGGGTTCTCCGAAAACGTCCTGAAGCGCTTCCGCCGCTATATCACCCAGCCCTACGGCATGGTTCTGGTGACCGGCCCGACGGGCAGCGGCAAGACCACCACCCTCTACGCCGCCCTGACCGAGATCAAGTCGCCCGAGGACAAGATCGTGACCATCGAGGACCCGGTCGAATACCAGATCGACGGCATCACCCAGATCCCGGTCAACGAGAAGAAGGGCCTGACCTTTGCCCGCGGCCTGCGCTCGATCCTCCGCCACGACCCGGACAAGATCATGGTCGGCGAGATCCGCGACCCCGAGACGGCCCAAATCGCCATCCAATCGGCCCTGACCGGCCACCTGGTCTTCACCACCGTCCATGCCAACAACGTCTTCGACGTCATCGGCCGCTTCCTGCACATGCAGGTCGATCCCTACAGCTTCATCTCGGCTCTCAACTGCATCCTGGCCCAACGCCTGGTCCGGGTCCTGTGCCCGGCCTGCAAGACGCCCCTGCACTATACCGACGACCAGCTCCGGGAGTCCGGCCTCGATCCCGCGGTCTACCGCGGCCGGACGTTCTATGAGACCAAGGGCTGCCCGGAATGCGCCCAGACCGGCTACCAGGGCCGGACGGCCATCGGCGAGGTCCTCGACCTGAGCGATCCGATCCGCGAGCTGATTCTGGAGCGCAAGCCCCTGTCCGAGGTCCGCAAGCGGGCCAAGGCCGAGGGCATGATCTTCCTGCGCGAGGTCGGGATGGACAAGGTCCTGCAGGGGATCACGGCGCTTCGCGATCTCAACAAGGTCACCTTTGTGGACTGAGACATGAAACGGCCCTTTGAACCCGTCCTGAATAAAGTCCGGAGCTGGCTCCGTGAGCCTCTCTATCCGAAGGCCGGCTTCGCCCTGTCCCGCGGCCGCCTGCTGGGCGTCGCTCTGGCGGCCAAGGAGTCCCGGGTGGCGGCTCATGTCTCCATCCCCCTGCCGGACGGCGTCCTGGAGCCGTCCTTCGACCGGCCCAACATCGTCCGGCCGGGGATCCTGGAGGAGAAGATCAAGGAAGCGGCCCGCCGCCTGAATCTGGGCTCGGCCGACATCCTGTGCCTGCCGCCGGAAGCCTGCTTTAAAGCCTACGTCCTGTCCTTCGACGAGTTCCCCGCCGCGGCCGACGAGCGGCTGGTTCTTCTCAGCCACCGCCTGGACAAGGTCCTCCCGATGCGGCCGGCGGACGCCAGGCTGGCTTACGACGTCCTGTCCGGCGGCGACAAGGTCAAGGTCTTCCTGACCCTGGCCCGGACGGCCGTGGTCGAGGAGTACGAACGGGCCTTTGACCGGCACGGCCTCCATCCCCGTATGGTCGGCTTGCCGTCGCTGGGTCTTCTCGGCTGTCTGCCGGACGAACCCGGAGGTACGGCTTTGCTGGCCGACATCGAGGAGGACTCCATCGGCCTCGTGGCCCTGGCCGGGTCCGAGGTGGCCCTGTACCGCTTCAAGCCGTTCCATCGCGGCCCCGGGGGAGAGGATTCCCCGCAGGTCAGGCTGGATCAGGCCGCGACCGAGATCGAAAACACCCTCCACTTCCTGGAGGACCGCGAAGGCCGGCGCGATGAGACCCTTCATGTCCGCTGCCTGTTGGCGCCCGCGACCGGGGACGCGGTGTCCTTCCTCCGTGCCCGGCTCGGGATGTCGGTCGTCCCCGTGGCCTGCCCGTCCGCGCTGGCCGCGTCCGAGGCCGAGAAATCCTTCTTCGCGCCGCTCCTGGGACACCTGTCATGAACGGAATCCGGAAGCTGTCCGTCAACCTGGCCACTCGGCCCAAGCGCAACAGGCGGTTTTTCCATCTCTCCGCCGTAGCCCTCGTCGTCCTGGCCGCCCTGACCGGTTGGCTGGGATTGGGCACGTTCATCGGCTATAAGTCGACCCAGTCCATGGCCTCGGCCGAGACGTCCCGCCTCGAATCCGTCCGCATCCGGCAGGATCGGCTGCGGGCGGAGCGGGAGGCGGAAACCCTGCGGCTTCGGGCCGGGCTCAAAGACAAGGTTGAGATCGTCAACCGGGCCCTGGTCATGAAGGGCTTCAGCTGGGTCGAGTTCTTCGACCTGCTCGAGGAGGCCCTGCCGGCCTCGTGCTACATCTCGTCCATGGCCCCGGTGTCGTCCGTCGACGGACGGCTCGAGGTCCGCTTCAAGGTCGTCTCGGTGGGACTGACCGACACCCTGCAGCTGCTGCAGAGGCTGGCCGCCGCCGTGGGCCGAACGCCGCTCGTCCAGAGCGAGACGCGCAGCGGCGGCCGGACCGTCTCGGAGATCATACTAACCTATGAGAGAATTCATTGACCGCCTGACCGCGCGGGAGCGGACGGTGCTGACCGTCCTGCTGGGAGCGTCCATCCTCTTCGCGGCTGTCTTTGTCTACGGCTTCCTGCAGGAGCGTCCGGCCGCCCGCCGGATGTACGGCCCGCCTGGACGAAGCCCTCCGGATGGACCGGGATCTGAGCCGGGAATGGAAGCAGGCCGAGGCCGAGTGGACGCTCCTGGCGTCAGGCCGCGTCGGACCTGGCGGAGCTTAAGGCGGGCCGCCTCTATGCCGGCGAGGCCGGCTACCGTGACTTCCGGCTCGACCTGCAGAGCCTGTTCGACGAGTCCGGGCTTCATGGTCAACGACTTGGCCTTCAGCTATGCCCAATACGCCAAGGACGGGCTGCAGCGGATGACCGCTTCCTTCGAGTTCTCCGGCTCGTATGCGGCGCTCAAGAGCTTCCTCGACCGGGTCGAGCGGCGGCCGCGCCTGCTCTGCGTCGAGAAGGTCGACTTCCTCGACATCGGCGGCCGGCCCGGCACTCTCGACCTCCGCGTCACCATGGCGGGCTACCATGCGAAATAGCAAGCGTCCTTTTGTCGTGGTTCATCGTCCCATCACGGCCCTCGGGCTCCTGGCTTTGGCCGTGTTCGCGGCCGCTGCGGCAGACCAGGCCAAGCCGGCGGGCGACAAGGCGGCGACGGCCCCGCAGCGGCTTATTCGGATGGAGGCCATCGCGCCGCGGGACCGGGCGCCGGCCGTGGCCAAGCGCGATATCTTCTCCCCGGGCGGATACCCGGCGCCTGCCGCCGCCGCCGGCCCGGGCGGCCGGATGGCCGGCGAAGCGGCGGCAGAAGCGGAGGCCGCGGCCTCGGAAGCGCCTCCCGCCCCCGTCCTGAATCTGCGCTTCATGGGCTTCAGCCTCAACCCCGCCCAAGGCCGGATCATCGGCCTCATCCTCCTGGACGGCAAGGCCCTGGCCGTGGCCGAGGGGGAGACCCTGGACAACGGTTGGACGATCGTCCGCGTCGCCCGCCGCGAGATCGAGGTCCGGGGTCCGGACGGAAAGACCCTGACCTTCGCCCTGGAAGGAGCCGAACGATGAAGAAATCCGCGCTGATCATCCTGGTCGCCCTGGCCGCGGCGGCCTGCGTCACCTTGAGCCCCAGCTACAAGCTGGGAACGCGATGCCGAGATCGGCAAGCGGTTCGACGAGGCTATCGCCTATTACGAAAAGGCGGCCCTGGAGAACCCCAAGGAGCCCGCCTACCGGATGGCCGTCGAGCGGGCCCGCCTCTCGGCCAGCCTCGTCCACCTACAGGCGGCCCGCAAGCTGGCCGCGAAGCGGACGCAAGGAGGAGGCGGCGGCGGAGTACGCGCAAGGCCCTGTCCTACAACCCCCGCGACACGCAGATCGCACTGGAGGCCCGGCAATTGGCGGCGCCCCGCGGCCGCCGTTCCCGAACAGCCTGCCAAGATCGAGTTCCCGATCAAGCTGAAGGCCAAGGACGAGCCCCTCCAGATCAAGGTTCCGCTCGAATCCAGCCTGCGCTCGATCTTCCTGACCCTGGGCAAGGCGGCGGGCATCAACATCGTCTTCGACTCGAGCTTCCGCGACGTGCCTTTCACCGCCGACCTGACCGGCCAGACCTTCGAGCAGGCCCTCAAGAGCCTCTGCCAGGCGACCAAGAACTTCTCCCGCATCGTCGACGAGCGGACGGTGCTGATCATCCCCGACGAGCCGCTCAAGCGGCTGCAGTTCGAGGTCTCCTGCATCAAGACCTTCCCGCTCTCCAACATCGTGGCCCAGGACGTCTTTGCCGCCATGACCCAGATGCTGCGGACGCAGTTTGCCGCCCCCAACGTCATCTTCGACAAGGCCCTCAACACCATCACCGTGCGCGGCTCGGCCGAGGTGGTCGAGCTGGCCGAGAAGCTCGATCCGGTCCTGGGACAAGCCCAAGGGCGAGGTCATCGTGGATGTCGAGATCATGGAGGTGTCGCGGATCAAGCTGCGGCAGCTGGGGGTGGACTTCGGCGACGCCATGGCCGGCCTGCGCTACGGCGGGACGGGCGACCGGCGACGGACACGACCGAGCTGGTTCAACCTCAAGAGCCTGGCCCTGGGCCAGGCCGGCAGCTACTCCGTGAGCCTGCCCTCGGCCTATATCCAGATCCTGGAGTCCGACTCCGACACCAAGATCATCGCCCAGCCCCGCCTGCGCGGCGTCTCGGACGAGAAGATCACCTACAAGGTCGGCCAGAAGGTGCCCATCCCCCAGACCACGTTCCAGGCCTACGCGGCCGGCGGCGTCAACAATGTGCCCGTCACCAACTTCCAGCAGCAGGACGTCGGCATCGAGATCAACTTCACGCCGCGCGTCCACCTGGAGAAGGACGTGACCCTGGACGCCGAGATCAAGGTCACCTCCATCGGCGGCTCGGGCTACGCCGACATCCCGATCATCAACAACCGCGAGATCAAGAACGTCGTCCGGCTGAGGGACGGCGAGACCCAGCTGATCGCCGGCCTGATCCGGGACGAGGAGCGCAAGGTCGATCAAGGGCATCCCCGGGCTCAAGGACATTCCCGGGCTGGGCCGCCTGTTCGGGTCGGAGACGACCAACATCGAGCAGACCGACGTCATCGTCACCATCACCCCCTATGTCATCCGGACCGGTCCCCAGGACGGCCGAGCGACGCCAAGCCGATCTGGGTCGACGTCGACACAGCCGCCTCGGCCGTCCCCGGCGGCGTCTTCGACGACAGCCTCCTCGACCGCGGCGCCGACCCCGATGCCGCCCAGCTGGCCCTGCAGCGGCGGCGGGCGGCCGAGGGCGCGGCCAACCTGATCTCCCTGACCCCGGCCAACCTGGAGGGCGCCGTGGGGCGCGAGTTCCGGATGGCGGTCAATGTCCGCTCCGACCAGGACCTCAGCGCCCTGTCGCTGTCGGTGACCTTCGACCCGCGGGTGGTGGTCGTCAAGGACGCCGCGGAGGGAAGCCTGGGCCGCACGGCGGCGGCGTTGCGCCCGCCTTCCTCAAGCACATCGACGCGGGCGGCCTGTGCACCCTCGGCTTCTCGAGCAACCAGACGGGCAAGGGGCCTCGCGGCGGGACGCTGGCCACCCTGCTCTTCGAGGCCAAGGGGCCGGGGCAGGCGACGATCCTGATCACCGGCGTCACCGGAATGAGTGCGGCCGGCGCCCCGATCCAGTTCCAGACCGGGGAAGCCAGGATCACGGTCCGCTGACGGCGGGGCCGATGGCCCGAAAACGGGCTGTTGCTTCCCGCCCCGCGGGCCGGGATAGAATGACGGGAGAAGAGCGGATTCCCATTCCCGGCGCGGGGTGCTCATGATCGTCATTCTGACCGGATCCGTCGGCTCCGGCAAAACCTCCTTCCTGCGGCGGCTCCTCTCGTACCTCGGATCCGAGGACATCGCCGTGGCCGGCTTCATCGGCCAGCGCGTCTTCGTCGAGGACGAGCTCGTCGGCTACGACCTCATCGACGCCGCCAGCCTGCGCCGCCATACCTTCCTGCGCAAGGGCGAGGGCCCGGCGGACGAGATGGTCGGCCCCTACAGGATCGACCCGGCCGGGAAGGAAGCCGCGGCGGCCATTCTGCGCAACAGCCCCGCCTTCGGCCTTGCTGGTCGTGGACGAGCTCGGCCCGCTCGAGCTTGCGGGCGGGGGGCACTGGCCGGCCCTCAAGCCGCTGTTGGAAGACCCCGCGCGGCACTTCCTCTTCGTCATCCGGGATACCTGCCTGGAGGACTTCGCCAAGGTTTTCGAGGGGCGCCCGACGGCGACCTTCTCCGTGCGCGACCGCATCAGCTCGGCCGAGGTCGTGCGCGAGATCCAATGCCATGTCCGTCCGAGTTAGGTTCTTCGCCACCTTCCGGGAGCTGTTCGAGTCCAAGGAGCGCGACGTATCGGCCGGAGGAGGCGGCGACGGTCGGGGCCCTGATCGAGCGCCTCGGCGACACGCCGGCCCGGCGGCCGGAGCTGTTCGAGGGCCGATCCCTCAAGCCCCACCTCGTGGTCATGATCAACGGCGCCCCGGTCCCGCCTTCGGGCTTCGCCGACGCCGCTCAAGGACGGCGACGTCGTCTCGATCTTCCCCCTGATGGGCGGGGGATGAGCCGTTGCGCGGGGCCCCCCGCTTGTGTCGCGGCCGGACTTCCTGTATCTTAAGCCTTACTTTTTCCAGGATTTGCCCATGTCCAACTCCCTGCACGGAACCTTCGGCCGCTACGCCGAGATCGACCTGACCACGGGCGACGTCCGCGTCCTGCCCTTGGCCCCGGAGCTTATCGCCGACTACCTCGGCGGCCGCGGCCTGGCCACGCGGCTCCTCTACGACGCCATCGACCCGGCCTGCGATCCGCTCGGCCCGGACAACGCCGTGGTCATCGCCGCCTCGCCGCTCATCGGCACCAACGCCCCGACGGCGGCCCGCGGCCACATGGTCTTCAAGTCGCCCCTGACCGGGGTCATCGGCACGGCCAACTCCGGCGGCGGCTGGGGGCACACCTTCAAGGCCGCCGGCTTCGACGCCCTGGTCGTCAAGGGCCGGGCCGCCTCGCCCGTCTGGATCGACATCGCGCCGCCGGGATCAAGATCGAGCCGGCCCACCACCTCTGGGGCCGCGACATCCACGCCGTCAACGACGAGCTGACCGCGGGGTTCGAGGCCGGCGACCGGCCGCGCGTGCTGTGCATCGGGCCGGCGGGGGAGAACCTGGTCCGCTACGCCGTGGTCGGCAACGACAAGAACCGCGTCTACGGCCGCTGCGGCGCGGGCGCGGTCTGGGGCTCCAAGAACCTCAAGGCCATCCGTGTCCGCGGCCGGGAAAAGACCGCCCTCTTCGACAAGGAGCGCTTCCAGTCCGGCTACGATCAGGCCTTCTACCTCCTGCGCCAGGCCCCGGTGACCAAGCGGCTGATGCGCGAGCTGGGCACGGCCGGGCTGGTCGAGCTGATCAACGTCATCGACATGCTGCCCCACCGCAACTTCCAGGACTGCACCCACGACGAGGCCCAGCTCGACCGCGTCTCGGGCGAGACGATCGCCAAGACCATCCTGGAGCGGGCGGCGGGGTGCTTCCTCTGCCCGATCGGCTGCCAGCGGCACACCCGGATCGAGGGCCCCGACGGCAAGGTCCAGCGGGGCGAGGGTCCGGAATACGAGACCGTCGTCCTGATGGGGCCGGACTGCGACGTCTACGACCTGGCCGCCGTCACCACGGCCAACTACCGCTGCAACGAGCTGGGGCTCGACACCATCAGCTTCGGCGGCACGGTGGCCTGCGCCATGGAGCTGAACGAAAAGGGGCTGCTGCCGGCCGCCCTGGAGGGCTCCGGTGCGGCGCGCTTCGGCAACGCCGCCGCGATGGAGGAGCTGGCGATCGCCACGGCCCACCGGCGCGGTCTGGGCGACTGGCTGGCCGAGGGCTCCTACCGGCTGGCCGAGCGCTGCGGCCGGCCCGACCTGTCCATGACCGTGAAGAAGCTGGAAATCCCGGCCTACGATCCGCGGGCCTCCTTCACCCAGGCCCTCGGCTACATGACCTCGCCCTCCGGGCGCCTGCCACCTGCGCGGCGGCTACGCCGTCTCGCTGGCCTTCTTCGGCGGGACCAAGGAGATTCCCCGCTTCAGCCTGCTGCAGTCGCCCATCGCCATCCGCAACATGCAGAACCACGGCATCCTGCAGGACAGCCTGGGCATCTGCCGCTTCACCGGCTACGCCTTCGGCAGCGATCCCTGGGCGCGGATGCTGTCGGGGGCGACGGGCCTGGACTTCTCGGTGGCCAAGCTGGAGCGGATCGAGAACCGGGTGGCCGCCCTGGAGCGGATGTTCAACCTCGAGGCCGGAGCCACGGCGGCCGATGACGCGCTGCCGGCGCGCTTCGCCGAGTCGCCGATCATGGTGGCCGGGGAGCCGCGGGCCGTCACCCGGGAGGCCCAGGAGCGGATGCGGCGCGACTACTACGCCGTCCGCGGCTGGGACGCCGACGGCCGGCCGACCGAAGCCCTGCGCCGAGGAACTGGGCATCGCCCCCCGCACCGGGAGGACCGCATGACCCGCCGCGCCTGGAAGACCAGCGAAGAGACCCTGCGGATGTTCCAGTCGCTCGGCCGGGCCTGCCTGCTCTACGACATCCAGGACAGCCACAGCGGCAACATGGCCGTCATGGTCAAGGACGAGGACGGCCGCGATCAGATCCTGATCACCGCCACCGGCTCGCAGAAGGGCGATCTCGACCCCAGCCAGATCTGCTTCCTCTCGGCCACCGAGACGGACTACGGCTACTACAAGGCCTCTTCCGAGACCGACATCCACCAGAAGATCCTGAGCCATCCCCGGCGTGGGCGCCTCGATGCACGCCCACACCAAGGATCTGACCATCGCCACGATGGACGATGCGCCGAAGCCGGCCCAGCCGCCGGACTTCGTGCCGATCGACCCGCTGGGCCGGAGGTTCCTGGGCGACCACGTCCATGTCGACTGGTTCGCCGTGCCGAGCGGCTCGCCCGAGATGGCCGCCAGAATCCCCGAGCGGCTGCGCGACCACCCGGCCACGACCATCCAGGGCCACGGCACGTTCGTCCGGGCCCGGACCCTGCCGGAGGCCTATTTCCTGCTGACCGTGGCCAACAACGCCGGCCAGGTGGTGCGCGGGCGCCCGCAAGCTGGGTGTCGACGTCGAGGCGCTGCGGGCGGCCATCAAGGCCGACCCGGGGGCCTATTTCGCCGTCCCGCCCGACGACTACGACCTCGACGACGCGGACGGCTGCGACTTCCCCGAGGAGACCGAGATCCGGACCGAGTTCCGGAAGGCCGGCGCCCGCGTCTACGAGTCGCGGCTGTCGCCGTTCCATACCGGCTCGATGTCGGTCCGCGGCGTCGGCGACATGCTCTACGCGCCGATGGCCTCCATGCCGCGCGAGGTGGGCGGGCCGCTGCGCAAGCTCCCGCTGCGGCCGGACGCGGCCGACTCCGGCCATCCTGCGGCTCCACAAGACGATCTACGCCGAGACCGATTTCCAGACGATCATGCACTGCTGGCTGCCGGAGGCCGAGGCCCACTCCTACTTCAAGTACCCGGGCGAGGACGAGATCTCCGACCGCATCGTCCCGGTGGACGCCGAGGGCAGCTTCCTCTACCTGGTCATCCCGGTCCTGCCGGCCAAGGTGGACACCGAGACGCTCATCCGCAAGCTCCTCGACTACAAGGTCGTGGTCGTGCGCGGCGGCGGCGTCTGGTCGGTCGGCCAGCAGTCGCTGAGCGAAGTCCTGCACCACCCGTCGTCCGTGCGCGAGATCTGCCTCTACCGGATCGGGGCCTTCGAGCAGGGGCTGGACCTGCGCAAGATGGAGCCGAAGAAAGCCAAGAAGTGGTGACCGCGGGCGAAGAGCCCGGGATCGAAACGCCTAGTTCTCCCTGATCGCCTTCGAACGCGGCGGCCATCAGGGCGAAGACCGCGGCGAAGAAGAGGCGCCGAACAGGGCCACGACGGGCCACTGCCCGCGCTGGGCGAAGTAGCCCGGGCTGTTGATGATCGAATAGAGAGTCATCCCGCCGCGACCAGGAAGAGCGTCCGGCCCCAGCGAAGCTTCTTCAGGATGGCCAGCCCGGCCAGGACGAGCGCCAGGGCGGTCAGGATCTCGGCCGCCAGATGGAAGCCGATCTGTGAGCGGGGCCGTCGCCAGCTCGGGCACGTTGCCCGTGATCAGCGAGGCGGTCCATTGGCCGACCATGAACAGTCCGACGACGAGGGCGAAGATTCCGGCGAATTTCACGGCGCTCTCCTTGGGCGGATCGGGTTCATCACGTTCGTTGCGCGAAGTCCCGATTTGAGAACCGGAGTTTCGCGCCGCTCCGTATGATCCCGCGGGTCGATTATAAGCGAACCGGGGCCTGCTCCGCGACCTCGGCGGGATTCCTCCGGTCCGGCCAGTGGAGCGGTTTGACCCCTCCCGGCCCCTGTGATACAAATCGGCTACTGAATTCAGTGCGGAGGATCCCCATGCGCAAGACGTCTCTTCTCGTGTTGGCCGTCCTGGCCCTGATCGTCATCCCCGTGTGCAAGAAGGCCCCCACCATGAAATACCCCGTGACCGCCAAGGTCGAACAGGTCGACGACTACTTCGGCACCGCAAGTGGCCGATCCCTACCGCTGGCTGGAGGACGACACGTCCGCCGAGACCGCGGCCTGGGTCAAGGCCCAGAACGAGGTCACCTTCGGCTACCTGGAGAAGATCCCCTTCCGCGAGGCCCTCAAGAAGCGGCTGACCGACATCTTCAACTACCCCCGCTACTCGTCGCCCTTCCGGGTCGGGGAGCGCTACTTCTTCGGCAAGAACGACGGCCTGCAGAACCAGTCCGTCATCTACGTCCAGAAGGGCCTGGACGGCGCGCCCGAGGTGTTCATCGACCCCAACGCCCTCTCGGCCGACGGCACCATTCGGATCGGCCTGATCGGCCCCTCCGGCGACAAGAAGCTCATGGCCGTCTCGCGCGGCGAGGCCGGCTCGGACTGGTCCGAGATCCGGGTCATGGACATCGCCGCCAAGAAGGAGCTGGCCGACTCAGATCAAGTGGGTCAAGTTCTCCGGCGCGGCCTGGTGGAAGGACGGCTTCTTCTACAGCGGCTACGACAAGCCCGAGGCCGGCAAGGAGCTGACGGCCAAGAACGAGTTCCAGAAGGTCTTCTACCACAAGCTCGGCGACCCGCAGGAGAAGGACATCGTGGTCTTCGAGGACAAGGACCACCCCCTGCGCTACGTCAGCGCCGGCGTCAGCGAGGACGAGAAGTACGCCTTCCTCACGGTCAGCGAGGGCACCTCGGGCACGGAGCTCTACTGGCGCGACCTGACCAAGCCCGGCTCGGCCTTCGCCCTGCTGATGAAGGGCTTCGACCACGACAGCGCGCGTCATCGACAACGTCGGCGACAAGTTCCTGGTCCAGACCAACCTCGAGGCGCCCAACGGCAAGGTCATCCTGATCGACCCCAAGCGGCCCGAAGGAAGAGCTGGACCGTCGATCATCCCCGAGAAGCCCGAGGTCCTGAGCGGGGCGGCGACCGGCGGCGGCCGGCTGTTCTGCACCTACCTCAAGGACGCCAACACCAAGATCTTCCAGTACGGCCTGGACGGGAAGCCCGTCCGGGAGATCGTCGCTTCCCGGCCCTCGGCACGGCCGGCGGGCTGCGGCGGCTGGCGCGACGACACGACCCTCTTCTACACCTTCACCTCGTTCACCTATCCGCCGACCATCTTCAAGTACGACATCGCCAGCGGCGTGCTCCGAGGTCTTCCGCAAGCCCGAGGTCAAGTTCGACCCCCAGGGCTACGAGACCAAGCAGGTCTTTTACGCCAGCAAGGACGGGACCAAGGTGCCGATGTTCATCGTCCACAAGAAGGGCCTGGCCCTGGACGGGACGAACCCCTGCTTCCTGACCGCCTACGGCGGCTTCAACATCAGCAGCCAGCCCTACTTCAGCCCGCTGCTCATCGGCCTGCTGGAGCAGGGCGTGGTCTTCGCCGAGCCCAACCTGCGCGGCGGCGGCGAGTACGGCGAAACCTGGCACAAGGCCGGCATGCTGGGGAAGAAGCAGAACGTCTTCGACGACTTCATCGCCGCGGCCGAGTACCTGATCGCGGAGAAGTACACGGCCAAGGACAAGCTGGGCATCGAGGGCGGGTCCAACGGCGGCCTGCTCGTGGGCGCGGTCATGACCCAGCGGCCCGACCTGTTCAAGGTGGCCCTGCCCGCGGTCGGGGTCATGGACATGCTCCGCTTCCACAAGTTCACGGTCGGCTGGGGCTGGGTGGTGGAGTACGGCTCGAGCGACAACGAAGCCGACTTCAAGTGGCTCTACGCCTACTCGCCGCTCCACAACCTGAAGGCCGGGAACGGCCTATCCGGCCACCCTGGTGACCACGGCCGACCACGACGACCGGGTCGTGCCGGCCCACTCCTTCAAGTTCATCGCCACCCTGCAGGAGAAGCACAAGGGGCGCCAACCCCGTCCTGATCCGGATCGAGACGCGCTCCGGCCACGGCTCGAGTCAACGTGACCAAGGCCATCGAGACGACGGCCGACGAGTACGCCTTCTTCCTCTCAACACGGGGCCAAGCCCAAGTTCGACTACGATGAGGCCAAGGTCAAGCTGGATTGACCGCCGGGGATCAACCGCCGCAGCGCTCGGCTTATTCCGCCGGAGGCACACGGACGGCGGCGACCGTCGCCGGACGGGACAGGATTCTGGGCCGTGTAACCGCTCTCTGACGCCGTCAGCTGGCGGGCCATGGACCGGAGGTGATTCCGCGATCCGCAGGCCAGCGCGTCGTAAGCCGTCCGGATCGAGGCCTGAGAAACCGCCGCCAGCGCGGTCTGGAGATCGGCGATGTCTTTCTCCTCGATCGGGCTCCGACCATCCAGGCTTCCGTCCGGGCTCGACCCGCCTTGAGCCGTCAGCTCGGAGTAGAGGGCGGCCAGCTCGGCGTTGGCGAACGGCCCCGCGTCTCGGCGGCGTCCACGGGATCGCTGAGGCTAAACTCTCCAGAAGCGCCTTCAGACGGTCCATATGGCGCTGCTCCGAGGCCGCGATTTGGCTCATAACCTGGCCGACCGTCCCTCCGTCCGCTTGGCCGCTCCAAAATTCGGCCAAATCCAGGTAGACGTCGCGGGCCAGCTTCTCCTCCTCGCGCATGAAGAGGAGGTCGGCGGCTTCGGCGGAAGAAGAACGGTCGAAATCGTCAGGCCCGTCGGCGACGCGGCTTCGCTCCGGCAGCCGGCCGTAAAAACGGCCAGAACGAGAAGGAGGATGGCCCAGACTGTGCGGGATGAGACGTAAGTAGGCATGATCATATTCCTTTGAGAGTGGATTCATTTCTTTTCCCGGAGAGCCGAGCGGAGGGGGATCCGGAGCCTCCGATTCCGCCGCAGCGGGACTCGATCTCCCCGCGCGGGCAGGCCTTGCGGCATTCCAGGCAGGCCAAGCAGAGCTCGGGCCGGAAGTCCGTCTGGACGCCGTCTCCCGTCGCGGCGGACCGATAGAGCGCCCGCCGGGCAGGCTTTGGCGCAAAGGCGGCAGGCCGTGCAGTCCTTGCGCCGACCTCGAATGCGGACAGGCCCCAGGCGTTGCGACCGCCCCGGCCACGGCGCCGAAGGGGCAAAGGTACCGGCAAAACGGACGGTACAGGAAGACCGAGGCGACGAGCGTGATGCCCAGGAAGGCGAGCAGGGCGGCCGAGCCGCGAAGGTTGAAGAGGGCCTTGAACGGGTCCACCTTGTTGAAAAACTTCTCGTGCGCGATCAGGGGATAGGCGACGATGAAGACGAGGAAGACCCGCCGCCCGCACCGCAAGAACGGCGTCCAGGCGGGGCGGGACGCGCACGGCCCATCGCGGCCGGAACAGAAACTCCTGGATGCCTCCCTTGTGGCAGACCCAGCCGCAATAGAGGTTGCCGAAGACGAAGATGACGGCCAGGAGAACGGCGATCTCCAGCAGATAGATCCCGATCGCCCCCGCTTTCGATTGCGAGAGGAAGAGCGGGATGTTCTGGAGCGAGCCGTTCGGGCAAAGACAGCTTCCCTCGAAGAAGCCGAGGTATGCGATGGCGGCTGATCAGCAGGGGATATCGGAGCCAATCGAGGCCCAGCCGGACGGCCGCGGCCGCTATGAAGAGCAGCCCGAAGAGCACGATCAGCTTGGGCGGCAGGCTCCAGCCGGAGTCGGACGAGCTCAAGCTGATCCCGGCCAGGACGGCCAGGCGATCAGTGCGGCGGCGGCGAAGATCGCGGCGGGTCATTGGGCGGATCACTTTCAGGAGGCCTTCGGAGACGCCTTTCTTGTCGCACTCCCGGGTGACGCGAACCTCGCCCTTGGGACCGTTGAGGACGAAGGTGATGTCCAGGCTGTAGGTGTCGGCTTTGACCCGCTTCCAGGACTCCGGTCTTGACGATGGTGACGTTCTTGCCATCGACGCTCGTCTGATCCATCGGGATCCGGCAGTTGCGGTGCTCCAGGACGACCGTGACGATGGCCTGGTCTCGCGGCCGACGGCGGCGGTCATCTTGCCTGCGGCAAAGTGGATTTCGCAAGGCAGGGCGGGGACGGCGGAGGCCAGAAGGACGGCCGCAAGAGCGAGAGGGCGTCGAGCTTCTTCATCGAAGACTCCTAGATAAATGAGATTCGGGTTTCCAGAGCGAGCTGACGGACAAGGCCGGTGCGGGTTGACGGCACGGGCGTAACCGAGGTAGATGCGGCCCCAGTCGGCGCGCGAAGGGGCGCCACTCCAGGCCGGCGTCGAGCTCGTCGGTCCGCCATTCGGTCAGCCCGCCGGCCGCATTGGCCGTAGCTTCCGGCGGAGAGGGTGAGGGGCTTGTAGAACTCCGGCGTCAGCTTGAGGCCGAGTCCGAGCGTCTGGCCTTGGCGGACCGAGTAGTGCTGTCGGTCGCCCAAGTGGATGTTGCCGAAGATGGGGGCGAAGAGCAGGCTGCCATCGGCCGATCCGTACAGGTCCTGGAAGCCGGGCTTGCAGGCTGGCCAGTCCGCGATCCGCCAGCTTCGGAACAGGTCGACGTGGCAGCCGAAAGCGGCGCCCTCATGCGAGGGCTGCTTCTGGACGGCCGCTTCGAAGCCGAGCCGCCAGCGCAGCGGCAGGTTGAGGCGGCGAAGAGGCCGGCCAGTCGGAGTCGTAGGCCGTGTCCGCGGCGGCGACCTTCTGGTAGAGGAGGCCGACCGAGCCCGCCGGCCGAGCGAGCGGACGCCTGAATGAAACCGGTCTTGAAGTCCCCATAGGCGGACTCCCCGAAGCCCTTCCAGCACGACCGGTACTCGAAGAACAGGCACTTGGCGCAGTAGAGGGACTTCCTTGGCGGCCGAAAGAGCCAGCACGCCGGCCCCGGCCCGGATCTCGAAGGCGCCGGCGCGCCACTCGACCTGGGCCGCGTCCAGGAATTCGTCCATGATCAGGCCGTCGGCCAGCTGGACTTCCTGCCGGCCCAGGCTCAAGTCGAACCGCCCGGCCGGATCGTGGTAGCGGACGAGGGCGGTCTTCAGCTGGATCGGGCTCAGCGTCGGCCCTCTCGTAGTCGAGATAGGCTTTGTCGCGAACAACGGCTTCGAGGTCGAAGCTCCATCGCTCCGAAGGCTCGAACGGAGCCATCCGCCGAGACCGGGGAAGGCGTAGGGCGTTCCGTCCACGCCGTAGTAGAACCCCCGGAGCTCGAGGTTCCAGGATAAGCCCGTCGCTTCCCAGGGCGTTGAGCCCCGGGGTGAGTCGGGAGCGGCAGTCTTTGACCGCGAGGGCGGGCGCAGCCGCCAGGGCGAGGCCGAGGATGAGCCCGGCGGCGGAGCGGAGGCCTCTCATTGTCCCACCATCCGGATGGCGTCGTTCGGGCAGCGCGACAGGCAGGCCGTGCAGAGCCGGCAGCGGCTGTTGTCGACGGCGGGGATGTGGATGTCCCCAAGGACGGCGCCGGTCGGGCAGACCGTCCGGCAGTGGCCGCAGGCGGTGCAGGCGGCCGGGTCGATGCGGGCGGGCGCCCCGCCCGCGACGGCGTCGTAGCGGCAGGCGGCCTTGCACTCGCCGCAGGATGTACACTTCGCGGCGTCCAGGACGGCGACCGGCTTTTCGATCGCCCCGCGGGAACAGGCAGGCACGCAGCGGCCGCAGCGGGTGCACTTGCCCGTGTCGATGACGGCCTTCCCGCTTCGACATCGAGATGGCCGCCGATGGGCAGACCCGGAGGCAGTCGCCGCAGCCGTTGCATCGGTTCCTGCGGACGGAGTAAGCGGAGGGATTGAGGCGCAGGGCTCCGGCCGGGCAGCGGGCGATGCAGTCGCCGCAGCCGACGCATGCGTCCTCCCGGATGTCGTAGCCTTTCTGTTCAATCAGGATGGCATCGGAGGCGCAGGCATCGTCGCAGCGGCCGCAGCCCGTGCAGAGGCCGGCGTCGATTCGGAATTCCGAGGGCGTTCCTAGAATCAGGGCGCCATAATGGCAGGCTTCGACGCACAGGCCGCAACCTGAGCATTTCGACGCGTCGATGTCGACTCCCGTCGCGGGCCCCAGGGGACCCAGATCCCTGACGCATGCGGGGAGCACGGCCAAGACCAGCGGGACGGCCTTGAGGAAGTCCCGGCGGCAGAGCCTAAACGGCGGTTTGTCGATCATAGTCGTTCCTTTCTTCTGCGGCCCGAGGCTCATCTCTTTGCAAGCCGTGTGCCATCGAGAGGAACGATCTAGGTGAAAGAAAAGATTGCAGTTGCGTATTTTGAAGATCGGCGGGGACGAGGTTGTGAGCCTCCGGACCGACAATTTTGTCGGACTCGCCGACATTCTGGTCGGTAATCTCCGGCCGGCGGGCGCAGAAAAAAGCCCGCCTCCCCGTCATCGACGAGGGAGACGGCTCGGCGGTTTTTTATCTATGGAAGGACTGGCCGATGAACTTCAGCCCGTCGACGATGCCGGTCCTCCAGTAGGACCAGGTGTGGGCGCCGTCGCGAACCCGGAACTCGTGGGGGATCTTGCGCTCGAGCAGGGCCACGTGCAGCAGGCAGTTGCCTTTGATCAGGAAGTCGTCGTCGCCGCAGTCGATGTAATAACGGACCTTTTTGAGCTCGGCCTCCGGCTTGGACTTGGCCAGATTGATCGGATTGTAGGCCTTGAAGTGCTCCGTGACCTGGCCCTGGCCGGGCTTCGGCCCGAACAGGGCGGCGAACATGCGGTCGTAATTGGGGCCTTCCATCGCCGCGGCGTCCTCCTCGGTCCAGACGGCGGCGCTGAAGGCTGCGCAAGCTGCGAACAGGTCGGGATGGCGCATGGAGAGAATCAGCGAACCCCAGCCGCCCATGGACAGGCCGGAGACGCCCCGGAACTCGCGGGCAACGCGCGTCCGGTAGGTCTTGTCGATGAAGGGGATGAACTCCTGCACGAACATGTCCTCCCAGCGAACCTTGCCCTGGTAGTCGTTCATGTACCAGGCGACGCCGCCGTCGGGCATGACGATGATCATGGGCGGGATCTCGCGGGCGGCGATGGCCCGGTCGGCGGCCATCTGGACCTCGCCGAACTGGATCCAGCCCGACTCGTCGTCGGAGTAGCCGTGCAGCAGATAGACGACCGGATAGCGTCGTGTTGAGGTGGCGTAGTCGGGGGGGAGATAGACCGCGAGCTTCACCTCGCGGCCGAGGATCGGGCTCTGGAGCTTGAGGCCTTCCAGGACCTGCCCCATGGGGATGGCGTCCTGGGCCGGAACCGAGACCGCCGCAAGGGCTGCGGACAGAACGAGGGCGAACAAGAAGAGGGTTTTTTTCATGGCTTCAGCCTCCATCTTCGATGGGGACACCATACGTAATTCCCTAAATTCGAGAAAAAATG
>CAWDOL010000020.1:0-9730 GCA_963803915.1 Candidatus Aminicenantota bacterium | reverse complement strand
TTGTTAACGCTCGACGACGTATTGCTAGTCGGCCCGGTAGGGAGGGGTCCAGAGAATCCCGGCCTCGTGTCCGTTGATGATGACCCTGGCCGTTTCCTGAATGTCCCCGAAAGCCGCGTAAACGGCCGGCGTTTCGGCGAGCTGCTTCCCGGTCACTAAAAATTCCCGGCTGTAAGTTGCGGTGCCGGAGTAGTATTTTACGCCGGCCGCATCGACATCCGGCCAGCTGGTCAGACGATCCATCTGATAGGCCGCGGGGCCGCCCATTCCGGGATTGAAGCGGACCTCCCAGTCATTCGTGATATCGATTGTCGCGGCTTCATCGGCGCGGCCCGAGAATCCAAACTGCAGATCCGCGCCGAGCCCCGGATCATTCTTCCCCGACGACCTGTGCCTGAAAACAACGAACCGGGAGGCCAAAGGATCCATCATCAATTCCATGCGGATCCCTGCGCCCGATTTTTCATAGCTTACCTCCCGTTGGATCAAGCCTGTTTCCGCATCCCACAGCTCGGGAACCCTGCTCGAGCCGACCCTGAAGGTGCAGGTGATCCGCTGTGCTTGTGGACTGCTGTTGGAAACGAAATAGATGTCTTCCGTTTCCGTCCGGCGATGTATGAAATCGATGGCATACCGGCTGTTGTCAATTCCTTGGACTTCTAGATCCGGCCCCACTTTCATCTCTTCCAATACGTCTTTCACCGATTTGCCCCAGTAAACCTTCCCCTTGCCGAAAGCGTTTGAAAATATTTTTATTCCGTCGGCCCGGCCCCATAGCTTCCCGGCGATGGCTTTCACCTCGTCGTCGCATTGGGGATAATTCGCCAAAGAGGTCGTCCTTTCGGGCTTAGGGCCGATCACGGTGGCCCCGTCGGACACCAGCCTTTCCAGGCTCTTTAATACGGCCAGGGAAATATCGGCCCGGTCCGGAAGCAGCATCACCCGGTAGGAAACGCCCGAGGGCAGCACCAGCTTTCCGGCTTCCACCCGCAGGGTGGTGGTGATTACGTCGGCATTGATGTAGTCGTAATCATACCCGGGAAGCGCTCCAACGTTGACCGGCTTGGGCTGTCCGCAGTGCAGACACTGGTCATCGTTGTAAATCGGAGCGATGTTCGGGTCGATTCGCTTGGGCGGCACCAGGTTGGGTGCCTGGTCCCCGTAATAGAGGCAGGCGTCGGCGACGAAATTTCCTTGGCGCAAGAGATAGGAGCATCGGCTGAGATAATCCATGAACGGCCGCGCCATCTCCCACCAGGTGGTGTTGACGTTGAGGTGCTCCCCGGCATGATAGGCGAAGCCCGGCTTGCCCGCGATTTCGGGGTTGTGGGCGAAGGTGTGGAAGACGACCTGGTTGAGGCCTTGGCAGAAGGCGATATCGATCAATTGCTTGTAGTCGGCGGGGCCATGCTGCCAATGGTTCCAGCCGGTAAGCGATTCCGCCGCGACCACCTGCTTGCCGTAGATATGGGCCGCGCTGGCGGCCTCCCGGGTGACCCAGAATCGCTGCCGGTTCCAGAATTCCCCCATGGGGACATCGGAATTCCCCAGCCCTTTCAGCGGATCCACACGCGGATAGCCTCCGTGGCCGGCCTCGGCGAACATCTGGATTCCATTCTTGTGGGCGATTTCGACGGACTGGCCGAAATGGTTTTCAATGATCATATCGCTGACAAGGCGGTTGTAATCCCCCAGGAACCGCTCCCCCAGGATGCCGTCCTTAGTGCTGTATCCCTGCAGGAGAGGAAGGAATGGCCGGGGATCGTATCCGTGTCGGGCTTGAAATTCCTGAATGAAGCCGGGGGTCCAGTCTTTCGCGGGCCAAACCTCGTAGCTGTCGACCTCCAGGAATTTC
Source organism: Candidatus Aminicenantota bacterium (assembly GCA_963803915.1). GTDB lineage: Bacteria > Acidobacteriota > Aminicenantia > Aminicenantales > UBA4085 > UBA4085. Next base: position 7,875 of record CAWDOL010000020.1, on the reverse strand, counting down.
AATTGGTTTGGCGGTGTCGCGACCCGGGCCAGTCTGGCCAGGATCGTATCGAAATGGAGCTTCGTCGCCCTTCGGCTCAGATGGTCGATCACCGGTCCGTTGGAATTCGGGCTGGGGCATTCCAGGTTCTGACCGGTAGGGCACAAGAAAAAATGAGATGACGTCCCATTTTCCCATGGGCACGTCCCAGTCGATAGACTGATCCGCCGCCGTGAACTCATCCAGGCAGACCGGCTTGTTCCCGGAATAATCGATCTCCTTGGACTGGGAATGCGGTGCGGCGACCGAGGTGATCCATACGCAGGACTTGGCTCCCGGGGTCGGGCTTTCGGGCCTCGCAACCCGGATTCTCTTCCTTGACGGCCCTTCCACGATCTGGACCGTGCTCAGCAGCTGCTTGCTGGCATCAGCTTCACCTATCCAATCACCCCCCGCATTCCAGCTGCTGGAGGCGATCATCCCCAGATCCAGTCCGAGCCGCCCCGCGGTTTTCAAGGCCAGGGAGATGGTCTCCAGGGATTGGTCGCCCAGGAAAGCGGGACCCGCGGGGATCATTTTCCCCGGATCGGCGAGCGCGCCGACGTCCCAGATGAAGGCTCCGCGCATGCCCTGCCTTTTCATTTCCTCAAGCTCATAGACGATTTTTGAGCGGTCGACATAACCGTTCAGCCAGGCCCAAAAGGCCAACGGCCTGTATTCCGTGGATGGGTTTCTGAACTCTTCCTCCAAATTCCCCTTTGACGGGATTTTGGCGGTGCACTGCACCAGCCAAAATGACAGGCCTAGAAGGAATGAAAGCGTCTTGATTCGTCTGAGTAATTGCATTCTCATACCTTTGCCAGAGTGGGATTCGATTCAGTAATAAAACACACTTTTAGCGGTGATTCAAAGACATTGTTTTCGTTGATCCCATTCGACCCGTTGATTTTGTTTTCAGGAGGCGAGACCGCACGCTTCAAGGCCGGCGCAGCAGCCAGGCCAGGGCGTTCTTCTGAAGCTTGACGTACTCGGGATTCCAGAGGCCCGGGATGGTGTGCCCGGGCGCCATGTAGCAGACCCGCCCCTGGCCGTAGTCGTAGGCCCAGCAGGCCTCGCACGTCGCGCCCTGGTCGCCGTACTTGGCCGTCTTGTAGGTCTGCCCTTCCTCGTTGACGCTGCGGACGAGGACCGTCTTGGGGTCCTTGTCGTAGATGAGATAGTGCTGTTCCTCGGTCACGATAAAATCCTTGACCCCGCGGGTGATGGGATGGTCGGCGACGATCTTCATCTTGTAGGGCCGGAAGCCCGTGTGTCCCGTGAACAGCGCGCCCTCGACGTGGCGGAAGTCGGCGTTGCCGCCGGAGATGTAGTTGGCGTTGTGGAAGAACCAGGCCGAGCCGCCCGCCTCGACGAACTCGCGGATGGCCTTGCCCTGGGCGGGTACCAGCCAGTTGACGGCCGCCTCGTCCAGCCCCTCGACCGGCGGCTCGCTGACGATCTTGACCTTGTCGGGCTCCATAAACGGATAGGTGGTCGTATACCCGCCGGGAAAGGCCAGCCCGTCGCAGAGCATGAGCAGGAGCTTGTGCCCGGCCAGTCTCGCCGCATCGAAATCGGAGGGCGCGGGCACGAACTCGACCGTGGCCCCGCCTTCCTTGACCAGCGTCCGGGTGAAAGCCGTCCGGAGGTAGTCGAAGCTGTGCCAGCGGTCTCCGATGACGGCCAGGACGTCGGCCTTGGCCGGTTCGGCCCGCAGGCCCGCGGGAGCGCGGCCGCCCCGAGAGCGGCGCCCGCCCCCATCAGAGCCGCGTTGCGAAGGGCGGCGCGTCGGGAAATGGGCTTGTCGTTTGTCATGGTCGAGCCTCCTTCAAGCTTGCGCCGCCGGGCGCGGCTTGACCGGACGCCGCCGCCACCAGCCGGCCAGCAGCGATCCGGAAACGTTCATCCAGGGGCCGAAGATGGCCGGGGCGAGCGCGGCACTCGTGCTCTTGAGCACGTCGATGGCCAGGCCCGAAGCCATGCCCCCGTTCTGCATGCCGACTTCCATGGCCACGGCCCGGCAGGCGCTCTCGTCCAGGCGGGCCAGGCGCGCGCCCCAGTATCCGAGGCCGTAGCCCGTCCCGTTGTGCACCATGGCCGCCAGGATGAGGAGCGGCCCGACCGACAGGAGCTGGTCGCGCGACTGGGCCGTGATGACCGCGATGATCAGGCAAATGGAAGCCATGGAAATGATCGGCAGAGCCTTGTCCATCCAGCGCTCCGGCCCTCGCAGTCAGACGTTGATGATCAGCTTGGCCAGGGTGGACAGGGCCAGCAGGAGCGAAGCCGAGGATGAGGCCGGAGCGAAGCGGCGACAGCGCGCCCCACCATTCGAGCGGCGCCCGGAGGACGGCCGAGCCCGCCGCCAGGAAGGCGGCGCCGAGGAGCGCCAGCGGCCCGGCCGATCGGGCCCATTTCCGCCGCCCGTAGAGGATGCCGTGGGCGATCAGGCCGGCCAGGATGGGGATGATGATCATGTTGAAGATGGACATCATCATGGCCGTGACGTCGACGGGGATGAGCCGCCCGGCCAGCGTCTTCATCCAGAAAGGGGTGACGAAGGGCGAGAGAAGCGTCGTGCTCGAAGTGATGGTCACGGACAGGGGCACGTTGCCTCCGGCCAGGTAGGTCATGACGTTGGAGGCGACGCCGCTGGAGACCGAGCCGATCAGGATGATGCCCGCCGCCACTTCGGGCGGAAAGCCGAAGGTCATGGCGATGGTGTAGCCGACCAGGGGCATGATGGTGAACTGCAGGACGATCCCGAGCAGGATGGGAACCGGGGTGATCAGGACGTTCCGGAAGTCCTTGCCGCTCAAGGTCGTGCCCACGCCGAAGGTGATGATCTGGATGAGCGGGACGATGAGGATCTTGAGGTCCGTCCCGAACCAGCTCCGGAAAACGGCCGGGCGGAGCATCGAAACCGCCACGAACACCAGCACCCAGAGGGTGAAGCTGTACTTGGCGTAGAACCGCTTCCAGCCGCCGGCCGCCTTGGCCTCGCCGTTCATATCTTGTACAGCTCCGCCATGCGCACGTTGGGCTTGTATTTCATGATGCACTCTTCGAGCGGCGAGCCCAGAAGCTCGATCTTGTCGGGGTCGCCCTGGCCCATCCCGGCCTCGGCCATGGCGTTGAGATAGTTGACGATGCGGGGGTCGAAGCCCATGACCCGGGTGCCGGTGACGTCGGCGGCCACGGCATCCAGGCTGGCCAGGGCCACCCGCGAGGCGATGGGCGAGCCCCAGGCCGGGCCGTTGCCCTCGATGCCGACGTAGCCGTCGATGACGGCCAGGTCGGGGAAGACCTCCTGCCCGATGTGGAACATGTTGTAGTGCAGCAGGTCATGCCGGGCCGGGGCCGCCTGGTGCATCAGGCCCTTGTCGTTGACCTTGTAGTCGTTGAGGGGCGAGGCCATGATGATGTTCTTGATCGACAGGGTGACGAAGACGTAGTTGTGGGTCTTCATCCGGGCCACCGAGATGACGTACATGTCCGGGTCGAGCAGGGACTCGACGATCCGGATGCGCGAAGGCTTGTTGTCCAGGCCCAGGACGTAGCGATACTGGAACCGGTCCGTGTTGAGGTCGGCCAGCTTGACGTTGTACTCGCGCTCCAGGGGCAGGTAGTTGTTGTAGCGATACGCCTCCATGGTGTTCTGGACGCTCGACTCGGCGATCAGGATCTGGCTTTTGACGTGCGGCCGCAGGAAGTCGAGGACGGCCCGCATGGCGTCGGCGTGGGTGACGCAGGCGGCGCAATCGGCCAGGACCATGTTGGGCTTGATCAGGACCCGCTTGTTCCCGATCGAGTCCAGGATCTCGTCCCGGAGAAGCTCGAGCGACCGGGCCACGATCTTATAGCGGCCCTGGCCCTTGACCAGCGCGACCCGGGCCGGCGGCGCGGCCTGGCCCAGCTTTTGGATCGGGAAATGGATCTGCCCGTAGGGGTCGTCGGGCCGGCCCGGCTCGGCCGCGTCGGCCCGCAGCGGCGTCAGCAGGGCCTTGCCCCCGAGGGCGGCCGCGCCTACGGCGGTCCCCATCCGCTTGAGAAAGTCCCGGCGCTGAAGCGCGTATCGATCGGCCATGGTCGTCTCCTTGGATGCGGGCTTATTTCGGGCCGTATTTCAGGCCCTTGACGTTGGTCGGCACCTTGTAGATCTTGTCGTAGCCGACGATGAACAGCGTCTTCAGGTCGTCGCCGCCGAAGCAGCAGCTGACCGGGTAGGCGGCGGTGTTGATGATGCCCAGGAACTCGCCCTTGGGGTTGAACACCTGGACTCCCATGTAGGTGGCCACGTAGAGGCCGCCGTTCTCGTCGATGGTCATGCCGTCGGCGCCGCTCGAGCGGCCTTTGCGTTCCGCGACTTCGGGTGTGATGACGAGCTGGGCGAACTTGCGCGGGTTGGCCACGGTGCCGTCGTCGTTCACGTCATAGGCCCAGATCCAGTTGTCCTTGTCCGAGTCCACGTTCCAGAACGACTCGTTGTCGTAGGTGTTGTTGAGGTAGAGGGTCTTACCGTCCGGGCTCAAGAGGATGCCGTTGGGCATGGCGAAATCATCGACCGGGACGACCCGAATGACCTTGCCGTCGGGCCGGATGTAGTAGACCGCCCGGCCGGGCTGGAACTTCTTGGCTTCGGCCGTGAACTGCGGATCGGTGAAGTAGAGCCCGCCCTTGGCGTCCGCGACGATGTCGTTGGGGCCGTCGATCCTCTTGCCTTCGAAGCTCGCCGCCAGCGTCTTCACGATCCTGCCCTTGACCGTCATCTCGACCACCCGGTGGCCGAACATGTCGCAGACGGCCAGGTTGCCGTTGGCAAGCGGCATCAGCCCGTTGGTCTGCAGGCCCTTGGAAATGACGCGGTATGTCCCGTCGGGGTCCACGACGACCGTCGTGCTCTTGGCCGGGCTCCCGTTCCATTGCTGGTCGAAGGCCATGCTCGAGAGGTAGAGCTTGCCGTCGAGCCACTTCGGGCCTTCCGCGAAGATCAGGCCGGGACTGCTCTGGCTCCCGAACACGAACAGCTCCGGCTTCGCCTCGGCCGGGATGACGGCGTGAAAAGCGGCCTCGCGGGCCTGCTTCTTGGCCATGTAATCGGGCCGCGGCGGGTAGAAGACGTCCAGGACGTCGCAGCCGCGGTCGCCGACCTTGCCGCCGTGGACCATGGTCGCGGGCAGGTAGAGCAGGTCGCCCGTCTTCATCGGAGCCCAGGCGTCCAGGATGAGCTCGTCCATGTCCCCCCGCACGACGCACATCAATTGCTCCTCGGGGTGGAGGTGGGCCGGGAATTCCATGTCGGGGTCCATGCGCAGGAAGCTCAATTGGGCGCCGCGGCCGCCGACAAGGCGCGCGTTGGCCCCGGGCGAAAGCTCGGTGTACTGGACGTCATTGAGGTCGTAGACCGTTCCGGCCTTCACCGTCGGCTCGACCGGGAACGCGGTCTCGGGTGCCGCGGGAATGTCCGTGACTCCCGCCTTGGCCAGATAGTCGGCCCGCACGGGCCAGAAGACCTCGACGATCTCGGCTCCCGCGGGTCCGGCCTGCAGGGCGCTCTCGGCGCCCTTCTCCAGGAGCAAGAGGTCGTTGCGGGGCGTTGCGCCGTGGGTTCCGTCGGGATCATCCCGCGGCACGGCCCGCATGGTGACGTTGGCGCTGCCGACGAGCTGTTCGACCTCGCCCTTCAAGACGACCATGATCCGCTCGGCCGGAAGGACCTCCTTGGGCAGCGAGGCCCCGGGGTCGAGGGTCAGCCAGGCCACGAGATTGCCCTTGCCCCAATACATGCGGGCTTTGACGCCGGGCGCCAGCTGGACTTCGGCCGGCGAAGGCTGGGCCGTGACGATCCCGTCGGCCAGGCTTGGGACGGCTCCTTTGGCAGGGATGTCGTCGCGGGTGCGGACGGCGATCTTCTGCTCCGCAATCAGCTGATCGTTCTTGGCCGCCCAGGCCGGCTTCTTCGAGCAGGCTGTCAGCGTGGCCAGAGAAGCGGCGGCCAACAGGGTCGCCAGGGCGTAAGCCGTGATCTTGCGCGAGTGTTTCATCGGGGTGTTCCTTTATTTGGCGTGGTCATGGCGATTGCCCATGTACAGCCAGAGCATGGGCTCGTCGGTGGCGTTGATCGAGCTGTGGGGGACTTTCCGGTTCGGCGGGATTAGGAAGGCCTCGCCGGGCTCCTGGCGGAAGAGGCGGTTGCCGAACAGGAGCAGGCTCGTGCCTTTGACCTGGCACCAGACCTCCTCGCAGCCGGGGCCGTGGACGTGCGGCTGGGCGATGTCGAACTTGTCGATGGAGACGATGGCGAAGCCCATGGGGTTTCGCGAACTTGGGCGCCGTGTCCCAGCCGAAGCCGCGCCCGATGTGGGCCCAGTGCATGCCGATGTTGGGGACCGAGTCGTGGTAGTCGCCGACCGAGATCGTCTTGTTGGGCGCGAACCCGGCCGTCGTCTCCTCGACGACCATGATGGCCTCCAGAAAGCCGTCGGTCGGGTTGAGGAAGCGGGCTTCAACTCCGGCCGGAATGAAGACGGCGGTGCCGTCCCCGATGACGGCCGATCTTCCTCCCGACTCGACCCGGCCCGAGCCGCCGCAGAAATACAGGAAGACCTGCTCGTCGGCGCTCTTGAAAGGCCGGGAATTGGTCCGCGGCTCCAAGGCCGCCCGCTTGTAGGCCTTGATGTACTTGAGGACGGCTCCTCGCCGGGGTGGAGCGAGCGGGTCGCCCGGCGTCAGGATGTCGCGCTCGATGAACCCGCCGTGGCCCTCGTAGGGCACGGAGTTCCGCCAGTGGTTGATGTAGAGGAAGACGTCCGTGTCCAGGCCGGGGTGGCGATGGTTCGACACCGCGTCTTCGGCGAACGAGGGATCGGGCTCGACGGCGAGCTTGGTCTGGACCTGCCCGAAGGCCAGGGCCATGGCCAGCAGCACCGCCGCGCCCAGGACGGGAACGAGCTTTTTCATGATTTCTCCTCTCAACGCCATATTATCTTCAGGTCGTGCTGTGGGCGCCAGCCGGCCGACGAGAGCGTGTAGCGATTTCCGTGCCGGGTGAGCTCGAATCGGGTCCGGCCCTCCTCCTCCAGGAGGGTGAAAGAGGACTCGGCGCCGGCATAGACGTGGACGGCCAGCTTGTCGATCGGGCCTTCCGGGATGCGATCCGCGTTCGCCATCAAGGGCAGAATGGCACCGGCCCGGACGAAGATGGGGATCCGGGATAAAGGCGCCTTCAGCTTAAGGCTCCGGCCCGCGGCATAGCGCGTCCCGGTCCAGAAGTCGATCCATTCGACGCCTTCGCCGGCGGCGGCTCCCGGATCGGCCGATTTGCCGCTTCGCTTCGTGTCGCGATGGGGCCGTTTTTCCCCGGACGGGTGGGGCAGATAGACGGTCCTTTCCCCGGACGGATCCACGACCGGAGCGACGAGCAGCCACGGCCCGAGCATATATTGAAGGTCGTGGGCCCCGGCATTCGGATCATCGGGGAAAGCCAGCGGCATGGCCCGCAGGACGGGCAGCCCGGTCGCCGCGGCTTCGCGGGCCAGGCTGTAGAGGTAGGGGAAGAGCCGATACCGCAGGCGCGACGAAACGGCGCACGATCGCCAGCGCTTGCGGGCCGAACGCCCACGGCTCTCTCGGCCCGTCGCCGTGCATCCGGCTGTGCGAGCAGAGCAGCCCGAACTGGGCCCAGCGGACGTAGAGATCGGGCGCCGGCTTGCCCCGGTAACCGCCGATGTCGTGGCTCCAGAAGGGGATGCCGGTCAGGCCCGCGCTCAAACCTCCTCGGACGGTAGCGGCCAGGCTGTCCCAGTCGGCGGCCGGATCGCCCGACCAGGCCACGGGATAGCGCTGGCTTCCTGCCGC
>CAWDOL010000019.1:0-12056 GCA_963803915.1 Candidatus Aminicenantota bacterium | reverse complement strand
CGGATGCCGTAGGCGTCGGCGTTCAGGGCCAGCGCGATCGTCCGCTTGTACCTCCGGCCGTCGGGCGTGCGCTCCGCCAGGTCGAGGATCGGGCCGAACTTTTTGCGGCCCTCGGCGTCGGCGATCAGCCGGGTTTTCGGGCGGGAGGCCAGCCCCAGTCGCGGGTTGGACTCGACGACCACCCCGATGGCCCCGTCGTCCAAGGCCACCAGCGATCCGACCGGGTAGGGGCCCAGCATGGCGTTGAAGGCCTTGAACAGGAGCGGGTCGAACTCCACGCCGCTCTTGCCGGCCATCAGCTTCAGGGCCGAGGCCGGCGTGAAAGTGTGCGGCCGGTAGACGCGCTTGGTGGTCAGGGCGTCGTAAGCATCGGCGATGCGGACGATGCGGCTGAAGAGGTGGATAGACCGCCCTGCCCCGCCCGTCCCCCGGTTGGACTGGTCCATGAGCAGCCGGTGCTCCATGACCACCTCGAGGGACTTGATCGAGAGCGAGCGGCCGCCTTGCCGGGGGATGAGCTTTTGGGCCCCCAGCAGGGCCTGCTTGTCTAAAAGGGCGCGCTCCGCCTCCGTCAGCTCGGCCGGCTTGTCCAGGATGGCCGGCGCAACTTCGAGCGTCCCGAGGTCGTGCGTCAGGGCGGAAACGCCGAGCTCGGCCAGCTCTTTGCGGGGCAGGCCCAGCCGCCGGCCCAGCGCCGTGGCCAGCACGGCCACGTTGACGCCGTGGTTGGCGTGGTAGCCCTCGGCGTGCTTCAGCATCGTCAGGCCCAGGCAGAAGGACTCGTCCTCGTCCAGGTGCCGTATCATGGCCTGCATCCAGCGGCGGGGTACGGCCTGGGAGAAGCCGCCTTTGCGCTTCTGGCGGTCGATGACCTCGTGCAGCATACGGATGCCGAGCATATACACCCTGGCCGCCCGGGCCTTGAGGCCGGCCTCCGCCGCGTCGGCCGGGATCGCCTCCAGGCTGATGTGGGAAATCCGCGCTTCTTCCAGCCGCTTGACCGACCGCTCGAAGGCGCCCGGCAGACCGGTCGACTTGCCGGCGAGCGCGCCCACGAAGCGAGACAGCTCGTCCATGCTGATGCCTTCGCTGAAGATGATCGCGGAAATACCCCTCGCCTCGAACTCGGCGGCCAGAAACTTCAGGGCGGTCTGGTTGGCGATGTCGAAGCGGATGCGGGTCTGGTTGAAAAAGAAGGCGCTGTGGTGGACGCGGAGGCCGGCCGTGCCTTCGGCGTGCAGGAGCAGGGTCAGGGCGCGGTAGAGGGGGCCGACGTGCTCCTGGACAAGGGAGTTTTCGGCCTCGTAGATGCGGATGATCTTCAGAATCAGGTGGAAGCGGGTCAAAACCTCGGCGATAAGCGCCAGCCGCTTCGTCTCGTCGCCGTGCCCGGGCATGTCAGTCCGTCTCCTTCGGCCCCGACCCCCCGCGCGCCGCTTCGCGCACCTCGGGCTCGGGATCGGTCTCGAAGGCTTTCAGGATCTTGCGGGCCAAGTCGTCGTCGCATCCGGCCAGGGCTTTGGCTGCCTCCGCCCGCACGTTCTTGTGGCGGGAATCCTTGAAGCGGGCCAGGTAGGGGATGGCCCTGCGATCCCTGGTCCGGCCGAGCATGTTGGCGATGCCCATCGATAGGAACGGCGCGGTATCGCGGGCCAAGCCGGCCAGCTCGTCCAGGCTGCGGCGCCCCACCGACTCGAGAAAGACGAAGGCCTCGGACCGGAAGATGCCGTCCTCCATCTCCTCGAACAGGTCGGCGGCCAGGGAGACCGCCCGTGGCCCGATCTGCTCCAGGAAAGCGAAGAATCCGGCCGGATCGTCCACCCGGCCTTGCAGGGCCTCTTCCTTCAAAACGGCCAGCGAGACGGCGTCCTTGATGCGGTGCGACAGCCGATCCAGGTCCTGAACCCTGACCGGCCCGCTTTCGCCGCACATCGGCTTGAACGCCTCCAAGCGGGCCAGCAGGAGGGCGGCATGGGCGAAATCGTTGCCCCGCAGGAGCTCCTGGTGATGCTTGTCGGCGTACTGCAGCATCGAGGCCAGGCCGGACGGGCGATCCTCCAGGCAGAGGAGCTCGAAGAAGAGGTCCAGGAAAGACTCCTCGGCCGGGGTGGAGCGCTCTTCGCCGAAGGCCTCGGCCAGGTACTGAGCCTCGTCGCGACCGAGAGGGCCGGCGGCGTCGGCTTCAGCTCTCTCCTTGGCCGGATCTCCCGCGGCGGCCAGGGCATGGGCCATGATGGCCTTGGCGTCCTCGGGCTTCAGCTCGATGCGGCCCGTGGACAAGGCGGCCGGATCGATGGGCCTCTCCCACGGCCGGCGCTCGGCGGCGGCGATCTTGGCCTCGAGGTAATCGTCGCAGTCGAGGTAGGCGATATGCTCGAAGTCCCGCTCCCAAAGCAGGGCGGCGACGTCGCCCTCTTCGGGCGGCAGCTGCACGACCTGCCTGAGCAGGCCCAGGAAATCGAGGAACTCCGGCTCGGTCAGGCCGCGCTTGAAGGACAGGCTGCGAAGACCGTCCTTGAACATCAGGAAGGGCAGGCTCTTGAGCAGGTTCTTGTCCGTGTAGACGGTCTCGCCGCCGAACTGGAACGCCGTTTCCCCGACGACGAGCTCGATCTCCCATTGGGCTTCAAGGAGGTCCCGCAGCTCGTCCCAGGCTTCGGTTCGGGCCGCCGTGTTCGCGGCGTGCTCCGGCGGATAGATCTTCAGGCTGACGGCCAGCCCGGCCAGGGCATTGAGGATCTCCCGGACTTTTTCCAAGGTCTTGACGGACGCGTCGCCGCCGGCCCTGGCCAAGGCGCTGGGATTTCCTGTAGCTGGTTTTTCCGGCATGCCGATGGCTTCCGTGTTTCCGTCGATAAAATAAGGCAAAACCGGCAAAAAGGCAAACTAGTTCCGGGCGGTGAGCACATCCTTTTCGTAGCGGGAGACCTCGGCGATCCAGTCCGGGCCGGCCGGGACGCTCTGCGATTCGCAGTAGGCGTCCCAGACGGCGCCGGCGGGCAGGGCCTTGGCCTCCTCGCGCAAAGCCAGCTTTTCGAAGGCCTTGCCCTCGGCTTCGGCCCGGCACAGCCGTCCTCGGGCAGAAGCAGAGCGGCTAGCAGACCCTTCTGCACGGCCCTGGCCCCGGTAACCCAGGCGCCGACGCGATTGAGGCCGCCGTCGAAGTAATCCAGGGCGATATGGGAGCGGTCCAGGGCCCGGCAGCGGACGATCTCCTCGGTCACGGCCAGTATGGCGTCGTCGAGCACGACCACATGGTCGCTGTCCCAGCGCACGCCGCGGCTGAGGTGGAAGACGAGGCCGGGCAGGAAGGGCAGCATGGCCGAGACCTTGTCGGCCACGGATTCGGTCGGGTGGAAGTGGCCGAGGTCCAGGCAGACCAGCTTCTTCTTGGCCACGGCATAAGCCAGATAGAACTCGTGCGAACCGACGACGAAGGATTCCGAGCCGATGCCGAAGAGCTTGCTCTCGAGCGAGTCCTTCATCGGCGCGCCCAGGTCGGTCTCGAAGATCTCGTCCAGCGATTCGTGCAGGCGCTCGCGGCAGGCGGCCCGATCGACCGGCACTTCCTTGGCGCCGTCGGGGATCCAGAGGTTGTGCAGGCAGGGGCTGCGCAGCTCGCGGCCCATGAACAACGAGATGCGGCGGCAGGCCTTGACGTGGTCGATCCAGAACTTGCGCACGGCCTTGTCGCGGTGGCTCAGGGTGAAGCCGTCGGCCGCCAGCGGGTGTGCGAAGCAGGTGGCGTTGAAGTCGAGCTTGAAGCCGAGGTCGCGGGCCCAGTCCACCCAGCCGCGAAAATGTTCGGGCGCGATCTCGTCCCGCCCGGCCGGCCGGTTGCGAAAATCTCCGTAGATGGCGTGCAGGTTCAAGCGCCGCGGCCCGGGGATCAGGGCAAAGGCCTTCTCCAGGTCCTGGCGCAGCTCTTCGATGGTCCGGGCCTTGCCGGGGTGGGAGCCTGTGACCTGGAGGCCGCCGTCCTGGAGCGAGCCGCCGGTGTGCTCGAATCCGCCGACGTCGTCGCCCTGCCAGCAGTGGAGCGAAAGGGGAATCCCGGCCAGGGCGCACAGGGCCTGGTCGGTGTCGACACCGAGCGCGGCATACGCCTCGCGGGCGGACTGATAACGGGCTTGGATCGCGGCGGAGGTCATGGCGTGTCTCCCGTGCGGGCGGATTCGGCGATACGGAGGAAGCGGCCGAAAGCCTCGTCCCATGCGGGCGAGGGATGCGGCTCGTAGGTTTCGAGCCGGAAGGATGCGGCGACGATCCGCCGAGCTTCTTCGAGCGAGCCCACCCGGCCGAGGGCCAGGGCCTGGCCCAGGATGTTGCCGATGGCGGTGGCCTCGACGGGACCGGCCACGACGGTGCGGCCGGTGGCATCGGCCGTGAAGCGGTTGAGGACCCAGTTCTGGCTGCCGCCGCCGATGATATGGACGGTTTCGATCGGCTCGGGAACGACCGAGGCGAGGTCGTCCAGGACGGCCCGGTACTTGAGCGCCAGGCTTTCCAGGACGCAGCGGATGATCGGGCCTTGTCCCTCGGGCGGCCTCTGGCCGGTGCGGCGGCAGAAGCCGCGGATGCTTTCGGGCATGTCCTCGGGGTTGAGGAACTCGGGCGCGTCGGGGTCGACGAAGGCGGCGAACGGCGGGGCCTGCTCGGCCAGCCGCTTGAGGTCGTCGTAGCCGACGGGCGATTGGGCGTTCCAGAGACGGCGGCAGCGCTGGACGAGCCACAGCCCGGCCACGTTCTTGAGAAAGCGCACGGTGCCGCCGACGCCGCCCTCGTTGGTGAAGTTGAGAGTACGGGTGCGCGGGTTGATGAGCGGCGCGGGCGTCTCGATGCCGACGAGCGACCAGGTGCCCGAGGAGATGTAGGCCCAGCGCCCGCCTTGCGCGGGCACGGCGGCCACGGCGGCGGCCGTGTCGTGGCCGGCCGTGGCGGCGACGGGAACCCGGCGCAATCCCGTCTCGCGGGCCACGGCGGGAAGGAGCGAGCCGATGAGGTTCCCGGGCTCGATGGGGCGCCGGACGAGGCTTGGCGCAAGCCCCATCTCCGCCAGAAGGTCGCCGGCCCAGTCGCGCGTCCGCGGGTCGATCAGCTGCGAGGTCGAGGAGATGGTGGCTTCGTTGACGGCGGCGCCGCTGAGGAAGTAGGTCAGCAGGTCGGGCATGAAGAGCAGCCGGTCCGCGGCGCGAAGCAGGGGAGCGTTGTGGATGGACAGGGCGTGAAGCTGGAAGATCGAGTTGAAGGGGAGGAGCTGGATCCCGGTTCGGTCATAGAGCCGCTCGATCGGCACGCGCTCCAGGAAGGCCCGCATGGCCGGGATGTTGCGCGGCTCGCGGTAGGCAAAGGGCAGGCCGAGGAGGCTGCCGTCGGCGGCCAGCAGGCCGAAATCGACCCCCCAGGTGTCGACGGCCAGGCTTTCGACCGAGGGGCATTCGGCGGCGCAGACGGCCAAGCCCTTTTTCAGCTCCTCGAGCAGGGCATAGACGTCCCAGTGCAGGCGGCCGAAGAGGGAGATGGGGCCGTTGGGGAAGCGGTGGATTTCGCGCAGTTCGAGGCGGCCGTCGACGAGGGTGCCGACCATGGCCCGGCCGCTCTCGGCGCCGATGTCGAAGGCCAGGAAGCGATGCCCGCTCATGGCCTATTTATATTGGTTTGGCGGACAGCGGTCAAATCCTGTATCATGATTTGCAAATCGGAACTTATGGACATCAAAGACAAGCTGGCCCTCCATAAGCAGACGCAGGGCGTCCGCAAGCGAGGGCGGCCCGTCGAGGACATCTACTCCAAGATCGACAAGAGCGGCGGCCTGTCGACGAAAGAAAAGCTGGAGAAGCTGATCAACCTGACCGGTGTCGCCAAGCCGAGGCCGAAGACCGAGGCGCCGCCCAGGCCGGATTGGGCGCCGCAGAATGCGCGAGCCCCTGCAATACTACGAGAATACCTACTCGCCGCAGGTGCGCTATGGGCAGGTCACGATCGGCGAGGGGCTGAGCATCGACGGCGAAACGCTCTACTACCTCGGGCGGGACGAGGAATTCCAGGGGCTGGGGCTGGACACGGCGCTCTTCCTCGACCTGGAGACGACCGGCCTGGCCGGCGGGACGGGGACCATCCCTTTCCTGGTCGGGCTGGGGTATTACCGCAACGGCGTCGTTCGTGGTGGCCCAGTACTTCCTGGGCGAACCGGGCGAGGAAGCGCGGATGCTCGAGGATCTGACCCGGCTCTTCGAGGAGGGCGGGTTCCGCTCCGTCGTCACCTACAACGGCAAGGCCTTCGACCTGCCGCTGCTCGAAACGCGCTTCATCCTCAAGCGCCGCAAGCTCAAGCTGTGCGCGCTGCCCCACCTCGACTTCCTGTTCTCGGCCCGGCATCTCTGGCGGCACAAGCACGAGTCGTGCCGGCTCTTCCACCTGGCCCGCGAGGTCGTGGCCGCCGACCGCTCCGAGGACATCCCGGGCGCCGAGATCCCGATGCGCTACTTCGACTACCTGCGGACGGGCGACTTCGGCCTGATCGAGCCCATCCTCTACCACAACCAAGAGGACATCCTATCGCTCCTCGGCCTGGTCATCCAGGGAGCGCGGCTTTTCAAGAGCGGGCTGGCGGCGGAAGAGGACGCTCTCCTGGACGCCATGGATCTGGTGGGCGTGGGCAAGCTCTTCGAGACGGCGGGGGAGATCGAGAGATCGGTCGTCCTCTTCGAGCGGGCGGTGAGCGGCGGCCTGACCGGGACCGTCGAGACCGTGGTCAAGCGCAAGCTGTCGCTCCACTTCAAGAAGAACTCCGATTGGGACAAGGCCCTGCCGCTATGGAAGGACCTGGGGACGATGGACCAGCTCTTCGGCTTCCGCGAGCTGGCCATGTACTTCGAGCACCAGGCCCGCAACTTCGCCGAGGCCTTGCACTCGGCCGAAGAGGGGCTGCTGCTGGCCCGGAAGACGGGCGATCCCTTTGAGGAGGACTTCCAGAAGCGGATCGCGCGCCTGGAAGCGCGGATCAGAAAGCTTGAAGCGGCTCCCGCGGATGCAAAGCCGCGGAAGACGGCGGCCAAAAGCAAAACCAAGTGAGGACGACATGAGCACATCCCATCGCTGGACGCGACGCGAGTTCCTGGGCCGGTCCCTGACCGGAGCCCTGGGCGGGTTCGCCGCCTTGCCCGTCATGGGCGAGGCTCTGCGCCGGATTCCCGGCCCCCGACCCCAGGCCGCGGGGGCAGTCTTGACCCGCACCTTGGGCCGGACGGGCATCACCCTTCCCGTCGTCAACATGGGTGTTATGAACGCCGATATCCCGATGCTGGTCCAGCGGGCCTATGAGCAGGACATGCGCCTCTTCGACACGGCCGCGGTCTACATGCGGGGACGCAACGAGGAGATGGTCGGCACGGTGCTTCAGACCATGGGGGTGCGGGACAAGGCGGTCATCGCCACCAAGGTCATGCTCTCACCGCCGCAGCGCCGGGCCGAGCCGGACAAGGTCCGGGACGCCTTCCTGGCCAGCGCCGAGGCGAGCCTGAAGCGGCTGAAGACGGACCATGTGGACATCCTCTTCAACCATAGCGTCTCCATCGTGGAGGACGTCCGTAACCCCGGCGTCCTGGAGGCCCTCGGCCGGCTGAAGAAGGAGGGCAAAGCCCTGCACGTCGGCTTCTCCACGCATACGAACATGGCCGCCTGCCTCGATGCCGCCGTCGACCTGGGCTTCTACGACGTCGTCCTGACGACCTTCAACTACTCCTACCATGACGACCCGGTCCTGCCGGCGGCCTTGAAGAAGGCCCATGCGGCCGGCATCGGCCTGATCGCCATGAAGACCCAGTGCAACTCCGTCGACTGGTACCGGTCGGAAGTGCCCGCGGAGCGGCGCGGATTCTACGAGGGCGAGATCCAGCACGGCGCCCTGCTCAAGTGGGTCCTCCAGCACGACTTCATCACGGCCGCCGTGCCGGGCTTCACGACCTTCGATCAGCTGGACGCGGACGCCGTCTGCGCCCGGAGCTTGGAGATGACGCCGGCCGAGTCCAAGTTCCTCGAGGATAGGGGAGTGAAGAAGCTCCTGGCCGGCGCCTGCCATCTGTGCGGGGCCTGTGTTGCCGGCTGTCCGCGGGGCGCCGACATTCCGGGCCTGCTGCGGGCCCACATGTACGCGCTCAGCTACGGCAACCGCTCCCAGGCCGGGGATGTCCTGGCGGCGATCCCCAGGGACCGCGGGCTGGCGGCGTGCAGCGACTGCACCGAATGCGTCGCCCAATGCCGCCGCGAGGTCCCGATCGGGGCGCGAATCGGGGCGCTGAAAGGGATTTGCGCCGGGGCGGACTTTTTGGCATAATACCCCGGCTCATAGGCGCGCCCGTAGCTCAGTTGGATAGAGCGCCTGACTACGAATCAGAAGGTCGCAAGTTCGAGTCTTGCCGGGCGCGCTCTTCAATCCCCCCTGATAAGGCTTATTAATCAGCGTCTTAGCCATATTCGGGCTAGGTATTCCATCTCCCGTTCTTTCCTGAGTTTTCCCCTCTTTTCCCGAAAAAGTCGGCAAATCTCGACATCGGGATAAGTGTGATCTTCCCCCGAAATCCTAGACACTCAGATAAGAGTGGAATGCATTTCCACGAGGAGGTCTGGGATGAACGAAAGGAAGACACGACAAAAAACAAGTCCGTCCAGAATGGAGGACTTGAACGTATCAAGGCAACGGCGAGGATCTCCGTCAGCTAGTTTTTCTTCTCCCTACAACGGATGCTTTCGGGATAGTCGGCGGAGGCCTGGCGCCGCTCTCTGGGCAGGGCCTTGAGGAACTCCACATTGTCCCAGACGGCGTTGATCATGGCGGCATTGGCCGCAGCCGTGTACTCCAGGAAGTCGGCCTTGGAGGCCGTCTTGTGGATGTCGCCCAGTAGCCATCTCGCGCCGCAGGCGAAATCGAAGTCCTTCATGGACAGCACGCGAACCTGCGGATTGGCCGTCGTACGGAAGTGGATGGCCCGCTTCTCCAGGTCGTAGACGATGCTCCACTGCGTGCCGCGCGAAGCCACCTTTTGCAGGATGTCGAAAGCGTAAGCCACCGGTTCGGCTTTATCGATCGCATAGGACCCGGCCAGCCATGCCGCCCTGGCGAAGCGGTTTTCACTCGAGATGCGGCCGTCGGCGTTTGAGATCCGGGCTAGGCCGCCTCCGTCCAGGCTCCCGTAGTAAGCCAGGGAGTCCTCGTAGGGGCTGTTGGCGCAGGCGGCCAGGGGCAAGTCCGCGCCCCGGTAGCAGGTCATCTTGCCGGCGAGGTACTCGATCACCGCCGTATCGCCCTTGGCATCGGCGACCAGGAAATGGAGCGGCGCCACCGAGTTGTCGGAGACGCGGATGCGGCCGTCGCTTCGGACCACGTCGGCGACCGCCGCGGCCGTGTCGAGCTGGTACTGGATCCACTGCAGCTCCTCCAGGCCGAAGCGCTCGTCTTTTTGCGGGTAACGCGCCTTCAGCGACTCGTGCATCATCTGCTCGATCACCAGCCCGGCCTCGTTGATGCCGCCGTAGGGGAACTCGCGGCCGTTTTGGTTAAAGCTGATGCTGCCGTACTTGGCGATCCAGGTCAGCGGCTTCTCCCCGGGCGACGGGAAGGATGTCTTCTCCGCTCCCCGCAGGTTCACATGGATGTGACCCGGGCCGGCGGAAAAATCAAAATTCCTGCCAAAAAAGAGCCTGCCCTTGCCGCCTTTCAGCACGAACGTGGTGCAGGGCTTGAGGCTTCCGGGCAGGATCCAGGCGAACAGGGCCAGGCAAAGTGCCAATCGGGTCGCGTGCTTCATGAATCCTCTCTTCATCATGGCCTCTCCTTGAACGATAAACCCATCCATCCCATCCTATAGACGAAAACAGCGGGAATAGAGTTCTTGAAGACTGACAACATTGATGGCCCGGCGGCGGAAAAAATCGGAAGGATAAGCGGGGCCTGAGCCTTTTGATGCGGAGGCTTGCAATGGGAGCGGCATGGTTCTTTTCTCCAAATCCGATTGATCGGTTTCGTTATGATGGTTTCGTTATGATGTCGTTATGATTGACATCGCCAGCATCCGGAAGTATACATGTGACATGGTCGCAGAGGGGGTTCGTCAATCGGAGCGGGAGTCCGGCATACTTTGGATAAAGCAATATTCTAGTCCTCGCAAGATTCTTCCAAAGGGCTGAAACGCGTTTTCGACCGGCGCGGAATATTATGTACGTCAGGAGGAGGAAAAAATGAGAAAACCAGTGATGTTGATCGCTGCGATGGTGTTCGTGCTTCTGAGCGTCAACCTGAGCGCATTTGCCTGGGACCCCGTGGGGACCTGGAAGATTGAGGGGCGAACCGATGCGACATTCAAGATCTTCAAGGATGGGGACCTCTATCGCGCTTCAGCCCAATCCGCGTATAGCAAATATGAGGCCGTGGGAACAATGATGAAAGACCAGCTGCTTTTTGTGATTACGACAACTTCGGACCCCCAGTCCTATTTCCTCACCTTTACTCGTCTTAGTGATAATCGAATGCAGGAGGTGACGAGGGACCCCAATACCGGGAAGGAAGAATGGAGGGGCATCTTTATTCGATAGTCTGTCGGACGGATTCTGCCTAGCGTGCGTCGAATTCCAGAACGAACCGCGCTCCCTTCCGCCGATCGATGCGGATGGTTCCGTCGATCTGAGCCGTCAGCATAGATACGAGTTCGAATCCCATTCCGTTCGTGTCGTTCATGTCGACCGATTCCGGGATGCCGACTCCGTTGTCCTCGACGACGAGAGTCACATGATTATTCTTGGCCGAGGCGATGACACCGATGGTTCCGTCTTCTTGGCCGGTGAAAGCGTGTTTCAATGCGTTCGTGAGGAGTTCGTTCACGATGGCTCCTCTTTTAGTCCAAATTGCGAACTTCACTGTACACTAGCCGTAAAGTTTTTACAGAACGACGATAAACAACACGAAATAGAGGATGGGCACCACGATGAACATCGTGAATTGAGTGGATCGGTGCAATGCCTCGACGAGCTTTTCGGCCTTTCGCTCACAAAGCTCGAGAAGGAAGACGTTGAATCCGAAACAGAGAAGGATAATAAAATAGGTCAGGATCATGAACTTGTCGGCGAAGGTCAGGTAGCCCAGCGCCGGAGCCTGGTTGGAGAGCGAGACATGGAACATGACCGTGGCGATCAGCGAGGAACCGACCATCGCCAGCCTGGTGGTGATCTTGTCCAGGTTGAGGATAAAGCTGGAGAGCATGATCAGGATGATGAAGACCACGGGAAGAATGAATTTGATGATGGCGCTCCAGGTCACCTTGAGCAAGGAAATGGTAAAGACATACCGAGAAAACGTCTCGTCGTAGATCTTGTATTCGTGCGTCCGGATATCGGCCGTCCAGGGGCCGACCTTCCATTCTGGACAGAAGACGCTCTCGTCGACGGCGCTTTCCCGAAGGTTGGGGACGAAGACGAGCTTATCGACAGTCTGCTTTTTATCTTCGAGGGCGATGGTCAGATATTGGTCGTCGAAAGGGAATCGCCTCAGGTTGACCGGGCTGAGGAAGGAGGCTTGAATGCGGTAGAATCGCTCGCCGGGATCGTCGAGCATTTTTTCCACGGTCACCCCCCGCCCGTTCACGAGCTCGAACTCCGGCGGCGTGCCTTCGCCCGCGTACTTGAGCGAGAGATAAAAATCGGCCGTGAATGTGCCCGTGGCTAAGTCGAATCGGCTGAGGCTCAGGAGATAAAGACCGACGGAGATGGCCGTGGGATCCTCGGTGGGGGAATTCACCGCCGCGGCCCGTCCGCCGCCCAGGGTGAGCGCTCCCAGAGCAAGAAAAACGATCATTCTTCGACCCATGACACACCCTCTTGTCATCCTACATAGGAACGGCCTCGTTTTCAAGAGGCTCGGGTCTTCCGTACACGCCAAATGAATTGGTTGGGTAAAAAGAGCTAAAAGATTTATTACTTAAGCGCGCTCTTCAATCCCATGCCTTTTCCATCTTGTCTTTTTCGGGCCGTTTCCGTTCGTCAGGAGGTAGAAATCTCAGTAATGG
>CAWDOL010000018.1:0-70423 GCA_963803915.1 Candidatus Aminicenantota bacterium | reverse complement strand
GGACGTCCCCGCGTCGTCTCGTCGATCCTGGCCGGGATGCTGCTCGTCGCTGCCCTGGGCGTGGCGCTCCGGGACGGCATCCAGTGGAGCCCCCTGGCCGGGATCGTCCTGCTGCTGGTGGCCGTCGCCTCGGGCAAACGAGCCTTCACGGTGCACCTGCACCTGCCTCCCGCTCCTGCGCCGCAGCGGGCATGGCTCGTGTGGAACCCCAGGTCCGGCGGCGGCAAGGCCATCGAGAACCACCTCGCCGAGGAGGCACGCAAGCGCGGAATCGAGGCGGTCGAGCTGAAGCCGGGCGACGACCTCGTCGCCCTCGTCCAGGACGCCGTCGCCCGCGGCGCCGACGGGCTCATGGCTGCGGGCGGCGACGGCACCCAGGCGCTGGTCGCGACGATCGCCGCCGAGCACGACCTGCCCTTCGCCTGCATCCCTGCCGGCACCCGCAACCACTTCGCGCTCGACCTCGGGGTCGACCGTGACGACGTGGTCGGTGCGCTGGACGCCTTCGTCGAACGGCGGCGAGAAGCGGGTCGACCTCGGTGAGGTGGACGGACGGATCTTCGTCAACAACGTCTCGCTCGGGCCTGTACGCCGAGGCCGTGCAGAGCGAGGGCTACCGCGACGCGAAGATCCGCACGATCCTCGACACCGTGCCCGACGGTGCTGGCACCACGCAGGCCTCGCCGGGCGGCCGCGAGCTGCGCTGGACCGGTCCGGACGGCGCGCCGCAGCGGTCGGCCGCCGTGATCCTCGTCTCCAACAACGTCTACCGGCTCGGCCGAGCGTCTCGGCTCGGGCACCCGGCCGCGCATGGATGCAGGGCGTACTCGGCATCACCGTCATGGGCGTCGCCGACGCTCCCGGTGGCCGCCGGAGGCCGCTCGTCGCGTGGGCGGCGCCCGAGTTCGTCATCGAGTCCGACGGCGACGTCCCGGTCGGCGTCGACGGGGAGGCGCTGACGATGCCGACGCCCCTCGTCTTCCGGATCCGGCCGGGGGTCCTGCGCGTTCGCATCGCCCCGCAGCATCCGGGCGCCTCGCCGTCGGCCGCCCAGCCGACCGGTCTGCGCGATTCCGTGCGCCGGCTGATCAGCATCGCCCGGGGAACGGACCCCGCCGGCCGGGCCCGGTCGTAGATGGACGAAGGGATGCCGGCGGCTGAGCCGCGCCGACGGGGTGAGCGCCGCCTGCCCATGGTGCTCGCCGTGCTCGTGGCCGCAGGCCTCTACCTCTTCATTCCGGAGCAGTTCCGGGTCAGCGAGGCGACGCACTACATCTACCCACTGTTCCTGCTCGTCCTCGTGGTGATCCTGGTGGTGGGCGATCCTGGTCGGATCGACCGCGAGAGCCGGTGGCTGCGAGTCGTGACGGGCGTGATGGTCGCCTCGATCACCGTCGTCACGGCCATCTCCGCTGCACGGCTCGTGGTCGGCATCCTGCAGGGCGCAGAGTTCGGCGATGCGGCAGAGCTGCTGACGATCGGTGGGGTGGTCTGGGTGACGATGGTGATCTCCTACTCGCTCTGGTTCTGGCACCTCGACTGCGGTGGGCCCACGGCCAGGGCTAACGGCACGTACGAGGAGCGAGGGACCCTGCCGGCGTTCCGCTTCCCCGAGCAGGACCTGAGCGCGCCCGCCTACGCGACCTGGTACCCCCAGTTCGTCGACTACCTGGCCCTGTCGTTCAATACGGCCACTGCCTTCAGCCCGACAGATGTCCCGGCCGTGCGGCACTGGTCCAAGCTCTGGCTCATCACCGAGTCCGCCATCTCCCTGGCGCTCATCGGGCTCGTCGTTGCCCGCGCGGTCAACGTCCTCTAGCGCGTCACCCAGGAGGCAGGCATGGTCGATCGTGCAGCAGTGATGCAGGCGGTCCGCCGACCCGCGTCCGCCGCGGTGGCGGGAATCATCTTCGCCGTGATCCTCGGGGCGGTGATCGTGCTGCTCCGGAATGTGGTCCCGGAGGTGACGTCCGGCCTGGGGCAGTGGTCGGAGGATCCGGCACGACGTGATGCCGTCGGCCTTGCGCTCAACCTCATGCCGTTCGCGGGCATCGCCTTCCTTTGGTTCATCGCCGTCATCCGCGCGCAGGTCGGTGCGACGGAGGACCGCTTCGTCGGCACGGTCTTCCTCGGCTCCGGACTGATCTTCGTCGCCCTGCTGTTCTCCGCGGCCGCGGCGCTCAAGGCGGTGCTCACCCTCCAGGATGCGGGGATCGAGCTGCCGGCTGAAGGACGGGCGTTCGGGTGGGCGCTCGCCGCCGCCCTGCTGGGTACGTTCGGCACGCGCATGGCCGCTGTCTTCGTCGCGACGGTGGCGACGACGGGGCGGCGCAGCGGTGCGTTCCCGAAGTGGCTCGCGTTCAGCGGCTACGCAGTGGCCCTCATCATGCTGCTCACCCCGCCGCTGCCGTCGTTCATGCAGTTCCTGTTCCCCGCGTGGGTCCTCCTGCTGAGCCTGTTCTTCCTGACGGGGGCGGCTGCCCGCCGGGCGAAGATGTCGGCGACGTGAACAGGTGATCGCTAGTCATCCTTCTGGGGGGATACTTCAGGACGTCCGGGGTGGCAGCCTCGGATCGGGATCCGCGGGGACCCCAGGAGAGGACGAGGAATGACCAGCATCGACATGCCGGACGGGACTGCTGACGCCCTGGCCGGGACGGACGACCGGATGAGCCGGTTCTACAGCACCGGGCTGGATGTCTCCTCCCGGGCCGGCTTCCTCCTCGGCGCCTTCTACACCGGGCTGTCCTTCCAGCCCAACCTGCTCTCGCGGGGCACGCGGGACCAGGCGATCATCAGCGGCGTCGCCGCCTCGGTCGGCTACGCCTGGGGCTCGTCCGCGCACTCCTTCCTGCGATCGACGGCCGACCGGATGCCGATGTCCTCTCGCTCCACGGCGGGGCATGCCGTTTCCGGTCTCATCGTCGACGTCGCCGCCGCCGCGGTCGGCGCCGTCATCATGAAGGCCGTGCCCCCGCGCGAGCACGAGAGCTCGAAGCGAGCGCTGATCCGCCTCGGCGGGGTGGGCCTCGCCGCGGCGGGCCTCGCCGGCGTCGGTGCCGACAGCCTCGAGCCCACGAGGGGGAAGCGCGGCTTCCACGCCGCCGGTGCCGCGACCGCTCTGGCCACCACGGTCGGGGCCTACCTGCTGACTCGACCCGGGACGGCCACGCGCGGAGCCCTGGCGCCGGGCGAGACCGAGGCACGCGAGAACGTGGTCCGCGAGGTCTCGATCCCCAAGGCGCTCGGTTCCAGCCTGGCCGTCACCGCGGTGCTCTTCGCTGTCGCCAAGGGCGAGTCGGCGCTGTCCGGCGGAGTCGCGCGCGGCGCGGCAAAGGTGCTGGGCGGGTACCCCGATGACCACCGCACGATCGGCCGATTCGCCGCGACGGCTGCACTCGCCGGGGTCGGGTGGGGCGCGGTCGCGGCCGCGAACACCGTCCTCGGGAAAGCGGGGGTGAGCGCCGACATCGCGCACGAGAACGCGCCCACGGTCCCGGAGATCACCGGTGGCCCGGGATCCGTCGTGCCGTGGACCGACCAGACGCGGGAGTCCCGGCGCTGGCTCACCATGACGCTGAGGCCCGACGAGATCGAGGCCGTGATGGGCGAGCCGGCGACGCAGCCCATCCGCGTCTACGCCCCCCTGCAGGCAGCGACCACGCCCGAGGAGCGCGCCGACCTCCTGCTCGCGGAGATCGACCGCACCGGAGCCCTCGAGCGCCCGGCGTTCGCCCTGTTCTCCCCGACGGGCTCGGGCTACGTCAACTACGTGGCCACCGAGACCTTCGAGTACCTGACGCGGGGCAACTGCGCATCCGCGTCCATCCAGTACTCGGTGCTCCCGTCTGCCCTGTCGCTGACCAAGGTCGACTACGCGACGCACCAGACGCGCATCCTGGTGAACGGCATCGTCGCCCGGCTCATGGCGATGCCGGCAGACAAGCGACCGAAGTTCTACCTCTTCGGGGAGAGCCTCGGGTCGCAGGTGAGCGAGGAGATGTTCCGGGGCACCGGGACGAGCGGACCCTCGGGGATCGGCCTCGATGCGGCGTTCTGGATCGGCACCCCGGCATCGACGGTGTGGCGGCAGGAGATGTGGGGTACTCGCACGGTTTCGGAGGCGCCCGAGGTCGGCCCCGGCCCGTTCTACCTCCCGCGCGCGATCCGCGACTGGGATGCCCTACCCGCGGAGGAGAAGGACCAGGTCGACTTCCTCCTGCTGCAGAACGGCGACGACCCCGTGCCGAAGTTCGCGGCACCGCTCGTGTGGAAGCGGCCCGACTGGCTGGGACCGGACGCCACCCGTCCGCCCGGCTCGCCGCTGGGCACGCGCTGGCTGCCGGTGGTCACGTTCGTCACGACCTTCATCGACCTGCAGAACGCCCTCGTCCCCACCCCCGGGTTCTTCCAGGAGGGTGGTCACGACTACCGACTGGTGATCCCGGAGACCCTGCGCCAGGTGTTCCGCCTCGAGGCGAATGCCGACCAGATGGAGCGGGTCCAGGCCGCCCTGCGCGCGCGTGAGCTCGCCTGGGAGGTGCGCCGTCGCTGGGACAAGGCCCAGGCCGCACCCTCTCCCGATCGGGCCGCGGCGGAGCAGAAGGTGCTCGACAGCGTGTCGACGTGGACCGGTCGCGACATCACCCGCGACGACGTCGAGAGCATCGCGGCCAGCGCCTAGGCCTCGTCAGATCACGGCGTCAATCAAGCGTCGGGCACTCGCCCACTTCGCGAGCTCGCGGCGGTCGGACAGCTGCAGCTTGCGCAGAACCGCGGAGACGTGGGTCTCGACGGTCTTGATCGACAGCACCAGCTCGGTGGCCACCTCGCGGTACGTGTACCCACGCGCGATGAGGCGCATCACCTCGCGCTCCCGTGGCGTGAGCCGGTCGATCTCGTCGTCCTGCTCTGCCGCCCCTCCGGCGAACGCGTCGAGCACGAAGCCGGCCAGTCGGGGAGAGAAGACGGCGTCGCCGTCGGCGATCCGCTGAACGGACTCGCGAAGCTCCTGTCCGGAGATCGCCTTGGTGACGTAGCCCCGTGCGCCCCCGCGGACCACGGAGACCACATCCTCCGGGGCGTCGCTGACGGACAGGGCGAGGAAGCGCGTGCCCGGCACCTGGGCCAGGCACGCGTCGAGCACGGCCCGGCCGTCGCCGCCGGGAAGGTGGACGTCGAGCAGCACGACGTCGGGTGCGGTCGCGAGGATCACGCGCACGGCCTCGTCGACGTCCGCGGCCTCCCCGACGATGTCGAACTCGTCGCCGAGCTCGGTGCGAACGCCTGCCCGCACCATCGCGTGGTCGTCCACGAGCACGACGCGCAGGCGGTCTGCGGTCATGGCGTCACGTCCGCACCCCTGGGCAGCCGGAGCTCCACCTCGGTGCCGGACCCCGGCGTGCTGCGCACCGTGGCCGATCCTCCGTTGCGCTCCATCCGGCCGACGACCGACTCGCGCAGCCCGTGGCGGTCGGCGGGCACGGACGAGACCTCGAAGCCCGCACCGCGGTCGCGGACGAACACCTCGGCGGCATCGTCGGTGACCTCCGCGTAGACCGAGACCTGGCCCCCGCCGTGGCGTGCGGCGTTCACCATCGCCTCGCCGGTCGCGGCCAGGAGGGCGGCCACCCGAGCATCGAGCGGGGCGTCGCCGACAGCGACCACGTCGATGGTCGCGCCGTAGGCCGACTCCGCGTCGGCGGCATCACGGCGGAGGGCCGCGGCGAACGTGCGGTCCGGATCGCCGGTGGGCGTGTACAGCCATGAGCGCAGGGCCCGCTCCTCGGTGCGTGCGAGTCGCACGACCTCGGTGGCGTCGCCGGCGTTGCGCTGGATCAGGGTGAGGGTCTGCAGGACGGAGTCGTGGACGTGTGCGGCGATCTCGGCTCGCTCCTCGGACCGGATGAGCGCGCGGCGCTGCTCGCCCTGCTCGCGGAAGCGGCGGTACACCCAGGGGAACACCACCACGGCGACTCCGCCGATCAGGAGGAGGGCGGTCGCCAGGGCCTGGAGGGCCTCGGCCGGACTGGTTCGGCTCGCGAGGAGGGCGACCAGGCCGAGGACGACCAGCCCGATGCCGATCGCGATCCGCCAGCGCCCGGCGCCGGCCGTCGTGCTGGCGGTCTGACGGGCGGCGCGGCTGGCCGCGGTCGACCAGGAGTCGCGCTGCTCCTCGTCCGCCTGGCGCCAGATCAGGGCGGCGCCCACGACGGCGAGGAGGATCGGGACCAGGGCCCCGGTGATGACGGTCACGCCGGAGGCCGTCAGCAGCAGCGCGACACCGATGGCGACTGCGGCGAGCGCGAGCAGCCTGGTGGTGTCGGCGGCCCGCGCAGCGGACGGATCGGCGTCCGGATCCTCCGGTGACAGGGGCAGGACCGCCCAGAACGCGGCGCCGGACCGGCTCCAGACCAGCCCATAGCCCCGTTCCTCGCGGGTGACCTCGGCCACGGCTTGATTGTAGAGGAGCGGATAGATGTTGTGGCGGGTGGCGCCCGTGGTCCCGTCATGGAACACGGCGTCGGCCGGAATGTCTTCGCCGAAGTCGGTCTTGAACACGTCCACCCCCTGGCGCAGGAGCGGCCGGTGCAGGTCCTTGAACCAGGCCAGGGCGTTGGGGTTAATCAGGTCGATGATCGCGACCCGGGCGTTCCAGGAGTCCGCCCGGCCGGCCCTGCGCACAATACCGTCCGGACGCGGCGCCAGCGACAGTCCGTAGTCGATGACATAGACGCCGCCGTCGGGCCGCTTGAGGAAGTAGCCCTTGCGCTTGCCCAGCTCGAATAGATCGCTCTCGATGGAGATGTAGGGGTGCTCCCACAAGCATAGCCTCAATCCGAGCCCGTGGAGCTTGCGGATCAGGCTGTCGGGATTGGGGAAGGCCTCGCGATTCCAGCGGAAATCGCAGTACTGTCGCCAGCGCATCCACCACGGATCGACGTGGACGACTCCGGCCGGGATATCGTGCGCGGCCAGCCCGTCGACGAGCGCCTCGACCTCGGCCTGGGTACGGTAGGTTCCGCCCGACGAGACCCACAGCCCGAAGCTCCACTTGGGGGGTACCGGGGCGCGGCCCGTGAGATCGGTGTAGCGCTTCAGAAGGCGCGCCGGCGAGGGTCCGAAGAAAGCATAGGCGTCCAAAGTCCCGCCGGCAACGGAAATGGTGAAGGACTGCGTGCTGGTCGCGCCCAGGTCCCAATCGATGCGCGCCCCGCCGTCGACGAAAAGTCCCCAGCCGCGATCGCTCCAGATAAAAGGTATGTTCTTGTGCGAGCGCTCACTGGTCGACCCGAGGGCGTCCCGGGTCCAGGAGACAAGGCGGGAGCCGGCTTTGTCCAGCCGGGTGAACTTCTCGCCCAGCCCGTAGAGATGCTCGTCCGGCCCGAGCTTGAACGACTGGGTCGTTCGGATCGCGGCGCGCCCTTGGCGCACAAAACCGAGCGGGGGGACGAAGGGACGGCCCAGTCCGTCCACGTCGGCGGGGTTGTCGGCCAGAAGAGAACGGCCGCGGCGGTCGAGGAGACGGAGGGAAAGAGGGGCAAACCCGATCCTCAGGCCGAAGCGCAGGCCCGTTACGGCCAGTCCGTCGGGCTCGGGCCGCACCTGCCATCGGGGCGGCTTGGGATGAAACGCCTCCCGCGGCAGAACGGACTCGCTGGGGCGCGGGGCCGGCTCGCCCTTGGGGACGAACGTCCAGCGCAGGATATCCGGGGCGATGAACTCGAAGGTCAGCCGGGCGCTCCGGCCCCAGGCCGTGTCCAGCTCGAGGCGGAGAGAGCCTCCCTCCGCCTTCCAACCGGCGACACGGGTCGCCCAGTCGAACCCGGGCGGCGCGTCGTAAGGCTTCGTTTTCAGGCGGCCGTCCCCTTGCCGGATCGCCCGCGGATCAGCCCTTGCGGTTGCGGCCCATCAGGGCGCCGATGAAGCTCAGGATGAAAACGACGCCGAAGAAATAGCCCAGGCCCAGCGCCACATTGCCCCAGGCGCCGAGCGACGGCACGAGCGGGGGAAAGCCCTGCGTCAGCTGGGAGACATCGAACTTCAACAGGACCAGCTGGAGGACGACCGCCACGATCGCGTAGAAGATCGTGAAGACGAGCGCCGTGGCGCCCGGGCCTTTCTTGCCGATGCGGGCGACCAGGAAGCCGCCGACGATCGGGCCCAGAGCCAGCCCGACGATGACCACGATCCCCGTCCAATTGCCCGTCGTGAACAGCTTGATGCCCTCGTGGGTGTAGAGTCCCGGGAAGATGCGGGCCCAGTTCTGGACGAACTCGAGCAGGCTCGAAACGGTCAGGGCGCCCGCCTTTTTCATCTGGAAGGCCGCCGAAAGAAGCGGCAGGATGTAGGCGATGAGCAGACCCATGAGCAAGCCGGGAATGAGGCCTCCGACGAGGCTGCCGCCGCCGGCCGCCTTGGGGATCTTGACCGATTCCACGACGGGTGTCGCCGCGGGCTGGGCGGCGACGGCCTTGGCCTTGGCCAGCTCGGCCATGGCCTCGGGGGTGGCGACCATCGTCCGGCCGACGTCGAGGGGCTGGACGAACTCGAACTCCAGGCCGCCGACCATGACCTTGTCGCCCGTCCGCAGCAGCTTCTTGTCGATCTTTTCGCCGTTGACGAAGGTGCCGTTGGTCGAGCCCAGGTCCTGCAGCTCGTAGTGCTCGCCCTGGCGGACGATGTGGGCGTGACGGCCCGAGATCATGTTGTCGTTCAGCATCAGGTGGCACTCGAAAGCGCGGCCGATCGAGAATTCGTCGCCCTTGATGAAGAACTCGCTGCCTTGGTACTCGCCGCTCTTGCCGATGAGCCGCGGGGCGAAATTGGGCTGGGTCATGGGGGTCCTCCTTGTCGCATCCCTCGGGTTTGGCGTTCCGCCGGCCGAGGCCAAAGATGGGTCAAGAATATCCCCGGCTTACGGCCGATGTCAACGGGAAAAAACGGAGCTAACCGCGCGAGAAACCGGAGATTAAAAGCTCGTAGATCTCGGCCGGGTCGGTGGCCGGCCAGGCGTCGTCGAGCAAACCGTTGGTGATATCGATGTGGATGAACAGCCCGCGGTTGGTCCTTCGCGCCGCCAGGATCGCGCGCACGAAATCGGCCATCCCGGCGTACCGGATGTCCTTGTGCTGGCCCACCCGGCAGGCCAGGACGGCTTTGCCCCCGAAGCGCTCGGCGACGCCGCGAAACGGCGTCTCGCTGGCCCCGAACTCCAGCCCGCGCAGGCGCCGCACCTTCTCCAGGCTGGGGAAAAGATGCGTCCAGTTGCCGCAGGAGTGGATATAGACTCCGCCGAACTCCTCGGACAGCCGGTTGATGTAGGGGACCGCGAACTCGTCGTGCAGGGCGGGCGGCAGCATGACCCCGGCGTCGTTGGCGATCGACAGCCCCTCGCCGTCCGGGATCCAGGGCTGGAAGCCGCTGGGGACGAACTCCGCCCCGAGGCCGCGCACGAGCTCTCGCTGGGCCTTGGCGAAGGCGATCATCAGGTCGGTGACCTTGGCCAGCAGGCTGTGGACCTCGGCCGGGTGGGTCAACATGGCCTCGAAGAGCTGGGTGTGGCCCATGATCAGGGCGGCGTTGTCGAGCGGGCCCTGGATGTCGGCCAGCCGGATCGGGTAGCGGCCGCCCATCCGCTCCACGAATAGTCGCGAGTAGCGGAGGATGCGGCCGAGATCGCCGTCGGTTACCGTGGGGGCGGGAAGGTCGAGAACGCGGCGCGGATCGTCGCCCTCGAGAGGTCGAACCGAGGGGAAGTCGTTCTCCCACCAGACGACCTCGCAGCCGAAAGCCGAGGGGATGGCGATGACCCCCAGGGTCGGGCAGAGGGCCGGGACGAGGTCGCCGCGGAAGGCGAGCTGGCCGTGGATCTCCTCGAGCTGGGCTTCGAGGAACTTGTCCGGGTCGAGCAGCCGCTCGCGCACCGTGTCCTTGCCCTCGGTCGCAAAGAGGGCGCTGCGCACGGGCGTGCCGCCGACGAGCTTGGGCCCGGTGTAGCCGATAAGAAACCCCGGCCGCTCATCGTTCTCGAGATGCCAGAGCTTAGCTAAAAAATCTTTTGATTCCATTCTTTAACTTTCTCTTTCCCGGGAGGCCGGGGTGAGTGACCGCCGGCCGAGCGAACGGGTGACGCGACGGGACTCCCTTGGAGGGGGAACCTTTGAAGTGGTTCCCCCTCCAACGGCCTTCGGCCTGCCTCCCCCTCGCGGTAGTCTTTTCCGTTTGAATCGAATCTTATCGAAGAAAAGGACAAACGGTGTCGAACCCATCTGTTTATACTCTCATTTGAAAACAGCGAGCACGGACGGGGCGCCGGAGTCGGCAGGTCCCGTGAGCTCGGAAAAAGGCGGTCACTCATACCGGCCGTACCTCTCCGCCGCCTCCATCATGGCGTTGATGTTCTCCACGCGGCGAGCCGGGCGGGATGTTGTTGCCGTCCTGGACGATGAACCCTCCCAGCGGGGCCAGCCGCTCGATGACCCGCCGCGTCGCCTCGCGGACCGTCGTCGGGGGAGCCGCTCCGGATGAGCATCGGGTTGACGTTGCCGAGAAGCACGACGCGCCCGCCCAGGACCTCGGCGATCCGGTCGAGGTCCACTTCCCAGCCGAAGCCCTGCAGCTCGTCGATGCGCAGGCCGTCCCGGAAGACTTCCAGAAGATGGTCGGACCGGCCGCACATATGGAGCATGGCCCAGCCGTCGAAATGCTCCCGCAGGCGCCGGTTGGCGGGCAGGGCGATCGATTCGAACATCTCCCGCGACAGCGAGACCGCCAGATCGTCCGTCCAGCCGAAGTCGCGCGGCCCGGTCCGCCCCTCCTCGATCCAGCAGGCGTCGAGATAGACGATCATCTTGTCGGTCACGATC
The DNA here is from genome assembly GCA_963803915.1 of Candidatus Aminicenantota bacterium. GTDB lineage: Bacteria > Acidobacteriota > Aminicenantia > Aminicenantales > UBA4085 > UBA4085. The sequence continues at coordinate 59,555 of CAWDOL010000018.1, read as the reverse complement.
CGCAGCAGCTCGCGGACGAAGTCGGGCCGCTCGGCGCAGGCCAGGAAGAGCTCCGTGTTGCCCATCAGGTCGCCGGCCACACCGAAGGGCCCGTCCGAGGTCCGGGTCAGGTGCGGGGCCTGCGCCCGGGTAGAAGACCGGCCCGCCGCGGAACCGCACCGGGATATTCTCGGCCACGGCCATCATACGCCCGGCGATACGCGAATTGGCGGGCGTTGATGCCTTCATGGACATACTCCATCGCCTCGAGCCGCCGCAGGTCGGCCTCGTCCTTGACCCAGCCCGGGCCGACCCAGGGGATGTCGTCGTCGGGAAAGACGATCGGCACGCCGAGGCTCCCCGCCTCGAAGGTGTTCTGGAAGTCCGTCCAGGCGCCGACCCAGGGGCCGGTTATGGAGTAAGCATCCGTGCGGATGTTCTCCAGCAGCCACTTCTGGGCCAGGATCTGGGTTCTGAGCATGGTCTCAGCGTCGGCGTAGTAGTCGCGGAAGGCGACGCCGACCTTGGGGACGAGGTAGCGGTGGGCGACGGCCGGCAGGACGGGAACACGGTCGGGTCGTTCAAACCGCTTGGCCTTCTCGATCCGGATCCGGCGCGCCTCGATCTCCTCGACCGGGACGCCGATCTCGACGACCGATGCGATCATTCGTAGACCGGGATGCGCTTGATCCGCGGGTCGGTCCAGATATCCGCTTCGTCCATATTGGTGGTGGAGAACTCGCTGATGATGGCCCCTTCATCGCCGGCTTGGAACCAGTGCAGGGTTTCGGGAGCGAGGGTGTACTGATCCCCGGGCTCGAGGACGATCTCGTGCCGGACCGTGAAGAAGGCTTCGTCGCCCTCGGGGATGATCCCCTTGGACTCCGGCGTCGGCTGGCCTTCGACGTAGAGATAGACGTGCCCCCACCGGCAGCGGAACGTTTCCTGCTTGCCCGGCTTTTCGATTTCATCGACGGGGCAGGTGTAGTAGGGATGGCGGTGTTCGGGGCAGGTCTGACGGGGAAGAGGAGCAGCTCCTTGGCGCAGTAGCGGTCGTTGTTCTCGTATATGACGATTTGAAGGCCGTAGCGCGCCGGATCGTCAAGGCCGAAATCGGCTACCTCCATCGAGGCGCGCTCGGCGGGCGAGATGGCGATCCCGGCCGCGTCCAGCATGCGGGCCGCTCTATCCCTGGCTTTTTCGGCGTCTTCAAGCTTCATGATCCTTCTCCCCGCGGCGATTATAGTGAAAAACGTGCTTCCCTTGGAAGGTCGGAGTGATGAGGTCTTGTAAATAGTATCTATTCAACCGGATACGACAGTCTTGACGAATGCGCCCGCTTCGGGTATTATACCCCGGCTTTTGACCTCGTGGGGCTGTAGCTCAGCTGGGAGAGCGCTTGAATGGCATTCAAGAGGTCGCCAGTTCGATCCTGGTCAGCTCCACTCCTCTCCCAAAGCGTTGTCGATTCCCCCCCGGCGGTAGGGGCCCCAAGCCTTGTTGGGGATCCGTTCCGCCGCACTCATCCGAGGCTAAGAACCGAGGATGAGTGTGTTCTAGGGGGGCAGGGGGGTAGATTCCAAGAGTCTTTGGCGGGTAGCGCGCTGGGCAATGCGATCGGGCAAGCGGGATCTCTCTCTTCTCCGGCAGATCATCTCAGGTCGGGATTCCGCATCCGGTTGAAACGAATCCGGCGCGGACGGAGTTTATTTGAATCGAAAGGAAAAATCATGAACAAGAAAATCTTCATCTGCGGGCTTATCTTCGCTCTTGCGTCCGCCGCGGCGGCAGCGGCCCAAACCCCCAGCTTTGCCGGCCAATGGAAGTCCATCAGGACGACGATCGATCCCGATCCCGGGTACGTCACGCTTCCCGACGTCGTTATGGATATCAAGCATGAAGGCCTCGTCTTGGAATTCAAGACGACGACGCTGAACTCGCAGATCCCCGCCCCGCCCGTCGAGCACCGCTATACGACCGACCGCAAAGAGGCCACCAGCCCGGCCGAGGGAGGCGGAGACTTGAAGAGCCTGGCCTTCATCGAGAGCGGCAAGCTCATCATCGAGGGCGAAGCCGAGGCCAAGTCGGCCCGGATTGCGCCCGGCGAGGCCCCGGAAATCTCATATATTCGCTACAGGTACCACGAGGAATGGAGCCTGTCCGAAGACGGCAAGACGCTGACCATCGTCCGGAAGATCGAGCGGGAGGACATGCCGATGGTTAAAACGACTGTTTTGACGAGAGCGGCCTGATCCAGGCAGGGAAGTCGCTATAATGCGGGTATGAGAACGAGATCTTTCCTTGCTGCCCTCCTGGGCCTTGCGGTCGTTTCCCTTCAACCGGCGGCTCCTATGTCGGCCCCCGCGTCGCCGCCCTCTCCCCCTCTGGTCGCGGCCCGCTAGCCGGCCGCCCGCCCGGCTTTGACAGCCTCCTCGGGGCTGGGATATAGTCCGCCCGCACACGGAAGAGACGCTCCAGGCCGGGGCGGAAACCGGGGAGATCATGGAAAAGGACAAGCCAAATCCCAATGACGGCGGCGCCTTGGCCGGGGATCTCCACTGGAACCTCGACACACTCAGGCTGTTTGAGGGTCTAGGCCCCCAAGCCGCCGCGGCTGTGGCCGGCTCCCTGGCCTGGCTCAACGTGGAAGAAGGCCAGGTCCTGTTCCGGCAGGGCGACGCCGCCGATGCCATGTACCTTGTCCAAGAGGGCCTGCTCCTGGCCCATCGGGCGGAGGCCGGCTGCGCCCCGGCCGTCGTCGGGACGGATGGGGCCGGGCTCGCTGGTCGGGGAGATCGCCCTGCTCATGGGCGGCAAGCGCAACGCGACCGTATCGGCGGCCGAAAAATCCAGGCTGGCCCGGCTGACGGCCGGGGATGTGGAGGCCGTCCTGGCCCGGCATCCCGAGGTGAAGCGCGGCCTCCTCGACATCGTCCGCCAGAGGCTCCGCCGGATCGCAGTGGCTGAAGATCCTGGCCGGCTATTTCGGGGAGATCGACCGGGCCAAGTACGAGTTCATCGAGTCCCGCTTCGAATGGATCCACCTCGACCGGGGCGAGACGCTCTTCTCCAAGGGCGACGCGGCCGAAGACATGTACTTCCTCGTTCACGGCCTCCTGCATGTCGTCGACGCGGATGCGTCCGGGGCTTCCCGGACCATCGGGCGAGATCTTCCGCGGCGAGATCGTGGGAGAGATGGCGGTCCTGTCCGGGGAGAAGCGGATGGCCACCGTCTGCGCCGTCCGCGAGTGCGATCTGGTGCGCTTGACCAAGGCCGACTTCGAAGCCATCCATAAGTCGTATCCCGAGTTCAGCCTGGCCATCCTTCGCGTCCTGGTCAGCCGCATTCGGGAACGCGACCGTGCCTCGGGCCCGACCAACGCGGTCAACATCGCCCTGGTGCCCGCGGGCCCGCAGGTCCCGCTGGCGGAGTTCTCGCGCCGGCTGCACGCCGCGCTGACCGGGGCGGACAAGACGATCCGGCTGGCAAGCGGGACGCTGGCGGCGGAGTATTCCATGGCGCCGGGCATTGCCCAGGCCGAGGATGACGATCCGCTCCATCTCGGCCTCATCACCTGGCTCGAGGATCTGGAAGCGAGCCACGACTTCGTCCTCTACGAGACGGACGCGGAAGCCACGCCGTGGACGAAGCGCTGCCTCAAGCAAGCCGACCAGGTCCTCATCGTGGGCCGGGCGGCCGACGATCCCGCTCCCGGCCCGATCGAGAGGGAGTGCCTGAACGAGAGCCTGGGCCTCACGGCCGCGGCGCAGACCCTGGTCCTCATCCACCCGGCCGACACGACGCTGCCCTCCGGCACGATGGCATGGCTCACGCCGCGCCGTCTGGCGGGCCACCAGCATCTGCGCTGGGATCGGGAGGCGGACTTCGCCCGCCTGGCCCGGGTTCTAAGCCGGCGCTCCGTCGGCCTGGTCCTGGGCGGCGGCGGAGCGCGCGGGATGGCCCACCTGGGCGTCCTGCGGGCCATGGAAGAGCGGGGCATCCCCGTGGACATGGTCGGAGGCACGAGCATCGGAGCCATCGTCGGCGGCGCGGTGGCCATGGGCCTGGACTCGGCCCAGCTGCAGATCCTCTGCCGGGAGACCTTTCAGAAGAAGAACCCCTTCAACGACGTCACCTTTCCGATCGTCTCGCTGCTTCGCAGCCGGAAGATCGACCGCGCCGCGCTCCAGGCCTACGGCGAGGCCCGCATCGAGGACCTCTGGCTGCCCTTCTTCTGCGTTTCCTCGAACCTCGGCTCCTGCGCCGAGAAAGTGCACGTGGATGGCCCCGTATGGGCGGCCGCCCGGACCAGCTCGTCCCTGCCCGGCATCATGGTGCCCGTCCTGTACGACGGCATCGTTCATGTCGACGGCGGCGTCATGAACAACCTGCCGGGGGACATCATGCGCAAGAAGGCCGGTATCGTCATCACCGTGGACGTGGATTCGCGGGAGAACATGAGCCCCGGGTTCGCGGCGTTCCCCTCGCCTTCGAGGATCATCTGGAGCCGGATTCTGCCCTGGAAGAAAGCCATCTCCACCCCCAACGTCGCGGAGATCATGATGGCGACGATCATGACGGGATGCCGCAAGAGCGCCGATAGGGTGAAAGAAGACGCCGACTTGAGCCTGGAGCCGCCCGTCAGGGGGATCGGCATCCTCGATTTCAAGGCCATCGAGGCGACGGCGCAGGCGGGCTACGAATATACGCTGGGGATGCTCGACCGGCTGCCGGCCGACTCACCGCTGCGCAGATTCCTCGACCCGCCTCCGGCCGGCGGCCGACGGCTGCCCTGCCTGAGCCGCCCTTTTTTACGACTTCGCCGCGAACCGGTAGGTTCCCGATTCGACGGCCAGGACGACGGCCGCCGGCCTCGGTCCGCAGGAGCTTGACGCCCTCGGCCTGCTCAAGGCCAGGCCTCCCTCCGTCACGTCCTCCGCGTTCGCCGCGGGGACATAGACCGTGGCCGTCGTGTTCGGCGGAATGGTGATGTCGAGCGTCAGCTCTCCGCCTTCCTTCTTCCAGGCGGAGCGGATCGTCCCGCGCACGGACTCGTAGCTTGCGCGGACCCAGGTCAGGTCGCCGACGGGGGTGGGCCGGATGATGATCCGGGCGAACCCCTGCGTTTCAGGATCGGGCCGGATGCCGGCCAGGTACTGCCGCATCCAGATGACCAGGTCGCCGATCTGCATGACGTGGTTGCCCGAGTTCATGGCCGGGTCGGCCGTGTCCCCGTTCCACAGCTCCCAGATCGTGGTCGCGCCCTTGGCGATCATGTAGCCCCAGCCCGGGTAGTCGCTCTTCGTCAGCATGGCGTAGGCGAGGTCGGGGCGGCCGTTGTCGGACAGCACGCGCATCAGCCACTGGGCGCCGACCAGGCCGGTGCCGACGTGGCCGCCGCTCTCGGTCTCGATCTTGCTCACCAGGTGGGCGAAGAGGGCGGCCCGGCGGTCCTCGGGGACCAGCCCGAAGGCCAGGGCCAGCACGCTGGACGTCTGGGTGCCGTTGTCGTAGACGCCCGTCGCGGGATTGAAGAAGACGCGGTTGAAGGCCTGGCGCAGGGTCTCGGCCAGCTCGCGCCAACGCGCCGCGTCCGTGCTCTCGCCGACAAGCTCCGCGGCCTTGGCCATCAAGCCCAGGTCGTAGAAGAAATAGGCCGTGCTGATCAGGTCGCCCCGGGTGACGCGGGCGGGATCCTTGGAGTGGATCAGGGTCGGCGATTCCGGCGGCACGCACCAATCGCCGTAAGTGTTGCGCGGCATGATCCCGTCCTTCAGATACCCGGCCATGTATTCGGTCCACTTCTTCATGGCCGGGTAAAGGGCCTTGCCGGGGCCGAGGTTGCCGTACATGTCGACGAGCATGCGCGGGACGATGACGAAGGTGCTGGGCCAGACGATGCCGTCGTTATAGGTGAACCAGAAGGCCGGGGCGACGTCGGGGACGCTGCCGGTGTCCTTCTGGGCGTCGGCGATGTCGCGGGCCCACTTGGCGTAGAAGGCCGAGACGTCGAACAGGTAAGCCTCGCCGCGCGAGACCGAGGAGCGGTCGCCCAGCCAGCCCTGCCGCTCGTCCCGCTGCGGACAGTCCGTGGGGATGGAGCGGTAGTTGCCCCGCGTCCCCCGGAGGATGGCGGCGGAGATCTTGTTCAGCAGGGGATTCGAGGTTTCAAACTCGCCCGCCGGCTCCATGTCGTCGTGGACGACCCGGCCCTCGAGGACGTCCGTCCCGGGCGTTCCGGGGAAGCCCGTCATCTCGACGAAGCGGAAGCCGTGGTAGGTGAAGCGGGGCTCGTAGACTTCCGTGTCGCCGCCCCGCAGGGTGTAGATGTCCAAGGCTTTGGCGCTGCGGAGGTTATCGACATAGAGCATGCCGTCGGGCTTGAGGGTTTCGGCGTGTCGCAGGCGGATCTCGGTCCCGGCCGGCCCCTGGATCCGCAACCGGCACCAGCCGACGATGTTCTGCCCCAGGTCGAAGACGAACACACCCGGCTTGGGGCTCGTCACCGCGACGGGCTTGAGGGTTTCGACCACACGGATCGGCTCCATCATCGGCGCCGCCATGAGGCCGGCGGGCGCATCCATGACCTCGGCCGCCGCCCAGCCGGAATCGTCGAAGCCGGGCTTGTCCCAGCCGGCGAGCTCCATCCGGGCGTCGTACTCCTCGCCGTCGTACTCGCTGTTGGCCCGGATCGGACCCTTGTCGCTGGCTTTCCACGACTCGTCGCCGGCCAGGCTGGTCGAGGTGCCGTCCTTGAAGCGGACGTCGAGCCGCAGGAGGAGCCGCGGCAGTCCGTAGTTGCGCATGTCCGTGGGGTCTTTGACCCGGGGGGCGTGGTAGCGGCCGTTGCCCAGGACGATGCCGACGGCGTTAGCTCCTTTTTGGAGCATGGCCGTGATGTCGTGCGCGACGTAGAAAACGCGCTTGTCGTACTCCGAGAGAGCCGGCGACAGGACCTCGTTCCCGACTTTGGCGCCGTTCACGTAAAGCTCCGAAAGCCCCAGCCCGGAGAGGTAGGCCGTCGCCTGCTCGATCTCCCCATCGAGGACGATCTCGCGGCGCAGGTAGCGGGCCGGGAGGCGGCGGGCCTCGTCGGTCGGTACGGGCTCGCCGGCCTTCATGCCGATCCAGCGCCCGCTCCACTCGGCCGGATCGAGAAGCCCCATCGACCATGACGCCGGCTCGCTCCATGCGCTCGGCCGCCCGGTCTCGTCCCAGGCCTTGACCTTCCAATGGGCGCGCAGGCCCGACGCCATCGGTTGTCCGGCGTACTCCACCCCAACTGTTAGGTCCGACTCGACCTTCCCGCTGTCCCAGAGGTCGCCTTCGTCGGCAGCAAGCTTGGCCGGAGTGGAGGCGACCAGGATCCGATAGGCCGACTGGCGTCGGCCTCGTCCGGCCGGCTCGGTTCCGATGGGCTCCAGCACCCAGCCCAGGCTGGGCTTGACGACATCGATGCCCATGGGATCGCGGAGCGATTCGCAGCGCAGGCGGGCGGGCTTGATATCGGTCGGCTCCCCGGTCCCGGAGCAAGACAGGAAGGATCCCAGCAGGGCGGTCAGGCTGATGAGGATGAGAATGGTGCGGCGCATGGATGCCTCCTTGAAGGCCGAACGGATGAGCTTATCAGATACCCGGCCCCCTTGCGAGTCAAGGCTCGAACGGGTGTTGGAACGGTTGGCTTCCGACGAAGCCCACCCCTTCACGGCTCTGATCCGCGGCTAACCGAAATGAGGAGCGAAGTGTCAGCGCGGATTCGGCCCGAGGGAGTTCAGCCGCTTGCGGGCGTCGGCCGGCTCCGGGTGGAGCTTGTCCGCGTCTTTCCAAAGCTCGAGGAATGTGCGGTACTCGCCCGCCGCCTCACCCTTCTTTCCCTGCTCCTCCAGAATCCGTCCCAGCCGATAGTGGTAGAGAGGATGGATGAGATAGCGGGACCGGCTGGCGGGATCGACGATCAGGAGCTTTCGGTATTCCGCCGCGGCCGATTCCAAGTCGCCGTGCTTCAGGTAGGCCCGGGCCGGGGCGTCCTTCAGAAAGGGGATGTTGTATACCGTGAATTCCTCCGTGCCCATGCCCGGGAAATCCGCCGGCTTCATCTGTTTGGCGGAGGCCAGGGCCTCTTCCTCGGTTCCCGCACTGATCGCGATTTCAGCCTGGAGAAGCCGGAGGCGGGAGGCTTCTTCCTCTTGTTCGGCCGGCTCCGTAAGGGAGGGGAGCGAGGCCGTGCCCTCCGCCAGGCGGGTCCGCGCCTCCTGCCAGAGCCCCTGTTTAAGGTCGATCCATCCGTTCAGGAAGGCTTTCCGGACCTTCCAAATCGCCGTCCGGCTGGGGTGCATGCGCTCATCGTATTCCGCGAAGGATTGCGCTGCTTGGCGCGCCTCGTCGAATCGTCCTAAATCCGCAAAGATGTAGACGGAGATCCAATCCGCGGAGGAGGCGAAGTAGTCTTGATGGCTGGCTCGGGCGACATCCCTCACGGCCAGGAATGCGGCCAGGGATTTATTCAGCCGGCCCAGGAGATAGTCGTAGAGGCTGGCCAGCCAAAGCCCCTCCGTTTTCCCCGTTGGATTGGCTTGGGCTGTGAATTCCTTCAGCCGCCGGAAGGTCTGCGGGTAGTCTTCGCGCAGGGCGGAAATGAAAGCCAAGCCTCGCAAGGGTCCCGTGAAGTCGAGCCTGGCCTCGAGGGCTTCTCGATACCTCGCCTCGGCTTGGTCCAAACGGCCCATGGTCAGGTAGAGCTCGGCCAGGGAGTCGAGAGGATTGGGGTCTCCCGGCTTGGAGGCGATATAGCGCGCGAAGGCGGCCTCGGCCTTCTCGAATTGCCCGCTCCGGGCAAAAGAATAGCCCAGCATGTTGAAAGCCGGGCCGAAGCCCGGATCCAGCGCGATCGCCTTCTCGAGCCAGGAAACGGCCTCGCTGTAGCGCTCCAGACCGTAGGCCTGGACGCCGAGCCCGTAGAAAGCGTGCTTTTCCCCCGGGTATTTCTTGCTGAGCTCGAGCAGCAGGACCCGCTTCTTTTCCCGATTCCTTTCTATGGTCGAGGCATACTCGGCTTGGATGAAGAGCCTTTCCTTCTCCGTCGCCCGGTCGGCGTAAGCCATCGCTTTTTTGAGGGCTTCATCCCGGGCGTAAAAATCTGCGAGCTGGTACTCGGCCTGCGCAAGATACAAGTAGGCGATGGCGAATTCCGGGTCCAGGGCGACGGCTTTCTCCAGGAACTTCTTGGCATCGGAGGCCATGGTGTTGTTACAGTCTTCGCGGCCGCGCAGGAAGTACTGATAGGCCTCGAGTGAGGACGTCGTCAAATCCGAGATCTTCGGCAGGGGAGCCTCGACCTTGAGCGCGGGGCGGCCGATGCCGCGCGAGATGTCCCGGCTGAGGGCGTCGATATGAGACCGCAGAACGCTGTTGAGGCCTTCCCCCCGTGCGGACGCGCTCTTAAGGACTTCCCGTGTGCCCGCGTCCAGGACCTTGATGTCCGAGACGAACGTCTCGCCGGCCTTGCTGTAGAAGCCGACGACGACCGCTTCGATGCCCCCCTTCCGGCAGGCTTCGATGGCCGCCTCCTCGTCGAAGAGGGCGAGATTGTCCCGTCCGCTCTGCCGGAGCAGGTCTCTCAGCCTTTGCCAAGAGGCGACGCGCAGATGCTTCGACTGCTCCAGGCTGGTGATCAGGAGGTTGGGAATGGTCTCCCGCAGGTAGTCCAGGCTAGGGTCCCCGGTTTGGTTCTGGAATCCCAGGACGGCCACGGTCCGCCGGGCGCTTTCGCTGTTCGGGATGATCTGCCAGAGCGCGAAGGCGAGCAAAGCCAGGAGGACGGCGGCGATCGGAATCCAGACCCTTTTCGACGGCAGGTGGAGGGTGATCTCCTTCGAGGTATGGAGCTTGGGCGTCGCGATGGAATGACTTGATGCCGGGAGGCTCTCTTCGACTCCGGCCAGGTCGAGTCGCAGTCCGTCCGCGCCGGGATAGCGGGATTCCGGGTTCTTGGCCAGGCATCGGGCCACGATCCGAGCCAGGCTTTCGGGGACCTGGGGGTTGAACGTCCGCGGATCGGGCGGGGATTCGGTCTTGTGCTTGACGGCGACGCTCAACGGCGTCTCGCCCGTAAACGGGAGGCGCCCGGTCAGCATCTCGAAAAGGACGACACCCAGCGCATAGATGTCCGACCGGGCATCGACGTCCTTCCCGTCCACCTGCTCGGGCGACATATATTCGGGCGTTCCGACGATCACGCCGGCACCCGTGATCCCCTTGGACTTGATGGAGCGGGCGATCCCGAAATCCATGATCCGCGCCCCGCCTTCCCGGTCGATCATGATGTTCTGGGGCTTGAGGTCGCGGTGGATAATGCCCAGGCGGTGGGCTTCGGCCAGGCCCTCGGTGACTTGGCGGGCGATGGCCGCGGCCTTGGCGGCGGGAAGAGCGCCGATCCGATGGATGAGGCTTTTCAGATTCTCCCCGGGGACATATTCCATGGTGATGTAGTAGGCCCCCGTCTCCTCCTCCCGGCCGAGGTCGAACATGCGGCAGATGTGGCGGTGCGAGACGCCCCGGGCCAGCCGCAGCTCGCTCCGGAAGCGCTCGATGGTGTCCGAATCGAAGGCGATCTCGGGGTTGAGCAGCTTCAGGGCCAGCTTCTCCTTGACCTCCGTATCGAAAACCTTGTAGACGCGTCCCATGCCGCCTTTCCCCAATTCTTCGATGATCTGATAGCGGTGGGCGAAAGTCGTCCCGGTGGCGAGCTCGCGGACCGGGAAGCGCATCGTCTCGACGGCGGAGGACGGATCGCCCTTGGCCCCGAAGGGGGCGGCGCAATGGCCGCAGAAGCTCGTCCCGGACGGATTTTCGAAGCCGCAACGATCGCATCTCATGGCGCATCTCCCCTTGCGTTCGGGTATCCCTGCCGGCTGTTATTCGGGAGTTTAATGCGCGGTTTTAAGGAAGTCAATTCGGCTCTCAACATGCGGCTTTCAAGGGGGTCGTCTTCAGTCGGCACTCAGCTGGCCGAAGCTCCCGACCGTATCGCGGCCGTAGACGCGCTCGAGAACGTCGCCGCGCCCGCCTTCCGCCAGAGTGCGCATGAAGAAGACATGGAAGACTTCGCCGACCGTCTGCTGCCAGTTCCGGCGCACGAGATCGTCGACGACGGCCTGCAAGGCGGCCGCGCGGTCCGGCTCCGGAATCAACTACCGGGCGGGGTCCTCGGTGGGAACTACGTGCCAGAACGAATTTCCCAGGCTGACGCCGAAGACGTTCTCGCCCTTTCGGAGCAGGCCCGAGATGTCGAACTCCTGAACGTACAGCGTCTTGTCGTACTGCGACCAGACCTGGTTGATGACGCCGTCGCCGACCGCCTGTCCGTTGAGGCTGAGCCGGTAGTGCCCGAGTCCCACGACGCGAATCGTCCCCCCGCGGGGTTTGGCTTCGAGGCGAAAGCTTCGGCGCAGGATCGGCGCCGGTCGCTTGTCCGTGCTCGTCGCATCCTGGGCCGGCCCGATCCATTGCGGAGGCGCGCTCTCGGCGCGGCCGAGGCCTCTTCGGCATTGGCTGAACGTCAGCCCGCACAGGGCGGTGAGAGCGATGGCGATGAAACGGTTGCGGCGCGTCGTCGGCTCCCGGCTGAACGATCGAGGACGCTTATCAGGCATCCTCCGGCCGGCACTCGTCAAGGCTTGGGCAAGAGCGCTCAACGGCTTTTCGATGGGCGCGGCTTGGGCGCGCTTCCATAGTCCAACAATCCGGTATGAGCGATCAGGAGCCAGCGCCGGCCGACTTTGGTGTAGATCTTACAGGCGCGGCCCTTCCAGTGCATTCCGCCCCGGCCGTTCCGCTTCCGCCAGAGCGTGTCGACGTCGACCACGGCGAAGGCGCCGTCCTTCTCTTTCGAGACGGCGATGCGGACGGTCCGGCGCTTGTTGTGGACAAGCTCATAGTCGCGGAAGATCTTGGCCCAACCGTCCCGCCAGCGCTTGCGGTCATAGCGGCCCTGCGGGAAGATCCAGGCCTTGGGATCGTGCGCCATTCCGTCGGGCGGCCAGGGCCAGACCATGTCCGGATGGAAGATGTCGACCAGCGCGGCGGCGTCCTGGCGGTCCCAGGCCTCCGTCTCGCGATCGACCAGGGCTTGGATCCGGCTGCGGATGGACATGATGATTCTCCTCGGAACGATTATAATCCAGCCCGATTCCGCAAGGCCATGAACATATCTCGAAGTGAGCCGTTCTTTAACCCCGGCTCGAGGCTTCGATGTCGGCGCGGGCAAGCCCGGCCAGGATCTCTTCCTCCTCTCGGACGCGCCGGGCCAGGCCGCCGATGATGGCCGCGGCCAGCTCGGCACGGTCGGCCATGATCTCGTAGAGGGCATCCTGCGCGAGCTCGAAGAGGTGGGTTTCCTCGATGGCCGTGACCGAGGCCATCCGTTCTTCGGAGTCGAGCGCGGACAGCTCGCCGAAGACATCCTTGGCTCCCAAGTGGGCGAAGGTCCGGGCCTCGTCGTGAATCCGGACGTGGCCGGAAACGATGATGTACAGGCTGCGCCCGACGTCGCCCTTTTCGATGATCCTCTCGCCGGGCTTCTTCTTGAGGACGCTCAGGAGCGCGGCGATATCGGACAGGGCTTGGCGGGGGACTTCGGAAAAAAGCGCCACGGATTTCAACAGGAGCAGCTTCTCCGGCGGCAGCAGCGTCTCGATGTCCAGCCGATCCGGGGACGCGCCGGGGGGAGAGACCGGGAGATCTTTCTCCTGGATGGCCTTCTGCTTGGCCCCCAGCTTCTGGCGGAGCCGCCGGCAGAGAACCCGAATCAGTCCGAAAGCGACTTCGGTCCGCTCGGCCATGATCTCCCGGAAATGGTCCCGATGGATGCGGAAGACGAAGGTAGCGTCCGTAGCATGGACGGTCGCCGTCCTGGCGGCGTCCTCGAACAGAGCGGTTTCCCCGAAGATATCGCCGGCCCCTAGCGTGAGGTTTGTCCCGGTCAGGTTCCGGACGCCGACGCGGCCCTTGACGATCACGTACATCCGGGGGTCAATCTCCCCTTCGCGGACGACGACCGTCCCGGCCTCGATCCGAACGACGTCCAGGACGTCGGCGATCATGGCCAGGATTTCTTCCCTCGTCTCGGCGAAGAGTCGCGTGTTCTTGAGGAGGACGATCCGTTCGAATTTCGGGAAGTCCGCCGCCGCGCCGGGCTCCCCATCGGGAACGGTTCGCGGGCCGCCGGCGACCGGCGCCAGGCGACCGGCGGCCCAGGCGGCCGTCTCCCGCACCAGCCGATCCGCCGCGCCGCGGCCGCGCTCGACGAGATTGCGGCCGCCGCCCTCGCGGGTCATGGCGGCCGAATACAGGACGCAGGCCTGCAGCCAGGCTTCCCCCCATCCGCGGGCCCGATCGAAGATCTCCTCCAGGGGGTCGGACGGCTCGGACCCGGCCGCAGGGAAGATCTTGGCCAGGCGCCGCCGGCGTTCGTCAAGAGGGGCTTCCTCGATCAGCGGCAAGACGACCCGCTTCAGGTCGCGGGCGATGGTGTTGTCGATGACCTCGAGGGCCCGGGCGATGTCCCGGGACTCGGTTCGGAAGAGGATGTGGTCGGCGGCTTTCCGGATGGTCGCAGGGTCGTAGAGGAAGGACAACAGGATGAGGATCCTTTTGACCCGTTGGTCGAAATGGCCTTCCAGGCCGAGCTTGAGGAGGGTCCAGTATTCGCCCTGAGGAAGGGCCCCCCGGGCTTGGAAGACGCCGGCCGCCGCCTCGGCTTCGGAGAGGATTTTCGTCGAGACGGCCGCGCGGTGGTCTCCCTCGGCACGATAGCCGCGGACTTGCAGGGCCCGCAGGGCCTGGTAGGAGACCTCCTGGTCGATTTCCTCGGCCCGCTCACGGAGGTACTCGTTCGTGGCGGCGCCCGGAATGCGGGCCAGGGCGCGCAGGATGAGGACCCGGGCCTGGCGGTCGATGGCCCGAGCCTCGAACGCCTCGAGCAGGGCGGGAAGGCTTCCCTCCGCGCCGGCCGCCAAGGCGTCGATCGCCGCGGACCTCAGCTCGGGCTGATCGAGGCAGCGCACGACCGAAGGCCAAAGGCTTGCCTGGCGGATCCGGCCCGCGGCGGCCACGGCTTCTCGCCGAACATCGAGATCGGCGTCGCCCAGCAGAGCGACGAGGGCCCTGACCAGCTCGGGTCGCCCGACATCGCCCATGGCCCGGGCCGCGAGCCTGCGGTCCGCCGGATTCGCGGACCGGGACCACTGGAGCAGCCAGGTCTCGGCCCGCTGGGCCCCGTTTTCCCCGCCGCCGCGCAGGAGCCCGGCCGCGGCGGCCCCGCGGATGTCGGCATCCGGGTGTTCCAGATAGGGCAGGACGGATTCGACCGCGTCCGGTCCCCCCAGGCGGGCATAGGTCCTCAAGGCGGCCGCCCGAACCCGGGGCTGCCTTTCCCGTTCGAGGGCGAGCGTCACCGCCGGCAGGGCGGCCGTAAGGTTCCGGCCTTCGATGCGGCCCAGGACGTCGCGGCGAACATCCGGATCGGGATGCCCGAGCAAGGCGGTGAGGAATTTGGGCAGGTCCTTATGCTCGATGTCCTCCAACATGTTCAAGGAGGCCAGGACTTCGAACGGATCGCCGCTGCCGAGCCCCTTCTTGAGCACGGCCACGCTCGAGGCGTCGGCGAGGGACAGCGCCGCGCCCTTGAGCCGGCGGCGGCTCAACAGCCCGGTCAAGGCTCTCATGTATGTTTTTCGCAGAGCCACGCCGACGACGAACCAGGGGATGAGGAGGACGCCGACGATGGCCAGGAGCGAGGTGACCGAAAGCGACAGCCAGGCGGTCAACCCGAGGAGCAGCAGCCCGACGAGCCCGGTGGCGGCGGGGCCGATGATGGATTCGCGTACGGCCTGGGCTTTCAGCCTCTTCCCGACGGGCAGGGCTTGGTACAGGATCTGGAAGGCGGGCACCTCCATCGACTGCTCCGTCAGCTCGTGGCCGAGCTTGGTGGCCGCCAGAATCCAGAACAGGATCATCGCCCCGCCCGGCAGGAACAAGGTGGAAAGCCCCAGCAGGACGCCTAAGCTGAGAACCGCGGGGAGGGTAAGAAGCCCGAACCCCACGCCGAACCTCTCCAGAAGCCGGCCTGAGACGAGCGCGTTGGCGGCCAGGTTCAGCAGACCGAGAACCGCATAGAACAGCCCGAAAAACCTGGCTATCGAAAGGTCGTCCGTGAAGCGGGCGGCCACCCGGTCGTAGAAGATGAAGTCGATGAAATAGAAGGCCACGAAGGAAAGAACGGACGCGGCGAAGAGGATACGGAGGAATCGATCCCGGACCAGGCCCCTGATCGAGGCTTTCTCCGCCTCGGGCTCGGAGCTGCCCGGCGCCTCCAGCCTGCCGGCGGAGCGCTTGAAGATCACGGGGAGAAGCAGGAGCGCCAGGGCCATGCCGGCCGCGGACAAGATCAGCAGGTTCAACGTCCCGACCTTCCGGACGACCGCGGCGGCCAGGACGCCGCCCAAAACATTGGCCAGGACGAAGCCCGAGGCGATCAGCCCGAACAGCCTCTTGCCCTGCCGGACGTCGAACAGAAGCCCCGCCAGCGCCCAGAAGGCCAGGCTCGAGAGGACGTAGAGCACCTCCTTCCAGATCATCAGCCCCAGGGCCAATCCGCGCGGCCCGGCCAGCGAGGCGGAGAGATAGAAGCCGACGATGGAGATCAGGAGAAGCCCCGTGGTCACGACCAGCAGCTTTTTGGCTGATACCGCCGTCTCCAGCCGCGAATAGGCCAGCCCGACCAGAATCAGGAGCGCGGCCGAAGACATGTAGATGAAGGGCATCGATCCGGCGCCGACTTCGGTCAGAAACAAGCTGTTGGCAGCCGTTTCGAAAAGGACGCAGGATAGGCCGAGCAGGAAGGAGTGGAGGCCGAGTCGGGCGACCGCGCCTCCTTCGCCGCGTCGAACGTCGAAAAGTCTGATGATTGTCTTCTCCCTGGGAGGCCTGAAGCGCGATCCCGCTTCCCCCGCGCCTGTTCCAGACTATAGATAAGAACGGTTTCTCAAGTCAAGAAAGCGGAGCGGCGATTGACCTGCTCGGGGTCTTCGTCTATCCTGGGTCCAGCTCCCGCCCGGCGGCCCGGCTTCTCTCCATCGGCCGCGGCGGGAAAGCCGGAACCATGGCCAATCAGGAGTCCAGCGCGAACCAGACCGAGGCGGCCCGGGAGAGGATGACCCGGGGAATCCGCGAAGCGATCCGCGTCATCCGCCACGATTTTCGAACTTCGCTCAACCAGATCATCGGCTACAGCGAGATGATGGGGGAAGAGCTGGCCGAGCTCGGGCGGCGCGACCTCGAGGCCGACCTGGTGAAGATCCAGGCCGCCGCGGCCAAAATGCTCGGTCTGGTCAATTCCACCTTTGACGTCGAGTCGGGCGGCGGAGGTCCGGCCGCGGCCCCTGGTCCCTCGGCCGGCGGGCCCGAAGCGGAGGGGGGCGTCCGCGGTCCGACCGCCGCGCCCGAGGCGTCGGGAAGCCTCCTCGTGGTCGACGACAACGAGATGAACAGGGACATGCTGACCCGCCGCCTGGTCAAGCAGGGATACCGGGTCGCGACGGCGAGCGACGGACACGAGGCCCTGCGCCGGATCGACGAGGAGCGCTTCGACGTCGTCCTTCTCGACGTCATGATGCCCGGCATGAGCGGTCTGGACGTTTTGCAGGTGATCCGGAAAACGCGCCTCCCGGCCGAGCTTCCGGTCATCATGGCCACGTCGCGGGACGCTTCGGAGGATATCGTGCGGGCTTTCGCGCTCGGAGCCAATGACTATGTCACCAAGCCCCTCGACTTCCCGGTCGTCCTGGCGCGCCTGGCCACGCAGCTCAGCCTCAAGCGGATGCTCGACACCGTCGAGATGCTGGCCGCGCAGCTGGAGATGAGGAACGCGTTCCTGCGGAAGATTTTCGGTCGCTATCTGGCCGACGAGATCGTGGACGACCTTTTGGCCGACCCCGGCAAGCTGGCGCTGGGCGGCGAGAAGCGGCACGTCACGGTCCTGATGTCCGACCTGAGGGGCTTTTCCTCCCTCGTCGAACGCCTCGCTCCCGAGGACGTCATCACCCTGCTCAACCTTTTCCTGAGCCGGATGACCGAGGTGATCGGGGCCTATGCCGGCACGATCGACGAGTTCATCGGCGACGCCATCCTGGCCGTCTTCGGCGCGCCGGTCGGGCGGCCCGACGACGTCGAGCGGGCCGTGGCCTGCGCCGTGGCCATGCAGAAGGCCATGGCGGACGTGAACCGCGCGCTGCGGGAGCGGGGTTTGCCCGAAGTGTCCATGGGCATCGGCCTCAACACCGGCCCGGCGATCGTCGGCAACGTCGGCTCGGAGAAGAGGGCCAAGTATGCGGTCGTCGGCCCGACCGTGGTCCTGGCTTCCCGGATCGAATCCTGCACGACCGGCGGCCAAATCCTCGTCTCGGCCCCGACCTACGAGGAAGTCAAGGATCTGGTCGAGGTCCGGGGGACGCTCCAGGTCTGCCCGAAGGGAAGCCCGCGCAAGATGACGCTCTATGACATCGCGGGAGTCGGGGGCCGCCACGGGCTCCGCCTGGACGCTGAGCCGAGCGAGGTCCGGACCCTGGCCCGGCCGGCCGGATTCCTGTATGCCCTGGTCGAGGACAAGGCTTGTCGCGAAGACGCCGGGACGGGGGTTTTGCTCTCCCTGTCCCAAGGCGGAGCGACGGCCCGCCTGGGAAAGGCTTGGCCGGCGATGACCGAAATCCGCCTCTCTCTCTCGGGCGACGGAGCGGCTCCCGTCTCGGGGTTCATCTACGCCAAGGTTCTTTTCGAGGAGGGGGACGCGGACGAGGTCCGAATCCGGTTCACCTCCATGGACCCCGAGGCCCGGGCTCGCCTCGAAGCCCTGGAATGAGCCGGGGCGTTTTCGGCCCGGCCGCGGACGGATTGCATTCCGCCTCCGAGTCTGTTATGTAAAAAGGCAGAAAAGGAAAGTCATGACGGGGTTGTGGTTCTCCTGCCCATGGCCGCCGCGCAAAGGACGTGCCGCGTGAAGCCGAAAATTCTGCTGGTCGAAGACAACGAGATGAACCGCGATATGCTGTCCCGGCGCCTGATCCGCAAGGACTTCGATGTCGTCTTCGCCGTCGATGGACAGCAGGCCGTCGAGCTGGCCGCTTCGGACAAGCCCGATCTCATCCTCATGGATCTCAGCCTGCCGATTATCGACGGCTGGGAGGCGACCCGCCGGATCAAGGCCGACGAGGGGACGCGAAACATTCCCGTCATCGCCCTGACCGCGCATGCCATGACCGGCGACCGCGAGAAGGCGATCGCCTCCGGCGCCGACGAATATGACGTCAAGCCGATCGACTTCGAACGGCTCTTAGGCAAGATCCAGTCGCTCTTGGCCCGCTAGGGCGCCGGCCGCGTGGCCGAAACGGGAGGTTGATGCGAACGTCGCGATGGCTGGCCGTGGCCTTGGCGGCCGGGCTCTGGCCGGCCGCTCTGGCCGGCCAAGAGCGGCTCGAGTTCGAGCACCTGACCACCGAGCAGGGGCTTTCCCAGAACACGGTCTCGGCCATCCTGCAGGACCGGACGGGGTTTCTCTGGTTCGGGACTCGCGACGGACTGGACCGCTTTGACGGATATCGATTCAAGCCCTACCGGCACCGGGTCGGCGACGGACGCAGCCTGATCGACAACGTCGTCCTCGCCCTTCTCGAGGACCGGGATGGCCGCCTTTGGGTCGGGACGGAGAGCGGCCTGTCGCGGCTCGAACCCGCTTCCGATGATTTCGCCAACTACACCAACGATCCCCGCGACCCTCGCTCGCTGGCGCCGGGCCGGGTGCGTTGCCTCTGCCAGGACCGTTCGGGACGGCTCTGGGTGGGAACCGAAGAGGGACTGAGCCGGTTCGATGCCGCTTCCGGGACGTTCGTCCGGTATCCCTCCCGGCCGGGCCGTCCCTTCGACCCGAGCCATCAAACGATCTACGCCTTGCGTGAGGACCGGATGGGACGCCTCTGGGCCGGGACGGGGGGAGGGCTGGACTCTTATGAGCCGGCGACGGATCGTTTTATCCGCCGCGGGCTCGAGTCCGGGAATCGTCGCGGCCTGAGCGACGAGGAAATTCTCGCCCTCGCGGAAGACCCGGCCGGGCGGATGTGGGTCGGGACGGGGCGGGGGCTCGATCTGTTCGATCCCGAAGCCGGCGTCATCCGGTCCTTCCGCCGTTCGCCGGGCGTGCCGGGGACCCTGAGCGACGATGTTATCCGTTCGATGGCCATGGATCGCCGGGGAAGGCTGTGGGTCGGCACCCAGACGGGAGGGTTGAACATTCTCGATCCGGAAGCCGGGACGTTCGAGGTCTACTCGAGCGAGCCTCAGAATCCGCAGGGCCTCCAGAGCCACGAGATCCGGGCCCTCTTCATCGACCGCACGGGCGTCGTCTGGCTCGGTACGTACATCCGGGGCGTCAGCAAGCACGTGCCCGACAAGCGGAAGTTTCGCCACCTCCTCCCGCCCTTGCCGGACCCCGGGGATTTCAGCAACATCCTGATTCGGTCGGTGTGCGAGGACAAGGCGGGCCGGCTCTGGATCGGAACCCAAGGCGGGTTGAACCGTTACGACCCGAAAAGCGGACGCTTCCGGTATTATCCGGCCGAGCCCGGGAATCCCGCCGGCCTCGGTCATCCCTATGTGCGGGCGCTCTTCCAGGATCGATCCGGCCTCCTCTGGATCGGGACGCGGGGCGGCGGACTGATGCAGTTCGACCCGGCCGCGGATCGCTTCCTCCGCCGCTTCCGGGCCTCGCCCGGAGATCCCGCCGGCCTGAGCGACGACGATGTCCGGGCCGTGTTGGAGGACCGCGCCGGGGTCTTCTGGATCGGGACGTTCGGGGGCCTGAACGCCTTCCACCCGGAGACCGGGACCTTCGTCCGGTACCTTCACGATCCGGACCGTCCGGACAGCCTGAGCTCGGACCAGATCCTGGCCCTGCGCGAATCGGCCTCCGGCCTGCTTTGGATCGGGACCAATGCCGGGCTGAACGCCTTCGACCGGGCCGGCGGTTCGTTCCGGTCCTACCGGCACGATCCCGGAGATCCCGCCAGCTTGAGCGACGACCGGGTCAGCTCGATCTGGGAGGACGCCGCTGGCCGGATCTGGGTCTCCACTCTCGGCGGCGGGATCAACCGATTCGTCCCGGAGACGGGGACCTTCGTCCATTACGGGGAAAAGGACGGCTTGGCCAACGACACCGTCTATGCCGTCCTGGGGGATCGCCGGGGACGCCTGTGGATGAGCACGAACAGCGGGCTGTCGATGTTCGACCCCGTTACGAAGCGATTCACGAACTACACGGAGAGCGACGGCGTCCAGGGCCGGGAATTCAACTCGGGGGCCTACTACCTGGGCCGGGACGGCCGCATCTATTTTGGGGGCATGAACGGCCTCAACGTCTTCGACACGGAGGACATCCGGAAGAACGAGCATGTCCCTCCCGTCGTGTTCACGGATTTCAAGATCAACAACGCATCGGCAGGGGTTGGTGAGGCTTCCTTCGGCTTGCGCGCCTTGAAGCAAGCCGTGTCCGAGAAGGCCGTTCTGCGCCTGTCCCACGATCAGCATATCCTGTCCTTCGAGTTCGCCGCGCTGGACTTCCAGGCGCCCGAAAAAAACCAGTACGCTTACCGCCTGGATGGTTCGGGCGAGGAATGGGTGATGATCGGCACCCGGCGCTCGATCGATTTCGACCTGAATCCGGGAACCCATGTCCTGCGGGTCAAGGGGTCGAACAACGACGGCGTCTGGAACGAGGAGGGCGCCGCGCTCGCGATCTTCATCCGTCCGGCGCTGTGGCAATCCCTTGGGTTCAAGGTCGTGGCCGCGATCCTTTTGATCGCCCTGCTCAGCCAGGTCGCCGCTTGGCCCCACCGAAGGCGGGCGATCCAGGCGCTCAAGACGGCTAAGGAGGCGGCCGAGACGGCCAACCGGACGAAGAGCGCCTTCCTGGCCAACATGAGCCACGAGCTGCGCACTCCCCTCAACGCCATCATCGGCTACAGCGAAATGCTGCAGGAGGAGGCCAAGGCGCGGCAGGAAGGGGGGCTGGGCGACGACCTGGCCAAGATCCAGGTCGCGGGGCGCCACCTCCTGTCGCTCATCAACGACGTCCTCGACTTGTCCAAAGTCGAAGCCGGAAAGATGGAACTGCATATCGAGACTTTTGCCGTCGGGCCCCTCCTACGGGACGTCGTGACGACGATCCGGCCCCTCCTGGAGAAGAACCGAAACGCCTTCCAGCTCGTCTGTCCGGAGGACATCGGGGAGATGACTTCGGATTTCACCCGGCTCCGGCAGATCCTGCTCAACCTCCTGGCCAACGCCTGCAAGTTCACGGAAGACGGGCATATCGGGCTCGAGGCGTCGCGCCAGGGCCCGGAGGACAAGGGCTCGATCCTTTTCCGGGTCACGGATACGGGCATCGGCATGACGGCCGAGCAGATGAAGAGACTGTTCCAGGCCTTTTCCCAGGCCGATCCGTCGATGACCAAGAAATACGGCGGGACGGGCCTGGGCCTGGTGCTGAGCAAGCGGTTTTGCGAGATGATGGGCGGCACGATCGCCGTCGAAAGCGCGGCCGGGACCGGGAGCTCCTTCACCGCCCTTTTGCCCCGGCTGATCCAGGCGAAATCGTCCGAACCAAAGAGAGGTCCTAATGGCAGCGGCCCCGCGTCCTGAGATGCCCGTCCGGATGAACAACTGGTACTTCCGCTTCCTTTCGAGGCGGTTTTCCTACGCCGCCGCGGCGGCGATCCACGCCCTTAACAGCGCCTTTCTGGCCGCCTTCTACGCCTATTTCTTCGCCGCCTCGATTCTGAGCCTGCGGGGCCAGGCGCTCCGTGTTTCGAGCCTCGCGCTCCTGGTCAGCGTCCTCCTCTGGAGCTTTGTCAGTTACGTCCATCACGGCCTTTTTCTGTCCCTGGGCTGGGCGGGCTTCACGCGCCGGATCCGGCTGATCAACCGCCTGGTGCGGGCCTATGAGCCCTTTCCCGACGATTCGGCCATACCGTCGGGCGATCTCCTCCGGCTCCATGAGGCCGTCGGCCGGTTCCCCCTGGACAATTTGAAGGCGACCGCTCTTTACACCGCCCTGACGATCGGCGGGTTCGTCTTGGTTTTTCAGATCGCGGTCGGGGATCCCGCGGCCATCCCCATCTTGTCGGCCGCCGGGGCCATAGGCTTCGTCATCCACGTCAGCTTCGCCTTCATCATCACGGAGCACCTCTCCCAGCCTCTCCGGACGCGGCTCAAGCAGCTTCTGCATGACCGCGGCGTCCCATTCCAGGACCGGCCGGGACTGAGCCTGCGGATCAAGGCCTATTTCCTCGTCGTTCTGATGGGCATCAACATCCTCGTCCTGGCGTTCTTCCTCGGTTCGACCCGTCGCTCGGCGCCGGCGATCGTAATCTTCATCGCCGCCAGCCTGATTACCCATGGCCTGGTGGTGTCGTTTTTCCTGCGTTCGATCGACGTCTCGCTCAAGCAGATCACCCGGGCCGCCGTCGATCTCGCGTCCGGCGGAAGCGGCCTCTTCTTCGCCGCGGTTACGGACCGGGAGATTCTCGAGTTCGCCAAGCATTACAACGCCGCGGCCGAGGAGATCCACGAGCTGCGGGAGGATCTGGAGCAGCGGATCGTTCAAAGGACGTCGGACCTGGCGTTGGCCGTCCGGGATGCGCAGGAGGCCCGCCGGGCCGCGGAGGCGGCGAACCGGGCCAAGAGCACGTTCCTGGCGAATATGAGCCATGAGCTGAGGACACCGCTCAACGCCATCCTCGGCTACAGCGAAATTCTGATGGACGAGGCGTCGAGCGGCGGGTCCGCGGGATTCCTGGCCGATCTCCAGAAGATCCGCGGCTCGGGCCGGCACCTGCTGTCCGTCATCAACGACGTCCTGGATATTTCCAAGATCGAGGCCGGCCGGATGGATCTGGCCGTCGAATCGTTCGACCTCGAGCCGTTTGTCGAGGCGGCCGCTTCCGAGGCCCGGTCCCAGGTCGAGTTCAACCGCAACGCCCTGCGCCTCGACCTCCACCTTCGGGGAGCGGTCATGGAGGCCGATCCGGGCAAGGTCCGACAGATCCTTATGAATCTCCTCAGCAACGCGGCCAAGTTTACCTCGGACGGTATGGTGACCTTGGGGGCGTCCGTTTCGGGCCCCGACGCGGGGGCTCGCCTCGAGTTCACCGTCCGTGACACGGGCATCGGCATTCCGCCGGAGCAGCGGATGCGCATCTTCGAGGCGTTCACCCAGGCCGACGGCTCGACAACCCGAAAGTACGGCGGGACGGGCCTCGGATTGGCCATCACCCAGCGGCTTTGCCGCTTGATGGGGGGGGACATCACCGTTGAAAGCGAGCCGGACCACGGGTCGGCCTTCACGGTCACGCTCCCCCTGCGGGTCTCGGAGGCCCTGAAGGCTCCCGGCCCGGCCGCTCAGGCCCCGGCCGTCCCGCCTACGGTGCGGGAGCTTGATCCGTCTCCCGACGCGGCCGGGCGCCGGTTCGCCCTGATCATCGAGAACGATCCCGAAACCAGGGATATTCTGCAACGGACGATGGAGAAGGAAGGCTGGATCTCGCGGACAGCTGTCGACGGCCGAGACGCCCTGGCTTGGCTGGCCGGGTCCACGCCGGGGCTGATCCTGCTCGACCTGATGATGCCCGGGATGGACGGCTTCGAGTTCATCGAGACGTTCCGCAGGGACCCGAAATCCCGGACCATCCCCGTCGTCGTCATCACGGCCAAGGACCTCTCCGCCGAGGACCGGCGAAGGCTCGAAGGCTCCGTGGACAAGATCTACCAGAAGGGGCTGGCCAGCCTGGATACGATTGCGGCCGGAATCCGCGAGATCACGGCCTGCGGGACGATTCGATAAGGCTGACCGGCTAGGATTCTTGCGTATACGGGGACTCAAATCCGCAGCCGGGGCATTTTGGCTCCCCGATATCGAACGGACGGCCGCAGGCGGTGCAGATCCGTTTCGTCTCGCCCTGGTGAAGCGTTCGGTCGGGAAACGGCAGGCCCCGGTACTTGACGACCTCATCTCCGACTTGAAAGAGCTTGAAGGCCCCGGCGCTCACTTCGATGAGCACCCTGCGGCCGGCGTCGGTGCGAACCTCCAGCTGGTGAGCCGTCCCGATGACGCGCTTCCGGCCCCGTCCTTTCCGGCCGTAGACATCCACCGTCTTCTTCGCCGATAAGCGCCCCCGCCAGGACTTGTCCATCTTCCGGAACATGTTCAGCATCAAGACGAGCATGAGGAAGGCGAAGAAGCCGCCGCTGGCCAGGCCTTCCTGCCAGGTATACTTTCCGCTGACCAGGGCGCCGATGACGAGGCCGGCCGGGATGAGCAGGATCAAGGCGAAAAACCACCCTTTGGAATAGGTGTGATAGTTCTTGCGGTACTTCGCGGCCCACTCGGGCTGGGTATCGGACGCGCTTTCTTTTCTCGTCGCCATATCGTCCCCTTGTGAAAAAAGCCTCGTCCCCCCGCCCGGGGGGCGCGAGAACGGGGCCTTTG
This sequence comes from Candidatus Aminicenantota bacterium, assembly GCA_963803915.1. Lineage (GTDB taxonomy): Bacteria > Acidobacteriota > Aminicenantia > Aminicenantales > UBA4085 > UBA4085. Next base: position 34,986 of record CAWDOL010000018.1, on the reverse strand, counting down.
GCTCCCTAAAGACTTTGCCGCGCTTCAGAGCGCGTCGATGATCGCGTTCAGGACGGCGCAGGGCCGCATGGCCGCCGCGACCTTCCTCTTGTCCGGGTGGTAGTAGCCGCCCATGTCCACGGGCTTGCCCTGGACGGCGATCGAGGTCGGCCGCGATCCTGGGCTCGTTCTCGCCCAGCGCCTTGGCCACCTTGGCGAACCGCTCCTTGAGCCCCGCGTCCTTGTCCTGGGCGGCCAGGGCCTCGGCCCAGTAGAGGGCCAGGTAGAAGTGGCTGCCCCGGTTGTCGATCTGGCCGACCTTGCGGGCCGGCGACTTGTTGTTGTCCAGGAACTTGGCGATGGCCGAGTCGAGGGTCTCGGCCAGGACCTTGGCCTTCTCGTTCTTGAAGGCGGCGGCGAGGTGCTCGAGCGAGGCCGCGAAGGCGGAGAACTCGCCCAGAGAATCCCAGCGCAGGTAGTTCTCCTTCTCGAACTGCTGGACGTGCTTGGGGGCCGAGCCGCCCGCGCCCGTCTCGAACAGCCCGCCGCCGGCCAGCAGCGGCACGATGGACAGCATCTTGGCGCTGGTGCCGATCTCCAGGATGGGGAAGAGGTCGGTCAGGTAGTCACGCAGCACGTTGCCGGTGACGGAGATCGTGTCCAGCCCCTTGCGGATCCGTTCCAGAGAATACGTCATGGCCTCGACGGGGGCCAGGATCTTGATGGTCAGGCCGGTCGTGTCGTAGTCCTTGAGATAGGCCTCGACCTTGGCGATGACCTGGGTGTCGTGAGCCCGGTTTCGATCCAGCCAGAACAACGGCATGGGCCCCGGTCGCCCGGGCTCGCCTGACGGCCAGCTTGACCCAGTCCCGGATGGGGACGTCCTTGACCCGGGACATGCGCCAGACGTCGCCCTTCTCGACTTCGTGCTCGAAGAGGACGTGGTCGCAGGCGGCGACGACGCGGACGGTGCCGTCGTAGGGGATCTCGAAGGTCGTCGGGTGGGAGCCGTACTCCTCGGCCTTCTGAGCCATCAGCCCGACGTTGGGGACGCTGCCCATGGTGGCCGGGTCAAAGGCGCCGTGGGCTTCGGCAGTCCTCGATGATCGTCCGGTAGGTCGTGGCGTAGCAGCGGTCCGGGATCATGGCCTTGGTCTCGTGCAGCTTCCCGTCCGGGCCCCACATCTGGCCCGACTCGCGGACGACGACCGGCATGGAGGCGTCCACGATGATGTCGCTCGGGACGTGCAGGTTGGTGATGCCGTTGTCGGAGTCGACCATGGCCAGGGCCGGCCGCAGGGCGTAGACGGCCTTTAGGTCGGCCTCGATCTCGGCCCGCTCGGCCTCCGGCAGGGCCCTGATCTTGGTGGTGAGGTCGCCGATGCCGTTGTTGGGGTTGAACCCGACTTTCCTCAGGGTCGCGGCGTGCTTGGCCAGGGCGGGCTCGTAGAAGACCGAGACGGCGTGGCCGAACAGGATCGGGTCCGAAATCTTCATCATGGTCGCCTTCAAGTGCAGCGACAGCAGGAGACCCTTGGCCTTGGCGTCCTCGATTTGCTCGGCGTAGAAGGCGCGCAGGGCCTTGACGCTCATGAAAGTGCCGCTGAGGATCTCGCCCTCCAGGGCCGTCAGGCCGTCCTTGAGGATCTTGACCGAGCCGTCCTTGCTCTTGAGCTCGATGCGGACCGGTTTCTCCTTGTGGATCGCGGCCGACTTCTCGTTGCTGTAGAAATCGCCGCCTGTCATATGGGCCACGTGGGCCTTGTTGTCGGGCTTCCAGGCGCCGAGCTTGTGGGGATGCTTCTTGGAGAAGTTCTTGACCGAGAGCGGGGCCCGGCGGTCGGAGTTGCCCTCGCGCAGGACGGGATTGACGGCGCTGCCCAGGGCCTTGGCGTAACGGGCCTGGATCTCCTTTTCGGCCTCGGTCGCCGGATTCTCCGGGTAGTCGGGCAGCTTGTAGCCCTGCGATTGGAGCTCGGCGATGGCCTCCTGCAGCTGCGGCAGCGAGGCGCTGATGTTCGGCAGCTTGATGATGTTGGCCTCGGGGATCAAAGCCAGCTCGCCCAGCTCGGCCAGACGGTCGGGGATGCGCTGGGCCTCGGTCAGGCAATCGGGGAAGTTGGCGATAATGCGGCCCGCGAGCGAGATGTCGCTGAGCTCGACATCGACGCCGGTCCCCTTGGTGAAGCCCTGGATGATCGGCAGCAGGGAGAAGGTGGCCAGGTACGGGGCCTCGTCGGTCTCCGTCCAGATGATCTTGTGGTCGCTCATCAATCCTCCTAGGATGTCGGTCGTTGCGGCCGGATCCGGGCCGGCCCGGGGGCACGTTTCCGCGTCGTCAGTCCGGTCCCGTTGAGCCGAGGGCGGGAATAGAAGAACGGCGGCTGCGGCTCGAAAGGGAGATTACAATACCCAAAACAGACACTGGGTGTCAAGGAACAATACATCAATATTATCTGCAACATACGCGTTGCAACTTCGACGTCCCCGGCGTCCTGACCGTCCGCTTTATACGTTCGCGGCGCAAAACCCCGATTTTCAAATCGGGGTAAAGGCGCCGCTCAGTATTACCCTGAATAGACCCCGGGCTTTAGCCCGGGGTGTCTAACGGGTTAATTCCCACCGGGTCGATCAAGGGGGATTGGCGGATCAAGCGTAGCGGAACGGATCGGGCAGATCCTCGGGGGCTGTTTCGAGTGCTGTCGGGTCTTCGATCAGGCTGGTCAGCAGGCCGATCGTCCCGGCGAAGTGGACGCCGTCATGGATCCGCTCGTCCAGGCTGATGTTCATATCCAGAACGTCGGCGACTTCCAAGCCGCCGGCCGCGTTGACCACGGGCATCTTCTTGGGCTTGCCTACGACGATGAAGAAGGGGGCGTTGCCGAACTCGAACATGTGGTGGAAGACGGCGTCCAGCCCGATGCTCCCGAGGTTGGCCAAGTAAGCGCTGGAGAAGAAGGCGTCGCTCCTGACGAACGACTTGGGCAGGCTGTTGTAGTAGTCGAGCGTTCGGAAGCCCCAGGTCGCCAGACGGGTCACCCAGCGGGGCCCCCGTGTCAGGAGGTCGGTCAGCTTCTCGTCCGAGGAGACCTCGCTCGTCCGGGTGGCCTTGACGGCGCCGGAGACTCTTTCGACGACGTCGTGGATCGTGCAGCACGGGTCGAATGTCAGCTTGAGGTTGGTCTCGCCCGCCGTCTCGGTCAGCTCGCGCTTGATGATGAAGGACAGGTCGATCGTCTTGCGCTGGTAGATGCGGCGTCCCGAAACGAAGCGGTTGGAGTCCGGCCGCACAGCCAGGGTCCGGGCGGCCGCGGCCAAGACGACGTGGAAGACGGAGATTCTCCTGTCCCGGCCGGCGTTGAAGCGATCCAGCCAGGTCAGGGTCTTATCGAGGCGGACCCTCTGGGCGTAGTAGATCGTCGATTCCGTCCGGGTCGGCATCAGGTGGGGGAACATCTTGCGGAAGCCCGGGAGCTTCCGCAGGTAGACGCCTTCGCATCGCTTCCTCAGAGGCATGGGGACCGTCCTTTGTCGGGGGCGTTCTCGGCGGGCGGTATGTGGTTCAAAATCATTGCGCTTGGGCGAGACCATATCAAAGAACCCGGCAGGCTTCAAGGCTTATTGACCGCATCCGCGGCCAGGGCTATGATCCCGGCGGATGGCATCCCCAGGCTGGAAAACGGCGCTCAAGCGATACTTCGACGTCCCGCCGCCGAACGCCGGGGCGAAGCGGGGGAAAAGGGGGACGGCATGAACAAGCTCGGAATCGCCGCGGCGCTCTTGATCGCCGCGGCCTTGGGGACGAGCGCCGCCTCCGCGGACATCGACGTCCGCCGCGGCGGCACGCTCTGGGCCCGGGTCGAAGCGGACGGCTGGATCCGGATCAATGGTTCCCTGGTTGGCCGCTTCGAGGATGACGGCGCGGTCCGCAAGGACGGGACGATCATCGGCCGGATCGAGGCGGGCGGCGACATCCGCATCGACGGCAGCTTGGCGGGGGCCATCGAGGCCGACGGCACACTGCGCAAGGCCGGCATGATCCTCGGCAGCATCGAGCGCGACGGGACCATTCGCAAGGGCGGTTCCCTCTGGGGCTCGGCTTCGCCCTGCTGCTCCGGCCACGAGGAATTGAAGACCATCGCCGCCGTCCTGGTCTTCTTCGCCGGCGACTATTTCGGGGACTGAGCCCGGCTTGCTCTTCCGCCGCTCGGGGAATTTGAAACGCGCTCCGGGATGTGCTTAAATAACGTCCAGTTTCTCCGTCGTTCCGACGGCCATCCCAAGAACGAAGCAGGGCAACGAACGTGGATTTGAAGATCAAGGATATTGTCGAGCTCTTGCACGTGCCGGAAAAAACGATCCGGCAGTGGGTCAAGGACAAGGCCATACCCCACTATGTCATCCATCACCAGGTCCGCTTCAACCGGACCGAGATCAACGAGTGGATCCTCGACCGCAAGCCGGAGCTGGCCCGAAACCTCCTGGGATTGAGCATTGCCGGCCGCCCGACCCGGCTGACCGATCTTCTCCGCCAGGGCGGCGTCCACTACGACCTTCCCGGCCGGACGATCAAGGACATCCTGCCCGCGGCGATCGAGGCCATCCCGATGCCGGCGAGCCTGCCCAGGAAGGACATCCTGGCCGCCCTGATCGACCGGGAAGAGCTGATGAGCACGGCTGTCGGCCGGGGCATCGCCGTCCCGCACCCGCGAAACCCGATCATCACCGAGGCGGGGGACGCCCGTGTCGCGATCTGCTTCCTGCGCGAGCCGGCGGACCTCGGGGCTTTGGACGGCCGCCCGGTCCACACCCTGTTCCTCCTGCTGACGGATAATCCCCGGCGGCACCTCGAAGTCCTGTCCAAGATCTCTTATCTTTGCCAGATGCCGGAGTTCCTCGCCCTCCTGGAATCCCGACGGTCGGCCGAGGCCATCTTCGAATTCGTCCAGGCTCGGGAGCGGGAGTGGCTGAAGCCGGAGGCCGGGCGGCGATGATCCTTTTCCTGGCCGGCACGGGCCTTTTCCTCTTGGGGGGAGCGGCTGCGCTTTTCGTCCACCCGTCGCGCAAAGGCTTCGTCTTCCTGGGCGGGGCGGCTGCGGCCCAAGCCCTTCTCCTGCCCGCGGTGCTCAAGGCTCTCGTCGGCGGCGGGACATCGAGCCTGGTCGTGGCGTTCTCCGAACCCATCGGCCGCGCCGTGCTGAGCCTCGACCCGCTGGCGGCCTTCTTCGCCCTGATCATCAGCCTGGGCGGATTGCTGGCGGCCGTCTACTCGCAGGGGTATATGAAAGCCGATCCCGCAAAGCGGGCCTCCCTCTCCGGCTATTACCTCTTCATGGGACTCCTGGTGGCCGCGATGCTTCTGGTCGTGACGATTCAGAACGGCCTGCTGTTCCTCATCGCCTGGGAAGTCATGTCCCTGGCCTCCTTCTTCCTGGTGGCCCATGAGCACGACAAGGAGGAGGCCCGCCGGGCCGGGGTCTCTTATCTCGTCGCCATGCAGATCGGGGCGGCCTTCCTGATAGCGGCCTTCGTCTGGACATCGAGCCTTTCGGGCAGCTGGGACTTCGCCTCGTTCGGGACGGTCCTCGAAGGCGGCGGCTTCGTTCCGGTCGCCCTCTTCCTTCTTTTCTTCGCCGGGTTCGGGACCAAGGCGGGTTTCGTTCCTTTCCACACCTGGCTGCCGCTGGCCCATCCGGCCGCGCCGACGGGCGTCTCCGCCCTGATGTCCGGGGTGATGATCAAGACCGGCATCTATGGAATCCTGCGCGTCCTGTTGCTCGGCGGCGGTTCGGGCCGCGGCTTGGGCTATGTGGTCTTGACCGTGGCCCTCATCTCCGGCGTCTACGGCGTCATGAACGCCATCGCCCAGCACGACCTGAAGAAGCTGCTGGCCTACCACAGCATCGAAAACATCGGCATCATCGGACTCGGCATCGGGCTGGGCATGATCGGGACCGCGACCGGCCAGGAAGGAATTGCAGTCCTGGGATACTTCGGCGCGATCCTGCACGTCTTCAATCATTTCACCTTCAAGAGCCTGTTGTTCTTCGGGGCCGGTGTGGTCTATGCCAAGACCGGGACCCGGCAGATCGACAGGCTGGGCGGACTCGTCCGGGCTCTCCCGGTCACTTCGGCCCTCTTCCTGATCGGCTCGCTGGCCATCTGCGGTCTGCCCCTCTTCAGCGGCTTCATCAGCGAATTCGCCCTCTATTCCGGGCTGATCCGGGGCTTGGCCGCCGGCCCGATCCCGCGCCTGGCCCTGCTCTCCGGCTTGGCCGGGCTGGCTTTCATCGGGGTCATGGCCGTGCTCTGCTTCAGCAAGGTTTTCGGCATCGCCTTCCTGGGCACGCCCCGTGTTCCCCAGCGGCAGCCGATCTTGGAAGGCTCCGTCTGGCTGGTGGCGCCGATGGCCGTCCTGGCCGTCCTCATCGTCGCCGTCGGGCTGCTGGCCCCGCTCATCGTGCCCCTCCTGGGTCCCGTCGTGCGGGCTTTCGTCCCCGGGGGTGCGTCCGCGGAGTGGCCGCTCCTGCTCGGCCTCTTCCGCCGGATCGCCCCGGCGCTGGCCGCTTTCGGCGGGCTGATCCTCTTCTTCGTCGGCCTCCGACGCCTCTTGATCGGGAGGAAGCCCGTCGACGTGTTCAAGACCTGGGACTGCGGCTATCAAGCCGAGAGCCCGCGCTTCCAATACACGGCCGGCTCATTCGCCGCGCCGTTCCTGAGGCTGATAGGTCCCCTGGTCCCTTCGAGCCGGCATCTCCAGTCTCCCGACGGCCTCTTCCCTGCGGGCGCCTCGATGGAGAGCCACCCTCTCGATTGGGTCGATCTCCGCCTGGTCCGTCCTCTCGGCCGCGCCATCCGCTGGTTCATGGGGCTGTTCACCTGGATCCAGACGGGGCAGCTGCAAAGCTACATCCTCTACGGCCTCATCTTCCTTATCGTCCTCGTCGTCTGGATCATCGGAGTGCGTTGAATGAGCCGCCTCCCCGGATACCTGGTCCTGCTCGCGGCGTCGGTCCTCTTTACCGGCCTTGTCACCAGAATCAAAGCGCTGTGGGCCGGGCGCAAGGGCGCCCCGCTTTTGCAGGAAGCCCGCGACCTGCGCAAGCTGCTGCGAAAGGGCCAAGTGATCAGCCGGACGACATCGTTCGTCTTCCGCCTCAACCCGGCCGTCCAGGTCGCGGCCGTGGTCTTTGCCGCCCTCCTTGTGCCCCTGCCCGGCTCGCGGCCTCTTCTCTCTTTTCCGGGCGACTTTGTTCTTTTCCTCTATGCCCTGGGCCTGGCCAAGTTCATGGCCGTCATCGCGGCCCTCGACACGGGCAGCAGCTTCGAGGGTATGGGGGCCGGCCGCGAGGCCGCCTTTGCCACCCTGGTCGAGCCGGCCTTCTTCATTCTCCTGGGGTCCCTGGCCATGGTCACCGGCCGGACCTCGTTCGAGGCCGTGTTCGCCGGGCTCGGCGGCGGCCTTGGCCGCGTCGTCCTGGTCAAGGCGCTGTGCGCCCTGGCCCTGTTCATCATGCTCCTCGTGGAAGGCTCGCGCGGCCCGGTCGACGATCCCACGACCCACCTGGAGCTGACCATGATCCACGAGGTCATGATCCTGGACTACTCCGGGCCCGACCTGGCCTTCATCCTCTATGCTTCCGGCCTGAAGATGGTCCTGATCGCGGCTCTCATCGCCGACCTGCTCGTTCCCGCCTCGGTCGGGGCCGTCGCCGGCGCGGCCTTCCTCGCGGCCGCGCTGGTCCTGGCGGCCGCCGCCGTCGGGCTGGTCGAGTCGCTCATGGCCCGCATCCGCATGACCCATGTGCCCCAGTTCGTGTTCCTCATGACCGCGCTGGCCCTGACGGTGTTCGCCGTGCTGATGTTCTCCCTGCGGAGGGGCTTCTGATGTCGGACCTCCTGATCATCCTGTTCGGCGCGACCATCCTCTACCTCTTCGCCGCCAGCCGGATCGAGGCCTTCGTCCGGGTTCTGGCCCTGCAGGGTCTCCTTCTCTTCCTGCTGGTTCTCATCGACCTGCATGCCATCAACCTGCTGAACGTCGGCTTCCTGGTCCTGGAAACGCTGGTCGTCAAAACCATCGTCATCCCCCTGTTCCTGCTTCGGGTCATCCGGAGAAACGAGATCGGCCGCGAGGTGGAGCCACACCGTCCCCAGTTCTTTCGGCTGCTGCTGGCCGGGGCCGTCTTCCTGTTCGGGTTCGTGGCCGCTTTCTGGGCGGCCGAGACCGGCCCCATCGCCCAGCCGCTCTACTTCGGGATGTCCATCGCCATGATGATCGCCAGCCTGTTCCTGATCGTCCAAAGGCGGCGCATCATCATTCATATCCTGGCCTTCATCACCCTGGAGAACGGCATCTTCCTGCTGTCGATCGCGGTCGCCCACGAAATGCCCATGCTGATCAACCTGGGCGTCCTGCTGGACCTCTTCGTCGGCGTCTTTCTGCTGGGCATCTTCTTCAATACCATCCAGTCCCTGTACGACCGGGGTGCCATCGACGACCTCTCGAAGCTGAAGGATTGAGATGGAGATCCTGATGATCGCGGCCCCCCTCGCCCTCGGCGCGCTGGCCTGGCTCGCGCGCGACCGCAGGGTGACCCGAATCGTGCTTCTCCTGACGGCCGCCGTGTTCCTGGCCACGGTCGCGGCCTGGTGGGCCGGCATCGGCCGCGGCGAGCCGGGCCGGGACGCGGCCGGGTACCTGGGTGTCGACGCCGTGGGGCTGGTCTTCCTGACCATCATGGCCCTGGTCTTTGCGGCGGCCGCGCTTTCCAGCCTGTCGTTCTTCCGGAGCCAGGGGCTGACCCCGCGGCGCGAAGCCGTCTATACGGCCGAGCTGCTGGCCTTTGCCGCGGCCATGGCCGGGGTCTTGCTGGCCCGGCACCTGGCGCTGTTCTGGGTCTTCCTCGAGGCTACGACGCTGACCAGCGCTCTCCTCATCTACTTCGAAAAGAAGAAATCCTCGCTCGAGGCGGCCTGGAAGTACGTCTTCATCTGCTCGGTGGGCATCGCCCTGGCCTTCGTCGGCATCATCATCCTCTCGGTCGGGAGCCGGAGCATCGGGTCCCTGTACTTCGCCGACCTGGCCCGCCGGGCGGGGGAGATCAATCCTTTCTGGCTGAAGATGGCCTTCGCCTTCCTCCTGGTCGGCTTCGGCACCAAGATCGGCATCGCCCCGATCCACGCCTGGCTGCCCGACGCCCATTCCGAGGCGCCTTCGCCCGTTTCCGCCCTCCTGTCGGGCGTCCTGTTGAACTCCTCGTTCCTGGGGCTGGTCCGGTTCCAGGACATCATGGTCGGTGCGGGGCTCACGGAGTTCTCCCGCTTCCTGCTCGTCCTGACGGGCTTCCTGTCGCTGCTGGTCGGCGCCGCGTTCCTGCTCCAGATCACCAACTATAAGAGGATGCTGGCCTATTCCTCGATCGAAAACATGGGCATTCTCTTCCTCGGCCTGGGCTTCGGGCCGGCCGGTCTGGTCGCCGCCCTGCTGCACAGCGCGGCCCACTCTCTGGCCAAAGCCTCGCTCTTCCTGACCTCGGGAACCATCCTGAGCCTCTACGGCAGCCGGAGGATCGAGGACGTCCGGGGCCTGCTGCGGCGCGAGCCGCGAAGCGGCTGGCTATGGATCCTGTCGTTCCTGGCCGTGGCCGGCTTCCCCCCGTTCCCCGCGTTCCTGAGCAAGATCATGCTTCTCGGCGTCTTCTTTGCCGCCGGATCGGGCTGGATGGCCGGACCGTTTTTGATCCTGGTCGCGGTCATCGTCGCCGGCATGGGCGGTGCCGTCTTCCGGATGGCTTTCGGCGAAGCTCCGGAGGAGGGGACCGCGGACTCTCGTCCCGGCTTCCTGTCCTATGCGCCGCAGGTCGTGCTGATCATCCTGCTTCTGGCGATCGGACTGCATATCCCGGCCGGCGTCCTGGCCTTGATCAAGGAGGCGGCCGGTTTCCTCAACTGACCGAAGATGCCCATGCCGACTAGCCTGGCTTTCAAGAACCTCCAGGCCGTACCCCTGGCCGAGATACCCCGGCTGTCGCCGGACGAGTTCCGGAGCGGGCTGGCCGAGGACGCGGCCGCGGGACGCCGGGTGGTCCTCTACTTCGGGGACCGCGGCCCGGCCGGCCTCGTCCTCTATGCGGTCCTGGCGGACGACGACCAGTCGAGGCTCTACGCGGCGTCGACCGCTCCGGCGGAGGGGACGAAGCTGCCTTCGCTGACGCCCGAGGTCCCCGCGCTGCATCTGTTCGAGCGGGAGGTTTTCGAGGAGTACGGCATCGAGCCGGTCGGCCACCCCTGGCTCAAGCCGGTCCGGCGCGGCATCGCCGGTGCGGTTGCGGGCGAGCCGCCCTACCCCTTCTTCCGCATGGACGGCGACGAGGTGCACGAAGTCGGCGTCGGCCCCATCCACGCCGGGGTCATCGAGCCGGGGCACTTTCGTTTCTCCTGCCAGGGCGAGGATGTGCATCACCTGGAGATTCAGCTTGGATTCCAGCGCCGGGGCGTGGAGGCCCTCTTCCTGCGCCGCCGCGATCATCCGGGGTTCCTCCTGCGCCTGGCCGAGTCCATTGCCGGCGACAGCGTCATCGGCCACGCGGGCGCCTACGCGGGGGCCATGGAGGCGCTGGGTCGGGCCGCGATCAGTCGGCGGGCCTTGATGATCCGGGTCGTGACCCAGGAGATGGAGCGCATCGGCATCCACCTGGGCGACCTGTCGGCCTTGGCCGGGGACGTCGCCTACCTGACCGGCCAGGCCGTGTTCGGGGCCCTGCGGACCAAGGTCATCAACGCGACTCTGGATATCTGCGGCAGCCGCTTCGGCCGCGGGCTGATCGCGGTGGGCGGCGTGCGCTTCGACCTGACGCCCATGCTGCGGGCCTCGATCCGGTCCCTCGTCGACGAGGTGGAAGAGAGCGCCCGGCTGGCCTCCGACGTGCTGTTCGGGTCCGGCTCGGTGCTGGCCCGCTTCGAGAAAGCCGGGATCATCTTCCCGGAGACGGCCGAGCGGATCGGGATGGTCGGCCCGGCCGCACGGGCCAGCGGCCTGGCCCGGGACGTGCGCTCGGATCATCCCTACGGCGGGTATGCCCATTTCCCGGTTCACAAGATGACCCTGACCTCGGGCGACGTCTTCGCCCGGGCGTATATCCGCTCGGTCGAAATCGGCCAATCCGCGCGCCTGATCCGCGAGCAGATCGAGGCCTTGCCCGAGGGCGACCTCCTGGCGCCGGCGTTGCGGCCGGCTCCTCTTTCCTTGGCCGTGTCCATGGCCGAAGGCTGGCGCGGCGAGATCGTCCACGCGGCGATCACGGACGCGGAGGGGCGGCTCGGCCGCTACAAGGTCAAGGATCCATCCTTCCACAACTGGTTCGGGCTGGCCATGGCCGTCCGCAAGAACGGGATCTCCGACTTCCCCGTCTGCAACAAGAGCTTCAACCTGTCCTACTGCGGGTTCGACCTGTGAGCGGCAAGGAGGAACACCGATGTTCGAGCTGCTGAAGCTGCGGAAGCGGCATGGCCGCCCGGTCATCAAGGACATCCGCCGGGCGGTGGTCAAGCCCCCGTTTCGAGGCTTTCCGCTGCTGCAGGAAGGGGATTGCCCCGACGGCTGCCAAGCCTGTCGGCGGGCCTGTCCGACGGGCGCCCTGACCGTCCGGCCGCTGCGGCTCGACCTGGGGGCCTGCATCTTCTGCGGCGATTGCGAGAGCGCTTGTCCGGCCGGTATGGTGCGCTTCACTCCAGCCCACCGCTTGGGTGCCTCGAGGCGCGAAGCCCTGATCGTTTCCCCCGGGCAGACGGCCGAGTCGTTCGCCGCGAAGGCGATCGAGTCCCGGCGCGCCATTCACCGTCTCTTTGGGCGTTCGCTCAAGCTCCGCCAAGTCTCGGCCGGGGGGTGCAACGGCTGCGAGATGGAGCTCGGCGCCTGCGGCAACGTCAACTTCGATATGGGCCGGTTCGGCATCGACTTCGTCGCCTCGCCCCGCCACGCGGACGGCCTGGTTCTGACGGGGCCGATCTCGCGCAACATGGCGCCGGCTTTGAGCGATGCGTATCGAAGCTTGGGCCGGCCGAGGATCGTCATGGCCGTCGGCGCCTGCGCCATCCACGGCGGGCTGTTCGCCGAGAGCCCCGAGATCGACCGATCCTTCCTGGCCGGAGTCCCCGTCGACCTTTTCCTGCCCGGTTGTCCGCCCCATCCCCTGACCGTCATCCGAGCCATACTCGATTTCCTGGGGCGTTGAGCGGATCGGTTCGAACCGGTCTCTCCGAAGAAATTAACCCGTTAGACTCCCCGGGCTAAAGCCCGGGGTCTATTCAGGGTAATACTGAGCGGCGCTTCATCCCCCGGTTTAAAATCGGGGTTCGAGCGCCGCGAACGTATCGGTTGCCGCCGTCTTCGCCTTTTCCGAGGCGGGCTGCTTCAAGGATCGACTGTCGTCAGCGCCGCAGGCGCGGATCGAACGAGAAAGACACCGGCTCGCCGATTTTGACGGACGCGAAATTCGGGTGATCCGGATTCAATAGATACACGATCTCGAGCGGGAGGACGGCGCTGGGAACGGCGAGGGCGACCGAGCGGCGGCTGCGGGCCCACGATGAGCCGAGGCTCCGAGTCGATGGCGGCGCGGGGATCGCATTCCAGTCGGCTGGAAGGGAATCGGCGGGGAGCGCCTCGACAATGGTTTCATCCAGGCGGACGGGGATGAGGACGAAGTCGTCCTGAAACCCTTGTCGGTTGAGGCCGATCAAGACTTCCAAGACCGCCAGGGACGCCGCTTCCGCCGTGTAAACCATTCGCAGGCCCTCAAGGTTCCAACGGCCCGGATAATCTCTGGCACCGAGTCCCTCGAAGGCTGCGGCAGCAAAGGCGGCCGGAACAAGGCGCCATGTCGTGATCGTCATGGGCATCAGAAAACGCCGTTCTCGATCCGGCCTAAGAGCTGGTAGACTTCGCGGGTTCCGACCTCCGTGTCCGCAAAATCAAGAGGCGTAATGTCGCGAAAATGATACTGTGGCGCCTTCAACCAGCCGGCGGCTTTTTCTTCGGACCGGAAAAATTCGGCCGTTCGGTCCATGAGCCCCGTCAGGCGGTGAATGCGGTCGGACTCTTCCGGAGTGAAGCGGCCTTCGATCTTGCGCCGGGCCAGCGTGCGCAGCTTGATGCCGACGACACCGGCAAGCCTGGCTTCAGTGACCTCCAGACGATCCCGAAGGCGGTCGAAAGCCTTAAGGGGGAGGCCTTTCTTGATGGCCCGGATCACTTCCGTTGGGCTCTCAGCCTGCATCTTGCCATAGGTTGCCGCCGTTTCCATGATTATTCGGTTCCGCTTGTTGACCGGCATTGTCTCTCCTCTGCCATACTGCAATCAATTATATGCCAAAAGGCCTGATCTATCAAAGCTGGTACTTGGGCTTGAGCATTACTCCGCGATAACACGGGGGATCCCTACCTCCAAGATGATAGACGGATGGAGAAGCTCTTTTTTCTCAGGATTCAGATCGGCAATTGGAAATCGCTTCGAATCGGAGGTCGGCCGGTGGGTCAGCCGCTATGCCGGCCGGGGAATCAATCTCTCCTATCGGGACGGAAGCTCCCTGATTCGTCCAGCAGCCCTGCGGTAATGCGATCTCATCGGATGGCGATCGCCTCCGGTCGGACCGGGTCCATCTTGCCGTTGCCGTCGGCGTCGATGAAGATGGGATTGGTCAGGGCATAAGCGACGGCGGATCCGTCGGCCGCGCCGTTGGCCGAGCGTTGCTGGAGGTTGGGGAACATGGATTTGCGGCCCACGACCTCGACCACGACCCAGGCATCGCGGTCGATGGTCAAACGGATCCGCCGCTCGAGCTTGAGCGTGCCCACGCCCTCCTCGCCGCGGCCGCCCGCCGGCAGCGTCTCCCTCCTCTCGCCGTTGACGATGATCCGGACTTCGGCCACGTCCAACCACGGTGCGCCCGTCACGGTCACGTCCAGGTCCACCCGGCCGCCCTTGGCCGTCACCGTGTCGCCGAAGGTGGCCTTCCGCCCGGCCTTGACCGCGACGACCGGGCCGTTGCTGACGAAGGAGCGCCCTTCTTTGACCGCCTTGATCAGGGCGGCCTGGTCGAGGGCCTTCCCCTCGCCGCCGCCGTAAAGCACGAAGGTCCGCGAGTAGCCGGTCTCACCGCCGTCGTAGCCGTGGGCGTCCGACGAGCCGACGACTTTGACCGGGTAGCCCCGGTCGAGGAAATGGAACCAGTCCTGGATCGTGGCCTGATTGGCCGCGCCGCGGCGGGCGCCGTTCATGGCCTCCATGACGTCGAAGTTCATGTCGAACGGCGCGTCGGCGAAGGCCGCCGCCTCGGGGTCCAGCTTATAAGTCAGGAAGTAGCCCAGCCCGCTGGAGCGGGGATGGTTGACCTGGACGATCGAGCCGGGATTCTTGTCCCGGGCCAGCTTGAACAGCACCGCCGGAGTGTCGTCTTCGATGCTGATGGCCCCGCGGCCCGGTTCGTCGGGCCTCGGCCCGGCCGGGTAGGTGTTGAAGTGTATCGAGCCGCCGCGCGCGGTGACCTCGTTGCCGGTCATCACGGCCAGCTCGCCGCTCAGGCCCAGCCGCTCGAGCTCGGGGGCATAATCGGTGACGAAGTTATGGTCGGTGGCCACGGCCGCGTCGATGCCCTCGGCGACCAGGCTTCGCAGGCGGTCGGCGATCGTCAGCTGGCCGTCCGAGTACAGGGTGTGCATATGCGGGTCGAGTGCCACCAGGCCCGGTGTGGCGAAGGCCCTCTTGACGGTGAGGTTCAGGTCGGGATTCTCGCCGGCCAGGACCTCGATCGTCCGCGTCTCGCGGGTGTATTCGGGCCCGCGCGAGGCGGCCGCCAGGTAGGTGCCCACGGGCAACACCAGGGTCATGACCTCTTGGCCCGGGAAGACCGTGTTCCTGGCCGCCTGGATCCCGCGGCCCGTCAGGACCGGGTTCTCCGGCGCGAAGTAAGGCGACTCGACGGGCGCCAGGCCCAGGAACGAAACTTTGCCCGGGACGGCAGCGCCCTTGTCGTCGCGCAGCCGGAGCTTCATCGTGCCGAGCGGGGGGATGTCCAGGGCCCAGAGAGCGGGTCCCTTGCCGCCGCCGGAAGCCAGCCGGAACGTCTTCTCGCGCGTCAGCGGGAAGAAGTTCGCCCGCACCGCATAGGTCCCGTCGGGCAGGGGAATGGAAAGGCCGGACGGCTTGTCGAGGTAGGCGCGGAAGAAGATCGCTCCGGTCGCCGGCTCGCGCACCACGACTTCGACCGGGCCGGGGAACGCGGGCAGGGGCTTGGGTGCGGCGGCCGTCCAGCCCACGGCCCGGAAGTCGATGGGCTGACGGACGGCGGGGACGCGGGCGGTCTTGTAGAGCCCGTCCAGAAGCGCCAGGACGTCGGTCTCCGCCCGCAGCTCGTAGGCGACGCGATGGGAGCGGCCCGGGCCGAGCCGACCCGGCAGGGGCTTGTCGGTCGTCTCGAGGGGATTGGGATTCGACCAGGCCAGGACATGGTCGGGCCTCTGGTAGACGCGGAAGTTCAAGTCCGGGAAAGCCGCGGCGTTGAAGGGGCTGAAGGTGTAGCTCTGGACGAAGTTGGCCCCGACGGAGAAGCTGACTCCCGAAAGCTCGGCCCGGCCCGTGTTGCGGACTTCGGAGACGATCCGGACGCTGCCGCGGCGGAAATCGAGCTCGTAGCGGCTCTCGATCTCGACGGGCGGGGCGCCCGCCGCCTTCGCCGCAGCCGCCACGATGACGACTCCGCCCGCGATACGGACCGAGGAGATTGTCGCGGCGACCGCCTTGCCCGCGATCCGCAGCGAGGGGGCGCCGATGAGGGTCAAAGCCCGGCCGCCCCGGCCCTCGGGCACGAAGGCCATGATCAGGCCATAGGGATCGGAGAGGGGCAGTCCGTAGGGGCTGGCCAGCGGACGCGAGCTGCCGCCGACGAGCATGGTGAAGCCGTCGCCGGAAGCCAGGATGTCGCCCTTGAGCCCGAACGGCCGCAAGGCTTCGGGCAGGTCGGACGGACCCTGCACGATCTTCAGCGCAGGGGCGGCGAGAGCGGGGAGTGCCAACAGGAGCAGGGCGAGGATGATCGAAGACGGGCGACGCGTCATGGAAGCCTCCTTATCAGAGGCCTAAGTTATCCCAACCGCGATTCCGAAGGCAATGGGGGCGGGCGGATTTCACCGAATCTTCATCCGGATCGAGCGCTCCGCCGCGAGCCCCGGATTGGCCCCCTCCGACTCGAGGTACTCCTCGACCGTGCCCTCGTCGCTCATGTAGCCCAAGCAGTCCGGGTGGAGCGGCATCAGGCCGAACCGCTCCCGGCCTGTCTCGTCCCAGATGATCCCCAGCGGAAACAGCCGGCAAACCAGCGGCCGGGCCGGGTGGATGCCGCAGCCGTGCTCGTCCAGGAAGACGCAGTCCCCGTTCGGCTTCAGCCGGATGGTGCCGTCCGCCGGGTCGAGAAAGGAGGCGGCGAAGGCCCCTTCCGACAGAGCCCAACCGGGCGGCCATAGCGCTCGATTTCGGCCCGGTCCGGAACGATCCTTTTGTTGTTGCAGCAGGTCCGGCAGCGCCGGCACTTGAAAAAGAATCGGCCGTCCCGCGACAGGCCGAAGCGGAGCCCGCCCTCGTCGTCGAGGATCACGGCGACAGGATCCTCAGGGCCCCGGGGACGGCCCGCAGGATGATCGTCCGAGACTCTCCGCTGGGGGTTCCTTCGATGATCTCGCCGTCGGTCTGGACATCCAGGCGCGAATCCGTGCGGATCACGAACTCGCGGGCCTTGGCCATGCGGACCTCGGGCTGGCCGACGTGGGCTCCGGTTTTGGTCAGGGCGTAGATGCGGGCCAGCCGGCGCATCGAGCACGGCCCGATAAGGCAGGCGTCGAGCCGGCCGTCGTCGGGATCGGCTTCGGGGGCGATGATGCGCCCGGTGGCCCAGACCCGGGTGTTGGCGAAGACGGCCAGGGTCTTCGGGCCGTCCGCCGCGCCCCCTTCCCAGGAGACGGCCATCGGGATGGGGACTTCCCCGGTCCGATAGGCCTTGCGGATGCCGGCCAATCCCGCCAGGATTTGCCGGCGGGCCAGACGCGGCCGGCGACCGGCCAGGTCGAAGACGAAGCGGTTGACGGCGGCGCCCAGCCCGACGTTGGCCTGGCCGAGGAAATAGCCGACCCCGCGGCCGTTCTTCACGACCTCGCCCGCGTCGACCAGGCGCGGCCTTCCGTCGCGCAGGATGCGGCATGCGGTTTCCAGGGAGTCCAGGCCGAAGGCGGCCGGGATGTCGTTGGACGAGCCGAGCCCGATCAGCCCCAGGATCGAGGCCCGCGGGGCGCTTGCCGCCGCTTTGGCCCAGGATCTCGTTGACCATGATGAGGAAGGTCGAGTCGCCCCCGGCCCCGACCAGGATCCGCCCTTCCGGCTCGGACGCGGCCAGCTTCCTGACGAGCTCGCGCAGATGGTCCTCGCTCTGGGTCACGATGAGGGCATAGGGCAGGCTCATCCGGGCCAGCTCGGCCTCGATCCGGGCTTGGGCCCGGCGGGCCTGGCCCAGGCCCGCCGAGGGATTGAGGAGAATGGTGATCGGGCTTTTCGCTTCGTTCATGGCGCCTCCCGCCTCATGGCCGCGGCCCGGTTGCTTAGGATGGTCCGGGTCCGCTCGATGTCCCCGCGGACGTGCCGCAGGACCGGAATCCAGAGCAGCACGTTGGCCGCCCAGAAGACGAGCACCAGGCCCATGGCCGTCCGCAGCCCCCACAGGGTGGCGGCATAGGAGGCGACCAGCGGGCCGAGGGCGTTGCCGGCCAGGTCCATGACCGAAGCCAGCGAGACCATCGTGCCGCGATGCTCGGGCAGGTTGATGTCGGCCAGGGTGCCGTACCAGTTGGGGTTGACGCCCTGGTTGATGAAGAGCGCGGCGGCGACGGTGGCGACCAGGGCGATCATCCCCGGAGCCGCCGCCCAGGACGCGGCGGCCGCCCCGTCCGGGACGCGGGCCCGGTTGGCCAGGAACAGGACCATGAAGACGATCGGCAGGGCGTTGCAGGCCATGGCCACGGCGACCTTGGCCCTTTTGTCGCGCCGGAACCCGACGTCCCCGATCCGGCCGAAGACGAGCGCGCCGGCGGCCCCCGCCGCGAAGACGGCCAGGAGCATGGCGTTGACGCCGGCCGGGCCCAGGTTATGGACGTCTTTCATGTATTTGAAGATCAGGAAGAGCACGATGGCGCCCGGAACGGCGTCGACGAAGTTGAGGACGAGCCAGATGTTGCTCCGCGTCCGGAACAGAGCCCGGGCATCGGCGCGCGTGATGCGGAAGCGGTACGGGATGCCTTCCCGGACGGCGTCCTTCAGGTCCTCTTCACGGCCGCCCCGTTCCGGCTCGCGGTAGATCAGGAACAGGAAGGCCGCCAGAAGCTCCGCCGCGCCGACGATGACGTAGGCCGTCCGCCAGTCCCCGCCCAGCGCGCCGGCCAGACCGAAGCCCGCCAGCCGGCCGACCAGCATGGCCGTCGACATCAGACCGAAGGCGGTGCCGCGGCGTCCGGGCTCGACCGTGTCCGAGACCAGCGAGAAGACGGCGGGGAGGAAGGCCCCGGCGCCGATCCCGGCCAGCGCGCGCAGGGCAAAGAAGGCCGCGTAGCCTGCCCGCCCGCCGGGGACAAGGATCGAGGCCAGGGAGGCGGCGCCGGCCAGGGCGGCCCCCCCGGCGCAGAGGCGCAGGCGCGAGCCGCGATCCGCGAGGATGCCGGCCGCGATCATGGCCAGGGCCGAGAGCGCCGTGGCGGCGAACCCGACCCAGCCGAGCGGGACGACGTCCCGCGTCGAGCCGAAGAAGGCCGCGAGGAGCGGGTTGAGGAAGGGGCCCAGCAGGGCCGGGTCGGCGAAGACGGGCAGAATCCCGGCCGCGAGAAGCGGAAAGGGCACGGGCCTGGCGGCGTGGGCGAGGGTCACGGGTTTCACGGGTCAGCAGAGATATACCGTATGTGACCGCGGGGTTCAAGCGAAGGCGGGCCGTTCCGATCCCGGCCCATCATCGGGAGGAGAATGCCGGCGCCCGCGGCGGCGGCGTCGCCCCGTTCCGATATCCGGCTCAGTACCAGCCGCCTCCGCTGCCGCCGTAGCCGCTCCCGAACCGGGGATTGACGACGTTGCTGTAGACCGAGCCGAAGCTGAAGTTGAGGCCGAGCCGCACCTGGTAGCTGTAGTTCGAGGCGAGCTCGGTCCGCCGCAGCAGCACTTCCGTCAGGTCGGCCGTTCCCTTGCGCAGCGCCAGCTGGTCGTGGATGGCCGAATAGCGGCCGTCCACCGTCAGGGACAGCCCTTTGATCAGCCGGATCGACATGTTGCCGGAGATGCGGAACCGGTTATAGCTGAAGTCGTGCAGGAAGTTCGATCCCTCCAGCGATAGCTCCACGTTGCCCCAGGGCTGGGTGAACTCCAGGGTCGCGGTCAGGGTCTGGCTCAGGGTGCGGTCCTGCATCTTGTCGTAGATGGTCTCTTCGAGGTACTTGGTCCAGGTTGTAGCCGACCCGGTAGAGGATGCGGAGCTGCCGGCGGGTGGACTCGGCGTAGGGGAAGACGTTGAACTCGACGGCCGGGTGGATGCTGAGGCCGAAGTCGATGTTGCTGTAGGTCGAGTAGTTCAGGCTCAGGTAGGCGCCGACGGACCAATGATCGCCCAGGCTGAAGACGTACAGGCCGTCCAGGGAGCGCGTAGGTGGAGGTGCTGACGCCCTTGTAGTCCTCGTAGTCGTAGCGGGTCTCCTCGATGTTGGTCGAGACGCCCAGCCGGAACTTGGCCTGGGGGGTGGTCCGGTTGAGGGAGACGTTGCCGAAGATGGAGTTGGAGGTGCGCGACTTCTCGCCGTTCAGGCGGGCGTTGGCGCTGACGCTGAAGAGCCAGAAGTTCCAGCGGTCCGCGACGGCCGTCGTCTTGACCTTGCGGTCCAGGTTGAGCTGGAGAATGGCGCAGATGGGCGTGCGGGCGGCGTAGGGGGTCAGGCCCAGCTTGAGCATCTGGACCAGGCCTTTGCGGGACTCGTCCTTGGTGTTGACGTTGTTGGAGTAGAACTTAAGCTCGTTATGCAAGTCCTCGAACAGGCCCTGTCCGATGAACTTGAGGGTGTACTCGTTGCCGCCGGAGCCAGTCCTCTGCTGGGTAATGAGGACGTGGACGTCCGCCTCGGTCCGGTCGCGCACGTAGTTAACGAACTGGATCTCTTCCTTGATGAAGTTCATGTCCAGGCGCTCGCCGTCGACGAAGACGCGGGGCGCGGTTCTTTTCAGCTCGTCGATGTTCTGGGCGTCCGCGACGGATTCGGCCTTGGGCTTTTCCTCCGCGGCGGGGGCCGGGACGGCCTGTTGCGGCGCCGCAGCCGTCTGGCCGAATGCGCGCGGGAGGGCCGTCAGGAGAAGAAGGGCCAGGAGGGCGGTGAAGCCGTGTTTTTTCATCGTCCAATCCTTATCTATGGAATGAAGGCCCGGGCCGGAGCGCCGGACTCTTTCCGCCGTCGTCGAACAATCCTGTTTTCGACGCTGGGGATTGATTTTTCTTCCCTCACGTCGGTCCCGGGCCCATAAAGTGTTCCGGATCTGTCTGATGGGGCCCTTGGCGAGGGTCGTAAGATATGTAGTATATCACAGAAAGGCGTGGAATCCAAGGGCTGCGCCCGTTCATGGCGAGCACGTTTGGCGTCCGCGAAGCTTTTTGCTATGCTTGAGCCGGCCGGAGGCCCGCATGAAAGACCTGATCGTCTCACTCCGCCCGGGTCAGTGGATCAAGAACCTCTTCGTCTTTGCCGCGCCCGTGTTCGGCCGGGCGCTGTTCTCGCCCGGGCCGGCTCTCCGGACCTCGGCCGTTTTCGTCGATCTTCTGTCTCCTGGCTGGAGGACTTTATCTCATCAACGACGTCCTCGATGCCGCGGCCGACCGTGTCCACCCGCGCAAGTCCCAGCGCCCGATTGCCGCCGGCCGGCTTCGCCCGAGCACGGCATGGATTGCCGCCGCGTGCCTCCTCCTCCTCGGCTTGGGTTCTGCGGCCCTGCTCGACCTCCGCGTCCTGCTGGCCGGAGCCGCCTACGTCGCCCTGCAGGGTGCCTACTCCCTGACCCTCAAGCGGATCGTGATCCTGGACATCTTCCTCGTCGCCTCGGGCTTCGTCATCCGGGTGGCGGCCGGCGGGTTCGCCTCCGGCGTCATCCCGTCGTCCTGGCTTCTCGTCTGCACCACCCTGCTGGCCCTGCTGCTGGCCGTGGGCAAGCGCCGGCACGAGCTGCTGACGCTCGAGGCGAAGGGCGGCTGATCACCGCTCCGTCTTGCGCGAGTACACGCCCGCGCTGCTCGACCAGATGATCGCCGTCGTCACGGCGGCCACGGTCGTCGCCTACGCCCTCTATGTCATGGCCGAGGACACCGCGACGCGGTTCGGCTCGGGCCGGCTGCTCTGGACCGCCCCCCTGGTCCTTTACGGCATCTTCCGCTATCTCTACCTTGTTTACCGCAAGGGGGAAGGCGGATCGCCCGAGGAGATGATCGTGCGGGACGTCCCCTTCCTGGTCTCGATCGTCCTCTGGGCCGGCCTGTCCGCCGCTGCTGGTCTATCTGTAGGCCTCGCGCTTTCTCAGTCCTTCACATAGCGCAGAGTGCGCGGCTCGCGCTCCAGGTGGAAGACGATCATGGCCTGCAGGGCGATCCGGATCCCCCGCAGGGCTTCGGGGCCGAACGGTTCCACGGCCCGGCAGGGCGGCGGGTTCTTGCGGGCCCAGCGCAGGAACTCGTGAAGCTCCTGCTGCACCGGCTCCTTGCGGGCCGGGGCGCAATCGCCGCAGTAGATCCCGTCCCGCCGCGGCGCCAGCCAGGCGGCCTCCGCCTCGGCCACCGCCTTGCGGCAGCGCTTGCAGCGGGCCACCTCGGGCAGCACGCCGTTGATCTGCAGCAGCCAGGCCTCGAAGTAGCGGGCCAGCAGGTCCAGGTCGCCCTTGTCGCGCAGGGCCCGCAGCACGGCCAGCAGCAGGCGGTAGAGCGTCTCCTCGTGGGACCGGGCGGGGGCGAACTCCTCGACCAGCTCGGCGAAGTAGGCCAGGGTGAAGCCCGCCTTCAGGTCGCTCCGCAGGTCGAAGAACGATTCGAGAAGGTCCGCGTTGCTGACCGTGACCAGGTCGCGGCGCTCCTTCTCGTAGTAGAAGATCCGGACGCAGGACATCGGCTCCAGGGACGACCCGAACCGGTTGCCGAACTTGCGGGCGCCCTTGGCCACACCGCGCAGGACGCCCTTGTCCCGGGTCAGAAAGGAGCAGAGCTTGTCCTGATCGCCGATCGGGGAGGTCCGAAGGACGATGGCTTCGGCTTGGTCGACGGGCATGGGGGCCTCGGGGCTTCCCCGCCCTCACTCGTTGAGAGTGATGTGGAGGGCCTTGATCCGGGCCCGGACGGCGTCCGGCGTCATGGCCAGCTCGGCGGCGGCCCGGTCCACGTCCCACTTGGAGCGCAGCAGGACCCGGTGCAGGGTGGTCCGCTCGAACTGCTCCAGGGCCTCGGCCAGGGGGGCCGCGGCGGGCGGTGCCGGCCAGGGTCTCGCGCTCCCGCGTCTCGACCAGCAGGTTGAGGTGGGCGGCCCCGATCTCCTCCTCCTCGACCAGGATGACGAAGCGCTCGATCACGTTCATGACCTCGCTGACGTTGCCCGGCCAGGAATAGTTGAGGAAGGCCTTGAGGGCCTCGGGGTGCATGGTCTTGGGCTTCTTGCCGTACTCGGTCGGAGAAGGACTGTCAGGAAGTGGTCGATGAGCAGGGGGATGTCCTCCGTCCGCTCGCGCAGCGGCGGGATGGCCATCGGGATGACGTTGAGCTTGAAGAACAGGTCTTCGCGGAAGCGGCCCTTGACGATCAGGTCCTTCAGGCTCTTGGTCGAGGCGGCGATGATGCGGGCGTCGAAGGACACGGGGTCGCTCGACCCGACCGGCTCGAAGGACTGCTCGATCAGGGCCTTGACCAGCTTGGCCTGGGTCCGCAGGCTCATGTCCCCGACTTCGTCCAGGAACAGGGTGCCGCCGTCGGCCTGCAGGAGCTTGCCCTTCTTGTCCTTGACGGCGTGGGGCGACGGCGCCCTTGATGGTGCCGAAGAGCTCCGCCTCGATCAGCTCGTCGGGGATGGCGGCGCAGTTGATCTCGACGAAGCGCTTGTCGCGCCCGCCGGCTCTGGTCGTGGATGATGCGGGCGATCAGCTCCTTGCCGGTGCCGTTCTCGCCGGTCAGCAGGACCCGGCCGTCGGTCGGGGCGGCCTTCTTGATCTCCTCGCGCAGCCTGACGATGGCCGGGCTCTTGCCCACCAGGTGGGTGCGGGCCCGCGTCTTCTCGCGCAGCTGGAGGTTCTCCTCCTCCAGGCGCTGCTGGCGGAGGGCGTTCTTGACCGTCAGGACGACCTTCTCCAGGGTCAGCGGCTTCTCCAGGAAGTCGAAGGCCCCCAGCTTGGTGGCCTTGACGGCCGTCTCGACCGTGCCGTGGCCGGAGATGACCACGACCTGGGGCGGGGCGTCCATGGTCCGGACCCGGCGCAGGACGTCCAGGCCGTTCATCTCCGGCAGCCAGATGTCGAGCAGGATCAGGCCGAAGGCGCTGCTTCTGCAGGACCGCCAGCCCCTCCTCGCCGGAGGCCGCGGTGCGGACGGCGTAGCCCTCGTCCTCCAGGATGCCTTGCAGGGAGGAGCGGATGCTCCCTTCGTCGTCGATGATCAGGATCTTGTCTTGGCTCATGCGGGTAATTGCAGGGTGAAGCGCGCGCCATGGGGTTTGACGTTGCGGACGTCGATGGCGCCGTTATGTTCTTTCATGATCTGGGCGACGATGGCCAGCCCGAGGCCGGTGCCCTTCTTCTTGGTCGAGAAGTGGGGCAGGAAGAGCTTGTCCTTGTCCTCGACCGTGATGCCGGGCCCGGTGTCCTCGATCTCGACCTTGACCAGCCGGGTGTCGCGGTCGAAGCCGGCGCGGACGACGATTCTACCCTTTTTCGTCATGGCGTCAATAGCGTTGTCGAAGAGGTTGATGAAGACCCGCTTCATCGGCTCCGGGTCGAGCGGCTGGCGGGCCGGCACCTCGGGGTCGATGGTCACCTCGAACTCGATGTCGGCTGAAGATGGGCCGGAAGAGGGCCGCGGCCTGGTCGATGATCTCGGCCAGCGAGGCCGGCTGGAGGTTGATCTTGGGCAGCCGGGCGAACTCGGAGAACTCGTCGACCAGCGACTTGATGGTCTGGGCCTCCTGGATGATGACCCGGGCCCCCTCCTCGAGGGCTCCCGCAGGTCGGCCGGCTCGGGTCGTCCCAGGTTCTGCGCAGGATCCGCTCGGCGTTCAGCTGGATCGGCGTCAGCGGGTTCTTGATCTCGTGGGCCACCCGCTGGGCGACCTCCTTCCAGGCGGCGACCTGCTGGCTCTTGATGAGCTGGGACAGGTCGTCCAGCACGACCAGCAGCCCGGAGAAGCCCGCCGCCCGGCGGCTTGAGCGGCGACAGGGTCAGGGCCAGGGTCAGCTGCTGGCCGTTGAGCTGGATCGAGATCTCGCGGTCCGAGATGCGGTGGCGGGCCTTCATCCCGGCCTCGATGGCCTGGGCCAGCTCGGCGAAGCGCGGGTGGAGGAGGACCTCCCGGTAGGGCCGTCCGGCCACTTCCACCGCGGCGGCAGGGCCAGCATGTCCCGGGCCGAAGGGTTGATGGTGGTGATGCGGCCCTCGGCGTCGAGGGCGATGACCCCGGTCGTGACCGTGTTCAGCAGGGTCTCGATGTACTGCTTGCGGGCCTCCTGCTCGGCCGTCTTCTGGGCCAGGCGCTCCTGGCCCGTCTGGATGTCGGCGATCATCTGGTTGAACGACTCGATCAGGATGCCGAGCTCGTCCGAGGCCGGGTCCTCGACCCGGACGTCGAGGTGGCCCTTGGACACCTCGCGCGTGGCCTGGGCCAGCTTTTCGATCGGCACGGTGATCGAGCGGGCCAGGTGGAAGCCGATCCAGGTGGCGGCGAACACGACCAGCATGGTCACCAGCACCAGCATCAGCTGGTAGGTCGTCTTGGTCAGGTCCTTCTGCTGGCGGCGCCGGCTGTAGCGGTCCCAGTAGGCCTTGACGTCGTTGATCTTCTGGGCGTAGTTCTGGGGCAGGAACATCGCCCGTGGTGATCAGGAAGGGCGTGGCGTCGGGCAGAGTGAAGGAGACGCCCTGGCGGATGAACTCGCCCGTGCCCATGGGCTTGATCTCGTCGAGCGGCACCCCGAAATGGGTCTTCTTGACGTTGTCCAGCTTCAGCTCGTTGTAGTCCTGCAGCGGCAGGTTCGGGTCGAGGTAGACGAACAGCTCCTCCTCGCCCCGGTAGACCGCGATCTCGGCCAGCTTGTACTCGGCCAGCTTGGTTCGGACGAAGGCCTCCAGCGGCGGCGCGCTTGTCGGGCGCCAGCAAGCCCCTGGCCCGCATCTCCTTCTCCAGCTGGGCGGCGAAGTGCAGGGTCCGTCTCCGAGGTGGTCACGTAGAAGCCGTCGGCCACGGCCCGGGTCGTCCTCCAGGACGCGGTTGACGTCCATCTTGAACCACTGCTCGATGTTGCGCGATGATCAGGTCGCTCGTGAAGAGGAACAGCAGCAGGGTCGGCAGAACGGACAGGGCGGTGAAGAACATCACCAGCTTGGTCTTGAAGTGGGCCCCGACGACCTTGCGCTTGCGCTCCAGGTAAAGCCGGAGCCAGGTTCC
Source organism: Candidatus Aminicenantota bacterium (assembly GCA_963803915.1). Classification (GTDB taxonomy): domain Bacteria; phylum Acidobacteriota; class Aminicenantia; order Aminicenantales; family UBA4085; genus UBA4085. The sequence continues at coordinate 9,263 of CAWDOL010000018.1, read as the reverse complement.
GGCCCAGGACGAAGAGCAGGATCAGGGCCAGCAGCAGGACGATGAACTGGAGGGCCGTCAGCAGGATGCCGGTGGCCTTGGAGGGGGAGAATTCCTGCACCCGCCGCAGCAGGAAGTCGATGACGAAGTAGAGGACGATGAGGAGCGGGATGACGAAGGCCAGGACGCGGGAGCCGCGCTTTTTCGGGGTCAGGACGTCCTTGGCTTCGGGCATGGACGCGTCAGGCGGCGGTTGCGGCGGAGGGGACGGAGGGGGCGGGGGAGTTCCTCAGGAATTCGGCCGCCGTCTCCCGGTTGATCCGGATATCGGTCCGCACGGCGCCCAGAGCGCCCAAGGCGACACCCGGCTTGTCGTTCAGGGTGTAGGCCAGGCCACCCGCGTTTCCGATCTGGATGATGAACTCCTCGGCCGCTCGCAGGATCGTCTCGCGGCCGGCCGCCTGGATGCCGTCCAGGACGATCCGGCCGTCCGCGGCCACTTGGATCCAGGTTTCGGAAGTGAAGCGCAAGTCCAGCTTGAGCCCGGCGGCGAATCCGTCGGCCGGGACGGGCTGGGCTTGGCTTGAAGCCTGGCCCGGGGTTGCCGTGGTGCCGGCCTTATCGGCGGCTTCGGCCGGGGCCTCGGGCCTGACGATCGACGGCGCGGAGGGAACTGAGGTGGGGATCAAGGGCGCCGGCTTGGGGCGCGATTCCAGGTAGAAGAAAACCAGCGCGGTCACGACGGCCGCGAGAAGGATCAGGCCCAGGATGAGGACCCAGGGCTGAAGCCGGACCCGTCGCTTCAGTCCCGGTCCCGAGCGGCTCGGGGCTTCGCGGAAATCCATGAGCTCGGGCCTATGGACCCGGCTGGGCGAGGAGGCGGAAGCTCGGGCGGCCCTTTCTTTGGGGGTTGTCGGGGACGGGGCCGGCGGGGGGGAGGTCTCGACGATGCCCTGTTCGGACCGGTACAAAGCCAGGAAATAGGCTTCGTCGCCGCCGACCGCCCGCACGTAGGCTTTAAGCACCCCCTTGACGAAGAAGGACTCGGGCATCAGGTCGAAGCGCTCGTCCTCCAAGGCCTTGAGGAGGCGCAGGCTGATCTTGGTCTGCTGGGCAATCTGCTCCACGGACAAGGAGGCCTTGTCGCGCGCCTGCCGGAGTTCGGACCCGAGGGAAGTCATGAGTATGATGCCGGAATTGTAAGCCAGGGCCCCGCCCCTGTCAAACACTCATGTTTTCAAGAATCTTGCGACCGAGCTGAGGCTGCCCAGTAAGCCGACCAGACCCCCTCCGCAAACGAGGGCGGCCGCCTGGACAAGGGTCAGGTAGCGGAAGCCGAACAGCTCCTGTAGGGCGCCCATGGACGAGCCGAGATAGATCGGGAAGAGCTTGACCACGACCAGGATGAGTCCCAGGGAGAGCAGGCCGCCCAACAGGCCCATGGCCACGCCCTCCAGGAGGAAAGGGCCGCGGATGAAGGCGTTGGTGGCGCCGACCAGGCGCAGAAGCTCGATCTCGGACTTGCGGGCCAGCACGTTCAGCTTGATGACGTTCGAGACGATGAGCAGCGAGGCCAGCACCAGGATGCCGCCCAGGAAAAACCCGGCGTTGCGGGCCAGACGGCTCAGGGAGCGGACCCGTTCGGCCCAGTCGCGGTTGAACTGGGCGTCGGTCACGGCGGGCGAGCGCCGGGCCTCCGCGATCAGCCGCGAGACCTCCGCGTCCGGCACGTCGGGGCGGACGAGGTCCGCCTCGACCGAGGGCGGGAAGGGGTTGTCCTTGAGGTTGGAGACGATGTCTGCCAGCTCGGGGAAGTCCTTGAGGAAGCGGGCCAGGGCCGCCTCGGCCGAGACCGAGCGCACTTCGCCCACGAGCGGCGAGGTCCGGAGCGAGGCGGCCAGGGCGTCCTGCTCGGCCGGTGCGGCGTCCCGGCTCAGGTCGAAGACGACGCTGACCTGCCGCGAAAGCTCGCCGGCCTTCTCGGTCAGGTTGTTGGAGAGCGACAGGAAGACGCCCAGGATGAGCGAAGACAGGCAGATGATGGTCAGCGAGAAGAGGTGCCGGGTCTTGAACTGCCAGAGGTTGTTCAGCGTCTCGCGCAGCACGTAGCGCGGCCGGACCGAGGCGCCGGGCGTCATGCGCGCCCCCGGCGCTGGAGCTTGCCTTCGTGCAGGAGGACGATCCGCCCGCCGAAGCGGCGGATCATTTCGCGGTCGTGGGTGCAGAGGATGACGGTGGTTCCCTGGCGGTTGATCTCCTGGAACAGGCCCATCAGCTCCGCCGCCAGCTCGGGGTCGAGGTTGCCGGTCGGCTCGTCGGCCAGCAGGATGGTCGGGTTGTTGACCACGGCCCGGGCCACGGCCACCCGCTGCTGCTCGCCGTAGGACAGCTCCGAGGGAAAATCCCAGATGCGGTGGTGCATGGCCACCATGCGCAGGGCGATGAAGACGCGCCGCTTGAGGTCGCGCACGGGGACGCCCTGCACCCGCAGGGCGATGGCCACGTTGTCGAAGACCCGCTTGTGGGAGAGGAGCCGGAAGTCCTGGAAGACGATGCCCATGACCCGGCGCAGGAGGTGGACCTTGGGGCCGGGCAGGAGGCCGATGTTCTTGCCGGCCACGAAGACCTGGCCGTGGGTGGGGACGAGCTCCCGGGTCAGGGTCCGCAGCAGGGTCGTCTTGCCCGAGCCGGAGGGGCCGGTGATGGTGCAGAGCTCGCCGCGGTTGATGGTCAGGCTGACGTCGGAGAGGGCCCAATGGGGCTTCTGGTATTGGACCCAGACGTGCGCGAGCTCGATCACGCCGACATTATAATCCGAAACGCCTTAATACCGACACATGCTATTCAAGAGGCTCAACTCCCAATTCCGGAAGGAGCGCTTCGGAGGTGTCCCCCAAATCGCTCCGTTTTCACGGAATCGGCAAAAGAGCCTTCGAAATGGGTGCGGGTCTGGTAGTTAGAGAGCGAACAGATAGTCAGAGAGTGAACAGATACATCAACCAGCCGAAGAGCAGCGCGCCGCCGGCCATGGCCAGGAACAGGAAGATGCCGTAGCGGATGCGGGGCTTCTTGTCCTTGCGCCGCAGCAGCGCCAGCACGACCGCGACCAGGGCGGCGTAGACGACCATCGACAGGAAGTGGCTTTCGAAGATCATGATTTCTTCCCCGCGGCGATGTCGGCGGCGTCCAGCGCGACCAGGTAGTTCAGCAGGCCGGCCCCGGCCAGGTAGGCCGTGCCGAACTCGAAGGTGACCAGCCGGAGGTCGCCCAGCCCGAAGGGCAGGAAGCGCGACAGGACGTAGACCAGGCCGTTTCCGATGTCGGCGAAGAAGGCCAGGATGGTCAGCGGGTTCTCGGTCTGGAAGGGGTAGATCTTGCCCGACATCCACAGGCCCAGCCCGGTCATGGCCAGGATGCAGGCGAAGAAGGTGAGCCCGCGGGCGAACTTCTTCTGGACGATATGGCCGAGTCCGGGGACGAGCCAGCCGAGGAGGAAAACGGCGATGCTTTTCATGGCTTTTGAGCGCCCATCATAGACCAAAGCCTCGTCCGGGCGCAAGGGGCGGCGTCGAGCGCGTTGACCGGCGGCCGGGAGCGGGCTATATTGGCTTCCCATGCCCGAGCTGCCCGAAGTCGAATCCGTGGCCCGCAGCCTGCGCCGGCGCGTCCTGGGCTTGCGCATTGCCGCCGTCGAGGCGATTCCGCCCCAGGGCAAGGCCGGCCGTGGCCCGGCCACCGGATGGGGCGGCGGCCGCGAGGCCCGCGCCGCCCGCGGCCTTGCCTCTCTCCACCCTGGTCGGGCGGACCATCGACAAGGTCGGCCGCCGCGGCAAGAACCTCATCCTGGAGTGCGGGGACGCGGCTCTTCTCTTCCATCTGAAGATGACCGGCCGGTTCCTCTGGAGCCGGCCCGGACGGCCGCGGGGCAAGCACGTCCACCTTGTCCTGAGCTTCAAGCGCCCGGCCCGCGAGCTCCACTTCGAGGACGTCCGCAAGTTCGGGCTCGTCCGCTGCCGGCCGCTCGACGGGCTGTCCTCCTGTCCCGAGCTTCGGGCCCTCGGCCCCGAGCCGTTCGATGTCGGCCCCGACGAGTTCGCCGCCCGGCTCAAGGCCCGCCGCGGCCGGACGAAGAGCGTCCTTCTGGACCAGTCCTTCCTGGCCGGCGTCGGGAACATCTATGCCGACGAGGCGCTCTTCGCCGCCGGCGTCCACCCCCTGGCTTCGGCGGCGACGCTGTCCCGCCCCCGTGCGGACAGGCTGCGGGCGGAGCTCCTCGACGTCCTGTCGCGGGCCATCGAGGCGGGCGGCTCTTCGGTTCGCGACTACCGCGACGCGGACGGCGAGCTCGGCTCGTTCCAGGACGAGCACCGCGTCTACGGCCGGGACGGCGAGCCCTGCCCGCGCTGCGGCGGCCCGATCCGCAGGGCCGTCATCGGCGGCCGCGGCAGCCACTTCTGCCCCCGCTGCCAGAAGCGGTGAGCCGGGCCGAGCCTCCGAAGGAACCTCCCCGGAACCGGGCCGAGACCTTTGCTTTCGCCCGGGATTCACTTATAATGAGGCGTCCAACCGCAAGCATCCGGGACGGAAACACCACGAAGAGCCGGTCATGAACGAATTCCGCACGGCCGCCGACGTCTTCCGCTTCGCCGCCTCCTCCGATCCGGAGGCAAAGCCCGTGCTCGAGCGCATGGCGGCCGAGGAGCTCGGCCACAAGCTGCGGCTGGAGACGGCCTACGAGCGCTACGTCCTCAACGAGAATTGACGCGACCGACCAAATCACGATAGGAAAGGAGCTCAACATGCAGAAATGGGTTTGCACCGCGTGCGGCTACATCTACGACCCCGTCAACGGCGACCCCGAGAACGGCATCGTCCCCGGCACGCCCTTCGAGAGCCTGCCCGACAATTGGGTCTGCCCCCAGTGCGGCGTGGGCAAGGATTACTTCGAGAAAGCCGAGTGAAGGCCGTCATCGTCGGGAACGGGCTGGCCGGGACCATCACGGCCAAGACCCTGCGCGAATCGGACGCCGACGCGGAGATCGTCCTGTTCGGCGAGGAGCGCCATCTTTACTATCCGCGGCCGAACCTGATCGAGTACCTGGCCGGGAGGCTCCCGCACGGAGAAGCTGTTCGCCTACCCCGAGGCCTGGTACAAGGAGCGTCGGATCGACGTCCGCCTCGGCACCCGGGTCGGCCGTGATCCGGCCCGACGAGAAGCGGATCGAGACGGCCGCGGGTAGCGCGGAGAGCTATGACGCGCTGTGCCTGGCCGACGGCGCCGTCAGCTCCGTGCCGCCGATCCGCGGCGCGGACAAGCCCGGCGTGCTCACCCTGCGTACGCTGGACGACGCCGAGGCCATCCTGGCCCGGGTCGCGGCCCGGCCGGAGGTCGTCGTCATCGGCGGCGGCCTGCTGGGGCTGGAGCTCGCCCGCGCCCTCAAGGCCCGCGGCGCCGCCGTGACCGTGCTGGAGGTCTTCCCGTATCTTCTGCCGCGCCAGCTCGACCCGCCCGGCGGCGCCGTCCTGGCCCGCCAGTTCGAAGCGGCCGGCATCCGCGTCCGCGTCGGCGTGGCCACGGAGGAGATCATCGGCTTGCCCGAGGCCTCCGGCGTCCGGCTGAAGACCGGCGAGGAGATCCCGGCCGGCAGCGTCCTGATCGCCGCCGGCGTCCGGCCGAACATCGGGCTGGCCCGCGAGGCCGGCCTGACCGTGGACCGCGGCGTCGTCGTCGACGATTTCATGGCCGCGAGCCGCGCCGGCATCTTCGCCGCCGGCGACGGCACCCAGCACAAGGGCCGCCTCTACGGCATCATCCCGGCCTCCTTCGACCAGGCCCGCACGGCCGCGGCGTCGATGCTCGGCCTGCCGCAAGCCCTACGCCGGAACGGTCCCCTCGAACACGCTCAAGGTCATGGGCTTGAGCCTGGCCTCGGTCGGGATCGTCAACCCGGAGCCCGGCGGCCGGGCTCGAAGAGATCCGGCGCGAGGATGACGCCTCGGGCCTCTACCGCAAGATCGTCCTCGACGGCGGGCGCCTCGTCGGCGCCGTCTGGATGGGGACGAGGGAAGGCGTGCCGCTCATAGCCCGGGCGGTGGCCGCCCGGCTCGATGTGGCGGGCTTCAAGAGCGAGATCCTGGCCGACGGCTTCGACTATGCCCGGCTGGCCGCGGCGGAGCCTTCATGAGCCGCCGCACCCGGGCCGCGGCGACGGTCTGCGCGCTGGCCCTGTTCGCGCTGGCGGCCGCCCGCCCGGCCGCGGCCCAGGTCCGGCTGAACGGCTACTTCGCGGCCGAGTATCTGCAGGGCCAGGCGGACTCGCCCTGGGCCGTGAGCACGTTCGGCGGCGTCCAGTTCGGGCTGATCCTGTCCGGCGAATGGTCGTCCCAGTTCGGCTATATGCTGGAGCTGCGGTCGCGCGACGCCGTCCGGCCCGAGCTCGAACAGGCCTGGGCGGGCTGGACCTGGTCCGAGGCTTTCCGGGCCAAGATCGGCGTCTACCTCGTTCCGTTCGGGCGGGTCAACGTCGCCGATCGGCCTTTCCAGCTCCTGCTGGTCGACTCGCCCTACGGCACGTCCGAGTCCCATCCGCGGAGCTGGCGCGACGTCGGCGCGATGGCCGAGGGCGATCTCGGCTTCGTCCGCTACTCCGTCTTCCTGGGCAACGGGCTGGCCGAGGCGGAGACACCCGCGGGCGGCCAGCAGTGGCGCGACAACAACAAGAATAAAGGCTGGGGCGGACGCCTCGACTTCCCCGTGTCCCAGGAGCTGGGCCTGGGGGTCTCTTATTATGACGGCCGGCACGATGCGGCCGACGAGCGCCGCCTGCGCCTCCTGGGCGCGGACGCCGGCTGGACCACACCCAACGTCCATTGCCTGGCCGAATACACCCGGGCCGACATCACCAACCCGGCCGGGTTCGAGGCGGGCCGGATCGAGGGCTGGTTCGCCCTGGTCGGGCTGACTTTCGGCTCGATCCACCCGGTCGGCTCCTATCAGACTTCCAAGGCGGATGATCCCTTCCACGGCCTCGGCTGGGTCGGCCCCCTGACGCCGGGCGGGGGCTTGTCCTGGAACCACAGCCGCTTCTCGTTGGGTCTGGTTTACGACCTTCAGGCCAACGTCCGGATCAAGCTGGAATACGATTGGCAGAAAGAGAAGGGCGCGGCCCTGGCCGACAACGTTCTGCGGGTCCAGGCCGCGGTCGAGCTTCTAAGAGGCATCCATGTCCAACATCGTCGTTCTCGGCACGCAATGGGGGGATGAAGGCAAGGGCAAGATCGTCGACTGGCTGACGCCGGCCTTCGACGTCGTGGCCCGCTACCAGGGCGGCCACAACGCCGGCCACACGGTCTACGTCGCGGGCCGGAAGATCGTCCTCCACCTGATCCCCTCGGGCATCCTGCGGCCGGGCACGCTCTGCGTCATCGGCAACGGGGTCGTCCTCGACCCCAAGGCCTTCCTGGACGAGCTGGAGGCCCTGGGCAAGCTCGTCCCCGTGGACAGAAGCCGCATCGCCATCGCCCGCAACGCCCACCTCATCCTGCCGTACCACCGTCTGGTGGAGAGGATCAGCGAGGAGGCGCTGGGCGAGCGCAAGATCGGCACGACTTTGCGCGGCATCGGCCCGGCCTACGAGGACAAGATCGCGCGGCGGGGCGTGCGGGCCGGAGATCTGCAGGACCTGGCCGTGCTGAAAGAGAAGATCGAAGCCATGGCCGCGGAGAAGAACGCCTTGGCCGCCATGCACGGCCGGCCGCCCATCGATCCCGGGCCGGTCTTCGCGGAGTACGCCGCCTATGCGGAAGCCGTGGGGCCCTTCCTGCGCGACGTGCCGGCGCTTCTGGCCGACGAGATGAGGCGCGGCCGCTCCATCCTGTTCGAGGGGGCCCAGGGCACCCTGCTCGACGTCGATCACGGCACATATCCCTTCGTCACGTCCTCCAACTCGACGGCCGGCGGGGCCTGCACCGGCCTGGGCGTCGGGCCGACCCGGATCCAGGCGGTGCTCGGTGTGGTCAAGGCCTACACGACGCGCGTCGGATCGGGTCCCTTCCCGACGGAGCTTCTGGACGAGGCGGGCCGGATGATCGCCAAGCGGGGCGACGAGTTCGGCGCCACCACGGGCCGGCCGCGGCGCTGCGGCTGGTTCGACGCCGTGGCCGTCGGCTACGCCTGCCGGGTCAACGGCATCGACAAGCTGGTCGTGACCAAGCCCGATATCCTGGACGGCATGGACGAAGTGCCCGTTTGCGTCGGGTACGATTACAAGGGGAGTCCTGTGGAGGGGTTCCCGACCGAGCCGGCCGTGCTCAACGAAGTTGTACCGCGCTATGTCAAAATGCGCGGCTGGAAGGAGCCGGTGGCCGGGGCCCGGTCGTGGGACGAGCTGCCGGCCGCGTTCCTCGACTACCTCAAGTTCATCGAGGATGCGGTCGAGGCCGAAGTGGCGGTCGTATCGACGGGGGTCGAGCGCGAGGCCACCATCGTCCGGCCGGGGCGGCTGGACGGCCTGGTCGATGAGAAAAAGCTCCGCTAACGTTATTCCTTAATTGACTCACCCACATCCTCGGCCTATATTTCCATAGAATCTCGATCCAAGACAAGAAAGGGAGGCTCCCATGCCCGTGAAAGCCAAGGCCAAGAAAGTCGTCAAGAAAGCCCTGAAGAAACCCGTCAAGAAGACCGTCAAGAAAGTCGTCAAGAAGACAGCTGCCAAGGCTCCCAAGCTGGCTTGCCGCGTCTGCGGCTACCGTGTCATCGTCGACGAGGCCTGCGGCTGCGTCGAAGAGCACGTCCTGCTCTGCTGCGGCGAGCCGATGCAGAAAGCCTGAGCGAAGGCTTTTTTCGTCGCCGGGGCCGGCCGCCGAGGCGGGGTCTCCACCCTCCCGGCCCTAAAGCGATCTCGCGCGCTCTCCCGAAGGGTTGAGACCGGGCTGATGCGTGGGGGAAAACAGGTCTTTTCTGTGACTTGGAGAAAAGGCTTGATTTTACCTAAAAACCCCATATAATGGGCCTGAAAAGGGTTGCCCACCACATTTAGTATGTTTTTTTAGTTTTTTTGCGCCGGCCTCTTGCCCCCCGCGGCCGGATTTGTTAGAATACAGAAATTCTATAGAGATTATCGGTTTGATGCCGTCCCACGAACAAGGAGAGTTCCGATGACCGAGGTCCAAGGCTTTTCCGAGAACGCCCTGCGCATCCTGAAGGCCCGCTATTTTTTGAAGAACGACAAGGGCGAGTTCCTGGACAAGAGTCCCGCGGATCTCTTCCGCCGGGTGGCCGG
>CAWDOL010000017.1:0-10971 GCA_963803915.1 Candidatus Aminicenantota bacterium | reverse complement strand
GGCTTTTTCGAGCGCGGCCAGGAAAGCCGCCGGCTTCACGATCCTGGTTTGGCGGATCTTCTTCAACGAAAGAAGGTCCTCATCGCCCGAAACGAGAAAATCGGCCTTCCCCGATACGGCGGTTTCGAGAAGAAAATCGTCGTCGGGATCGCGGCAGAGCCGAATCTTCTCCTCGCATGGGACGAGGTCGCCGCGTAAAGCGAAGAGCGCGGCGATATGTTCCAGGTCCTTCGGTGTCGTACCGTATTTCGCCCTGATTTTCGGATGGCAGAGGACAGAAGCGATCTCATCGATGAGCTGGGGGGAAAAGACGGCCGTGAAGGCACCCTCACCGAGGCGCCGCCAAAGGACCGCGGCCGTGCCTTTCGGACGGATCAACGCGGAAACAACGACGTTTGTATCGATGACCGCGCGAACTTTCACTTTTTCCGCTTCCGGACGTCTCGGATGGCAGCGGCCACGTCCTTGGCGATTTCGTCCTCGGAAAAACGGTCATGGGCAGCCGCCATGCGGGCCAGTAGATCATCGAATCGCTTGAGGATGCCGCCTTCATCCGCACGGATGAACCGGAGGTATTGTTCATAGGGGATAAGAACGGCCTCGGGACGGCTGCCCCGAGTGAGCACGTACGGGACATGCTCCTCGGCGACCTCATCGAAAGTCTTGCGGAATCGTCGCTGGAGGTCCGTGACGCCGATAATCTTGTTCATGGGTTTACTCGCAGGTCTCTAATATACATATCATAATATATATTTAGCCACATATGATGTCAAGATCAACACGCTCTTCCGGCTGCGGCCGAAAAGATATATTCCCTGATCCGGATTGAGAAGGCAGGCTTAGTTAATAAGCGAAGTAAAAGCGCAGGCATTACAAGCTGACGGCCGAGACGGCCGCTATGAACCGGGCAAGCTTCTGCTCGTCGAGAGCACCGTTCGTGCGGACGCCGGAGCAGAGATCGACGCCGAACGGCCGGACGGCACGAATCGCCTCGGCTACGTTATCGGGATTCAAGCCGCCGGCGAGGAAGACCGGAACCCGCGATTTCTTGACGATTTCGGCGCTTAACGTCCAATCGTGGATTCTCCCCGTGCCGCCCAGCTCCTTGATTGGGAGTAACTGGTTGCCCGAATCGAGAAGGAGCGCATCGGCTTGATGTGACGCCTCTATAGCTTCCTCGACGGACGCCGCATTGCGAACATGAATGACTTGGACCAGAGAGACGCCGGGAAGCGCCTGGCGAAGCTTCGCCAAGGACCCCGGCGGCAAGCCATCGCATAGCTGGATGGTGTTGGTCCGGCAGCGCCGCTGTTGGGCAATGATTTCGGCTGTGTCTGTCCGGCTGGTGAGGAGGAATGTACCAATCGGCGGCGGCACCGTAGCCGCGATTTCGGCGATGAGAGACTCCGGAATGACCCCCGGCCCGCTCGGCATCTCGGACACGAGACCGAGGGCCGACGCGCCCAGGCGGATGGCCATGCGCGCTTCCTCGATCGAGCTGATGCAGCAGACCTTGACTCGGATCATAATCGCGCCAAGCGCGAGTGTACCGGAATTGTCCGCATCCGGCAAACGCTCCGCCTTTGCCTCCTCGGTATTGGCTTGGGCTATAATTGTGCGGCGGATTGAGTCCCAAACTCCAAAAGGAATTCGTCCCATGAAAGCATGCCCGGCCCGTTATTTCGGACGCGCCCTGCTCATCCTTGCGCTTTCCGCGGCCGCCGAAGCCGCGGCCCCTCAAACCGAGGATAGCCTGACGGTGAAGGCCCGGGCTCTGATTACGGCCTTGGAGAGGAGCGATTACCAGGCTTCCGTTCGCGACTTCGACGCCACGATGCTCAAGGTCATGGGCGCGGAAAAGATGGAACAGATGTGGAAGACCCAGCTTCCGGTCCGGGTCGGGGCTTTTAAGAAGCAGGGCCCGGCCCGCCGCGAGCAGCTCCAGGGCTACGAGATCGTGTTCATCACCTGCGAGTTCGCCAAGGCCTCTTTGGACGCGCGGGTCGTCTTCGACAAGGCCGGCAAGGTCGCCGGGCTCGGCTTCGTGCCCACGGCGCCGCCCGTGAAATACGAGCCGCCCGCCTACGCCGACCCGTCCAAGTTCGAAGAGACCGAGGTCACGATCGGCTCGGGCGACATGGGCCGTGCCGGGAACCCTGACCACACCCAAGGGCGCAGGCCCCTTCCCCGGCCTCGTCCTGGTGCATGGCTCGGGCCCCAACAACCGCGACGAGGAGCTCGGCCCCAATAAGCCCTTCAAGGACCTGGCTTGGGGGCTGGCCACACGGGGCATCGCCGTCCTGCGCTACGACAAGCGCAGCAAGGTGCACGGGGCCAAGATCCTGGCCGACCCCAAAGCCGAAGCGGCCATGACCGTCAAGGACGAGACGATCGACGACGCCGTGGCCGCCGCCGCCCTTCTGCAGAAGGCGGAGCGGATCGACGGCCAGCGGGTCTTCATCTTGGGCCACAGCTTGGGCGGGTTCCTCCTGCCCCGCATCGCTCTGGCGGCCGAGCCTCTCGGAGTCGCCGGGTTCATCTCCATGGCCGGGCTGGCCCGGCCCGATGGACGACACCATCCTCCGCCAGATGGAATACCTCTACGGCCTTTCCGGACCGCTGACCGACGAAAGCCGCAAGCAGCTCGACGACATCAAGGCCGCCGTGGCCAAGATCAAGGCCCTGACCGACGCGGACAAAAGCTCGACCGCCAAGCTCATGGGCGCCATGCCCGCCTACTGGCTCGATCTGCGCGGCTACAACCCGCCCGAGCTGGCCAAGAAGGTCAAAAAGCCGATGCTCTTCCTGCAGGGCGGACGGGACTACCAGGTCCAGACGGCCGACCTCGATCTATGGAAGGCCGCCCTCGGTTCCCGCCAGGACGTCGAGTTCAAGCTCTACCCCAAGCTGAACCATCTGTTCTTCGCCGGCGAGGGGCTGCTGACGCCGCTCGAGTACAGCCAGAAGCACGGCAGCGTCCTCGAGGAGGCCGTGGCGGACATCGCCGCCTGGATTCTGAAGCACTAACCGAAGGGGTGCGGCGGCCTAGCGGCGATTGACGGCGAAGGCCATCGCCTCTTTGCCCCAGACGGCGGAGTTCCGGATGGCGGGAACGACGTCCTCGGGCTCATTGACGAAAGCCCACATCTCCAAATGCTTCGGGTGCATAAAGCGCTCCTCGACGGCCTTCTCCAGCATCTGGCGCAACGGCTCATAATACCCGTTGGTGTTGAGGATGACGATGGGCTTGGTGAACTGGCCCAGCCGCTTCAGGGTGATGGCTTCCAGCAGCTCTTCGAGCGTGCCCGTGCCGCCGGGCAGGGCCACCAGGCCGTCCACCCCCTCGAGGAAGCGGGCCTTGCGCTCGTGCATCGTCTCGGTCAGCTCCATGTCGGAGAGGCCTTTGTGGGCCCACTCCACCTCGTTCATGAACTTGGGCATGATGCCCTTAATTCTGCCGCCGCCGGCTAGAATGGTGTCGGCGAGCTGGCCCATAAGCCCCTCGGCTCCGCCGCCGCAGACGACGTCGATCCTCTCTTTGAGGAGCTCCCGGGCCAGCCGTTCGGTGGCCTCGAAGTAGGACTTGTCGATGGTGGCGCTCGAAGCGCAATAGATGCAGATTTTCATTGGAGATCGCCTCAATCGTGAGTGGAAAAGATCGCCCCACACTACTCCCGACCCGGGACCGAAATCAAGAACGGCCATCCTTGACATCATCAAACCCGGTATCTATGCTTGTCGCGGTGGCAGATGGGTGATCGCAACGCTTACAAACCCGCGGCCGTGAGGGGCTGTTCATGATTCCCCCCGTGCGCTTTCTTCTCAACGATCGGGAACAAGCCGTCTCCCGAAGCGGCGGCACCGTGCTCCTGGACGTTCTGCGCGACGATCTCGGGCTGACGGGCACCAAGGACGCCTGCCGCGAGGGCGATTGCGGCTCGTGCCTGGTCCTGCTCGGCACGCCGGGATCGGAAGGCATCGTCTATCGGACCGTCAACTCCTGCCTTCTGCCCTTGGGCGAAGCCGAGGACCGCCATATGGTGACCATCGAGGGCCTCAACCAGGCCGACCTCAGCCCGGTGCAGCAGGCCCTTATCGACGAGGGCGCCATCCAATGCGGGTACTGCACGCCCGGGCTCGTCATCGCCCTGACCGGCTTTCTGCTGGGCGGCGCGGCACCGACCGAGGCCGAAGGGATCGCCGAGCTGGGAGGCAATATCTGCCGCTGCACGGGGCACGTGGCGATCAAGCGGGCCATCACCCGGCTGGCCGAGCGCTGCCATGATCTCGAGCCGGCGGGAGAGCCCTCTTCCCCGGCCCGCATCGCCGCGCTCGTCCGGCGCGGAGTCCTGCCGCCCCATTTCCTCGAGGCTCCCCGACGTCTGCGGGGCATGGGCAAGACGGTCATGTTCAAGAAAGTCGCCCTACCGTACGCCTCCGAGCTCGCCCCGCTCGTCGCGGGAGGCACCGATCTCTTCGTCACCCAGGCCGAAAAAATTCGCGACACGGAGCCGGAGTTCCTCACCCGGCGCGACGAGCTGCGGGGCGTCAGCGTCCTGGGAGCCTCCCTTCGCATAGGGGCGGCCACCCCCATCAGCGAGATCGAGGCGTCGCCCCTCATCCGCTCGCATTTCCCCGATTGGGTTCCTCACTTCGCGCGCATGGCCTCGCGGCCCATCCGCAACCGGGCCACGATCGCGGGCAACATCGTCAACGCCTCACCGGCCGGCGATCTTTCGGTGATGTGCCTGGCCCTGGACGCGACTCTGATCGTGGCCAAGGGCTGGAGGAAGAGGACCGTCGCCTTGCGCGACTTCTTCCGGGGCTACAAGGTCATGGACTTGGTCTTCGGCGAAATGATCGCCGAGATTCGCATCCCGATCCCGGCCGAAGGCCTCCGCTTCGACTTCGAGAAGGTCGCCCGCCGCGAGCGTCTGGACATCGCCGGCGCCAGCTCGGCCATCAGCCTTCGCATCCGTGACGGCATGATCGTCGAGGCGCGTGTCGCGGCCGGGAGCGTCGCTCCCATCCCGCTCTATCTCCGCAAGACATCCGCGTTTCTCCAAGGCCGTCCCGTCTCCGCGGAAACCGCGCGGGCCGCGGCGGACGCCGCCGCGGGCGAGATCGCTCCGATCAGCGACGTCCGCGGCTCGGCGGAATACAAACAGGCCCTCCTGCCGCGCCTCATCCTGGCCCACTTCCTGACGCTCTTCCCCGAATCCGTCCGCGAGGAGGATCTGGCGTGAAGCACGACGACGCGCACCTCCACGCCCGCGGCGCGGCCCATTATGTCCGCGATATCCCGGCGCTCCAGGGGACGCTCCACGCCGTCGCCGTGCCCTCGCCCGTCGCGCACGGTAGGGTGCGCAAGATCGAGACGGCAGCGGCGGCCGCCGCACCCGGCGTCGTCTCGGTACTCACGGCGCGCGACATCCCGGGACAAAACCAGATCGGAAGCATCATCCAGGACGAGCCGCTGCTCGCCGCGAACGAAGTCGAATTTCATCGGCCAGCCGGTGGCCCTGATCGTCGCCGAAAGCCCGGCCGCCGGCCGCGCCGCCCGGGCCCTGATCAAGCTCGACATCGAGCCGCTTCCCGCCGTCTTCGACCCGCGCCAGGCCTTTGCCGCAGGCGCTCTCGTCGGCCCTGCCCGCACCTTCGCCATGGGCGACGTGGATGGAGCCTGGCCGCTCTGCCGCGTCGTGGTCGCCGGCCGGGCCGACACCGGCGGCCAGGAGCATATGTACCTGGAGACGCAGTCGGCGCTGGCCGTACCGCGTGACGACGGCGGATTGAAAGTCTTTTCCGCGACCCAATCCCCCACCGCGGTCCAGCGGGCCATCGCCCGCGTCCTGGGGCTGGCCATGCACCAGGTGGAGGTCGACGTGCCGCGCCTGGGCGGCGCCTTCGGCGGCAAAGAAGACCAGGCTACGGCCTGGGCCGCACTGGCCGCACTGGCCGCGTTCCGGCTGGGCAAGCCCGTCAAGCTCGTCCTGAGCCGCCACGAGGACGGGCGCTTTACGGGCAAGCGCCACCCCTACACGTCGGACTACAAGATCGGGCTGGCCGAAGACGGCAAAATACTGGCCTACGAGGCGACCTTCTATCAGAACGCGGGCGCCGGCGCGGATCTCTCCCCCGCCATCCTGGAGCGCACGCTGTTCCACGCCACCAACAGCTACTTCATCCCCAACGTGAAGGCCACGGCCGCAAGCTGCAAAACGAACCTTCCGCCGTTCACGGCGTTCCGGGGATTCGGCGGGCCGCAGGCCATGTTCGTCCTGGAGGCGGCCATCGTCCACGCCGCGACGAGAGCTCGGCCTGCCGGTCCGGGACGTCCAGCGCCGCAACCTGCTCAAGCCGGGCGACGAGCTGCCCTACGGTCAGCGTTTCGAGTCCGACAGCCCCGTCCGCTGCTGGGACGAGCTCGACAAGCGCCACGACGTAGCCGCCTCCCGAGCCCGGGTCGATGCATTCAACCGCGCCCACGCCCTGACCAAGAAAGGCCTGGCCGTGATGCCGGTCTGCTTCGGCATCTCCTTCACCAACACCATGCTCAACCAGGCGGCCGGCCTGGTCCATGTCTACACCGACGGCAGCGTCGGTGTCGCAACGGCGGCCGTGGAGATGGGCCAGGGCGTGCACCGCAAAATACGCCGGGTGGCGGCCCGCACGCTGGGTATCGATCCCGACCGGATCCGGATGGAGAGCACCAACACCACCCGGGTGGCCAACACCTCGCCCACCGCGGCCAGCAGCGGCGCCGACCTCAACGGGCATGCCACCCGCCTGGCCTGCCTGCAGATCCTGGAGAGGCTGAAGCAGGCGCTCGCCGCGGAGCGCGGCTGCCCGCCGGACCACATCCACGTCGAGCGCGGCGAAGTGGCCTGCGCCCACGAACGGCTGGACCTGACCTGGGAGCAGCTCGTGGCCTGGGCTTACGCCCGCCGCATCCCGCTCTCGGCATACGCCAGCTACGCCACACCGGGCATCCATTTCGACAAATCGAAGGAGAAGGGCCGTCCCTTCGCTTACCACGCCGTCGGCACAGCCCTGATCGAGGCGACCGTCGACGGGCTGCGCGGCGTGCCCCGCATCGATGCCGTCAAGATCGTGCACGACGTCGGCCGCAGCCTCGATCCGGCCGTCGACCTCGGGCAGATCGAGGGCGCCCTCGTGCAGGGGATCGGCTGGATGACGAGCGAGGAGCTCGTCCTCTCGCCCGAGGGGAAGCTCCTGACAGACAGCCTGGCCACATACAAGGTGCCGGACATCAACGACACTCCCGAAGTCACCGTGGCTTTCCTCGAAGGCACCCTGCCGCCGGAGGGGATCCTGGGCTCCAAGACGGTGGGCGAGCCGCCGCTGATGTACGGGATCGGCGCCTACTTCGCGCTGCTCGACGCCCTGCGCGCGTTCAGGCCCGTCAGGCCCTTGATCTTCAAGGCGCCCATGACCGCCGAAAGGACGTTCCGGGCCCTGTGGCCGGAGCGGTTCGCGGACGGCGGGGAATTAACCCGTTAGACACCCCGGGCTAAAGCCCGGGGTCTATTCAGGGTAATACTGAGCGGCGCCTATACCCCGATTTGAAAATCGGGGTTTTGCGCCGCGAACGTATAAAGTCGACGCAGGGCGGGGAGCTCCCGCCTCGCCGCCATACCGGCCTTGAAGTTGCGGACAACGGCCGCCCCCCCCTCTCGGATCACCCCCTGGAACGGAGAGGCACGGACAGACTCGGCGCTCCCCCAGTTGGCACGATACGTACGTTTCGTGCTACTATTGCTCCCTGCATCATGGACACGAAGGCGTTTTTCGACCACCATGCCCCGCTCTGGGACTCTTACCAGACCCCCGAGACCCACGCTGCCATTGTCCGCATTCTGGAGCGGGCCGCGATCCGTCCCGGATCCCGGGTTCTCGACGTCGGCGCCGGAACCGGGCTCCTCTACTCCTATTTGGGCCAAGCCGCCGGGTTCGCCTACACCGCCCTCGACGCCTCCCCGGAGATGGTCCGCCTCTTTCGCGCCAAGCATCCCGAGGCGACGGTCCTGATCGCGGATTTCGAGCGCGCAGATCGCCTTCCCCGAGCCGTTCGACGCCGTCATGATCTTCAACACCTTCCCCCATTTCAAGGACGAGGCGGCGGTCTTCGCGCGGGCCCACGCCTGCCTCGCGCCGGGCGGCCGGCTTTTCATCTGCCACTCCCTCAACCGGGAGGGCCTGAACGCGCACCACCGCCAGGCCGGCCGGGCCGTGGCCGAGGATGTGCTGATCTCCGACGAGCGGATGGCCGCCTTCTACAAGAACGCGGGCTTCACCTCCGTTCAGGTCGACGACACGGACATCTTCTATTCGGAGGGGCGCAAATGAAGCCCGCCTTGAAGGACGTTTCCCTAGCCTCCGTCTTCGGAGCCGTCGCCTTGGCCCTACCGCTGCTGTTCCATGCGGTCGGGCTGGGCTCGGCTTTTCTGCCCATGTTCCTGCCGTTGTCGGCGGCCGGCTTCATCCTGCCTTTCCGGGTCGCCGCACCGCTCGCGGTGATCGTTCCCGTCCTGTCGTTCACTCTTACGGGCATGCCGCCCATGATCGTGCCGCCGATCGGACCGATCATGATGATCGAGCTCGGCCTTCTCATGGGGTTGAACCGGCTGCTCTATAAAACCCTGCGCTGGAATCTCTTTCTCGCGGCCGCGGTCGCCGTCGTCGTCGATCGGGCCGCCTATCTCGGGCTTCTCTTCCTGGCCGCGTCCGTCCTTCATCTGCCGCGCCTGGCTTTCTCGGCTTCCGGCCTCGTCCGGAGCCTGCCCGGCGTC
Organism: Candidatus Aminicenantota bacterium; assembly: GCA_963803915.1. Classification (GTDB taxonomy): domain Bacteria; phylum Acidobacteriota; class Aminicenantia; order Aminicenantales; family UBA4085; genus UBA4085. The sequence goes on along the minus strand of CAWDOL010000017.1, from coordinate 2,158 downwards.
CTCCTCCTTGTGACCCTCGTGCCTGCGGTCGTACGCATCCTCGAGAAGAGCCGGGGAACATGAGGCGCCTGGCTCTGCTCCTGGCCCTGCAAACAACGGCCTTGGCGGCCGGTTGGCCGATCTTGGCCCCCGCCGCCGCGCTGGGGGCGGGCTGGCTCCTGACCCGCCGCGACGTACATCGACGCATCAGGCTGGGGTTCGTTTTGTTCGCCTCCTTTTTCATCGGCCTCAGCCTGATGGGCGCGGCCGAACAATCCCTGGGGCTCGCGGGCCCCCCGGATTTGGCCGCGTTCGCCGTTCTTTCGCTCCGGGGCTTCGCTTCCTTTCTCGTCGCCGTGGCGGCAGCCCGGATGTTTACTCTGCTCGAAATCCTGTGTTTCCTGAAGAGGCTCCGGCTCCCCGGCTACATCCTGACGATGACCTATCTGATGGTTCAAGATCTCGCGGTCGTCGGCCGGCTGGCCGGAGCGACGGCGGAGTCCATCCGGGCCCGCGGCGCCTGCGCCCGAGGGCCCGCCAGGCTCCGCTTGCTGGCCCGCGCGGCGGGGAACCTCATCATCACGGCGATAGGCCGATTCCGGTACCGGCACGAGCACATGGACGCCCGCGGCGTCACGATCGACCTGCCCTTCGAAGAATGGAGAGCCTATGAGAGGATCCGTACGAGCTGACGGGCTGGCTCTCGTGCGAGCCGGCCGGACCGTCGCCGAAGGCCTCTCGTTCGCCGTCGAGCCCGGGGAGCGGCTCGCCGTTCTCGGCCCCAACGGAAGCGGCAAGACGACCCTGGCTCGGACCCTTCTCGGATTCTCCGCGTACCGGGGGTTCCTCAAGGTCGACGGTCTCGAAGTTCGATCCGATCCGGCGGCGGCGCGGCGGGCCTTGGCGGCCGTCTTCAGCGACGCCGACCCCCAGCTGTTGATGCCGACCGTTCACGATGAGCTGGCCTTCGCTCTGAAGGCGGCCGACGAACCGGCCGACCCGAGCCGGGTTCGAGCCCTGGCCTCCGATTTCGGCCTTGTCTCCCTTCTCTCCCGCCATCCTTCCCGCTTGAGCAGCGGCGAGAAGCGACGGACGCTTTTGGCTCTCAGCATAGGCCGGCGGCCGACGGTGCTCGTACTCGACGAACCGACGGCGGACCTGGACGCGCGGGGGACGGGGGCGCTCGGCCGGACGCTCAAGGCCTTGCCTCAAACGATCATCCTGATCAGCCACGATTACGACCTAACCCGATCGCTGTGCCGGAGAGCCGTCGTGCTGGCCGGCGGCCGGGCGGCGGTTTTCGAGGACATCGAAGCCTTGTTCGCCGATTCGGCGCTGCTCGCCCGCTGGGAGCTCGTTTAGGAAGGCCTTTCCTGCCCTCCCGGGGCGTCGGGGCCGAAGCGGCCGAATCCGAAATGACAAAGTCCGAAGCGGAGTCAGGTCTCGACACTCAACGCTTTGTTGCCCTGTTCGAGACCTGCCCCCTGGGCTACGCGGCCGCGGTTCTGGCTTTCAAGACCTGGCCGGCTTTCCGCAAATATTTCCCTTTTTAGGGAACGTTCGAACCCCGCAATGCGTCTTCTAAAGAGAGGGTAGCGCACGGAGCGGTTTCGCCAAAGGGGAGATCCTTCCGAACGACAACCCCAATTTATAATGGAGGGATATCCATGAAGACGAAAACGACTCGTGTCTGGTTTCTGCTGCTGGCGATTGCCGCCCTGGGAATGGTGTCCGGCGTGGCCATGGCCCAAGACAAGGTCCCGGCCGATATCGCCGGCGATTACCTGATCGACACCGGCAGCCGGACGTGGCCCTTCACGATCATCGTCCAGGCCGACAAGGTCCTCTTCGACGCCCAGATTCCGGGCGGAACGGCCCAGCCCATGACGCCGGTCGAGGGCAAGGCCCTGACCTACAAGGGCCTCGACCCCAACGGGGACGAGATGATCCTCGCCTTCACCAAGGACGACAAGGGCAAGATCACGGGCTGCATGGTCTCCCTGCCCGCCCGGGGCATCGAAGCCAAGGCCACCAAGGCCGAAGCCAAGTAAATTCATTGAGCTGGTGCGCCCTGCCGGGCGCACCCAAGAAAAAGGGGCGCGGCGAACCGCGCCCCTTGAGAAAATTCGCGTCCGGAACCGGTTATTTGTCCAGAGGGACGGTCTTCATCATCAGGTTC
>CAWDOL010000016.1:0-323971 GCA_963803915.1 Candidatus Aminicenantota bacterium | reverse complement strand
CCGAGCCGTCGCACCAATGGATGCGCTTCGGCTGGAAGAGCCGAGCTTGCTCTTCAACCCAACGTTCGACCGGTGTGGCCATGATGCGTCCTTATTTACCATGAAAAGGGGTCAGGTCTCAACATTCGACATTTCGGCCGACAAGAATGCGCCGACTATTTCCTCCGATCGACTGCCATCTCGGTGAGTGCGGACGCAATTGATATTCCACTAAGTTGAGAGAAATGTCGAATGTTGAGACCTGACCCTTCTCTATTTTAGGGCGAAATCAACGGCGGCCTTGGCGTGCAGGGCCGTCGTGTCGAAGACGGGGAGAGGGCCGTCACCCGCCTCATGAGCAGCGGGATCTCGGTGCAGCCCAGGATGACGCCCTGGGCGCCCCGGGCGCGCAAGTCCTCGATAACCCGGACATATTGGGCTCGGCTTTCCTCACGGATCTCGCCCCGGGCCAGCTCGCCGGGTAAATGACGTCGTGGACGACGTCGCGGCCGCTCTGGTCGGGGATGAGGACGGTCAGGCCGTGCTTCTTTTCGAGGCGCTCGCGGTAGAAGTCCATCTCCATGGTGTAGCGGGTGCCGAGCAGGCCCACGGTCCGCAGGCCGGCCTGGACGATGGCTGCCGCCGCCGCGTCCACGATGTGCAGGATCGGGATGCTCAGGATGGAGGCCAGAGTATCCGCCGTCTTGTGCATGGTATTGGCGCAGATGACCAGCGCTTCGGCGCCGGCCGTCTGGACTTTAAGAGCGGCCTCGGTCATGAGCTCGGTCAGGCGCTTCCAATCACCCGCTGTTTGCAGTTCCTCGAACTCCTGGAACTCGACCGAATAGAGGACGCAGCGGGCGGAGTGCGAGCCGCCCAGGCGGGTCTGGACGTCCTGATTGATCAGCCGGTAGTAGTCGACCGTGGAATGCCAGGTCATGCCTCCGAGAAGGCCGAGCGTATGCATGGCTTACTTCCCCGCCTTGACGGCTTGGAAAGTTCCTTCCACCGTGCTCTGGGAGAATGTGCCGGATAGCTTCTTGCCGATCTCGTCGAGCGTACCCTTGAACATCGGTTCTCCAGGAACGCCTCCGATCAAGAACGTGATCGCCTTGGCCTCGATCTTGAAGCCTTCGAGCGGCAGACCCATGGCGCCCTGGGCGGGCACGTCGATTGTCCCGGCCAGCTCCTTTTGATCGTTCAGGGTGAGATGAAGAGTGAACTCCACCTCCATGCCTGCGGCGGCGATACTGATGGTGCCGTTCCAATCGCCGAGGTAGGGGGCCGGGTCGGCGGCTTTATCCTGGGCGGGAAGAGAGGGTACCAGGGCGACGGTTAAAAGGGTGAGCACGAAGAGGGCGGTTTTTAGGGCAGAAGCTTTGCGGGTCATAGTCGTCTCCTCCGGAGATATCGCGCGTCTAAAAAGCGCGAGCGGATATTATATACGAAAGAGGGGATCGAGGGGGCTTTCACAAAGCTCCCGAGGATGGCTTATGGGCCTGCCGCGTTCATTGCCTTGAATTCCTTCCCCATCCGTGGTATTTTATCGCGGCCCGCTCCCTGGTAGCTCAATCGGCAGAGCGGTTGGCTGTTAACCAATAGGTTGCAGGTTCGAGTCCTGCCCAGGGAGCCAACTTTTCTTCTCGCCCCGTTCCCGCCCTTGACGCTCCGTCCGCTCTGCGGATATATTCGACCCACCCTGATCGAGGAGCGTCCCATGAAACGAGCTGTCGTCCTCGTTGCGGTCTTTGCGGTCGCATCATCCCTTCCTTCCGCCGCCCCAATGCCCACGGCCCCTACAAGCCGGCCGTTGCCTTCAAGGCCCGGCCTCTGCCGCTCACGGACGTACGGCTGACCGGCGGTCCGCTCAAGGCGGCCCAGGACCAGAACGGCCGCTACCTTCTCTCGCTCGAGGTGGATCGCATGATGGCCTTCTTGCGAACGGCGGCGGGGCTGCCGGCCAAGGCCGAGGGCTACGGCGGCTGGGACGGCGCGAACCGCCAGCTGACCGGCCACATCGCCGGGCACTACCTCTCGGGCGTCAGCCTGATGTGGGCGGCGACGGGGGATGCCCGCTTCAAGGAGCGTGTCGATCGGCTGGTGGACGAGCTGAAGATCGTCCAGGACAAGCACGGCGACGGCTATATCGGCGCCCAGTCCGACCGGGCCAACGTGCCCGGCAAGACGCTCTACCGGCAGCTTGCCGCCGGCGACATCCGCTCGGCGGGCTTCGACCTGAACGGGATGTGGTCGCCCTGGTACGTCCAGCACAAGATCTTCGCCGGACTTCGCGACGCCTACCGGCTTGCGGGAAGCCGCAGGGCCCTCGAAGTGGAGACGCGCTTCGCCGCCTGGGCCGAAGGCGTCCTGGCCAAGCTCGATGAGGCCCAGATTCAGAAGATGCTGGGCACCGAGTTCGGCGGCATGAATGAGATCCTGATCGATCTGGCGGCGGACACGGGCGACTCGCGCTGGATGGCCCTGGGGGACAAGTTCCGCCACCGAGCCATCATCGAGCCCCTGGCCCGAGGCGAGGACATCCTGCGGGGCAAGCACGGCAACACCCTCGTCCCGAAGTTGATCGGGACGCTGTCGCGCTACATGGCTGCGGGCGAGGAGTCCGACGGCCGGGCGGCCCGCTTCTTCTGGGATCGCGTCGCCCTCCACCACAGCTTCGCCACGGGCGGGCACGGCCGCAACGAGTATTTCGGTCAGCCCGACGTCCTCGACCCGATGACCGTGGGTCGGACGGCCGAGACGTGCAACGTCTACAACATGATCAAGATGGCCCGGACGCTTTTCGCGCTTGACCCCCAGGTCAAGTATGCGGAATTTCACGAGCGGGCCTTGTTCAACCACATCCTGGGCTCGATGGACCCCGCCGACGGGGCGACCTGCTACATGGTGCCGGTCGGGCAGGCGGTGACACGAGAGTACCAGGACATGCTGAGGGACTTCACCTGTTGCGTCGGCTCGGGCATGGAAAGCCATGCCCTGCACGCCGACGGCATCTACTACGCTTCCGACAACGAGCTGTGGGTCAACATCTTCGCCCCTTCGACGGCGGACTGGAAGGAAGCGGGCGTCCGGCTGACCATGGCCACCGAGTTCCCGGAGGGGGAGAACGCCGTTCTGACCGTCGATCCCAAGTCGCCCAAGACCTTTGCCGTTTCCCTGCGGCGTCCGTCATGGGCGGGGGCCGGGTTCGCCGTCAAGGTCAACGGCACGGCCGTGGCGGCCGATGCCGTCGGTCCGGCCGGCTCGTACGTCCGCATGGAACGGCAATGGAAGGCGGGCGATCGGATCACGATCGACTTCCCCATGGCCCTTCATCTCGAGCTCCTGCCCGACAACCGCGAGCGGGCGGCCGTTCTGCGCGGCCCGATCGTCCTGGCCGGCGACCTGGGCCCGATCCCGGCCCGCCGACCGCGCGGCGAGACGGCGCCCCAGGCCCAGCCGGCGGCGGCCCCGGCCCGGCCGACGTCGCCCACCCTGGTTACGGGCGAGAGCGACCTCTCCCGTTGGATCAAACCCGAGGCAGGCAAGCCGGGCATCTTCAGGACCGAAGGGGTGGGCCGCGATCGCGATCTCGAGCTGGTGCCGTTCTATCGGCTGCAGAGACGCATCTACACGGTTTATTGGGATCTCCTGACGCCGGCCCGTTGGGAAGCGCGCGCCGCGGCCTTGAAGGCGGCCGAAGAAGCCAGGATTGCGCTCGAAGCGGCCACGGTGGCTTTCGTCCAGCCCGGCCAGATGCAGTCCGAGCGCGACTTCGCCATGCAGGGCGGCCAAACCTCGCCCGTTCAGCTGCAGGGCCGCTACGGCCGCCGGGCCGTCGACTGGTTCTCTTTCGAAATGGCCGTGGATGCGACTTCTCCCCTCGTCCTGGTCGTGACCTATAACCGCGATGAACGGGCCGACCGGTCCTTCGCAGTCCTCGTGGATGGGATTGAAGTCGGGGAGACGAAGATCCCGCGGCGCAGCCCGCAGGAGAAAGAGGGCTTCTTCGACGTCGAGTATCCCGTCCCGGCGGCGGCCGTCGCGGGCAAGACCAAAGCGACGGTGCGCTTCGAGGGACTGGCCGGCAGCGAAACCGGGACGGCTTTCGGCCTGCGCATGATTCGGAAGCCGGGTCGCTGACCCGACCCGCGACCGGAGAGGGGGATCTCTGCGGCTGAGAAGGATTCGCGGCGGGCTGGGAGTTGAAAGAAAAGACTCATCTCCCATCTCGGGAAAAGGCCGCGGATAGGGGTATCGGCCAAAGGCGAAATAGCGAGAAGAGGCCGAAGCCGCCCTCACAATGACGGGCGAAGCGCTGGTCATAGCGAGGACTACCAAAGCGTTGCCGGGACGATACCCCTGGCCGCGATTCCCGGAGATGGGAGATGATTCAAAGAAAAGCCCCACCGGGGACTCTGTCGAGTCCCCGATGGGGCGGTCGGACATTTTCGATGACCCCGTCCGGGTGTCCCGGAACGGGAGCCATGATCCGGCTTATTTGTCGACGAACCCGAAGACCGTCAGATAACCCATCTGGCTGATCTTGGCGATGAGCTCGCCGGAGACCTTCTCGACGCTGTCGGAAGGCTGGTGGTAGTCCGAAGTCATGGCCGCCATGTAGTACACGAACGGCTTCTTGACCGCGGCGAACGAGGCGTGGTCCGACCCTCCCGTGCCGACGCCTAGGGGATTGAAGTTCATGGCCAAGTCGAGACCGACGTACGTGTTCATCTCCCGGGTCAGGTCGGCGAAGGGCGTGCCGTCGGTCAGGTTGACCGTAGCGAACCAAGCCGGCCGGATCTTCTTGACCAGCTCTTCGGCTCCGGCCACGTTGTAGCGGGTCATCGTCCGGGCGATGGTGGTCGCATCATAAGGCCGGCTGATCATGTCGTAGTTCAGGTAGCCGACGGTCTTGTCCATCGGGAAGGTGGGGTTCTGGGCGTAGTAGCGGCTGCCCAGGAGGCCTTCCTCCTCGCCCGTCCAAAGGCCGAAGACGATCGACCGCTTCGGCTTGATCGGGTTGGCGGCCATGGCCTTGGCGATGTTCATGACGCCTACGGAGCCCGAGGCGTTATCGTCAGCGCCGTTCCAAATATAATCTTCCCAATTGCCCAGATGGTCGAAGTGGCCGCCGACGACGAAGTACTCGGCCTTGAGGGTCGGGTCGGAGCCTTCGATGTAGCCGATGATGTTGGTGGCCCGGACGAGCGAAGTCTTGGCCGTGGTGGTGACCGTGATCTTCGTCCCGGCCAGGTCGGCCGAGGCGGGCTTCTTGGCCGCTTCGATCTGGGCCTTCAGCTCGTCGATCGATTTGCCCAGCCCTTCCAGGATGGCGTTGGCCATGCTCCGGGTGATGGTCGTGGCCGCGAAACCGCGCCGCCGCCGCCCATCATGCCGCCGGAATCGCCGGGGATGGACAGGCTCAGGCGGGGCTTGCGGGTGATCGGCCGATCGTCATTGACGTGGACGACGGGGGGAACGGACAGAGCCCGAAACACATCCGCATCCTTGCCGGTGTTGGGGACCTGGAGAATGGCCGCCGGGCCCTGCTTCTGGATGGCGTCCAGCTTGTTGAAGCGGGCCGGTCCGCCGCCGCGGGGGGCCCTGGCCGCGAAAGCCATCTGGCCGCCGCCGGCCGGGAAGTACTTTTCTTTCAGCTCCTTCGTGGCGTTGAACGGCGAGGCGGGATCATCCTTGCCGGGGGCCTCGGTCAGAACCAGAACGACCTTGCCCTTGAGGTTCAGGCCCTTGAGCTCGTCCCAGCCGATCGAGGGCTCTTGGATGCCGTAGCCGACGAACACGACGGGTGCCGTCAGCGTCCCGGCCTCGCCGCCGCCGCGGCCGAAGCCGGCCTGGTAGTCGACGCCGGACTGGAACATCCGCGACTTGACCGCGCCGGCCTTGTTGACTTCCAGGGCCATCGAGCTCTGGACGTCGGAGACGGACTTCAGGGCGAAGTCCTGGAAGTAGCTGCGCTCGGCCGGGGCCGCCGGGGCGCCGCCGCGCTGGCCGCCGCGCATGCCGCCGAAACCGGCCTGGGGCATGTCGCCGCCGGGCTTGATGCCCCACATCTTGAACAGCGAGACGACGTAGTCGGCGGCCAGGGCGTGGCCCTTGGTCCCGGTCTCGCGTCCCTCCATCCAATCGGACGAAAGAAACGTCAACATGGCCATGGTGTCCTTGGCATTGATGGCCTCGAACCCGGCCTTGTACTTGTCGGGGACGGCCTGGGGCTTGTCGACCAGGCTGAGGGCCTTCTGCACGTCCTCGACCTTCATGGCCGCCTGCTGTGGGGGCATCTGGGCCTGCGCCGCGACAAGCATGGTGAAGACGAGAACGACGATCCACGCGTGCTTTTTCATACGACCTCCTAAGAAATTAGACGTCAACGTCGCCCTTTGGACGCCACTGCCGGTAGCTTTCTTCCCTTTGCTTGAAGCGGCGGCGGCAGGCTTTGTCCCCAGACGATTGAAAATCGCATAAACATAATGGATACAATGAATTAAATATGACTTGGGGCGATAGCGCCGCCGATTTCGAAGCCCGGAGGCCAACATCGAACTTTCACCGCCACTTCATCGAGTCTTAACCGGGCGGACCTATCCTGGGCGCGCCTTCACAGAAGTGAAGTCCCTCCCAGGGCAAGGCGAGATGGTGCACCCGCCGGATCCGGGAGGATCAAGAGACACATCAGGAGGATCCACGAATGACCGCACTCAAGAAACCGGCCGTGATCGCCGCATGTCTGTTGGCGGCGGCGGCTATGGCCACAGCCCAGACGCCCCCTCCCCAGACTTTCGGAACCACCATCTACTTCGACTACTCCACCAACGCGACCAGTGACGGCTACTTGACCGGATCGACGGCGGCCAAGGCCCTGTCCAACAAGTTCGCCTTCCGCCGGGCCTACTTCACCTATGAGAACAAGATCAGCGACTACCTGAAGTTCCGCTTCCGCTACGACGCCGACAACACATCCAACATCACCTCGGTCGACTTCGTCAAGGGCTCGACCAAGAAGGACGACAAGCTGCGTCCCTTCATCAAGCACGCCTACCTCGAGTGGAGTCAGAACTTTCTCCAGACCAAGGTCAACATCGGCATGATCGAGACCATGGCCTTCAAGCTGGCCGAAGACCGCTGGGGCTACCGCTCGGTGGCCAAGACTCTCGTGGACGGGTACAAGGACATCACCGGCGGCGAGATCGACGCCACCTCGGCCGACTTGGGACTGACTTGGAAGGGCACCATCTCCAAGGAGCTTCGCTTCGGGCTGGGCGTCCATAACGGCTCCCACTATTCGCACGTCGAGACCGACAAGTACAAGAAGGTCAGCGCCTTCGTTCAAGTCGTCCCCGTCCGCGGCCTCAGCTTCTTCGGCTACGTGGACATGGAGAAGCAGGCCGTCGGAACCGACAGCAAGAATGCTACGACCACCAAGGTGGACGCCTACTTCGACATGATCAAGAACCTCAACGTCACCTTGGAGTGGTTCCAGTACGACAACAAGACCCTGAGCACCAAGCTCGGCGGCTGGTCCGCTTTCGCCACCTACAAGATCAGGCCCGACAAGCTGGGCCTGTTCGCCCGCTACGACGCCTACCAGCCCAACAGCGGGAACTCCAGCAAGGACATGAGCCTGATCATCGTCGGCCTGGACTGGTTCGCCTGGGGGAATTTTGGCCGGCTCCAGCCCAACCTCTGGATATGGGACTACAACGATTCCCGCAAGGGCGACATGGTCTTCAACCTGACCTTCTTCCTCAGCTTCTAAGACACCGAACGAAAAACCTTTAAAAAGGAGAAAACGCAATGAACGCCAAGTGGATCAAATGGGTCGTCCTGGCCGGACTGGCCATGGCCGTCCTCTTCACCCCCGTTCTGCTTTCGGCCCAGAGCAACAAGAGGATGCTCCAGATCAAGGGTTCCGACACCATGATCAACCTCGTCCAGATCCTGGCCGAGACCTACATGGAGAAGAATCCCAAGTCCCCGATCGCCGTCCTGGGCGGCGGCTCCGGCACCGGTGTGACGGGCCTGATCAACGGCACGTGCGACATCGCCAACACCAGCCGGGACTGGAAGTCGAAGGAGCTCGACCAGGCCTGGGAAAAGGGCATCAAGGTCAACCTCTTCGCCGTGGCCATGGACGGGCTGAGCATCATCGTCAACGAAAAGAACCCCCTGACCCAGCTGACGATGACCCAGGTCGGGGCCATCTACCGCGGCGACGTCACCAACTGGAAAGCCGTCGGCGGGCCGGACCTTAAGATCAGCCTCTACGGCCGGCAGTCCAACTCCGGCACCTACTCCTTCATGATGGAGCATGTCATGGGCAACAAGCCCTACAGCCAGGCCATGAAGGAGATGAACGGCAACGCCCAAATCATCGAGGGCGTGTTGGCCGACGCCGGATCGATCGGCTACGCGGGCGTCGGCTACGTCGTCGACAAAGAGACCGGCCAGGCCATGAAGGGGCTCAAGATCCTGAACATCAACAAGGAAGCCAATGCCGAGTCCTTCTCACCCCTGGATAAGGCCGCCGTCGACAGCGGCAAATATCCCATCGCCCGACCCCTGTGGATGGCCACCAACGGCACGCCCAAGGGTGTCGCCCAGGGCTTCCTGGCCTGGATCCTTACCGCCGAGGGCCAGAAGATCGTCGAGCGCGAGGGTTTCTACCCCATCGGGGGCAAGTACCTCGAGACGAACGCCAAGAACCTGAAGTAAGACCGCAGCCTCAAGGGCTGGGCGGGCCTTATGGGCCCGCCCCGTCCTGTGCCGCCGGGGGCGGGCCGACGGGCCCTCCCCCGGGGCCGAATACCCGCTGATACCCGGGCTAAAGCCGGGGCAAAACCGGGTAATACGAGCGGCGCTTCATCCCCCGTTTTCAAATCGGGGTTCGAGCGCCGCGAACGTATCGCGAGCCGGGCTGCGACAGACCGACGCCCTCGAGGGCGGAGACGAACATGACCAAGCGAGCGCTGCGGAACCTCAAGGAAAAGTCCATCAAGGGCTTCTTCCTCCTCAACGGCCTGCTGGCCGTCATCGTCCTGGCCGGGATCTTTTTCATCCTTCTGACTTCGGCGGTTCCGGCCTTCCGCGAGATCAATCTGCGGGAATTCCTCTTCACCAAGACCTGGGACCCGACCTCGCCGCTCAAGGAGACCTACGGCATCCTGGGCCAGATCGTGTCCTCGATCCTGGTCACCTTGGGGGCCATGCTGATCGCCGTCCCCATCGGGGTCGGTGTCGCGGCCTATCTCTCGGACGTGGCCCATTGGCGGGTTCGCGAGATCGTCAAGCCGGTCGTGGAGATCCTGGCCGGCATCCCCTCGGTCGTGGTCGGCTTCCTCGGTATCACCCTGATCGGCCCGGCCCTGGCCAAGCTCTTCGGCCTGCCCCACGGCCTGAACGGCCTCAACGGCAGCCTCCTCCTGGCCGTCATGGCCCTGCCGACGATCATCAGCATATCCGAGGATTCCTTGAGCGCCGTGCCCCCGGCCTACGGGGAGGCCTCGCTGGCCCTGGGCGGCTCGCGCTGGCAGACCCTGGTCCGGGTCAAGCTTCCGGCCGCTCTCTCGGGCGTCATCGCCGCCGTCATGCTGGGCATGGGCCGGGCCGTCGGCGAAACCATGACCGTGCTCATGGCCACGGGCAACGCCCGGGCCTTTCCGCACGGCCTGATGGAGAGCCTGAGGACGATGACCGCGAACATCGCCATCGAGCTGGGCGAGGTGCCCTATTTCACCACCCATTACTACGCCCTGTTCGCCATCGGCCTGGTTCTCTTCTTGATGACCTTTGCGGTCAACATGGTGGCCGACGTCGTCCTCCGGAAATACCAGGAGCGGGAATCATGATCCGCCGCAAGTCCGTGATCCAGTTCTTCGGCTTCTGGGCCCTGCGGATCTCGGTCCTGATCGTCCTGGCCGTGCTGGCCCTCTTCCTCTACGACATCATCCGGCAGGGAGCCCCGGCCATCTCCTGGGAGTTTCTGTCCAAGGCGCCCCGCCGCGGCATGACCGAGGGGGGTATCTTCCCGGCCATTTTCGGCACTTTTATCGTCACCATCGTGACCGCGCTCCTGGCCATCCCGGTGGGGATGTTCGCGGCCATCTACCTCAATGAATATGCCCGCCAGAACCGGTTCACCCGGCTTATCCGGCTCTCGATCCGCAACCTCTCGGGGGTGCCCTCGATCGTCTACGGACTGTTCGGCGTCATCCTCTTCGTCAACCTGCTCAAGTTGGGCACCTCCATCCTCTCGGCCGGCCTGACCCTCGGCTTGATGACCCTGCCCTGGACCATCACCGCCTCCGAGGAAGCGCTCAAGACCATTCCCCAATCCTACCGCGAGGGCGCGCTGGCCCTGGGGGCGACCAAGTGGCAGTCCATCCGGACCAACGTCCTGCCCTACGCCCTGCCGGGCATGTTGACCGGGACCGTCCTGGGGCTGGCCCGGGCGGCGGGGGAGACCGCTCCGATCATGTTCACCGGGGCGGCTTTCGCCCTGCCCTTCCTGCCCAAGTCCTTGTCCGACCAGTTCATGGCCCTGCCTTACCACCTCTATATCATGGCCACCCAGCACCACGACATCGCCAAGGTCCGGCCCCTGGCCTACGGCACGGCCCTGGTGCTCGTGGCCCTGGTTCTCGGCTTGAATATGACCGCGGTCATCCTGCGCTACCGGCTGCGCCGCCGGAGGAGATAATCCATGCCCGCTCCAGCCAAGATCGAGACGAACAAGCTGGACTTCTTTTACGGCCCCAAGCAGGCCCTCAAATCCGTCGACCTGGCCTGCCGGGAAAAGTCGGTCACCGCCATCATCGGGCCTTCCGGCTGCGGGAAATCGACCCTCATCCGAACCCTGAACCGGATGAACGACGTCGTCGCCGGAACCCGGCTCAGCGGACATATCCTCCTGGACGGTGCCGACATCCACGCGCCCGAGACCGACCCGGTCGAGCTGCGGCGGCGGGTGGGCATGGTCTTCCAGAAGCCCAATCCCTTCCCCAAGTCGATCTTCGACAACATCGCCTACGGCCTGCGGATCAACGGCGAGCGGCGGCGCGCCGTCCTGGAGGACGTCGTCGAGCGCAGCCTGCGCGAGGCCGCCCTCTGGGAGGAGGTCAAGGATAGGCTGCGCGACAACGCCTTCGCCCTTTCGGGCGGACAGCAGCAGCGCCTCTGCATCGCCCGGGCCCTGGCCGTCCGGCCCGAGGTCATCCTCTTCGACGAGCCCTGCTCGGCCATCGACCCCATCGCCACGGCCCGCATCGAGGAGCTCATCCACCGGCTCAAGACGGATTACACCGTGGTCATCGTCACCCACAACATGCAGCAGGCCGCCCGGGTCTCGGACTTCACCGCCTTCATGATGCTGGGCGAGCTGATCGAGTTCGGCGACACCAGGACCATCTTCACGGCGCCGTCCCGGAAGATGACCGAGGACTACATCACCGGCCGGTTCGGATGAGCGTTGCGGGCGCGGCCTCGGCTCGGATTTACTTCCCCCCCGGTTTGCGCTATAAACGGAGCCGAACGGGGAGGACGGACATGAACGAGCTGGTGGCCGTCATCGAGGACGAGACCGACCTGGCGGCCCTGACCGCGGAGCACTTGCGCCGCGAGGGATTCCGGGTCGAAACCTTCGGCGACGCCGAGCGGTTCTTCCGCTTCCTGGGCCGGAAGCGCCCCGATCTCGTGCTCCTCGACCTGATGCTCCCCGACATGGGCGGGCTGGACGTCTGCCGGGCGCTCAAGAGGTCCGAGGACTGGAGGTCCATCCCCATCATCATGGCCACGGCCAGAGCGGAGGAGACGGACCGCGTCCTGGGTCTGGAGCTGGGAGCGGACGACTATGTCGTCAAGCCCTTCTCGCACAAGGAGCTCGCGGCCCGGGTCAAGGCCGTCCTGCGGCGGGTTCACACGCCCGAGGCGGGCGGCCCGATCGCGGTGGGCGAAGACCTCGTCCTCGACCCCGACCGGTTCGAGGCCCGTTGGAAGGGCAAGGTTTTAGAGCTGACCTCGACCGAATTCCGTATCCTGCATCTTCTGGCGGCGAAGAAGGGCCGGGTCCTGACCCGGGAACAGATCCTGGACGAGCTGTGGGGGCACGAAAAAATCGTCCTCGACCGCACGGTCGACGTCCACATCAAGAACCTGCGCGACAAGCTGGGACCGGCCGCCGCGCTGGTCAAGAACATCCGCGGCGTGGGGTACAAGGTCGAGCCATGAAGCGCAGCATCTTCCTGAAAGTCCTGGCCGGATTCATCGTCGTCATCCTGTTCGGCAGCCTGCCGATCGTCTTAACCTCGCTGTCCTCCATGCGCCGCAGCGCCGAGGAGAGCACGGCCCGCCACCTGGAATCCCTGGGCCGCGCGCTCCAAGCCGAGGTCGAGGCGCTCCTCGACGCCGGCGATGAGGGCGCCTTGGACGCTCGGATCAAGCTCCTTGGCCGGCAGACCGAGACCAGGCTCACGGTCATCGATCCCGGCGGCCGGGTGCTGGCCGATTCGGCGAAGGACCCGGCCGGGATGGAGGACCATCGCTACCGACAGGAAGTGATGGACGCCTTGCAGGGCAAGGTCGGCCAATCCCTCCGCTTCAGCTACACGGTCGAGGCGAGGATGCTCTATATCGGCATGCCCCTGATCAAGAACGACTCGGTCCGGGCCGTCCTCCGGCTGAGCCGCTATATGCGCGTCATCGATGCGTTCATCGCCCGGATGAGGGCCTCGACTTTCCGAGTCGCGACGGCGGTCATCGCCCTGGCCCTCCTGGGAGCGTTGCTGCTGTCCCTGAGCTTTACCCGCCGCATAGGCCGCCTTCGCCAGGCGGCGGACCGGGTGGCCGGGGGAGACTTCTCGGCCCGGCTCAGGATTCGCCAGCGCGACGAACTGGGCGCCTTGACGTCCGACTTCAACCTCATGACCGAGCGCCTGGCCGCGGTCTTTGAGGACGCCGTGCGGCAGAAGGACAACCTGGCCCGGACGATCGGCGCCATCCAGGAAGGCTTGGCCGTCCTGGACAAAGACGGCCGCATCATTCAGGCCAACGACTCCTTCCGGCGGCTGACGAGCGATCCCCTGGCCGAGGGCAAGTACTTCTGGGAGGTCCTGCGGCGGCCGGCCTTGCGCGACCTGGTGGACCAGGTCCGCAAGGACAAAAGCGTGCTGCGGCGGGAATTCCGGCTGGACGACCGCAGCGGCCTGTGCACCCTGAGCTACCTTCCGCATCAGGACGGCGTGGTCATGCTATTGCAGGACCTGACCGAGCTGCGGCGGGTGGAGGACATCAAGAAGGACTTCGTCGTCAACGCCTCGCATGAGCTGCGGACGCCGATTGCAGCGGTCCTCGGCGCGGCCGAGCTCCTGGAGTCCGACCCGGACGGGCCGGGCCGGACGGACGCCCTGGAGATCCTCAAGCGCAACGCCGCGCGCCTGGCGGGGATCGTCGACGATCTGCTCAAGCTCGGGGTGCTTGAGGACCAGGGCCCGCGGCTCAACTGCGGGCTACTGGACGGGGCGGCCCTGGCGACGCGGGTCCTGCCGCTTCATCGTGCCCGGGCCGCGGCCAAGGGCTTGGAATTGGTCCTCGACATCCAGCCGGGCCTGCCCGCCTTCGCCGCCGACCCCGACCTGATGGAAAGCCTGCTCCACAACCTGATCGACAACGCCGTCAAATACACCGACAAGGGCCGTGTCGTCCTGGCCCTGCGCCGGGAGGGCACGGAGACGATCATCGAGGTCACCGACACGGGCCCGGGGATTCCGCCCCAGCACCAACCGCGCATCTTCGAGCGATTCTACGTGGTGGACAAATCGCGCTCGCGCAAGCAGGGGGGGACCGGCCTGGGCCTGGCCATCGCCAAGCACATCGTCCTGCTGCACGGCGGCACGATCGGCCTGAGAAGCGAAGAGGGCAGGGGCTCGACCTTCACGGTACGCATCCCGGCCGAACCCGGCGCGCCGGCCTAATCCTGAACGATCGGCGAAGGATGGGCGGCGAAGGGATTGACCCGAACGGCCAGCGAGAAGAGGAAGGGGTAGTTGTCCTTCAGATGAGAGGCATAGGCCGTCCACTCCGCGGCCAGAAGCGCGTAGGCCCTCTTGACGTCGCCGGCCAGGTGAGCCAGGTCGGCGGCAGGCAGGTCGGCCAAACCGTCCCGGCGCATCTCCAGCTCGTCCACGATATGAAAGACGGCCCAGAGCAGGTCGGTGAAGCGGTCGTGTTCGAGGAGATTCGGGTTTTCCAGCAGGCGGAGAAGCAGCTGCCGATGCTCGCGCAGAAGCTGGCGCAAGCCGAGTAGGGACTCGGGCGTCACCTGGATCCGGATCTGAAAAGTTTTGGCTGCCTGCATGGCGGCCAAAAAGTCCTTCCGGCTCCAGCGCGCCGTGAAGGCCAAGCGGGGGGCCAGCTCGGCCGCGTTCTCGACGAAGACCGAGAACCGGACCATGAGGTCGTACCCGACGTCGCTGAAGAACGTGCCGATGACCATGTTCATCTTTCGTAACAGGATGGTCCTTTCGCGACGCCGGAGCAGCGTTTCGAAGACCAGGGTCACCGCCAGGACCGAGATGAACAGGAAGGCGAGGTCGCCGATGAGGTAGATGGCGATGTGGTGGATGTCGCGGAAGATCAGGAAGTGGACGGCATAGACGGCCGCGGCGGCGAAGAGGAGCCCCAGCGACAGCTTGACCCGCCAGGTCAAGACCTTGGGGAGGGGGTGGTGCATGGGTCGTCCTTTCGGGGCCCGATCATTGTACCAAATTCCGGGCCGGCCGTCCTCCTTCCGGCCCCGATTCGGGTATAATGAAGGCTTCCTGGAGGATCCCGGTATGAGCACGACGCGCGGGCCGGCCCGGCTCGAAGAAGCCCGATCCCAGATCATCGGGCGGAACCTCGAATTTGCCACCCCGTTCGGCCGGCGCCGTATGTTTTACGCCGACTACACGGCCTCGGGCCGCGGCCTGGAGTCCGTCGAGGACCGGATGCGGGAGATCCTGGCGTCCTACGCCAACACGCATACCGAGGACGACTTCACCGGCCGCCGGCTGACACGGCTGTATCACGGGGCCCTCGACTCCATCCGCCGCCACGTCAAAGCCGGGCCGCAGGGCAAGGTCCTGCCCGCCGGGTCCGGCTCGACGGCGGCCCTGAAGAAGTTGCTGGAAATCCTGGGCGTGTACGTGGCGCCGGTCTTTCGGGAGCGGCTGGCGGCGGCGGGCCTGTTGTCGGATGCCCTGGAGCGGGACAAGCCGATCGTCTTCATCGGTCCTTACGAGCACCATACCAACGAGCTGATGTGGCGGGAGGCCTTTGCCGAAGTGGTCGTCATACGCCTCGACGCCGAAGGGCGCATGGACCTGGCCGACCTGGAGCGCAAAGCTTCCGACTCGGCCTATCGCGGCCGGGCCCGCTTCGGCTCGTTCTCGGCCGGGTCGAACATCACCGGCCTGCGCACACCGGTATACGAGGTGGCCCGGATCTGTCACAGGCACGGCTGCCCCGTCTTCTTCGACTTCGCCGCCGTCGCTCCTTACATCGAGATCGACATGAACCGGGACGGCGAATCCTACTTCGACGCCGTCTTCTTCTCGCCCCATAAGTTTCTCGGCGGTCCGGGGAGCTCCGGCATCCTGGTCATCCACGAGCGGCTCTACCGCCGGGACCTTCCCCCGACGACGGCGGGCGGCGGGACCGTCGTCTATGTCGGGCCCTCGGGGCACGATTTCTCAGACGATATCGAGACCCGCGAGTCGGCCGGCACCCCGCCCATTCTACAGACGATCCGGGCCGCCTTGGCCATGGACCTCAAGGATGCCATCGGGGTGGAAACCATTGAGTGCGTCGAAGCGGCCCTCAGGGGCCGTTTCCTCGAGCGCATGGCGCGCATCAAGGGCCTCGAGCGGATCGGCCGTGTGGACGACCCGGAGGCCGCGCCGATCATCTCCTTCAACCTGCGCCATGGCGACCGCATCCTCCACCCCAAGCTGGTGGCCCGGCTCCTCAACGACCTCTTCGGCATCCAGTCTCGGGCCGGCTGCAGCTGTGCCGGTCCCTACGGGCATCTCCTTCTCGACATCCCGCAAGCGACCTCGCTCCGGTATCGTCAAGCCATCCAGTGCGGCTACCAGGGCGTCAAGCCGGGCTGGGTCCGGATCAACCTTCACTACACCTTCGAGGACGCGGACGTCGATTTCCTGGCTGATGCGATCGGTTTTTTAGCCCGCCGTGGAGCGGAGTTTCTGCGGGCTTATGCCTTCGACCGGGCCACGGGAGAGTGGACGCCCGACGACGGGCCGGAGGACGAGATGGACGTCGTGGGCCCGGCTTCAAAGGCCGGATCGGGTGAACATCCGGACGAGGCGATCCGGGCGGCACGAGCCCGCTACCTGGCCGAAGCGGAAGCCGAAGCGGACCGGCTGCAGTCGAGCGGCCCCCTTGTTTTCGCCCGCGATACCGAGGACCTCGAGAGCCTCATGTTCTTCCGCTATGTCCGGGCCCGCTGAACCGACGCACCCCGAGTTGTGGTAAGATACCGCCTTTCGTACCTTCGCGGCGCGAAACCCCGATTTCCAATCAGGGTCATGGCGCCGATCGGTATTAACAGGGTATATACACGCCTACGGGAGAGACAGCATGCCGACTCTGACGATCGACGGCCGAAGCGTCGAGCTTAACGAAGAAGGTTTTCTGGCCGCTCCGGAGGGATGGGACGCCGCGATCGCGGCGGCCTTGGCCCGCCGGGAAGAGGGCCTGGAGGAGCTGACCCCGGATCATTGGAAGGTTCTCGACTTCATCCGGAGCTTCTATCTGGAGACTGGCCAGGCGCCGATGGTCCGCAAAGTCTGCCAGGCCTCGGGCTTCACCTTGAAGAGGATTTACGAGCTGTTCCCCTCCGGCCCGGCCAAGGGCGCCTGCAAGCTGGCCGGACTCCCCAAACCCGACGGCTGCGTCTGACCGCGGCCGGCGGGCTCAGCGCCGGGCCGGGGTCGCGGCGATATCCTTGACCGCGGCCACGGCGGCGTCGATGTGGGCTTCGGTGTTGAAGGGCCCGATCCCGAATCGCACCGCGCCGTGGAGCTTGTCCGTCCCCAGCTGCTCGTGAACCATCGGGGCGCAGTGCAGCCCGGTCCGGCAGGCGATGTTGTGATCGACGTCCAGCATCGTCCCCACGTCGGCGGCTTCCAGGCCCTCCATGTTGAAGCTCAGGACGGCGATGTGGCCATCCAAGCCGTCCATGCAGTAGATCCGGACGCGGTCGATGCCGCGCAGACCCTCGACCAGCCGGGCCAGGAGGGCCATCTCCCGATGATGAATCGTCTCCAAGCCCTGTTGGCGGATCCATTCCACGCCCGCGTGCAGGCCGGCGATGCCCATGATGTTGGGCGTCCCGTACTCCAGGCGGTAGGGGTATTCCTCGAGGTGGGAGCGCTGGGCCGAGCGGACGCCAGTCCCGCCTGCTCTAGTCTGACGAACCTCGACGCCCTCGCGGACATAGAGGCCGCCGATGCCGGTCGGGCCCAGGAGCGATTTGTGGCCGGTGAAGGCCACGGCGTCCAGGAAGTCCGCCTCCATGTCGATCGGGATCTTGCCCGCCGACTGGCTGGCGTCGATGAGGAAGAGGATGCCCCGCTCGCGGCAGAGGCGGCCGATCTCGCGGATGGGCTGGACGGTGCCGATAACGTTGGAAGCGTGGTTGACGACGACCAGGCGGGTGTTCGGCAGGAAGCGGGCGGCGATCGCTTCCGGCTCGACGAAGCCCGCCGCATTGAAGGGGACGTGGTCGACGGCGACACCCTGGTCCCGGCTCAGATGATAGAGCGGGCGGAGGACGGAGTTGTGCTCCAGGGTCGTGGTCACGGCGTGATCGCCGGGTTTGAGCAGGCCGAAGATGAGCAGGTTGAGGGCGTCGGTCGAATTGTAGGTGAAGCAGAGGCGGTTAGGGTCGGAGCCGCGGAAGAAGGCGGCCATCTGCTTGCGCGTCCCCTCGAGCATCTCGCCGGCCTCCAGGCAGAGGTCGTAGCCCGAGCGCCCCGGATTGACCCCGAAACGGCGGTAGAAGTCGCCCATGAAGGCGTGGACTTCCTCGGGCTTGGGGTAGGACGTGGCGCCGTTGTCCAGGAAGATGATCTTGCTTGCATCGATCATGCCGGCCTCCGCAATCGAAGTGGAGTGCGCCCGGGCGGCGGGCGGAGCGTTTCATACTATTGAAAGCGGCCGGAAAATGCAATCGCCCGCCGGGCCCTCGCTTGACGGCCCGAGGACGAAGGGCTATCCTGACCGGCGAAACGGGTTCGGCCGCGCGTCAGGACTCGCGGTGCGTCTCTCAGGAGGATCATCATGACCAAGATCGGCATCGTCATCTGCGGCCGCTATCAGAGCTGCGGCGGGGGCAAGTGCTTCCGGGCCCTGCGCGAGCGGGCGGGCGCCTTCGCACGCTATCCCAAGGAGGAGGCCGTGGAGATCGTCGGCTACTCTTATTGCGGCGGCTGTCCGGGGGGGAACATCGAGTACGTTCCGGAGGAGATGAAAAAGAACGGGGCCCAAGTTATTCACCTGGCCACCGGCCTCGTCGTCGGCTACCCGCCCTGCCCCCACCTGAAGCGGTTCAAGACGTTCATCGAGACGCGCTACGGGATTCCCGTGGTCGTCGGAACCCATCCCATCCCGCTCAAGTACAAGACCGTCCACGACGGCCTGCCGTTCTGGCGGGAGTCCGGCATGGCCGAGCTGGCCGGCGATCTGCTGGCCGAAAGCCCCGAGGTCATGGAAGCCTACGACTAGGGGGTTGATGGGCCAAGAGTCTCCTATGACAAAGCGTCGAAGGCCGGTGCGTGGATGCGCCTTGCGGCGGCCGGCTGCTGGCGGGTGCCGCGAAGGCTGTCCGTACGGACTAACCCTGAAGGTCCACCTCGGCTGGGGGGGCAACCTGGGCGATCGGGCTGCTCATTGGGCCGCCGTCCGCGAAGCTCTCGCCCTCGGCGGCGTCCACATCACTCGCGAGTCGACGGTCTACGAGACCGAGCCCGTCGGAGGCCCGGAACAGCCCCTCTTCCTCAACGGCGCGGTCGAAGCCGAAACTGACCTTACGCCCTGGCAGCTTCTGCGCCTCCTGAAGTCGATCGAAGCGGCCGCGGGCAGGAGGCCGGGGCCCCGCTACGCGCCGCGTCCCATCGACCTCGATATCCTGCTGATGGAAGAGACAGTTCTCGCGACGCGGGACCTGACCATTCCCCATCCCCGGCTGGCCGAGCGCCGCTTCGTTTTGGTCCCGCTGGCGGAGATCGCTCCGCGGCATCGCCATCCGGTCCTGAAGGCGACTATCCGGGAGCTCCTGCAGAACTGTCCCGATGCTTCCGGAGTGACTCTCTTCCGACCGGCCCCTCCCCGGCCGGGACGGGAAGCCGGCGGCTTGCGGCTCGTGCGGCGCGTTCGGTCCCGTTGACATCTCCGGAATCACGGGATTATTATCCATGGTCATGAATAAAGTCGTCGCCCTCCTTACGGCCTCTCTCTTGATCGTATCCGCGGGCTACGCCCGGCCGGACGCGATCAAGGGCAAGGTCGTCTCGCTGGACGGGAGGCCCGTGGCGGGAGCCGTCATCGAGATCGCTGGGGGATCCCTTCGCACCGAGAGCGATGCCGAGGGGGCCTTCTCGTTGGAGATCGCGGGCTCCGCCCGCGTCCGGATCGCCGTCCGACACCCCCATTACTATGAGGAGTCCGAGATGGTCGCCCCGGGCACTGGCGCCGGGAGCCTGATCATCCGCCTGATCCCCCTCATCCGGCAGAACGAAGAGATCGGAGTCACGGCGCTCCGTTATCCCGAGCCCGTCTCCAAGATCCCGGCCGCGCAGACCATCCTCTCCTCCGAGCTGCTGAGCGAGCGGATGCCGCCGAACATCGTCGAGGCCATGGCCGGAATCCCCGGGCTGGTCCCGCTCGGCTCGGGCGGCTTTTCGCTGGTGCCCTCGATCCGCGGCCTGGCCCGCAACCGGATCCTGCTCCTCGTCGACGGCTGCCGCATCGTCAGCGATCGGCGGACCGGTCCGGGCGCCTCGTTCGTCAGCCCCGAAGATCTCAACCGGATCGAAATCCTGCGCAGCCCGTCCTCGATCTTCTACGGCTCGGACGCCATCGGCGGTGTCGTCCAGATGTTCACCGCGGAGCCTCCGGCCGAGACGGGCCTCTCCGGACGCATCCATGCCGGATACGGCTCCGTCAACGGCGAGTCGTCCTACGGGGCCCAGCTGGGCGGCCGCGGCGGCCCGTGGGGATTCTTCCTCTCCGTGCAGGGCCTGGACGCCGACGTCTACCGATCCCCCCTGGGCCGGGTGGCCCAATCGCAATACGGCCAGATCGGCCTGCTCGGCAAGGTCGTCTACGAGACCGAAGCCAGGCGGGTCGGATTGAGCTTCCTCGGCGCCAGGGGCGCGGACATCGGCAAGCCTACCCGGACGAGCCTGACCAAGCCGACCTGGTACCCGAGGGAAAACCAGAACCTGGTCCATCTCAGCTGGAGCGAGGCCTCGTTGGCCGGCGGCGAGATCGCTTTCCACGCCTATGCCAACCCCAATTTCCTGGAGACGCGGACGCAAACGGTGGCGGCTTCGGGCACGATCTCCAAGGATGCCCTGAACAGAACCCAGACCACGGACTCCGGAGCCCAGCTCTCCTACGTCCGACGGCTTTCGAAGTCGCTCCGGTTGACCGCGCGGCCTGGATTATTTCGGACGCCGCGGCGTCCAGGCCACCCTGCACGAGGAGTCGTTCGATGCCTCGGGAGCTCTGACCAAGACCTATGACGAACGGGCCTTCGACCGCGGCCGGCGGAGCGACTTCGGGCTCTATCTCAGCGCCGACTATACCGGCCTGCCCCGGCTCGACATCGTCGGCGGGGTGCGCTGGGACTCGATTGTCCAGGGCGCGAATCCCGGGGGCGGGGAGGAGCGGCTGGAGAGCCGCCAGAGCCCCTGGACCGGGTTCCTGGCCCTCTCCTACGAGCTGACGGACAAGCTCGTCGCCTTCGTCGATGCGGCCACCGCCTACCGGACGCCCGGCCTGAGCGAGCTTTTCTACACCGGCATCACCGGCCGCGGCATGATCATCGCCCAGCCGGACTTGCGCCCGGAGCGGAGCCTCAACTGGGACGCCGGCCTGAAGTGGATCAACGGCCGCGTCTACGCCGCGGCCTACGGGTTCCACTACACGGTCGACGGGCTGATCGACCGCTACCTGGTCGGCACGCAGACCTACACCTACGCCAACTTCGACAAGGCCCGCATCCGCGGACTGGAGCTCGAGGCGGAGATACACCCCCTGGCGGACTGGATGATCTTCGGGACGTTCGCCGTTCTCGATGGCAAGAGCGCGGTGACGGGAGCCGCCGTCAACGACATCCCGCCGGCCCGGGCGACGCTGGGGAGCCGGGTCTTCCTGGGCCGCTTCTCGGCCGAAGTGACGGCCGTCCTGCAAGCCCGCAAGAGCGATCCGGGCCCGGCCGAGATCGCCATCCCGTCCTACGGCGTCTTCAATTTCAAGGCCTGCTGGGCCATCCATCCGTTCAGCCTCTTCCTGGTCGCGGGCAACCTGACCGATCGGGTCTACCTTGGCCGGGCCGATCCCGAAGCCATGGAGGAGCCCGGCCGGGGCTTCAAGCTGGGGGCGAGCTACCGCTTTTAAATGGTTCATCTCCCATCTCCGGGAAACGCGGCCAGGGGTATCGGCCCGGCGGCTTCGGTTTTTTAACGCCTTTTTTCGCTTCTCTTCTCGGCGCCTGCGGAACTCCGCATTCGAGTTCACCCGATCATTGATGACCACCCACTCAGTCTCGAATCCCTCAGATGGTCGCGTGCTCAAACATCCCTCGGCGCCCGTTGGGTTCCCTCGAAGAGTGGCAAAAAAAGGCTAAAAACCTCGCGATTTCGCCGTTGGCCGATACCCCTATCCGCATTCGATTCCCGGAGATGGGAGATGATCCTTTTTAATCTCTAGAAGGCGTCGACGAGATGGCGGAGCCTGAGCCCACCGTCCGGCCCGGGTTCAGCGGCGATCACATCGAAGCGGCAGTAGGGCGACCCGAGCCCCAGGTCGGCCAGGTAGGCCGTGGCGATTCTGCGGACTTGGGCCTGCTTGGCCGGGGTCACCGCCTCTTCGGGAAGGCCTTGTTCGGGGTCGGTCCTCGTCTTGACCTCGACGAAGACCAGGGTGTCGGAATCCCAGGCGATGATGTCGATCTCGCCGCGCAGGGCCCGGTAGCCGCGCTCTACGATGCGCAGGCCCTTGCGCTCCAGAAAGCGGGCCGCCTCCTCCTCGCCCCGCCGGCCTAGGCGCCGCCGCTCGTCCGAACGATCTTCCACCGCACACCATCCTTGGTGTCTTCCAGGACGACGCCCAACCGCGTGAGCTCGTCCCGGATGGCGTCCGCCGTTTTAAAGTCTTTGGCTTTCCGGGCGGCATCTCGCTTATCAACGAGCTCGGATACGCGAGTGTCAAGAAACCAAAACTGCTTGTCGGGGAGAACGGCAAGGACCGAATCCAGGGATCGGATGAATTCGGAGATCAGGCGCGCGTCCTCGGCCAAGATTTGTTGGCTTTGGATTTTGATATGAGTCTGCCGGATCAGGTCGAAGAGCGCAGTCAATGCCAGCGAGATATTGAGGTCATCCTCAAGGCCAGCCAAGAACTTGGCCCGGGAGGCCGATAAGACGTCTTTTGTTTCGGGCGATTCTCCCGCCGGGTAGGCCCCGGATTCCAGCACGAGGAGCGCGTCCTTGATCCTGGCCAAAGCTGCGGCGGCCTGAGCCAAGGCTTCCTCGGTATAGTTCAGCCCGCGCCGGTAGTGGGTCGAGATCAAGAGATACCGCAGGGCGGCGAAATCTATGCCCCGCGCGCCCAACTGGGCCAAGGTGTGGGCGTTACCCTTGGATTTGGACATCTTCTCGCCGTCCACGACCAGGTGGTGGCAGTGCAGCCACGTTTTCACGAAAGGCCGGCCGGTAAAGGCCTCGGACTGGGCGATCTCGTTCTCGTGGTGGGGGAAGATGTTGTCCACCCCGCCGCAGTGGATATCGAAGGTCGGGCCGAGGTACTTGGCGCTCATGGCCGAGCATTCGATGTGCCAGCCGGGGCGTCCGGGCCCGAGCGACGTGTCCCAAGCGGGCTCGCCCTGCTTGGGCGCCTTCCACAGGGCGAAGTCGCGGGCGCTCTCCTTCTCGTATTCGTCGGACTCCAGCCGGTTCGCGACGCGGTCGGTCGTCCGCAGGTCTTCAGGCTTGATGCCCGAGAGCCGGCCGTAGGCGGGGAACTTGTCGATGGCGAAGTAGATCGAGCCGTCCTTGCGGTAGGCGAAGCCCTTGTCCAGCAGGCCCTGGATGATGACGACCATCTCGGGGATGTGGTCGGTGGCCTTCGGGTAGTGGTCGGCGGGGTCGACCCGCAGCATCTTCAGCCCGGCATGAAACTGGGCGATGAACGGCTTCGTGTAATCGGCCAGGCTCTGGCCCTGTTCGCGGGCGTTGCGGATGGTCTTGTCGTCGACGTCGGTGATATTCATGACATGCAGGACACGGTATCCGGCGAAGCGCAAGGCCCGCTTGAGCAGGTCTTCGAAAACGTAAGCCCGGTAGTTGCCGACATGGGGCGTGTCGTACACGGTCGGGCCGCAGGTGTAGAGCCGGACGAAGCCGGGCTCGAGGGGGACAAAGTCCTCCAGCTCATGGGTCAGGGTGTTGTGAAAGCGGAACATCGACGGCATTATACCATCGGATGGGGATGGGGCGGCAATCGGGGAGGCGGGCGGCGGGCTTGCCGCGGAATGTTCCGATATGTCATAATTCCCCCTCGGATTCATCTTTTTTATTCCCGCTGCGACAAGGACGAATCATGCCCACCATCATCGGTGTCCGCCGCGAGGACAAGAACCGCTGGGAGAGGCGCGTTCCGCTCATCCCCAGCCATATGCGCGACCTCCGCCAGGAACAGGGTCTCTCATTCATCGTCCAGCCGTCCGCCATTCGGATCTTTCGCGACGAGGACTACCGGATGGAGGGCGTTCCCGTCCAGGAGAGCCTGGAGCCCTGCTCCATCATCCTGGCCGTCAAGGAGATTCCCTTGCCGCTTCTCGAGGCGGGCAAGACCTACCTGTTCTTCTCCCACACCATCAAGGGCCAGCCCCACAACATGCCCATGCTGCGCCGCCTGATGGAGCTCGGCGCGACGCTGATCGACTACGAGAAGATCACCGACGAGCAGAACCGCCGCCTGTTGTTCTTCGGCCGGCAGGCCGGGCAGGCCGGCATGATCGACACCCTATGGGCTTTGGGCCGCAAGCTCGAGGCCGAAGGCACGCCCAGCCCGTTCGGGGGCCTGCTCCAGACCTACCATTACACCAGCCTGGTCGAGGCCAAGGAGGAGATCGCCGAGGTGGCCCACGTCATCCGCACGGAGGGCCTGCCCGAGCCCCTTGTCCCCCTGGTCTGCGGCTTCACGGGCTATGGCCACGTCTCGCAGGGAGCCCAGGAGATCTTCGACCTGCTGCCGATGGAGGAGATTCCGCCGGAGCGGTTCGGGGCCTTTCTGCGCCAGAAGAACTTCTCCGCCCACCGGGTCTACAAAACGGTCTTCCGCGAGGAGCACATGGTCCGTCCGCGCAGCCCGCGGCGCCTCTTCGAGCTCAAGGATTACTACGAGAGTCCGGCCGAGTACGAGCCTCTGCTGGAGGCCTTCCTGCCCCACCTGACGATCCTGGTCAACGGCATCTATTGGTCGCCCGCCTTCCCTCGCTTCGTCAGCCGAAGCTTCATCCGGGATCTCTACGCCCCCCCCGGCCAGCCCCGCCTCCGGGTCGTGGGCGACATCTCCTGCGACATCGAAGGCGGGGTGGAGTTCACCCTGCGTTCGACCGATCCGGCCGATCCCGTCTATGTCTATGATCCGGCCGTGGACGGCATCCGTTCCGGGTTCGAGGGCCGTGGGCCCGTGGTCATGGCCGTGGACAACCTGCCGGCCGAGATTCCGCTCGAGTCCTCGGTCTTCTTCAGCCAGGCCTTGAAGGCCTTCCTGCCCGCCCTGGCCAAGGCCGACTTCGGAAGCGACGAAGGCGCCTGCGACCTTCCGGCGCCCCTGCGGCGGGCCATGATCCTCTGCCGCGGACGGTTGACGCCGCCCTTCGAATACCTGAGGGAGTTTCTAAGCCATGCCTGACATCCTCATCCTCGGCGCCGGCTTCGTGGCCGGGCCCTTCGTCCGTTACTTTCTCGAGCGCGATGCCGTCCGGGTTCGGGTCGGCGACCTGGAGCCGGACAAGGCGGCCGCCTTGGTCGGAGATCACCCACGGGCTTCCTCCTTCGGCCTGGACCTGCGCGATGAGGCCGGGTTGGATCGTGAGGTCGCGGCCGCCGACCTCGTCGTCAGCCTCGTTCCCTTTGCCTTCCACGTCACGGTCGCCAAGGCCTGCCTGCGCCGCGGCAAGCACATGGTGACGACCTCCTACGTCAGCGACGCCATGCGGGCCCTCGATGAAGAGGCGCGCCGGGCGGGTGTCGCCATCCTCAACGAAGTCGGGCTGGACCCGGGGATCGACCACATGGAAGCCATGCGGCTCATCCACGACATCCAGGCCGGGGGCGGGCGGGTCGAAGGCTTCACCTCGTATTGCGGCGGATTGCCGGCTCCCGAGGCCAATACCAACCTCTTCGGCTACAAGTTCTCCTGGTCGCCGCGCGGGGTGCTCCTGGCCGGGACCAACGAAGCCCGGTATCTCAAGGACGGCCGCGAGGTCCGCATCCCGGGCCAAGCCCTGTTCGACCACTTTGAGGTCGTGACGGTGCCCGGCTTGGGTACGTTCGAGGGCTACCCCAACCGCAATTCCCTCCCTTACCTCGAGCTGTACGGCATCCCGGGGGCGAGGACGATGTTCCGGGGCACGTTCCGCTATCCGGGCTGGTGCCGAACCATGAAGGCCTTGGCCGACCTGGGCTACCTGGGCCAGGACGTCCGTGTTCTGGCGGGCTGGAGTCCCCGCGCCTTGACCTTGGCCCTGGCCGACGCCCCTGCCGGCACCGAGCCGCGGGCCGCGGTCGCGGCCCGGCTGCACCTGGAGCCCGAATCCGCCGTGCTCGACCGCATGGCCTGGCTGGGGCTGTTCGAGGACGATCTGGCCGGGCTCGAGCGCGGCGCTCCGCTCGACGTCCTGGAGCGGTTGATGCTGCGCAAGCTTCGCTACGAGCCCAACGAGAGGGACATGATCCTGCTGCGGCATACGATCGAGGTCCGGACCGCGGACGGCCGGCGCGAGCGCATCGCCTCGACGCTGACCGCGTACGGCATCCCGGGCGGGGATTCGGCCATGGCCCGGACGGTCGGGCTTCCGGCCGCGTGCGGGGCCCGCCTCCTTCTGGAGGGAAAGCTCGCGCGGCGGGGCATCCTGATCCCGACCGATCCGGACGTCTACCGGCCCATCCTGGCGGAGCTGGCCGAGAGGGGCATCGCTTTCGAGCAGCGGCGCGAGGCGCTATCCTGAGCGGTTTGCGCCTGGCCGGGTCCCCGACTATAATACCCGCGCTCCCATGACCCCATCCGGACTGCGAGAGAAGGACCGCGTCGTCCTAAGGACCATCGTCGAGGTCTATCTGCGGTCGGGGCAGGCGGTCAGCTCGGGCTTCGTCCATGCCCGGAAGGTCCTGGACGACTCGCCGGCGACGATCCGCAACATCATGGTCAAGCTGGAGGAGATGGGCTTCCTGTCCCAGCCGCACGCCTCGGCCGGCCGCGTGCCCACGGACCAGGGGCTGCGCTTCTACGTCAACGGCCTCCTGGCCGGGGGGCCGCGGGGCATGGATGAGCCCGACATCCCCGTGGTCGATCTGGCGGCGCGGCGGGGCGACCTCTCCGCGCTGCTGGACGGCGCCTCGCGTCTGCTGGCCGACGGCTCGGACAGCGTCGGGTTCGTCCTCTCGCCGCGGGTCTCGCGAATCGACTTCCAGCACCTGCGCTTCGTCAAGATCGGCGAAGCCAAGGTCATGGTCATCCTGGTCACCACGTTCAACATGGTCCTGACCGAGATCGTAGCGGCGGAGTCCGACTTTGCCCAGCCCGAGCTCGACCGGGCCTCGCAGTACATCAACCAGAACTTCGCCGGCAAGAGCCTGGCCGCGGTCCGCGACGTCCTGCTGCGCGAGCTGCCCCGGGCCAAGTCGCAGTTCGACCAGGCCTACGGCCGCCTGATGTCCCTGCTCAAGTCCTCCCTGGACCAGGAGGACAGCCAGCCGCCGATCTACGTCCAGGGCGCGGCCCGGCTGGTCGACAAGTTCGGCGAGTCCGACATGGCCGGGCTCAAGGCCCTGCTCCAAAACTTCGAGGAGAAGGCCAGCCTGGCTCGCCTGCTGTCCGACTTCATTGCCTTGGACCGGGTCAAGGTCCTGATCGGGTCGGAGGCCAACGTCCCCGAGATCGCGGACTGTTCGCTGATCCTGTCGCACTACGGGGACGACCACCACGTCCTGGGCTCGCTCGGGATCATCGGCCCCAAGCGGCTGCCGTACCAGAAGATCATCCCTCTGGTCGATCAGGTGGCCACCAAGCTCAGCCGGACCATCAGCCGAAAAAATCCATGAGGAAGCGTAAACCATGAGCCATGACATCGACGAGCCCAAGACCGGAAGCGGGGCCTCGGTTCCGGCGGTTGAGATCGTGATCCCGCCGGAGCAGGCGCCGGAACCGTCCCGGACCGGGGGCCGGGAGGCCTCCGTCGCCGCAGGGGAGCGGGCCGAGCCTGAGCCCGAGCCGGAACACAAGCGCAGAAGGGGCAGGGACAAGGAGCCCTCGGCGGAGCGGGAGCTGCTCGACACCCGGCGGGAGAATGAGGAGCTCCGCGACCGCTACCTGCGCGCCGTCGCCGAGATGGACAATTTGCGCAAGAGGATGGAGCGGGAGAAGGCGGAGTTCTTCCAGTTCGCCCTGGCCGATCTGTTGAAGGAGCTGCTCTCGGTCCTGGACAACTTCGAGCGCGCCCTCCAGTCGGCGCCCGGCTCGGACCCGGCCGGCTTCCAGGAAGGCGTCGGCCTGATCCACAAACAGCTGACCGACCTGCTGCGCCGCCGCGGCGTGACCCCGATCGAGGCCGCGGACACGGTCTTCGACCCGTCCATCCAGCAGGCCATCGTCACCGAGGCCTCGGCCGAGGTCGAGGAGCCGAGGGTGGCGGAAGAGCTTCAGCGCGGCTACCGGCTGAACGACCGCCTTCTGCGTCCGGCCCTGGTCAAAGTCCTGGTGCCGGAGAAGGATTGACATGGGCCCCGTCATCGGCATCGACCTGGGAACGACGTACTCCTGTCTGGCCGCCATGGTCGACGGCGCGGCCAAGGTCATCCCCAACCTGGAGGGTGCGACGACGACCCCGTCCATGGTCTGCCTGACGTCCTCGGGCGAGACGCTGGTCGGCAACCTGGCGCTGCGACAGGCCCTGACCAACCCGGAACGGACCCTCTATGCCATCAAGAGGCTGATCGGCCAGAAGTTCCTTTCGCCCCG
The DNA here is from genome assembly GCA_963803915.1 of Candidatus Aminicenantota bacterium. Lineage (GTDB taxonomy): Bacteria > Acidobacteriota > Aminicenantia > Aminicenantales > UBA4085 > UBA4085. The sequence goes on along the minus strand of CAWDOL010000016.1, from coordinate 295,450 downwards.
CGTCCAGGACGCGCGCCGCCGTCTGCCGTACGGCCTGGTCGAGGCGGCCAACGGAGACGTTCAAATCGAGGCGGGCGGCCGCACCATCACGCCGCAGGAAGTCTCGGCCATGGTCCTGGGCTATCTCAAGAAGAGCGCCGAAGCCTACTTCGGGCAGCCCGTCCGCGACGCGGTCATCACCGTTCCGGCCCACTTCGACGACAACCAGCGCCAGGCGACCCGGGATGCCGCGGTCATCGCCGGGCTGGACGTCCTGCGGATCATCAACGAGCCGACCGCGGCCAGCCTGGCCTATGGGCTGCATCGCAAGCGGTCGGGCAAGGTGGCCGTCTTCGACATGGGCGGGGGGACGTTCGACATCACCCTGCTGGAGATCAGTGACGGCGTCTTCCATGTTCTGGCCACCGCCGGCGACTCGTTCCTCGGCGGAGAGGATTTCGACCAGCGGCTGGTCGATTGGCTCCTGAACGAGTACCGGCGGGAGACGAGGGAGGATCTGTCGCGCGACAAGTACGCCCTGCAGCGGATCAAGGAAGCGGCCGAGAAGGCCAAGCGCGAGCTGTCCTTCACCCACGAATCCGAGATCAACCTGCCGTTCATCGCCTCCGCGCCGGCCGGATCGCGCCACCTGCGCAAGACCATGACCCGGCCCCTGCTCGAGGAGCTGACCAGGGACCTGGTCGAGAAGGCCTTCCCGCTCATCCAGAAGGCGATGGGGGAGTGCGGCCTGCGGCCCGAGTCGATCGAAGTCGTCATCCTGGTCGGTGGGCAGACCCGGATGCCGCTCATCCGGCGCCGGGTGGCGGAGTTCTTCGGCCGCGCGCCCGACGATCAGCTGAATCCCGACGAAGGCGTGGCCCTGGGCGCGGCCATCCAGGCCGGCATCCTGTCCGGGGCGATGAGCGAGATCGTCCTGCTGCTGGACGTGACCTCGATGTCGCTGGGCATCGAGACCGAGCGGGAGGGCTATGAGCGGATCATCGAGAAGAACGCGACCTTGCCGGTCCGCCGGACCAAAGCCTTCACCACGGTTGAGGACGGCCAGCGGCGGGTCCGCATCCACGTCCTGCAGGGCGAGAGTATCCGGGCCGCCGAGAACACATCGCTGGGAATGTTCGACCTGGTCGGGATCGCCCCCTCCAGCGCGGGCGTTCCGCGGATCGATGTGACCTTTGAGATCGACGCCAACGGGATGGTCCGGGTCTCGGCCCGCGACACGGCCTCGGGGCGCGAGCAGAAGATGGTCGTGCAGCCGTCCTCCGGGCTGTCCCGGGGGCAGCGCGACACGATCATGGAGCGGGCCGAGGCCCGAGACAAGACGAATGGCCAAACGTGACTATTATGAGGTTTTAGGCGTCCCTCGGGACGTCGACTCGGACGCCATCAAGAAGTCCTATCGCCAGGCCGCGCTGCGGGACCACCCGGACCGCAACCCGGGCGACAAGGCGGCCGAGGAGCGGTTCAAGGAGGCGGCCGAGGCCTACAGCGTCCTCTGTGACGCGGAGAAGCGGGCGACGTACGACCGCTTCGGGCACGACGGCCTGCGCGGCGAGTCGTTCCAGGGATTCAACTCCTCGGTCTTCGAGGACTTTGAGGACATCCTGGGCAACTTCTTCGGGTTCAGCTTCGGGCTGGGGGACATCTTCGGCGGCGGCCGCCGCAGCCGGGGCCCGGCCCGCGGGCAGGATCTGGCCCTGGAGCTTGAGATCTCTCTGGAGGAGGCGGCCGCCGGAACCGAAAAGGAAATGGTGCTCAACCGGGCCGAGCCCTGTCCGGCCTGTCAGGGCGCGGGCCTGAAGCCGGGCACGCGGAAGAGCTCCTGCCCGACCTGCGGCGGCCGCGGTCAGGTCCGCCACCAGCAGGGCTTCTTCGCCGTGGCCCGGCCCTGCTCCCAATGCCGAGGCACCGGCGAAATCATCGCCTCGCCTTGCGAGGAATGCCGGGGCAGCGGGCTGAAGAGAGGCAGGAAGGAGCTCCGGGTCCGGGTCCCGGCCGGTATCGACGGCGGCACCCGGCTGCGGCTCTCCGGCGAAGGCGAGGCCGGCGAGCGCGGCGCGGCCCGCGGCGACCTCTATGTCGGGATCAAGGTGAAGCCGCACGAGTTCTTCGAGCGCCAGGACAGTCACCTGACCAGCGACGTGAGCCTCTCGTTCGCTCAGGCCGCGCTCGGCCTGACGCTGGAGATTCCGCTGCTTGCGGGCGGCGTCGAGAAGCTCAAGATCCCGGCCGGAACCCAGCCGGGCGAGGTCTTTCGGATCAAAGGCCAGGGAGTACGCGGACTGGACAGTCGGCGGACGGGCGACCTGTATGTCCGCGTTCATGTCCAAACCCCGTCCGAGCTGAGCCGCGATGAAAAGGCCCTGCTGAGGCAGCTGGCTTCCTTGCGGGGCGAATCCCTGGACACGCTCGATCGCGAGACGGTCCGGAAAAGCCGGCCGGCCGCGGCCAAGGATGGGCGGTGACGGCGAACCTGTTCTTCCTCGAAAAATCCCGCGCCGCCGGGCCGGACTGCGTCCTCGAGGGGCCCGAACACCACCACCTCGGCCGCGTGGCGCGCCTGCGTCCGGGCGACGAGGTCTGGCTCTTCGACGAGGAAGGCGGCAAGGTCAAGGCCTGGGTGGAGTCCGTGGGGACCGAGCGGACCCGGCTGCGGCTGGGGCTTCGCATCCCGCCCGGGACCGGCGGGCCGACGGTCTCCCTCGTCCAGGCCCTGCTCAAGAACAAGGCCATGGATGAGGTGATTGCCGGCGCGGTCGAGTGGGGGGTGGCGGCCATTCTTCCCGTGCTGGCCGAGCGCTCGGTCGTGCGCCTGGACGACGGAGGGGAGCGCAAGCTCGAGCGCTGGCGCCAGGTGGCCCTGGCCGCGGCCAAACAGTGCAAGAGCGGCCGTTTGCCGGCCTTTGAGCCGCCCGCGGACATGCCCGGTTTCCTGACTGCGGCCAGGCCGGGACGCAAGCTCATCCTGACCGAGCACGGCGGCCGGCCCCTCAGGGACGTTCTCGCGGCCGTGCCCGCTGCGGACGGAGCGGGCCAGGCCGACGCCTGGCTGATGCTGATCGGGCCGGAGGGCGGGTTCACCGAGGGCGAGGTTGAGGCGGCGGCGGCCGCGGGCTACGAGCCTGTAAGCCTGGGCTCCAACATCCTGCGGGCGGAAACGGCGGCCTTGAGCGCCATCGCCATCCTGATCCACGCCAGGAGCTCGTTCTAAGATGTTTCTCCAAGGCCAGAAGGTCGGAAAGTATGAGATTATCCGGTCCCTGGGCAGCGGGGGATTCGGCTCGGTCTACCTGGCTAAGGACGTCTGGCTGGACATCAAGGTGGCCATCAAGGTCCCCCACAAGCAGTCGCTCGAGCTCTACAAGCTGCTCAAGGAGCCGCGCCTGCAGGCGGCCCTGGACCACCCCAACATCGTCCGCCTGCTGGCCGCGGAGAAGGTGGACAAGATCTTTTTCTTCGTCATGGAGTACGTCAAGGGCCGAACCCTGGAGAAGATCCTGCAGAAGGAGAAGACGCTGGAGGTTCCGGCCGCCGTCGACACCATCCGGCAGGTGGCGGCGGGGGTGGAGCACGCCCACAAGAACAAGATCATCCACCGCGACCTGCGGCCCTCGAACATCATGGTTTCCGAGGAGGGCCAGGTCAAGATCACCGACTTCGGGACGTCGGCCTGGCTGCAGAACGTCCCCTATGCCACGACCCGGATCGGTTCGCCGCCGTACATGGCTCCCGAGCAGTTCCTGGGCAAGGCCGGGTTCGCCGCCGACATCTACTCGCTGGGCTGCATCCTCTATGAGATGCTGATCGGGAGGCCGCCCATCTACGACCCCGACCCGTTCAAGATTCTGGAAAAGGCCCAGGAGGGCAAGATCACGCCCCCCCGGATCAAGAACATGCGGGTGCCGCGCGAGCTGGACGCCATCATCATGCGCTGCCTGGCGGCCAAGACCGAGGACCGGTTCCAGCGGCCGGGCGAGCTGCTGCGGGCCCTGGCTGAGATCCGGGGCGAGAAGCACCAGAAGTCCGAGCTCGACGACATCCTGGGGCGCATCCGGGCCCGCGAGCGGTCGACGGGCGACCTATGCTGGAACTGCCGCCGGCCGCTTCCCTTCCGCTCCCGCCACTGTCCCTACTGCGGCGAGACGAGCTGAGCCGGGTTGACCCGACCGCGGCGGCCGGGTAAGATGAGGCCGGCCGGGAGAGCCCCATGCATATCAACGACCTGTTGAAGATCGCCATCGAGATGGACGCCTCCGACGTCCACATCAAGGTCGGCAACCACCCCCAGTTCCGGGTGCACGGCATCCTGGTGCCGTTGACCCAGCTGCCCAAGCTGGGCCCCAAGGACACCGAGGAGATCGCCCATCAGGTCATGAACGTGGCCCAGGCCAAGCGCCTGGAGGAGGACTTCGACCTGGACCTGGCCTACAGCCTGCCGGGATTCGGGCGCTTCCGCGGCAGCATCTTCCGCCAGCGCGGCACCCTGGCCGTGGCCCTGCGGATCATCCCCTTCGAGGTCAAGAGCTTCGCCGAGCTGCTTCTGCCCCCGGTCATCGAGAAGATCGCCGCCGCCGAGCGCGGCCTGGTCCTGGTCACGGGCTCGACCGGAAGCGGCAAGACCACGACCCTGGCCTCGATCATCGACTTCATCAACAAAAGCCGGCGCGAGCACATCATCACCATCGAGGACCCGATCGAGTACCTGCATCGCGACAACAAGAGCGTCATCTGTCAACGCGAAGTCGGCTGGGATGTCCGAAGCTTCGCCCGCGGCCTGCGGGGGGCCCTGCGCGAGGACCCCGACATCATCCTGGTCGGCGAGATGCGCGACCTGGAGACGATCGAGACCGCCATCCTGGCGGCCGAGACCGGTCACCTCGTCCTGAGCACCCTGCACACCGTGGACGCGCCCGAGACGATCAACCGCATCGTCTCGGTCTTCCCGCCCCACCAGCAGCGGCAGATCCGGCTCCAGCTCGCCTCCATCCTGCAGGCCGTCGTCTCGCAGCGGCTCATCCCGCGCAAGGACGGCCGCGGCCGGGTGCCGGCCGTGGAGGTCATGCTGGCCACCCCCTATGTCCGGGAGTGCATCCAGGAGCGGGAGAAGACCTTCCTGATTCGCGACGCCATCGCCGCCGGCGTCTCCCAGTACGGCATGCAGACCTTCGACCAGTCCGTCTACATCCTCTACGACAAGGGCTTCATCTCCTTCGAGCAGGGCCTGCGCTATTCGACCAGCCCCGACAACTTCCGGCTGCGCGTCCAGGGCATCCAGTCGACCCAGGACATCGCCATGGAGGAGATGGAAAAGCACCTGCCCAAGGCCAAGGAATGACCCCATGAATGCCCAGCGCATCCGCGAGACCTTTCTCGACTACTTCGCCGGCCGCGGCCATAAGATCGTGGCCTCGGCCTCCCTCCTGCCCAAGGACGACCCGACGCTGCTCTTCACCAACGCCGGCATGAACCAATTCAAATCCGTCTTTCTCGGCCTGGAAACCCGGGGCTACAACCGGGCGGCCACGGTCCAGAAGTGCATGCGGGTCAGCGGCAAGCACAACGACCTGGAGCAGGTCGGCCGGACCGGCAAGCACCATACCTTCTTCGAGATGCTGGGCAACTTCTCCTTCGGCGACTACTTCAAGCGCGAGGCCGTCCAATTCGCCTGGGAGCTTACGGCCGAGGTCTTCCGTCTGCCCGCGGACAGGCTCTATGCCACGGTCTACAAGGACGACGACGAGGCCTATGACCTGTGGCGCAAGGTGATCGGCTTCCCGGCGGAGAGGATCTTCCGCTTCGGCGAGAAGGATAACTTCTGGGCCATGGGCGACACCGGGCCCTGCGGCCCCTGCTCGGAGCTGCACTTCGACCTCAACCCGGCCCTCGAGGCGGGCGAGCCGCGGGCCTTGATCGAGTCGGGCAGCGATCGCTTCATCGAGCTCTGGAACCTGGTCTTCATGCAGTACGAGCGGGACGGGTCGGGAGCCATGACGCCGCTGCCCAAGCCCTCCATCGACACCGGCATGGGCCTGGAGCGCATGGCCGCCGTCCTGCAGGGCAAAACGAGCAACTGGGATACCGACCTCTTCACCCCGCTCATCGCGGAGATCGCCGGCCTGAGCGGACGGGACTACCCGGCCGGCGGCGAGGAGGATGTCGCCTTCCGGGTCGTGGCCGACCACGCCCGTTCCGCCGCCTTCCTCATCAGCGACGGCATCATGCCCGCCAACGACGGCCGCGGCTACGTCCTGCGGCGCCTCATCCGGCGGGCCTTCCGCCACGGCGCCAAGCTGGGCCTGGACAAGCCTTTCGTCCACGGTCTGATGGGCACGGTGGCCGAGATCATGAAGGGGGCCTACCCCGAGCTGCTGGCCGCCCTGCCCGCTCATCGTCCGCGTCTGCCGGGCGGAGGAGGAGCGCTTCGCCCAGACCCTGGCTTCGGGGCTGCGCGTCTTCCAGGGCTTTGCGGCCGAGGCCCGCGCCGCCGGGGCCGCGGCCCTGTCCGGCTCCGCCGCCTTCAAGCTCTACGACACCTACGGCTTCCCGCTCGACCTGACCCGGGAGATGGCCGAGGACGAGCGCCTCGGCGTTGACGAACCGGGCTTCGCGGCCGAGCTCGAGGCTCAGAAGTCGCGGGCCCGACAAGCCTGGAAGGGCGATGCCCAGCTCAAGGAGCGCCGGGCCTACGACAGCCTTAAGGGGCTGCCGACATCCTTCGCCGGCTACGAGGCCGGGGCGGTCACCGACGCCGTCGTGCTGGCCCTGTTCAAGGAGGGAGCCCGGACCGGCTCCCTGAAGGAAGGGGAGGGCGGGGAGATGATCCTGGACCGCACCCCGTTCTACGCCGAGGCCGGCGGCCAGGTCGGCGATGCGGGCCGGATCAAGAACAGCCGCTTTTCGGCCGTGGTCGAGACGGCTTACTACCCTGTGCCGGACGTGCGCAGCCACCGCGTCCGGATCGTGGCCGGCACGGTCGGCGAGGGGGACCGGGTGGATGCGGCCATCGACGCCCCGGCGCGACGCGCCACCCGGGCCAACCATACCGCGACCCACCTGCTGCATGCCGCCCTGCGCCAGGTCCTGGGCGAGCACGTCAAGCAGGCCGGCTCGCTGGTCTCCCCGGTCCGGCTGCGCTTCGACTTCACCCACTTCCAGCCCCTGTCCCCGGAAGAGATCGACCGCGTCGAAGCCCTGGTCAACGAGAGGATCCGGGACGACGAGTCGGTCGAAGTGCGGGAGATGTCGCTCGAAGAGGGACTACGCTCGGGCGCCATGGCCATCTTCGAGGAGAAGTACGGCGAGACGGTGCGCATGATCACGGTCGGCGAGTTCAGCCGCGAGCTGTGCGGCGGCGCCCACGCCGCGGCCACCGGGCAGATCGGCCTGTTCAAGATCCTGTCCGAGGCGAGCATCGCGGCCGGCATGCGCCGCATCGAGGCGGTCGACCGGCGAAGAGGCGCTGCGCCACGTTCAGGAGGCGGAGCGCCAGGCGGCGGAGTCCGCCCGCCTGCTCAACGTCCCCCGTAAGGATCTCCTGGCCCAGCCTGGAGCGGCTGCGCGACCAGGTCAAGGAGAAGGAGCACGAGATCAAAGCCCTGCGGCAGAAGCTCCTGAGCGGTTCCGCCGAGCGTCCGGCCGAAGAGATCCGGGAGGTCGCCGGAGTGAAGGTCCTGGTCCGCCGCATGGAGGACCTGAACCCCGATGAGGCCCGAACCATGGCCGACCAGCTCAAGCAGAAGCTCGGCTCGGGTGTCGTCCTCCTCGGCGGCGTCCGTGAAGGCAAGGCCTACCTGGTCGCCTCCGTCAGCAAGGACATGAGCCCCCGGGTCTCGGCCGCCGGCCTGATCAAGGCTTTGGCGCCGATCATCGGCGGCGGCGGGGGGGGGCGCCCCGACTTCGCCCAGGCGGGCGGGGCCCAGGCGGGCGAGCTCGACAAGGCTCTCGCGGCGGGTCCCGACGCGGTGGCCCGCGCCGTCGCGGCGGCTGCCAAGGGGTGAGGAAAGCCCTCCCTCGGTCTCACCCCCCGAGGCGATTGACGGGAGCGGAGGGTTCCGGCATCATGGGACCGATGAATAAGGTGCGCCTTGCCTCCGCTCTTCTCCTCGGGGCGCTGCTCTGGCCGGCCTGGGCTTCCGCCGGCCAGGGGTTTCCCGCCTATCTCAAGACCAAGTACGATCCCCTCGTCCGGGCTTCCGCCCTTCGCCACGGTCTCGACGCCGGACTCATCCATGCCATCATCCAGGCCGAGTCGGCCTACAATCGCTGGGCCATCTCGACGGCGGGAGCCCGGGGCCTGATGCAGCTGATGCCGTCCACGGCCGCGCACTACGGTGTCGGCGGATGTCTTCGAACCGGGCCAGAACATCGAGGGCGGCGTCCGCTATCTCAAGGATCTCGACCGCCTCTACGACGGTCGGACGGAGCTCATGCTGGCCGCGTACAATGCCGGGCAGTCCGCGGTGGCGAAGTATGACGGCATCCCGCCGTATAAGGAGACCCGGGCCTACATCGAGGCCGTCCAGGCGTCTTTCCGGAGAGCGGGGGGGAGATCGCGGTCGCGGACTGTTCACCGTGGTCGACGCGGACGGGCGCACGATCGTGACCAACGATCCGCGCCTGGCCCGCCGTATAAAATCTTAAAGATACCCCTTGATGGGCAGGCTGCGCGGCTGGATGGAGAAGGCCGCCGGCAGGGTGCCGAGCTGTTCGCCGTCGAACTCCAGCAGAACCGGCTCGCCGTCTTCGGGGTCCGCTTCGACCCGGGCGCCGCGCACGACCTCGACTTTGCGGTACCCGATGTGGCTGCCGTTCATCAGCTTCCAGCCCTGCAGGCAGAACTCGACGAAGCGCATGCTCTTGACCAGGACGGTGTCGAAGAGTCCGTCGTCGAGCCGCGCGTCGGGGGCGATCTTCATGCCCTTGCCGAAGATCCGGCCGTTGGCCACGGCGCCGATCAGGTATTCCCCGCGCGGCAGCTCCACTCCGTCGACCCGGATGCGGACCCGCTTGGCCCGGTAGTGGGCCATGGTCTCGACCAGGCAGCGGACATAGGAGGAAGCGCGCCGCTCCAGGCGCCGGGTGTTGACCTTGTGGACGACCTCGCCGCCGACGCCGAAGTCGGCCACGTTGAGGAAGATCCGCTCGGCCCGTTCGCCCGCGCCGTCGCAGGAAAGAGACCCGGCCCACGTCGATGGCCTGGGTCGGCGCCTCGGTGATGACCTGCATGGCATCGCGAAATCGGGGCGGGATCCGCAGCGACTTGGTCAGGTCGCAGCCGCTTCCCGAAGGCACGATGCCCAGGGTCGCTTCGGGATTGATCAGCCGGGCGTTCTCGTAGAAGCCGTTGGCGATCTCGTTCATCGTCCCGTCGCCGCCGACGCCGATGACCAGGTCCGAGCCGTCGCGCAAGGCCGTGCGGGCCATCTCGATGGCCTGCATCGGCTTTTCGGTGAACTCGACCTTGAACTCGCGGATGTAGCGGCGGATGCCGTCCTTCATCTGCGTCCAGCGGCGGCGGGTCTGGCCCTTGGCCGATTCGGGGTTGACGATGATGTGGGTCTTGAAAAGCCTCATGACGGGCTCCCGGCGGACGGAGCCGCGGGCGGCGTGGGAGAAGCGGCCGCGCGGCGTCCGAACAAGGAGGCGCCGATGATGCCGCCCAGCGCGGCCAGGGCGGCGAACACGGCGGCGTTGATGACGAAGCCCATGAGAAACCAGAAGACGGAGAAAGGGCCTTCGCCTCGGGTGAACCATTGTTCCCAGCCGTCGGGCATACGGTCGACGTACTCCGCCATACGCTCCAGGAAGCGGCGGAAGAAGGCGGCGTTGAGCGAGGCCAGCGGCAGGCTCAACAAGGAGACGGCCGCAGCGGCGAAGACGCCGGCCAGGGCGCCGATCTGAGCGCCCTCGGCCGGGCCGGGAAGCGTCGGGGCCTGCTTGGCTGCCAGGTAGACGGCCAGGATGCCCGTGCCGATCAGCCACAGGCAGCAGAGACAATTGACGAAGGGGACGCCGGACAGGATGCCGCCGGCCGCGCCGGCGATCAGGGCCGGCCCGAGGGGGCTTGGCTTGCGGTCGTTCATGCCTTTCTCCACGTGCTTAATACGTTCGCGGCGCAAAATCCCGATTTTCAAATCGGGGTTAAGGCGCCGTTCCGTATGAACCCTATTAATACCCCGGGCTTCAGCCCGGGGTATCGAGCGGGTTTATTCTATTTTTTTTCCCGGCCCGGCGCAAACAGGGCGGCCAGCCCGGCCATGCCGTAGAACGGGAGGAGGATGCCCCAGACGGCGCCGACGGCGAAGCGGAGGCCGGGCGGAGAAGCCCACAGTCCGAGGGCGTTGCCGGCCCCGTCGAGGGCGATCGGAAGCGTGGCCGCGACGAAGGCTCGCGCGGAGGGGAGCCTCGGACGGGCGGGGCGTCCCGCGAACGGCCAAATCAGAAGCCCGAGAAAGAACCCGAGATAGACGCCCGTGCAGCGGGCGCAGACCGCCAGGGGGAAGTCGGCCAGCCGGAAACAACGGTCGGTATCCTGATGGCAGAGAGGCGAAAAGACGGCATAAACGAGAGACGCCGCCCTGGAGCCGCGGGCCAGCAGAAGGGGAGCGGCGGCGATCGCGCCGAGCCAGGCCGCGGAGAAAACCAGGACGACGAGATAGAGGATCGCAGTCCTGGTTCGGGGCGCGGTCATGGCCTCATGCGGCCCGCCGGCGCCGGAGCTCCATAAGCCCGGCGGCAATCAGGAGAAAGGCGGGTGTCGGCAGCGAGCGGCGCAGGTAGAAATGGAAGAGCGCCGGGCGCATCAAGATCGTAGAGGGAGAGGGCGATGAGGACTCCGTCGGCCGCCAAGGCGATACGGAAAGGCCGCGGCAACCGGCCCCAGCCGGCCAGGAGGACGGAGACGGCAAGGATGGCGGAGAGGTAGGTGTATTCCCAGCCCAGGGGCGAGATCAGGGGGATGAAGAGAAGGAGAAGCCCGACTTCGAGCGGCTCGGGTCTGGACAAGCCCCGGCCGCGGACCAGGACAAAGATCATGGCCGCGGCCAGCAGCGCTACCGAGCCGGCGTAAAGACCGGTGGCCAGGCCGGACGGGCCGAGCCACTTGGAGAAGAAAGCCAGAAGAGAGACGTTGTCCTGGGACACGAGAAGAGGCGGCGTCGACTGGGACAGGGTTTTAACCCATTCGGCGTGGACCGCCCAGCTGCCTTTCCAGCCGTAGAACACGGCCGGGAGGAGCAGCGAGAAGCCCAGGCAGGACAAGGCCCCGGCCAAAGCCCTCCAACGGCGCTTAAGAAGCAGATAGGGGAGCATGATGATGCCGTAGGGCTTGAGTGCGGCGCCGAGCCCGGCCAGGATCCCGGCGGCCGCCTCCCGTCGTCCCGTGCGCGGCCCGCCGGCGCCGGTCAGGAGAGCGGCCATGCCCAGGAAGACGGCGGCGATGATGGCGTTGATCTGGCCCAGCTCGAGCTCGCGCAGGAAGTACTTGGCCAGGATGAGGGCGGGCAGGGCGGCCGGCCAGAGGCGCCCGGCGGGGCCGAGCCCGGCCAAACGGGCGGATGCCGCGAAGGCGAAGAACGATGCGGCCAGGACGAGGGCCAGCCAAACGCCCTCGGCGGCGGCCGGAGGCAGCAGGGCCAGCGGGACATAGACGACGGCGGCGAAGGGGGCGTATTTGAACTGATAGTGCTCGTCCGACGTCCGGTACAGCGTCTCGCCGTGCAGGAGCCGGTCGCCGGCCTGGAGATTGACCTGGAAGTCGCGAAAGCCGGCTGGCCCGGTGAAGAGAAGCGCCAGCCCGGCGGCAAGAAGGAGGGCATAGAGCGCCAGGATCGCGGTACGTGGGCTTCGCATCGGTCCCAAACTACCCGATGGTTCAGGCGAAGTCAATCCGGCGATTGACAGAGCCGCGGCCGCGTGTCAAAATACGTTTTCATCCGGGCCGCGATGCGGCCTTTCAGGAGGCATCATGAAGCATAAACCCCTGGTTATCGTTCTGTGCACGGTGCTGTGTCTCGGCGCCGCTATCGGCCCTGCCCGCCGCCGGACAGGAGGATCCCGCCGTCAAGCGGCTGGAAGAGTCGGGTCCCGGCGTCCTGGCCCTTGTCGTTTACGACAAGGACGAGAAGGAGATCGCGCGCGGATCGGCCATCTCCCTGGCCAAGGACCTGGCCGTGACCAACTATCACCTGGTCAGCGGAGCGGCCTCCGTCGTGGGCTTCAACAACAAGAAGAAGGAAGTCGACGTCGAGGGCATCCTCGCCGTCAACAAGGCGCTCGACCTGGCCCTGGTGCGCATCAAGGGCCGGACGACTCCGCTCGTCCCCGCGCCCGAGGCTCTGGCCAAAGGCAAGAAGTTCTGGCCCTGGGCGGTAACGAGTCCGGCGAAATCGTCGTCTCCTCGGGCGAGATCCGTGAGATGCGCGATTTAGGCTCCGGGCTCATGGTCGGGGAGGCCAGTGTCGCCGTGCCGGATGCCTTTGCCGGGGGCCCGGTCTTCGGCGAGGACGGCAAGCTCATCGGCCTGCTCACGGTGCTGGATCGCCGACTCCGCTTCGTGGTCCCGGCGGCGGCCTTCGATTCCCTGAACCGGACGGCCGCCCTCCAGGCCTTTAAAGTCCTGGACGGCCGGAAGACTACCTGGCCTCTTTCGAGGGCGCCTGGCTGGCCGGCCGCCTCTACAACTGGTCCGACGAGAGCCTCAACGCCCAGCGCAGCCTGGAGAAGAGTGACCAAGGCCCAGCCCGTCCAACCTGGAAGCCTGGTCCCTGCTCTCCACGGTCTACAACAAGCAGCGCGACTACGCCAACGCCGTGACCGCCTTCCGTAAGGTCATCGAGATCGACCCGCAGAACGTGGGCGCCTACATCGGCCTGGGGGACAGTCCTGGTCCGGATGCAGAAGCCTCTGGAAGCCGCGCCGAACCTGGAGAAAGCCCTGGCTCTCGACCCCTCGCGCAGAGGAAGCCTGGATGTTCCTGGGCAACGCCTACCAGGACGCGCGGGAGTGGGCCAAGGCGGCCGATGCCTATGAGAAGTACCTGGCGGCCGGGCCGGCCAACGCCTGGACGATCTACAAGAGCCTGGGCGACTGCCGGATCGAGACGAACGAGTTCGACAAGGCCGCGGCCGCCTTCGGTGAGGCCCTCAAGGCCCAGCCCGAGGACCAGAACCTGGCATACCGCCAGGCCCAAGCCTACGAGCGCGGTAGGTAAGCTGGAGCTGGCCGAGGCCGGATACGCCAAGCTGGCGACCATGAGCGCCAAGGACGCCGTCGGCTATTACCAGCGCATCCTGTCGATGTACGACAAGGCCAACAACCCGGCCAAGGCCGTGGCCGCCGCCAAGAAGCTGATCGAGCTCAACCCCAAGGACGAGCAGTCCTACTACAACCTCGGCTTCATGTACCAGAAGATGCAGAACTACCCCGAGGCCATCGCCGCCTTCCGCAAGGCCATCGAGGTCAAGCCGGCCTATGACATGGCCTGGTTCCAGATCGGCTACTGCTATTACATGCAGAAGAACTACGCCGAGGCGGCCAAGGCTTTCCAGAAGAACGTCGAGATCGTCTCCGACAACTTCTACGGCTACCTGTACATCGGCATGTGCCATATGCAGACCAAGCAGTTCGCCCTGGCCATGGACCCGATGAAGAAGGCCGTCGACCTCAAGCCCGAAGACGGCACGGCCTTGTTCAACCTGGGCATCATCTACCTGAACCTGCGCGATAAATACAGCGCCCAGGACGTGGCCAAGAAGCTGCAGAGCGATCGACGCCAACCTGGCGGCCAAGCTGCGCGGCTACATCAAGTAAGCCTTCTCCGACTTCAAGGCCGTCCCCTTCCTTTCGGGAGGGGACGGCTCTTCCCGGGTGCGCATCCCGGCGCGGCGCGGAAGCTCGGGGCTGTTTTTCCCCGTTTTCGGGTTGGATTGACAGAGGGACCGAGACGGCGTCGGGCTAAAATACTTCCTTCAGCTCTCCCGTTCCCTTCGAACGCGTCTCCTGGACCCCTCGAACCGAAGGAGGAATGTTGCATATGGGCAGGTGGCGGAACGGCAGACGCGCTAGGCTTAGGACCTAGTTCCTGAAAGGGAATGCGGGTTCGATTCCCGCTCTGCCCATGGTCGATTCCCGGACAAGGATAGAACTCCCATGACCGAACCGACCGAGCGCCTGACAGAGCACCGTGACCGACCTCGGCCCGAACCGCAAGGAGATCGAGGCCGAGCTGAGCGCCGAGGAAGTGGCCCACGAGCACGAGCACGTCCTGGAGCACTACGCGGAAGGAGCCCGGCTCAAGGGCTTCCGGGCCGGAAAAGCGCCCAAGGACATGGTCAAACAGATCTACCAGCACGAGATCCGGCACGCCCTGATCGATCACCTGGTGCCCAAAGTCCTGGAGGAGATCCTGATCGGCCGGGCCATCCGCCCGGTCGGATCGCCCGTCATCGAGGACCTGACTCTGGAAGAGGGCACGCCGCTGCGCTTCAAGGCCGTGGTCGAGGTCTGGCCCGACTTCGAGCTGCCCGCGTACCGCAAGGTCCGGACCGCCCGCCGCGGCGCCGATGTGCCCGAGGCCGACGTGGACAAGACCCTCGAGGACTTGCGGCGCAAGTCGGCCGAGTACGACCCGATCGAAGACCGCGCCGTCGCGGCCGGCGACTACGTCGTCATCGAGCTGCAGGGGACGCGACCTGCGGACGCGCCGCAAGAGGCCCGTGGAGAAGAGCCGTCATCCTGGTCGGGCGCCCCGGCAACGACCCGGCCGTGGACGACAACGTCCGCGGGCATGGCCGCGGGGGAGAGCAAGGTCTTCCGGACGACCTACCCCGAGGACGCCCCGGTCCGGGCCCTGGCCGGCAAGGAGATCGAATACGCCCTCAAGGTCCAGTCCATCAAGGCCGAGCGACTGCCCGAGCTCAACGACGAGTTCGCCAAGACCCTGGGCGAGTTCGAGACGTTTGGAGGCTCTGCGGGCCAAGATCCATTCCGAGCTCGGGAAGTCGCGCGAAGCGCAGGCCCGGCGCGACGCTTCCGAGGACATCCTCCGTCAGCTGGTCGAGCAGACCTCGATCGAGCTGCCGACCGGGGCGGTCGATGAGGAGGCCGAAGAGGTCCTCAAGAAGACCTTCCAATCCGTCCCCGCCGAGAGCATCACGCCCGAGATCGTGGAACAGTTCCGGCCGCGGGCCCGGGAGCAGGCGGCCGAGGCCATCAAGCGCCAGCTCCTGCTGCGCCGGATCGCCGAAGCCGAGAAGATCGACGTCGGCGAGGACGAGGTCGACCAGGAGATCCGCGACCTGGCCAAGGCCAACGGCGTCCCGCCGGCCCGGCTGCTCGAGAGCTTCGCCCAGGAGGGGCGGCGCGACGGGCTGAAGGCCAACCTGGTGCTCCGCAAGACCGTTGACTTCCTGGTCGGCCAGGCTATAATGGACTGAGCCCCTCCCCGGTCCCCCCATGACCCTCATTCCCTTCGTCGTTGAACAGGACGGCCGCTCCGAGCGGGCCTACGACATCTATTCCCGCCTGCTGCGGGACAACATCATCTTCATCGGGACGGAGATCGACGACGGCCTGGCCAACACGGTCATCGCCCAGCTCCTGTTCCTGGAGGCGGAGAACCCGGAGAAGGAGATCTCGCTCTATATCAACTCCCCGGGCGGGTCCATCACCGCCGGGATGGCCATCTACGACACCATGCAGTACGTGAGCAACGAGATCGCCACCATCGGCGTGGGCCAGGCGGCCAGCATGGCCGCCGTCCTGCTGTCGGCCGGGACGCCGGGCAAGCGGATCGCCCTGCCCAACACCCGGGTCCTCCTGCACCAGCCGTTCGGCGGCACGCACGGCCAGGCCTCGGACATCGCCATCCAGGCCAAGGAGATCCTGCGGATGCGGGAAGCCCTGACCCACATCCTGGTCAAGCACACCCGGCAGCCCAAGACCAAGATCCAGGCCGACATCGAGCGCGATTACATCATGACCGCGGCCCAGGCCCGGGAGTACGGCCTCATCGACCAGATCTACACCACCCGGGCGGCGGCCAAGAAGTAGGGGAACGGATCGGCCATGGATGAGATCAAGAACGGACGCCCCGACGGGCTGGTCAAGTGCGCCTTCTGCGGCCGCGGCCAGGCCCAGGTCCGCAAGCTCATTGCCGGACCGGGCGGCATCTTCATCTGCGACGCCTGTGTCGATGTGGCCCACTCCATCGTCGAGGCCGACAAGCCCCGGCCGGCGGAGAAGGAGCCGGAGCCCGAGTCGCCGCCCACTCCCGCCGAGGTCAAGGCCGCGCTGGACGAGTATATCGTCGGCCAGGACAAGGCCAAAAAGAAGATCGCCGTCGCCGTCTACAACCACTACAAGCGCATCGGGCAGGCCCGGACCCCCTCGGACGTCGAGATCGCCAAGAGCAACATCCTGCTGATCGGGCCGACCGGGACGGGCAAGACCCTGATGGCCCAGGTCCTGGCCCGCATCCTGTCCGTCCCCTTCGCCATCGCCGACGCCACGACCCTGACCGAGGCGGGCTATGTCGGCGAGGACGTGGAGAACGTCATCCTCAAGCTGTACCAGGCGGCCAAGGGCGACATCGCCCGGGCCCAGAAGGGCATCATCTACATCGACGAGATCGACAAGATCAGCCGCAAGAGCGACAGCCCCTCGATCACCCGGGACGTCTCGGGGGAGGGGGTGCAACAGGCCCTGCTCAAGATCATCGAGGGCACCAGCGCCAACATCCCGCCCCAGGGCGGCCGCAAGCACCCCTATCAGGAGTTCATCCCGGTCGACACGACCGACATCCTGTTCGTCTGCGGCGGCGCCTTCGTCGGCCTGGACCGGATCATCGCCCAGCGGCTGGGCCGCTCGATGGTCGGGTTCAAGGCCGAGGCCAAGGTCAAGCCCGACGACGCTTCGGGCCTGCTGGCCGAGCTCATCCCGCAGGACCTGATCAAGTACGGCCTGATTCCCGAGCTGGTCGGCCGCATCCCGGTCGTGGCCGTCTTCGACGACCTCGGCCCGGCCGAGATGGTCGACATCCTGACCCGGCCCAAGAACGCCATCGTCCGCCAGTACCAGAAGCTGTTCGCCATGGAGGGAGTGGAGCTCGAGTTCAGCGAGGAAGCCCTGGCGGCCATCGCCCGCAAGTCCCTGGAGCGCAAGCTCGGCGCCCGCGGCCTGCGGACGATCATCGAGGACCTGATGCTCGACCTGATGTTCGACCTGCCCTCCTCGCGCAAGCCCGGGCGGATCAAGATCACCAAGCGGATGGTCGAAGAGGGCGGCACGGATCGGAACCGGACCGCCGGAGAATGACATGGAATCCAACCCCGACACCCTGGAAGTCCTGCGGACGCTGCCGCTTATCCCGCTACGCGACCTGGTCGTCTTCCCGGCCACCCTGGTACCGTTCCCGTTGGGGCGGCCCTCGTCCATCCTGGCCCTGGAAAAGTCGGCCGAGACCGACCGCATGATCGTCCTGGCCGCCCAGATGGACCCCACCCTGGACAATCCCACGCCCAAGGACATCTACTGCCTGGGTGTCACGGCCAAAGTCATCCGCACGGCTCCGGTGGACGACAAGACGGTCAAGGTCATCGTCGAAGGCAAGAAGCGGGCCCGCATCCTGGAGGTCGTGGGGACGCATCCCTTCTACCAGGTGCTGGTCAAAGAGGTCCGGGTCTACGACGACGGCGGCAAGGAGGCGGCCGAGGAGCTGCGCCAGGTGCTGCCGATGTTCGAGGACTACCTCAAGTTCAACCAGAGCGCCAACGTCCAGGCCATCATCCCGGCCCTGCGCGAGCATACCCCGGACCGGATCGCCGACATCATCTCCTCCCACCTCTACCTGCCCCTGGACGAGAAGCAGAACCTGCTCGAGACGATCAACAGCCTGGAGCGGCTGCGTCGCCTGCGCTTCCTGCTGGAGTCGGAGATCTACCGTCTGCAGGCCTCCAGCCGCAAGGACGGCCGGGCCGGTCTGGCCGGCAAGCGCAAGTCCGCCTTCACCCCGGGCGGCACCGCAGCCGTGCCGGGGGGCAAGAAGGACGAGTCGGCCGGCGAGCTGGAGGAGCTGCGCAAGAAGGTGGCCGCCGCCAAGATGCCGCCGGACGCGGCCGAGAAGTCGCGCAAGGAGCTGGAGCGGCTGGAAAGCATGCCGCCCATGTCGGCCGAGGCCACCGTCTGCCGTAACTACCTGGACTGGCTGATCGCCCTGCCCTGGAACAAGAAGTCGCGCGAGAAGCGCGACCTGGCGGAGGCCGAGCGCATTCTGAACGAGGACCATTTCGGGCTGGAGAAGGTCAAGGAGCGCATCCTGGAGTACCTCTCCATCCGCCAGCTGGTCAAGGATCCCAAGGGGGTCATCCTCGGCCTGGTCGGGCCCGCCCGGCGTGGGCAAGAGCTCGCTGGCCAAGTCCATCGCCCGGTCGACGGGGCGCAAATTCGTCCGGCTGTCGCTCGGCGGCGTTCGCGACGAGGCCGAGATCCGGGGCCATCGCCGGACCTACATCGGCGCCTACCCCGGCCGCATCATCCAGATGATCAAGCGGGGCGGGACGCGCAACCCGGTCTTCCTCCTCGACGAGGTGGACAAGATGAGCATGGACTTCCGGGGCGACCCGGCCTCGGCCCTGATGGAGGTCCTGGACCCGGAACAGAACAACGCCTTCCTCGACCACTACATCGACACGGACTTCGACCTGTCGCCAGGTCATGTTCGTGGTCACGGCCAACTCCCTGGAGCCCGTACCGCGGCCGCTGATCGACCGCATGGAGATCATCCGCATCCCCGGCTACACCGAGGAGGAGAAGATCCAGATCGCCCGCCAGTTCCTCTGGCCGAAGCAGCTCAAGGCGCACGGGCTGACCCCGGCCAACCTGGAGATCTCGGACTCCGCCCTCGGCCAGCTGATCGACGATTATACCCGGGAGGCCGGCGTGCGCAACCTGGAGCGCGAGATCACCCGGGTCTGCCGCAAAGTCGTCAAGCGGGTCGTCCAGAAAGGCCGCGACCGGCACGAGCGGGTCAGCAAGAAGAACCTGGAGACCTACCTGGGCGTGCCCAAGTTCCGGCGCTCGGCGCTGGATCGGGAGGACGAAGTCGGTGTGGCCATCGGCATGGCTTGGACGGAGTTCGGCGGCGAGATGCTGACCTTCGAGGCCATGAAGGTCCACGGCAAGGGGACCTTCGTCCTGACCGGGCAGATGGGCGAGGTCATGCAGGAGTCGGCCCAGGCCGCCTTCAGCTACGTCCGGGCCAAGGTCTTCGAGCTCAACGTGGCCAAGGACGTGACCAAGGACTTCGATGTCCACATCCACGTCCCCGAAGGCGCCACCCCCAAAGAGGGGCCCTCGGCCGGCATCACCATCGCCATCGCCATCCTCTCGCTGCTGACCGAGATCCCGGTCAGCAAAAAGGTGGCCATGAGCGGCGAGATCACCCTGCGGGGCAAGGTCCTGCCCGTGGGCGGAATCAAGGAGAAGCTCCTGGCCGCCCACCGCGAAGGCATCCGCGAGGCCATCCTGCCGCGCGACAACAAGGCCGACCTCAAGGACCTGCCCAAGACCATTCTGCAATCGATGAAGATCCACCTGGTCGAGACCATGGACGACGTCTTCAAGATCGTCCTGACCAGGGATTTGCCGCCTGCGCCGGGTCCCGCCCGGCCCGAGGCGGCCACGAACGAAGCCCGGACGGGCGAGACCCCGGCCGGGGCGGCCGCCGAGGCCAAGGACAGACCCGAGCCGCCTGTTATCCACTAGGAGGATTCCCATGCCGAACCAAGGACGGGGCCGCTATCAGCGCGGACCCAACAAGCCCCACCCGCCCAAAGACCTGCCGCCCGACCCGCGCCCGGAGTACGAAGAATACGAGCCGACGCGCGATCCCAACGGCCCGCACGAATTCGGCCTGATCGAGCTCGAGGGCAAGGACCTCAAGGAGATCCTCAAGATCGCGGCCCAGGTCGGGATGGGCGAGGCGGACATCGAGACCGACAAGGCCAACAAGCACAACCTGATCTTCAAGATCCTGGAGGCTCAGGCCAAGAAGCAGGGCCTGCTCTTCTCCGAGGGCGTCCTGGAGTGCCTGGAGGACGGCTTCGGGTTCCTGCGGGCGCCCGAGTTCAGCTACCTGCCCAGCCAGGACGACATCTATGTCTCGCCTTCCCAGATCCGCAAGTTCCAGCTGCGGACGGGCGACACCATCTCCGGCATCGTCCGACCGCCCAAGAACGGCGAGAAGTATTTCGCCCTGATCAAGATCGAAGCCATCAACTTCATGCTGCCGGACACCCTGATCGAGCAGCGGCGCAACGTCCACTTCGAGCAGCTGACGCCGCTCTACCCGCACGAGAAGATCATCCTGCAGGACGGCAATCCCAAGAACCTCAACGCCCGGATCATGGAGCTGCTGACCCCCATCGGCAAGGGCCAGCGCGGCCTGATCGTCTCGCCGCCGCGGGCCGGCAAGACGACCCTGCTCAAGACGATCGCCAAGTCGATCGAGAAGAACCACCCCGAGATCTTCCTGATCGTCCTGCTGGTGGCCGAGCGACCCGAGGAGGTCACCGACTTCCAGAGGAGTGTGGCCGGCGAAGTGGTGGCCTCGACCTTCGACGAGCCGCCGGCCCGCAACGCCCAGGTCGCCAACATCGTCCTGGAGAAGGCCAAGCGGCTGGTCGAGATCAAGCGTGACGTGGTCATCCTGCTCGATTCGATCACCCGGCTGGCCCGGGCCCACAACGCCATCATCCCGCCCTCGGGCAAAGTCCTCTCGGGCGGCATCGACGCCAACGCCCTGAACAAGCCCAAGAAGTTCTTCGGCTCGGCCCGCAAGATCGAGGAGGGGGGGAGCCTGACCATCATCGCCACGGCCCTGGTCGACACCGGGAGCCGGATGGACGAAGTCATCTTCGAGGAGTTCAAGGGCACCGGCAACATGGAGATCAACCTCGACCGGCGGCTGGTCGACAAGCGGACCTTCCCGGCCATCGACATCAACCGCTCGGCCACCCGCAAGGAAGAGCTGCTCATCGAGGAGACGGAGCTCAGCCGGACCTGGATCCTGCGCAAGATCCTGTCGCAGCTGTCCGAGGTCGAGGCTATGGAGCTGCTCATCGACAAGCTGGGCAAGGCCAAGACCAACCAGGACTTCCTGGGGGCCATGAGCAAGGGAATCTAAGAGCGCCTCGCGCGGCGCGAAAACGACGGCTAAGCCCCGTCCTCATCCTCTCCCGAGCGGGAAGATGAGGGCGGGGCTTTTTTTTACCCGGGTCGGGGGAGCCGGACCGTTAGAAGAGGCCCAGCGACAAGCCTGCCGTCACGGTCAGGAAGTGGAGCCAGTTGCGGACGTAGCCGTCGACGGAAGGCGGATCGGGGGTCTTGTCCGTACCGACCGCGCCGCCGCCCAGGTAGCGCAGGTTGAGAAAGGCTTCCACGCCGTTCTTCAGGGTGATCCCGGCGCGGAAGCTGCTGTCGAGAATAGCCCCGATGACCTCGTTTTCGCTGCCGTTGATGTAGCTGACCGGAGCGTAGAACCCGTCCGCTTCGGCTCCGTACCAGAAGCCGGACGCGGTGGTGTGCCGCCAGCGGAGCTTGAGAATCGGGACCGGGCCGATATTCCGGTTGGAGCGGAAGAGCGAGCCGTCCAAGGATTCGAATTCGATGGTGGCGTTGCGGATCTGAAGGGACAGGCCGATGGCGAGCTCCGTCGCGGGATTCTTTGAGAGATCATAGAGATAAGAGGCCCGGTAGAAGGGGAAGCCGTAGAAGAAGCGCATGGGGGTGCCGACGGGGAAGTCCAAGCCGTCGACCCGCAGGGGTGCGTCCAAGAGCTCCTTCGTCTCCAGGGCCAGGGGCTGGTAGAGGAAGATCAGGGTCGAGCGGGGGGAGAGCCGGAAGTCGAGGCTCAGGCGCTGGACGGCGTAGAGGTTGTCCTGGCCGCCGGACTGGACATACGAGAAGTAGGTCCCGTCCTTGCCGAACTGGACGCGGTGGGAAAGAGAGGCCAGATAGCCCAGCTCGAAGTGAGCCTTGAGGAGGGGCTTTTCTTCGTCGGCGGGCGAAGCGGCCGACGGCAGAGCGATGAGAAGAGCCAGGGAGAAGGCCAAAGAGAGAGAGCCGATGGTGTGCTGGCGAATCATGGCGGGCTCCTTGTCGATGACGGACCGATTAATACCTAGTAATACTATAGGAAAGAATATAATAGCCGATAGGGGACATTTTGACAAGATGACGGCGGGATTCATGGCTATGGCGCGACAGGCCGGAAACGGTCCGGACGGAAGGCACGCCGAGGGTAGCCTGCTGTCACCGCTGATGGTGAATAATCCGAACGGCGCTATTTGGAGATCATCGGATCATGGCCGAAGATGACCTTTTCGATCTGATATTTCTGAGCTCGGACATAGGCCAGGAATCCATTGTGTTTTTCCGCGAGCTGATCGGGCGGGAGAACCGTCAGCCATTCCTTGGGGAAGTAGACGCCCGCGGCGCAAAGGACCCGCTCCTCCGGAACGAAGATGAAGATATCGGAGCGCGTGTGATTGGTGAGAGAAGGGGAGGCGCCGTCCTTGCCGACATGATAGAGGACAATCGTCATATCACTGAGAGTGAGCGTCTTGCGCTCGTCGGAGCACTCCGTGGGGGGCGCCGGGAGGAAGTTTCGCTCCATCTCGTCCAGCTGTTCGAGCTCCCCGGGATCGTTACGATTTCCAATAATCTTCCTCCTCTCCTCGAGGAAGGCAGGGAAATTATCTCCCGTGAACTTCTTCATATCCATGGGAGTGAAGGCATGGCCGATGATCGTCGCTTCCGAGAAGGCTTGATTCCCGCCGGTGTGGTCCCAATGAAAATGGCTGTTGATCAGGTAAAGAAAATCACTCCGTCCAAGGGCTTTGACGATCGCCGTCTTCAGCGCGGCGGCGATAGAGGGATACATGGGAGTGTCGACGAGAATGAGACCGTCTTTGGAGAGGATGATAGGATAAAAGTCCTCTCTTTCCTTCGAACAATAAGCCGCTGTGCGACGGATCGCACCTCAAACGCCGATTTGGAAAGTGCGAAGAGAAGCCGTAGACCGTAGCGACGAGCTTAGCCAACCGGTCCGCTATCTGAACGTGTAGGGGAACATCCGCGGATTCAATGCCGACAGGTGGGGCTTCGATATCCACAGATGCACAAAATGTAGTCGGTTGACATATTCACAGCAAGAGGATAACGATAAAATGTTTATATTAAACGTTTTATGTTGGTAATATCTAATGAGTCGCATAAGATATATTATGTCAACTAACATGGCTGGCGAATGGATTGGCAAGGACGAGAGCCGGATATAGCCCATGTTTGGACTACAATCCCCCTTAAATAACGCCTGCAAAATATGACTTCAATAACGCCGGTGGCGATTATGACATCAGATGCAGATGAACAAATCTTCTGCCCTTACAAGGACGGATTCATCAGCGTGAGGTTTTAAGCTTTCCCAGCAGATCCTCGAGGACACGGATGATTTCCGTGCGGCTTACGGTCTCTTTTTTAAACTCGATCTTGATCTGGTAGGATCGGTCTTCCTTGGGACGGTAATTGAATACGTAATGCTTGGGCTTGGCCGCGCCGTCCTTGCCTTTCATCTCTTTGGTCAGATCACGAGTGTCTTCGCGACGCAGACCCCTTTCCTGAATCTGCTTGATCAGGTCCTTCATCTCGCCGACATCCTTGAGCTTGGAAATCTCGATCAGCAGGCTTCGGTTCTTCTCCAATCCCGTCTCTGCGCAGGCCGCCCGAACGTCGTCGGGAATCTTGCTGATATTGATGATCTCGGTAATGGTCGAGCGGGCCTTGCCGATCTTCTCGGAGATCTGGGCATGGCTATAGTCGTAGATTTCCATCAAAGCCTTCAGGCCGTCCGCCTCCTCGAACAGGTCCAGGTCTTTGCGCTGAAGGTTCTCGATCAGCGAAATCTCCATCGCTTCGCTGTCCGAGACGATCATCTCGATAGCCGGAATTTCGGTCAGGCCGACGTTTTTGGAGGCGATATACCGGCGCTCGCCGGCAATGATCTCGTAGGTATCCCCTTTCGGCCGAACGATGATCGGCTCCAGAACACCCTTGGCTTTGATCGAGCTCATCAACTCCTGGATGTTGCCCAGAGAGGACCGGGCCTGATGGGGGTTGGGCGAGATCTTGGCCAGGGGCAGCATCCGGATCAGGGGCGCCGCGTTCTTCTTGGAGATGAATTCCACGAAATGGGTGTCATGCCGCATACCGATCGCGGTCGGCAGGCCGGAGCGCTTAGGATTTTGTCCGCTCAATGATCTCCTCCGCGACGAGTCGGTATTGCTGTGCGCCGATGGATGCGGCGGCATAGGTGAAGATGGATTCCTTGTAGGCGGGACATTCCTCGATCTTGACGCTCTTCGATATATGCGTCTTGAAAACCTTCTCGCCGAAAACAGCCTGGATCCGCTCGACGACATCGCGAGCCAAGTTGGTCCGCGTGTCGTGCAGGGTGATCAGAACCCCCAGTATATCCAGCTGGGGATTGGCCACGCGGCGGACCTTCTCGATCGTTTCCAGAAGGTCATCGGTCCCCTCCAGGCAGAGATAAGAGCTCTGGATGGGAATGAGCAGATGCGAGGCGGCGACCAGGGCGTTCAGGGTGATTAGCCCAAGGGTCGGCGGCGTGTCGATGAGGATGTATTCGTAGAGCGGCCGGATGGGCGCGAGGGCGTCTCGCAGACGGTAGTGGCCGTCGATTTCGCCGAGTAAGGCCGTCTCCAGCTTGGCCATGGAAATACGGGAGATGGCCACGTCCAAGCCGGGTACCGTTGACTTGGTAATGATGTTGCCGAGAGGCACTTTATTCTGGCTGAGGACGTCATAGAGAGACTGGGCCACGGTCGCCGGTTCGCTGACGCAGGAGATGGTGCTGTGGCCCTGCGGATCCGTATCCACCAGCAGGACCTTCTTGCCGCTTAAGGCCAAAGCGGCGGCGCAGTTAACGGCCGTCGTTGTTTTCCCGACGCCGCCTTTCTGGTTGGTGACGGTGATGATCACGTGTGGAAGCCTCCCGATGGATCGCACCTTACCATAGCGCGATTCAGGCTCGAATGCAAGTCCGACGGCAACATGTGTCGGCCGGCCGACATCTAGATATCTAATTGATAATAATCATATTACAGCAATGTCGGCCAGCCGACAGGAGTCGGGTTGGGAAAACAATTTTCGTTCTTTGCATCTCGGGTCGTCGGCGTATTGCCTAGCGTGATATATTCGCGGCGCAATACCCCGATTTTCAAATCGGGTATTGCGCCTCTCCGTAATAACCCTATAAATACCCCAAGCTTCATCCTGGGGTATCGAGCGGGTTCATGACGCCATGCGCGCAAGATCTTGTTCATGTCGCCGATCATCCTCCCCCACCCTTCCGCAGCGAGCATGGCCCTACTTCGCGCTGCGATAGTCCTCTCGAACGAGGGAAACAATTTTTTTGTCTCGACGATCAGCTGCTTCGAAATGAAGCTAAAATTTAATTTGCGAAGCAAGTTCGTTTCGCCCATTCAAGGTGCAAAAATGGCCTTCGAGCATTGCTTTGCGGCTGGAGTTTGCGTAAGATGCTGTTGTTCAGAAGTGAAAGAACCGTTTTGTTGTAATGTTGTATTTATATTATAATAAACAACATACGTGACTATTATGGACGTTGCCATCCTGCCGCGCAAGCTCGGCCGCCGCGATGCGATCTTTCTGCTCGTCGGATCGGTCTTCGGCTCCGGGATCTTCCTCTCGTCCGGCCTCATGGCTGCGGACTGTCCCTCGTCCCTGCACCTTATCCTGGCCTGGCTTCTCGGCGGCGTCATCACCCTCCTCGGAGCCCTTACTTTCGCCGAGCTGGGAACGATCTTCCCAGGTGCCGGCGGTCCCTATGTCTATCTGCGCGAAGCCTACGGCAGGCTTCCCGCTTTTCTCTATGGTTGGGGCTTCTTCTGGATCGTCGGATGCGGCGGGGTCGCCGCGCTCGCCGCCGCCCTTGTCGAAGCGCTCACCCCGTTCGTCCCCGGTCCGGCTGCCGGTCGCGTTCTGTTCCGCATCGGCTTGGACCCGCTGATCGCGGACATCACGCTTCCCCGCCTCTTGGCCGCCCTGGCCGTTATCCTCGTCTCCGGATTGAACCTGGCCGGCCTTCGGGCCGGCATGCGGTTCCAGAACGGCCTGGTGCTCCTCCGCTCGGCCGGGTTGATCGTCTTCATCGCGGCCGGCTTCGCCGTGGCCCTCGGGCCCGGCTCCTCCTTCTCGGTGGCTCGCGCCTTCCACTCCGGTCCCGTTTCCTGGGCCGGATTCGGAGCGGCGCTTATGGCCGTCTTCTGGACCTACGACGGCTGGTACTCGGTCACGTGTACGGCTGAGGAAATCAAGAACCCCGCCAAGACCCTCCCCGCCGCCCTCCTCATCGGCACCCTAGCCGTGACGACCCTCTACGTCCTGACCAACGTCGTCTACGGCATCGCGCTCCCAGCCTCCGAAATGAAGGGGGTCGTCCGCGTCGGCCAGACGGCCGCTCTCCGGCTCCTCGGACCGGCTGCCGCGGGCGGCTTTGCCGGGCTGGTGGCGGTCTCCGTCCTCGGCTGCCTGAGCGCCAACATCCTCTATTGTGCCCGTGTCCCGTTCGCCATGGCCCGCGACGGCCTCTTCTGGCGCGCCTTGGGTACGGTCAGTCCCCGGACCGAGCTCCCGGCCCGGGCCCTTGTAGCCCAGATGGCGGTCGCCGCCCTGCTTTGTCTTACCGGGAGCTACCAGAAGCTCTATGAGTTCGTTGTCTTTGCCCTGACTCTCTTCTTTGCCGCGACCGCTCTGGCCGTGCCCTGGCTGCGGCGCCGACGGCCTGACCTCCCCCGTCCCTACCGGACCTGGGGATATCCGGTCGTACCCATCGCCTTCGCCGTCGTCAACCTGGCTGTTTTCGCTCTCAGCGCCTCGACCCGCCCCGAGCTGGCCGCGGCCTCGTCCGGGGTGCTGATCATCGGGCTGCCCGCGTACGCGATCTGGCGGAGCCGCCGCCGGCCCGGTGTGCCGCCGGAGACCAAGGGAGTGCTGCCATGACCATTCGCCACCGCCTGACGATCCGCCCTGAAGGCATCTCGATCGAGATCGAGGATGGGAGGAACCTGGCCGAGGCTCTCGGCGATGCGGGTCGCCCGGTCAGCCTCTACTGCCACAAGCGCGGCATCTGCGGCAAATGCCTCCTCCGCATCGAGTCCGGCGACGCCGGCCGGCCCGATCCGCAGGAGCAGGCCGTTCTGGCCCGCCGCGGCGCCGCCTCGGCGGACCGGCTGGCCTGCCGGGTTTCGGTCCGCGGCCCGCTGGAAGTCTCGATTCCCGAGTCTTCCCGGCTGCCCCGTGTGGAAGCTCTCCCCGGCCTGATCGAGGCGGAACGCCGCACGGTCGAGCTTGATCCCCCCCTCCGCAAGTATGCCGTCCGCCCCGCCGCCGCGTCGCTGGATCATCCGACCCCTTCCCTGGACCGGCTTTTGGACTCTCTACCGGAAAGCCTTGAGATGGCCCCCGCAGCGCTGGCCGGCCTGGCCGCGGTCGACTCGGAAGACGTCGTGACGGCGGTCGTCCACGGCAAAACCATCGTAGATCTCGAGCCCGGCGATACGACGGGCCGTCAATACGGTCTGGCCGTCGACCTGGGCACCACAACCGTGGCGGCCGAGCTCATCGACCTCCTCTCGGGCCGCACGATCGCGGCGGAGACCACCCTGAACGCCCAGGCCCGCTTCGGCGCCGATGTCGTCAGCCGGGTCACCGCCGCCCATCTCGACCCGGCCCAGGCCGAGGGGCTGCGCCGGGCCGCCTGGGAGACGATCAACGGGCTCCTGGCAGGCCTGCTGGAGCGCGGCGCCGGTGCCGCGCCCGCAGACGTCTACGAGACCGTGCTGGCGGGCAATACGGCCATGGCCCATCTGGCCCTTGGCCTGTCCGTGGCGGGGTTGGCCGTGTCGCCTTTCCACTCGTTGTTTTCGGCCCTGCCCTCTATCCCCGCCGCCGGAGCCGGGTCCCTGGCCAATCCGCGCGGCCAGGTCTACCTGGCTCCCGCCATCCGCAGCTTCGTCGGCGGCGACATCTCCGCCGGGCTGGCCGCAGTGGACATAGAGAACGGCCCGGAAGCCGTCCTTTTCCTCGACCTGGGGACCAACGGCGAGGTTGTCCTCAAGCGCGGCGGCCGCCTGACCTGCACCTCGACGGCGGCCGGCCCCGCCTTTGAAGGCATGTCGCTTTCCTGCGGCATGATCGCCTCACCCGGCGCCGTTCACACGGCAGAGGATGACGGCGGCGAAGCCCTAGCCCTTCGCGTCATCGGCGGCGGCACCGCGGCCGGCGTCTGCGGCAGCGGCCTCATCGACATCCTGGCCCTGGCCCTGGACCGCGGCTGGATGGACGGCTCGGGTACTGTGCACGCCCCGGGCCGCACCATCGCCTTGGCACCCGGCCTGGCCCTGAGCCAGAAGGACGTCCGGGAAGTCCAACTGGCGGCGGCCGCGATCAAGACCGGCATGCGCATGCTGCTCGAGGAGGCCGGCCTGGCAAGCCGCGATCTGGACGCCGTGCTGGTCGCGGGCGCCTTCGGCAGCACCCTGAACGTCCGTCGCGCCGTGCGGCTGGGCCTCATCCCCGACCTCGACCCGGCCCGTATCCGGTTTGTCGGCAACACCTCGCTTGCGGGCGCCCGACTGCTGCTCCTCTCCGTAGCGGAGAGGGCCCGCTGCGAGAAGCTGGCGGGACGCGTCCGGCACGTCTCGCTGGCCGCGGGCGAGGCTTTCCAGTCCTGTTTCGTCGAGAGCCTGGAGTTCGGGCCTTGGCGCTGAGAAAGGAGCTTCCATGACCGACGCGATACTCTTCGAACGCATGGCCCAGTCGCTTGTCGACGGCGACCGCGAGGCCGCGTCCCGGCTGGCCGCCGAAGGCCTGGCGGCCGGGCTGCCCGTGCAGGACATCATCGCCCTCGGCTTCGTCCCCGGCCTGCACAAAGTCGGCCGGCTGTGGGAGTGCGGCGACTACTTCCTGCCCGAGCTTATCCAAAGCGCCGAAGGCATGAAGGCGGCCATGGCCGTCCTGCGCCCGGCCCTGGCGGCCGCGGGCGGCGGCGTCCCGCTGTCCAGGGGCAAGGCCGTCATCGGCACCATCGAGGGCGACATCCACGACATCGGCAAGAACCTGGTGGCCTCCCTCCTTTCGGCCAACGGCTTCGAGGTCGTGGACCTGGGAGCGGACGTCAAGCTCGACCGTTTTATCGACGCCGCCGTCGAGGCCGGGGCCGATCTCATCTGCCTGTCGGCTCTCCTGACTACGACCATGCTGAACCAGCGTCGCTTCATGGACCGCCTCCGCGAGCGGGGGCTTCGCGGCCGCTTCAAAGTCCTGGTCGGCGGGGCTCCGGTAACGGCCAAGTGGGCCGCGGAGATCGGGGCCGACGGCTACGCCGAGAACGCCGTGGCCGCGGTCCGGGCCGCTGAAGACGCCCTGGGGAGGGTCTGATCATGTTCCCCGCCCTTCGCCCCAAGGCCAACCTGCTGTCGGCCGAGCTGGCCGACCGCATCATCGACGAGGGCTACGCCGTGCTGGAGAAGACGGGCGTCTTCGTCGAAAACGCCGAAGCCCGCCTCCTGTTGGGTGAAGCCGGGGCCGAAGTCGAGGCGTCCCGCGAGCGGGTCCGCATTCCGCGGCCGCTCATGGAGGACCTGCTGCGCCACACCCCGGACATCATCACCATGGCCGACCGGACGGGAGGCCGCGAATTCGTCCTGGGCGGCGACGAGGTCCACTTCGACCCGGGCTCGGCCGGCGTACGGATCCTCGACCATGCCACCAAGCGCGAGCGGACGCCGACGACCTCCGACCTGGTCGACTTCGTCCGGGTGACCGAGGCCTGCGCCCACCTCGACTTCCAGAGCACCGGACTCGTGCCGCGCGACGTCCCCGACGATGCTGGCCGACGCCTTCCGGCTCTACGCCGGGATGCTCTTCTCGAACAAGCCGATCGTGACCGGGACGTTCCGCAAGGCCGGGTTCGAGCCCATGCGGGAGATGCTGGCCGCCGTCCGGGGCGGGTCCGAGGCGCTTCGCAAGCGCCCCCTGGCCATCTTCGACGCCTGCCCCTCCCCTCCCCTCAAATGGAGCGACCTGACGGCCCAGAGCCTGATCGACTGCGCCCGGGCCGGCATCCCCTCCGAGCTCATCTCCATGGGCATGACCGGGGCCGCCTCGCCGGCCACGATCTCCGGGACCCTCGTCCAGCACGTGGTCGAGAACCTGGCCGGGGTGGCCATCGCCCAGGCCGCCGCCCCGGGCGCCCCGATCATCTTCGGCGGCTCGCCCTCAGTAGCTTCGACATGCGCAAGGGGACGACCCCGATGGGGGCCATGGAGACGATGATGATCGACATGGCCTACGCCCAGCTGGGCAAGCGCCTGGAGCTGCCCGACCCATGCCTATATGGCCCTGAGCGACGCCAAGACCAACGACGCCCAAGCGGGCTACGAGACCGGGATGGGGGCCGTCCTGGCCGCCCTGGCCGGGATCAACGTCATCTCCGGGCCCGGCATGATGGACTACGAGACCACCATCAGCCTGGAGAAGCTCCTGATCGACGACGAGATCTGCGGGCTGGCCCTGCGGCTGGTCAAGGGGATCGTCCAGCGCGAGGACCCCATCGCCCTGCACCTGTTCGAGGACTTCGACCCGGCGACCTCATTTCTGACCCTGGCCCATACCCGCAAGTGGTACAGACAGGACCATTCGACCGTCAAGCTGGCCGACCGCGACAACTACGAGGCCTGGCTCCAAGCGGGAGGCAAGACGATCGACGAGCGGGCCCACGAAGAGGTTCTCAAGATTTTGGACAAGCCGGTCGAAACGGTGGACGAGCGCCTGCAGGGTGAGCTGGAGCGCATTATGCGGGCCGACGCCGCCCGCAACGGGATCGAGGACTTCCCGCCGAAGCTTGTCTGAAGCGCAAGTCCGACGCGCGAGATTACTCGCCGCCGATCTGCAGGCTTTGGACTCGGAAGGTCGGCGCCGTCCGACCGCGGTTGAAGTCGAGGTCGTCGGCCATGGCGTCGATGCCCGTCAGGATCTCCTCGGCCGTGCCGGCCACGGTCAACCCCTGCACCGGGAAGGCGATCTTGCCGTTCTCGATCCAGAATCCCGCGGCGCCGCCGCTGAACTGCCCGTTGACCGGGTTGATGCCGTAGCCCGTCACTTCCTTGAGCCAAAGGCCGTTCTTGGTCGAGGCGATGATATCGGCCGCTTTGGCCGAACCGGCCGCGGCATAGAAGTTGTGCGCCCCGATCCCCGGCAGGCCGGTGAAGCCGCCGCGGGCGGCGTTGCCGGTGCTTTTGGTCCCGGCCCGCTTGGCCACCGCGGCGTTGTAGAGGAAGCCCTTCAAGACGCCCTTGTCGATGATCAGCCGGGTTTGGCAGGCCGTTCCCTCGCCGTCGAACGGGGCGCTGGCCGGCCCCTTGGCCCGCAGGCCGTCGTCGACGATGGACAGGAGCTCCGAGGCGATCCGTCGGCCCAGCTTGTCGGCCAGGAAGCTGGCCTTCTGCAGGACGCGCTCGCCGTGGATCGCCCCCAGGATGCCGCCCAGAAGCGCCCCGGCCGCGTCGGGGTCGAAGACGACCGCCGCGCGCTGGGTCTTGACCGGCCGCGGGTCGAGCATCTCGACCGCGTCCTTGGCCGCCTTGGCCGCGACCTCGGCCGGCGTCTTCAGGTCGGCGAAGAAGCGGCGGCCGCAGCTCTCGCCGCCCGTCGTCTTCTGCTCGCCCTTCTCGGCCACGACCGAGACGCTGAAGCCGCAGGAAGAGGAGCGGTATCCCTTGAGCAGGCCCAGGGAGTTGGCGATGACCACCTCGTCCTCCCCTTCCGACCAGCCCGCGCCGGCGCTCTTGGATACGCCGGCGACGGCCAGAGCCTTCTTCTCGGCCTCCAGGGCCAGCCCGATCTTGCGGTCGAGCGGCACGGAGGCGATCGACGGGTCGTAAAGACCGGCGACGTCCGCGGACCCCGGATCGTCGGGCAGGACATTGTTCGGGTCCGCCGTGGTGATTCTGGCGAAGCCGACGGCCCGGTCCACCGCGGCCTTCAGAGAGGCCTCGGCCAAGTCGTTGGAGCTGGCGAAGGCCATCCGCCCCCCCAGGAAGACCCGGATGCCGGCGCCCTGGGAGGCCGCCTCTTCAACCGTCTCGATCTCGCCGTTTCTCACCTCGACGCTCAGGCTGCGGCCGGACTCGATATAGACCTCGGCCGCATCGGCGCCCTTCTTGAGGCATTCCTTGACCATCGCCTGGGACAGGTTCTTGATGTCCATGTGTCCTCCCGCCCGGCCTTACCGGGCCGCCCGCGTGCCGCCGACGTTGATGCCCCGCAGCCGCACGGTCGGCTGCCCGGCCGTGACCTCGGCCGACTGGCCCTTGCCGCAGATGCCCGGCCCGAAGTCGAGGTCGTTGCCCACGGCGTCCACGCTCTGGATGACCTCCAGACAGGATCCGATCAGGGTGGCGCCCTTGACCGGCTGCGTCTTGCGGCCGTCTTCGATCAGGTAGGATTCGCGGCAGGTGAAGTTGAACACCCCGGTGACGGGGTTGACGCTGCCGCCGCTTAGGGCCTGGACATAGAGGCCGCTCTTGGTCG
Organism: Candidatus Aminicenantota bacterium; assembly: GCA_963803915.1. Taxonomy (GTDB): domain Bacteria; phylum Acidobacteriota; class Aminicenantia; order Aminicenantales; family UBA4085; genus UBA4085. Next base: position 262,765 of record CAWDOL010000016.1, on the reverse strand, counting down.
AAGCCAGGATGTCGGCCGGCGTGTCCCGGCCCGCGTCGATGAAGGTGTTGGTCATGCGCGGGATGGGCAGGTAGCGGAAGCTCTCGCGCCGCCCGTTGCCCGTGCGGCCGGCCTTGATCTGACGGGCCGAGAGGATGTCGGTCATGTACTTCTGCAGGACGCCGTCCTTGATCAGGACGCTGCGCGCCATCGGCGTCCCCTCGTCATCGACACCGGTCGAGCCGCGGAAGCCCGGCAGGGTGCCGTCGTCGACCATGGTGAACACGGGCGAGGCGACTTTCTGGCCCAGCTTGCCCGTGAAGGCCCCGATGTTCTTGGCGATGTTGTCGGCCTCCAGGGGATGGCCGACGGCCTCGTGGACGAGCACGCCGCCCCAGCCGTTCTGCATGACCACGTCCATCTTGCCGGCCGGGGCATCCTTGGCCTCGAGCATGGCTACGGCCTCGCGGGCGCAGGCTTTGGCGGCCTTCTCCGCCGCCCCGCCGTCGAACATCTCGAACCCGGAATGGGCCGAGAGACGCTCCCGCCCCATGTGCGAGGCGCCGCCCGAGCGGCTCAAGGCCTGGATGATGAAGAACAGCAGCGGCAGCTCGTCCGTATAGAGCAGCCCCTCGGAGTTGGCGATGGTCCGCCCGCGGATCTCGTCGTAATAGTCGATCGAGGCCATGGCGATGCGCGGGTCGTAGTCGAGCGCGGCCTGGTGGGCCCGCTGCATGACCTCCAGACGCTTCTCGTCGGCCACGTCCTGGAGCGGAATCCGGATCGTCGTCGTGGCGGAAGGCCGGATTTCCCGCAGCTTGACCGGAACCGTAGCGCCCCCCGCCTTGGCGATGGCCGAAGCCGTCTCGGCCGCCCGCAGGATCTTGTCCTCGGTCGGTTCGTCGGTGTAGGCGTAGCCCGTCCGGTCGCCGGACAGGACGCGCACGCCCGCTCCCTGGCTGAGGCCGAAGACGGCGCTCTTGAACTTGCCCTCCTCCAGGAGGATGGAGCGGCTGATGCGCTTTTCCAAGTAGACCTCGGCGAAGTCGCCGCCCTTGGCCAGGCCCTTGCGGATGGCCCGTTCCAGGAGGCCCGGATCCATCGTCGTCGCCACACCCGAGCCCGTCCCCTGGGCCGCGCCCAGGTCCTTCAGCCAGGCGGGTACCGTGGCCAGGGCCAGGCCGCCCTTGAGGCCGATCTCGAGAAATTTGCGCCGGGGGATGTCCCCGTCCATGGCTGCGATGGCTCATGCGAACCTCCTAGGATTCTTCATGCGAACCGCGGGGCACGGCCCGCCGCTCACTTGACCTTGTCCCTGTCGATGACATCCTCGATCCGGATGCCCTTGGTGCTCAGGCTCGTGCCCAGGGACCGGTCGAGCGAGGAGAGCGAGAGGTTGTAATCGATCAGCGCCTTAAGCTCGTTGGTCTTGGCCGTGGCCAGGTCGCGTTGGTTAAGCAGGACCAGGTAGTTGGTCGTCAGCCCGACTTTAAGCTTCTTCTCCTCGGCCTGCAGGCGCTTTTCGGCCAGCTCGCGGGCCAGCCGGTAGGCCTGGACCCGCTTGAAGTTGGTCTCGACGTCGCGGACCGAGTTCTTGATCTCCAGGTAGACTTGCTGCTCCAGGTTCTGGACCCGCAGCAGGGCCTGTTCCCGGCTCAACTGAATCTGGGCGAAGTGGTCTTTGGAGATGTAGTTGTTGATCGGGACGCTCAGGCTCAGGCTGACCGACCAGTTGCGGTAGCGCATCCGGAAGGCGTCGCGCAAGCTTGGGGACGCCCCCCCGGGATGAGGCCGATGACCACGTTGGTCAGCGGATCGTCGTCCTGGTAGAGGATCTGGGTGCCCGAGATGCCGGGGCTCCAGTAGGAGGCGCTGAGCGAGAGGTCCGGCAGGAGCTGGTTGCGCAGGTAGTCGTAGGTCAGCTCCTTGTTCTGAAGGTCGATCCGGGTGGCCTGCAGGTCGGCCCGGCTCTCGATGGCCGTCTGCAGGCACGACTCGAAGTCCAGCGGCCGGGCCTCGAAGGCCGGCTGGTCGGTCGGCACGATGCGGGCCAGGCGGGACTGGCCTTCCTCGCGCGGCAGGTTGAGGATGGTGGCCAGCGAGTCCTGGCCCGAGGCGACCAGGGCCTCGGCCTGCAGGATGTCGGCCTCGCGGGTGGCCACCTCGGCCTCGGCGTTGAGGACCTCGATGGGCGCGATCGTCCCGACTTCGGCCTCGCGGGTGTTCTTGACCAGCAGGTCCTTGGCCAGTTCCAGGGACTGCCGCCGGACCTTGAGGTTCTCGACGGCGTAAACCAGGTTCCAGTAGGACTGCTCGACCGTGTAGATGGTGTTCTGCAGGACGGCCCGGAAGCTGACCTCGGAGATGTCCAGGTTGTTGCGGGCCACGACGATGTCGCGGCGGTTGAGGCCGACTCCGAAGTTGCGCAGCAGCGGCTGCCAGACCGAGAAGGTCAGGGTGCTGCCGAAGCGGGGGTTGATGGTCTGGAAGCTGCGGTTGCTCTCGCTCTTGTAGGAGGACAGGGTGGCGTAGACCCGGCCGCCCGTGGGGATGAACTGCGAGACCTGGGCCGAGTAGGTCTGGTCCTGCGAGGTGATCTGGGCCGCCGCCTCGATCCAGGAGAACGAGGCCGAGCTGGTGTTGGACGACCCGAACCCCAGCGACAGCGAGGGGACGTACTTCTCCTTGACGAAGGCCGAAGGACAGCGCCGACAGGCGCGGATTGATGACCTCGATGGCCACGCCCAGGTTGTTGCGCAGGGCTTCCAGGATGCAGGCGCCGAGCGACAGCGAGGCCTCGCGGTCCTGGGCCCGCAGATACGGCGCGGACAGGGCGAGTCCGAGGAGCAGACAGAGGGTGCGGCGCGGAAGGCTCATGGGGATGACCGGCCTCCTTGGTTAACGGTCCTTGAGGACGACCTTGTCCCGGCCGCCGAAGGCGGACACGGACGAGGTGATGACGCGGTCGCCGGCCTTGAGGCCCCTGACGACCTCGATCACGTCGGCGGTTCGGCGGCCGATCCGGATGGTCTGCCGGACGGCCAGAGCGGCCTCTTCGTCGATCCGGTAGACCCAGTCGCCGTCCGAGGCCTTGAGGTATTCCCCGCGGGGCAGGAGCAGGGCCTGGCTGACTTCGCCCAGGCCGATCCGGATGTGCAGGGTCTGGCCGCGCTTGATGCCCTTGGGACGCTCGCCCCGGAACTCCAGCTCGGCCTGGAAATTGCCCTCCTTGACCTCGGGCGAGAGCTTGCGGACGTCCAGCTTGTAGACGCGGCCGTCGTATTCGAACTCCGCCGCGGCGCCGACCTCGATCCGGGGCAGGTTCTCCTCCTCGATCGCGGCCGTGGCCTTGAAGCCGTTCAGGGCGTCGACCTGGCCCAGGCGCTGGCCGGCCGTCTTGGTCTGGCCCATCTCCGCGGTCAAAGCTCGTGACCACACCGGCGATGGGGGCCTTGATGGTCAGGGCTGTCCTGCTTCTGGCTTGACCGAGTCCAGGTTGGCCTGCATCCGGCTCAGCGACTGCTCCAGCGACTCGAGCTGGGAGCTGCGCAGCGCCAGCTCGCTTCTCTGGCTCTTCTCCATCAGCTCCTTGCGCTTGAGCAGGTAGTCGTACTGGTCGCGGGCCTGTTCGATGCTCTGCTTGGAGATCAGGTTGTCCTTGTCCAGCTCGGCGTAGCGGTCGTAGAGCTTCTTCTGCTGCAGGATCTGGTTGTCCAGGTCGGTCAGCTGCTGGCTCAGCTGCAGCTTGAACTGCTCCATCGACAGCCGGGTGTTGCGGAGGTTGTTGGACTGCTGGGCCATCTCCGCTTCGCGGTTCATGATGTCCATCAGGAGGTACGTGTTCTCCAGCTGGACGATGGGATCGCCTTCCTTGACGACCGAGCCGACCTCGACGAAGATGCGTCTCCACCCGCCCGCCCTCGACGGCGTCCAGAGCGATGGTGGCCAGGGGCTGGACGGGGCTTCCACGGCCAGCGTCTCCCGGATCGGGCCCGAGCGGCCTCGGTCACGGTGATGTCCGCCCAGCGGATGATCGGGTCGGCCTCGCCGTCGCCCAGCAGATGGAAGCGGAAGATCAGGACGCCGAGCAGAACGACCAGGACGCCGAAAGGACAGATCTCGACGATCTTCAGGGACTTGCCCGGCCGGCGCGTGCCGGCCGGGCGCGGACGCGGACTCCTTGCTCATGGAGGACCTCGTTTGGGCTAGCGCGTATTCTACTCGCCTTGCCCCGCCGAGGCAAGACGAAATCCGTCAGGACTAGAGTCGAAGCTCTCGCCGAAGCTCGGGATGACGGCTTCCCAGCCGAGCTCGCGTGCGGATGCGACGCGGCCGAGCGCTCGGTGGACGCCTCCTCCTCGCCGTGGATGAGGAACAGGCGGCCCGGCGGGCGGCGGAACGCGCCCAGCCAGCGCAGCAGGTCGGCTGCGGTCGGCGTGACCCGAAAAGCCGTCGATCTTGCGCGACGCGGGCCCGGACCGCGACCTGGCGGCCGTTGATCCGGACCTCGGGCCGCCCCTCGACGATCAGCCGGCCGAGCGTGTTCGCGGGACTGGTAGCCGACGAACAGGAGGGTCGATTCGGGCCGCTCGATGTTGGCCAGCAGATGATGCTTGATGCGGCCCGCCGTGGCCATGCCCGAGCCGGCCAGGATGATGCACGATGCCGCGGATGGAGTTGACCGTCTTCGACTCTTCGACCGTCCGGAAGAGCTTCGAGCCCGGGGAAGTCCAGCGGCGCTCGCCCGGCGCGGTAGAGGCCCTTGGCTTCTTCGTCCAGGAGCCCCCGGTGGCGCCCGAACAGGCCGGTGATCTCGACGGCCATGGGGCTGTCGAGCACGGTCAGGAGGCGGGGGATGCGTTGGCGGCCAGAAGCCGGCCGAGGACGTAGAGGACTTCCTGGGCGCGCTCCACGGCGAAGACGGGGACGACCAGGTTGCCGCCCTCGGGCCACCGTCTCGTTGACGATGCGGGCCAGGCTCTCCTCGACGGCCGGCCGGATCGATATGATCGCGGTCGCCGTAGGTCGACTCCATGACCACGACATCAGCCGACTCGAAGAGACTCGGGTCGCAGACGAGCGGCTTGTCCCACTGGCCGATGTCGCCGGTGAAGACGATGCTGCGGCGCCGTTGCCCGCTGCCCGCCCGGACCTCGATCATGCTCGAGCCGAGGATGTGGCCGGCGTCGCGGAAAACCGCCTCGACTCCCCCGCCCAGGTCGACCGGTCGGCCGTAGGCCGCGGGCGCGAACAACGGGAACGTCGCCCGGGCGTCGGCCACGGTGAAGAGAGGGACTTCGGGGTGGGGGCCCGAACGGCCTTCCCTGGCGTGTCGCTTTTTCTTGAAGGCCGCGTCCTCCTCCTGGATATGGCCGGCGTCGAGAAGAACGACCCGGGCCACGTCGGCGGTGGCCTCGGTCGCCACGATGCGCCCGGCGAAGCCGTCCCTGACGAGGAGCGGCAGGCGTCCGCAGTGGTCCAGGTGGGCGTGGGTCAGCAGGCAGGCGTCGATGTCCCCGGGCGGCACGGGAAACGGCTCCCAGTTGCGGTCGAGGAAGGGCCGCTCCTGGTAGAGCCCGCAATCGACGAGCAGCCGCGGGCCGCCGGTTTCGAGCAGGGTGCTGGAGCCCGTGACCTGGCGGTCGGCTCCCAGGAATTTCAGCGCATGGTGATCCTCAAAATGGGCATATCCGCCGGGAGGCGGCCATCCGGGCCTCCCAGACGGATGCGCGCGGAAAGTACATGAAGGCAAGCACGAGGGAGACGAGCAGGAGGACATAGAAGTCGCGGTTGTATCCTCCGAGCAGGAAAAGCGCCAGCCCGAGCAGGGCCGGGATTTCGGCCAGGGCCAGGGCGGTTACCGAGATCGCAAACACCCGCAGGAGCCGCGTCTCCTCCGTCTCCGTCCCGGATCGCCGGCCGGCCCGGGTACTCACCACCCGGACGGCGACGATGGCGGCGGCCGCCGCCAGGTAGATGCCGAAGCGGACGGCGGTCCTGTTCCCCGCCAGGCGGGCCAAGCCGAAGAAAGGCCTGTAGGCGGCCCGGATGGCTTCGGCGACGGCCAGGTAGGCCAGGAGACTGGCCATGACCGCCATGCCGACGGCCCTGGCCGTGCGCAGCTTGGCCGCCAGGCGGGCCGCGATCTCGGGCGAAGCAGGGCTCGGGCTCATGACGGTCCTTTCCGGGCTCTTTCCATGGGCGATCATCCGACGCGAAGCACGAGCCCCTTGAGGTAGTCGCTTTCCGGATGGAAGACGCTGACGGGATGATCGAAGGCCTGGCGGTGCCGCTGGACGATGCGCACGCGCCGCCGGGCTTCGGCCGCCGCCTGGAAGACGACCTGGCCGAAGAGCGTTTCGTCGACGAAGCGGGAACAGGAGAAGGTCATGACCAGGGCCCCGTCGGGGACTTTTTCGAAGACCAGGCGGTGGATGTCCTTGTAGCCGCGGCAGGCGGACATGACGTCGGACTTGTGCTTGGCGAAGGCCGGGGGGTCGAGGACGACCAGATCGTAGTCGAGCGCCTCGCGCCGCAGGAATTCGAAGACATCCGCTTCGACGAAGCTCAAGTGGGGCCCTGCGAACCCGTTGCGGCGGCAGTTTTCCTCCGCCGCGGCCACGGCCCTGGCCGAGGCGTCGACACTGGCGGCTCCGGCCGCGCCGCCGGCCAGGGCGGCGACCGTGAAGCCGCCCGTATAGGAAAAGGCGTTCAGAAGGCGTCGCCCCGGGGCCAGGGCGCGGGCGAGCCGCCGCATCTCCCGCTGGTCGAGGTAGAGGCCCGTCTTCTGGGAGGCGGGGATGTCGACCCAATAGCGCAGACCGTCCTCGAGTACCTCGACCGGCTCGGGTGCGTTCGCCCCGCAGCGGGCCCTCATGCGCCGGGATCCCCTCCTCGCGGCGCGAGGGGAGGTTGGACTTCTCGTAAATCGAGCGGGCCGGCTGCAAGGCCTGAAGCTCGTCGAGGACGAAATCCTTGAGGCGGTCCATGCCCAAGGTCGAGACCTGGACCACGAGAACGTCCGCGTAGCGATCGACGACGAGGCCGGGGCAGTCGTCCCCCTCGCCGTTGATCAGCCGGTAGGCCGTTGTGTCCGACTCCCGGAAAAACGTCCGGCGGAGGTCGAGGGCGCGGTGCAGGGCCTGACGCAGGGCGTCCAGGGGAGGGGTCGCGTCGAAGGCCAGCATGCGGCCGATGATCGAGGCCCGCGGGTTGAAGTAGGCGGAGCCGAGAAGCTCTCCGTTCGAGGCGTGAACGGGCCGGATGTCGCCGGGCTCGAGATCGGGTAGCCGGCGGACCGCCCCGGAGAAGATCCAGGGATGGCGGTTGCGGACGGCTTTGTCCTTGCCCGGGTGGAGGATGACGGCGCCGTCATCCATGGGCAGCCTCCGCCATGAGCCGGGCCACGAGCGGACGATCGGGCTCCGAAAAATCGAACCGCCCCAGCTCCTCGGGCAGGGCCCAATGGATTTCGGAGTGGTCGTTGAGGACGGGAGCGCCGGACCGGACCGAGGCCCGGAAGGCCAGCAGCGTCAGGACCCGCTCGGACGAAGCGTAAGGGTATTCCCCGAGGCTGTCCCCCACTTCGACCTCGAGGCCGAGCTCTTCCCGAATCTCGCGACGGAGGCAATCGCGGGGCGCCTCCCCCGGCTCGATCTTCCCGCCGGGAAACTCCCACAAGCCCGCGAAGCGATCGCCGTCCCTGCGGCGGGCGACCAGGATGCGGCCGTCACGCTTGATCACCGCCGCCGTGACTTGCATCATCGCAGGATCATCTTATCGGACGGGCCCGTTTTTGGCAACCCGCCGCCCGCTGCGTCCCGTCTCCCGAGGTCCCGGATGTGACCCCCGCGCCTCGATGTGATAGAATGGCGGCCCATGAAAGTTGCGTTCCTGTCCTCCGAAGTCTTCCCCTACGCCAAGACCGGCGGTCTGGCCGACGTCTCCCATGCCCTGCCCACGGCTCTGGCCCGGGCGGGTGTGGACGTCGCCGTCTTCATGCCCTATTACGGGGACGTCAAAGCCAAGGGGCTGACCCTGGTCAAGGCCCTGGACGCCCAGCCCCTGGACTGGGAAGGCGGGCAGGTCGCGTTTTCGGTCTGGGCCGATCCCACAACCCCCTACCCCGTCTGCTTCGTCGAGTTCGACCGCTACTTCGAGCGCTCCGACGGAGGCCGTCTTTACGGCACCCCGGCCGGCGATTTCCCGGACAACGGCGAGCGCTTCGCCTTCTTCTCCAAAGCCGTGCTCGAGGCGCTCAAGGCCCTGCCTTTCGAAGCCGACATCATCCATGCCAACGATTGGCAGACGGCCCTGGCGGCCGCCTACCTGCGCAAATCCGGGGCCGAGGACCCGTTCTTCGCCCGCACCAGGATGGTATTCACCATCCACAACCTGGCTTACCAGGGTCTGTTCCCGCCCGCCATTCTGGGACCTGTGGGACTGCCCGAAAGCCTGTTCCGGATGGAGGACCTGGAGTTCTGGGGCCAGGTCAACTTCATGAAGGCCGGCATCCTCTACGCCGACGCTGTGACCACGGTCAGCCCCCGCTACGCCCGCGAGATCCTGACGCCCGAGTATGGCTGCGGCCTGGACGGGCTGCTGCGGGCCCGGGCGGAGGCCCTGTCCGGAATCCTCAACGGCATCGATGCGGAAGCCTGGAATCCCGCCTCGGACCGCCGCCTCGCGGCGCCTTTTTCGGCCGCCGATCCGTCCGGTAAGGCGGCCTGCAAGAAGGACCTCCTGGCGGCCATGGGTCTGCCGCCGCTTCGCCGGGACGGGCCGGTGCTGGGCCTGGTCTCGAGACTGGCCGAGCAGAAAGGGATCGACATCCTGCTCGGAGCCCTGGACGGCCTATTCGTCCTGGGAGCCAGGGTCGTCCTGCTGGGGACGGGAAGTCCTGTCTGGGAAGCGGCTTTGCGGCAGGCCCAGGATCGGTTCCCCTCCTACTTCGGGCTGCGGATCGGCTTCGACGACGACCTGGCCCGCAAGATCTTCGCCGGCAGCGACCTCTTCCTCATCCCCTCCCGCTACGAGCCCTGCGGCCTGACCCAGATGATCGCCATGGCCTACGGCACGATCCCCGTGGCCAGGGCGACCGGCGGGCTGGACGATTCCATCCAGGTTTACGATCCCGCCACGAAGACGGGCAACGGATTCAAGTTCGAGGCGCCCGAGCCGGCCGCCCTCGTCGACGCCGTACGCCGCGCCGTGCGGGCTCTGGCCTCGGCGCCGGATCACGAGGCCCTCATCCGCAACGCCATGCGCGCCGACTTTTCCTGGGACGGCCCCGCCCGGCGCTACCTGGCGCTCTACGAGCGCCTGTTGCCCGGAGCATAAAAAAAGCCCTCATCCATTCCCCTATACGGGAGAACGGATGAGGGCTGCTGGAAGCCGGGTTTAGAGCAATCGCACGCGCAGGCCGACCGAGGCCGTGACCCCGGTCAGGTCGAGGCGTGCTTCGCGGGCGTTCGAAACCGAAGCGCCCGCCGGCGTGTCGGCCTGGAAGACGAGCTGCGGGTATGTCGCCCCTCCCGTCGTCCAATCGTAGGCATAAAGCTTGTAGCCGCTCCCGGACTCCGCAAAGCTCCAGAAATCGCCGGAGCCCGTTTCGCTCCAATCGCCGCGGAAGCCCTGGACCCCGGCCAGGCGGCCCGACACATGGAAGACCGCGGACAGGCTTTCTGATAAAGCCCACTCGAGCCCCAGCCCGGCCTGGGCGCCGAAGCCCCAGCGCGAGCCTTGGAAGGCAAAGACATCGGTTCCGGAGTAGCCGAGGAGCGAAATGGCATAGCTCGAAGTCCACTTGAGACGGGCCAGGTAGGCCCCCGCGCCCGCCGCAACATCGAGCTTGACGGCGGACCCGAGCGGCAGGAAGAGATGAAGACCGGCCGTGATCGGGATGACGTCGACGGAAGGCGAAAGGGTCTCGCTGACCTCGACCGAGCCGATCCCGTAGCCGACCAGGCTTTCCTTGACGTGCCTCTCGTAGCCCGCGCCTATCCCGACGGCCAGTCGCTGCGACAAATGCATGAGGATCTCGCCGCCCGCCGCCCAGCCCAGGCGGGGAAAGGCATGCTCTCCCGTCAGGCCGTCATACGCGGCGGCGTAGTAGTCCATCAGCCCGCGAAGCCCCCTATGCAGATCGCCCCCCGAAGCCCAGCCCATCCCGCCGCGAACGGCCAGGGACAGGCTTTGAGCCGGTGCGGCGGCCGCCAGGAGGCAGACCGCCGCCAGAAGGACGATCCCTTTCTTCACGAGCTGGCTCGTTTCGGATCCGGCGTCAATACAGCCGGATCTTGATCCCGACGCCGAACTGGAAGAACGAGGGGTTGATGGAGATGAAGCTCAGGGAGCCTTCCTCGTTGATGCCGTCGACGTCCATATCATCGAAGTCGTAATCGATGTTGCCGAAGAAGCCTTCATACTCGCCCAGGAAGAAGTCCCAGCCGAACTCCTTCTTGGGGCTGAAGAAGTAGCGTGCGTCCACGGTCAGGCCGATGGACGGGGAGAACCAGAAGGTCAAGCCGCCGCCGAAGTCGGCGCCGATCGAGCTCCAGCTCTGGTTCAGCTCCATGGGCACGATGATGCCGTCGATCGACTGGTACAGCCGGGTATGATGTAGGTCAGGCCGTAGACGATCTCCGACTCCAGGAAAGCCTTGTTCAGGAACAGGGTCGGCCCGGCTTGGACATAGCCCTGCATGCGGCCCTGGCCGAAGCGCCCGACGATGTTGAAGCTGATGGGCATCGTCTGGAAGTAGTTGTCGGTGCCGAAGAATTCCAGGGGATCATCGAGCACGTCGGGATAGGCGTTGAAGTGACCGGCCGTCGTTCCAACTCCAGTAGAGGTCGGAGGTGGTCACGGAATCGACGCTGGTTTTGAAGTAGCCGAAGTTCAAGGCCACGCCGATGTTGGGGTGGAAGTAATAGGCCAGCCCGGCGCCGAAGAACATGCCGCCCTTCGACGTGGCATCAAAGACCGAAGACTCCTCGATGCTGGTCAGCCAGTAGGCAGCTCCAATTGTAGAAATAATCGCCGGCCAGATTGACGTTCTTCAGTCCGTATCCGCCGTACACGTTGAGCTCGAAGCGGGGCAGGTTCTGGGCCGCGGCGCCGACGGTTAGAGCCAGGACGAGAACGGACAGAATCGCAATTTTTTTCATCTGTTCCTCCACCGTGCAAAGCTGTCCGCAGGGGGCATCACTGGTTTATCAATTCCCAATCATGGGCTGCGGGTATATTCATCATAAGCATTTTTCTTCCGCGGTCAAGTGAATTTCCGTCATGCACCGGCCTTCCCCGTCCCATCCCGGCCGGACCGCAGGAAAGCCGCCGCCGCTTCCGGCGCGACGGGATTGATGTGGACTCCCGTGCCCCATTCGAAGCCCGCCTTGCGGATAAGCGCCGGGAGTATCTCGAGATGCCAATGGAAGCCCGGCTTGCTCGATCCGCCTGCCGGCGCCTGCTGGAAGACCAAGTTGTAGTCCGGATCACCCAGTCGGGACCGGAAAAGCCCCAGGGCCTGCCGCAAGCAGGCCGCAAGATCCAGAGAGGCCCCGTCCGTCAGATCGGCGAAGGACGATCCATGCGCCAGAGGAGCCAAGCGGAGCTCAAAGGGGAAGCAGGATCCGAAGGGAGCCCAAACCGCGAAGAGGCGGCTTTGCAGGACGATCCTCTCCCCGGAGCCGATCTCGGACGCGAGGTGCCGGCAGAGCAGGCATTTTCCGTCACGCGACCTGTGTTCCGTGAAGAGGCTCAGCTCCTCGGCCAGCCGGGGCGGCAGGAAGGGCAGGGCTGCGATCTGGATGTGGGGGTGGCGAAGCGAAGCCCCCGCCTCGCGGCCGCGGTTTTTAAAGACCTGGACATAGGCATGCCGGCGATCCGCTTCGAGAGCCTGGACCCGATCGCGAACCGTCGTCCAGGCCAGCGCCGCGTCTTCATCGGGAAGGTCGATCGGTTCAAGTCCATGGCGGTCCGTCTCGATGACCACCTCGTGGGCGCCGGATCCGGCGACGAGGCTCCCCAGGCCCGGCTCTCCCCCCTCGACGGCCCCCATGGGGACGAGGGCTGGGATATTTGTTGGGGACAACCCGGACTCGCCACCCCGGGCCGTCCGGGATACTTTCGGCGGGACGGATGGCCGCGATCTCCGGCGGCGTCCGATCCTCGTGGCCCGGGCAGAAGGGGCAGTCTTCCGGGTCGTCCTTGGGGTAGGCTTCAGGGCGTCCCGGCACAAAACCGCCGGGCCTGCGGCTCCGATCGGGGGCGATCAAAACAACGCGGCCGCTTATAGGATCGCGGCGGATCTCAGGGGGCGCCGTGTCTCTCCCCCGGGGGAACCACTCGGGATCGTTAGGGTTCGGGCTCAAGCGCCGGTCGCCTCCTTCAAGAGGACCCGAAAAGTGAAGGAACCCATGGCCGGAAGCCTCAGACGCCAGACGGGGAGCAGGCAGAAGCCCTGGTGGATGATGTCGAAGCCCTGCTCCGATTGGGACAAGGTCTGCAGGGGGAAGGACCAGAGATCCTGCAGCCGGCTCGAACGACAGCCGCAGCCTGCCTCCGGCCAGCGATGCGCCGGCGGTGTCGACCGCGAACTCCTCCGGGATCTGGTAGAAGCTCCACTCCGAGCCGAACAGGATGTCGGCTTCGACAATCGCCCAGGTTGGTCAGCGTCGAGAGGAGCTGGATCTCCCCCTCTCCCGGACGGATCTCCTTCTGGACCGACATCTCGGCCCGCCGATCGCCCGTCCAGACCATCCCTTTACGGCTCAGGAACAGGCGGTCGCGGACGATCGACCAGGCGTAGGGCTGGTTGATGAAATCCCCCTGCTCGGCGTAGGACGCGCTCTGGAACCCGGCCGGAGTCGTATCGGGATGGAGGAAATGGTCCAGTCCGCACCAGCGCGGATGCCAGTCGTAGCGGAACAGGCGCTCGGCTTCGGGCGGCAGGGCCTTGCCCAGCTCGTGGATGCTCCCGCCTCCGGATGCGCCGGCCTCGCGCCGCTGGTGGTAGGCCTCGGGCCGCCTCGACAGGACGTCGGTGAGGTTGCGCCCCTGAGGGTAGTAGTCGATCTCGGTCACCGCGCCGCCGCGCGACGGCTTGACCTGCAGGCCGAAGCAGGCATCGCGCCGGGCCACCACGACCTGCCCGTCGGCTTCGGCGTCCCCGGCTTGCCACTCGCCGCCCGAGGGGATCCGTGCCTCCGCCTGCAAGAGGTGGTAATAGGCGGCTTCCCGCAGATGCGGCAGGTAGAGGCCGCCGAAAACCCCGTGCCAATAGGGGTCGTTGCACTGCGCTTGGTAGAGCTCGCTTCGGGCCTGCTCGTCCCCCTGGGCCAGGACGCTGCGCGAGACCGCCAGCATCCGCTTGTGCAGATGGTCGGACTCGGGGTACTTGAGGAAGAACTCGCGGAAGAAGCCGCCCCGCAGAAACCGCGCGAGGGGCCCGTCACACCCTTCTTCAGAACCTCGAAGGCCTTGGCCTCGTCCGGCTCGAGCACCCACTCCATCATCTCCTCGTACGAGCCCGGGGGCAGATAGACGCGGCCTCCCTGCGGACCCGCCGCCAGCGCCTCGGCGTAAGTCCGCGTCTCGATCCGCGGGTCGGATTCGAGAAAGCTCAGGAACCGCTCCAGCCAGCCTTCGTCGTAGACCCAGGCTTGGTTCCCGGCCACATGCCGAACTTCTCGCCGTCGTCCCCCAGGATGGCCAGTCCGCCCCGGCGGCGGACCTCTTCGAGATAGACCGAGATCTCCTCGATCGGGCGGAACGGGATGAGGTAGCGGAGCTTCTTGTCGATCGGGAAGAGCCGCAGCGGCCGCCCCTCATCCTCGGTGACGTAGATGCGGTGGATGTCCTCCACACCGGCGGCCCGGAAATGCTCCTCGTCCAGGAGCGTGTACTCGAGGCCCGCGTCCGCCAGGGTCTTGGCCAGGTGGGGCTCCCAGACGCGTTCGGTCAACCAGGCGCCGCGCGGCCGGCTGCCGAAGCTTGACTCCAGGAAATCGCCCATCATCCGCAGCTGGCCCTGGCGGTCGGCCTCCGGGATGACGGCCAGGATGGGCTCGTAGAAGCCGCCGCCCAGGAGCTCGACCTGGCCGCGGGCGACCAGGCCGGAGACGAGGTCGAAAGCCTCGCGCTCCTTGGTCCTGCATGGCCTCCCAAAGCGGGCCGGAGAAATGGACCGTGACCCGGATGCGGGGGTGCTTTTCCAGGATCCGGAAGAACGGCAGGTAGCAGTCCCGGAAAGCCCGGTCGAAGACCGAGACGAAGTTGCCCACGGGCTGATGGTTGTGGACGGCGAGAAGAAGCGTCAGCGCGTCGCTCATGGTCGGCGGGCTCCGGTTTGACGGTAGGCGTCCTCGAGGTAGAGCCGGAAGAGCCGGCCGAAGGCGGGGTGCGGCTCCTCGCCGAACCACCAGAACCAGTCCGAGCCTTCGGCCACGTAGATCGAGGGGCAGGGGCCGCAATCGCGGCGGGCCCGGTCCAGGGCGGCCCAGCCGGCGTCCTTGGCCGGCGAGCCGGCCCATTGGCCGAAGTGGCCGAGCCAGGTTCCGGGACGAAGCTCGAGAGGCTCGGCCCTGACTTCGTCCGCGGCCCGTCCGAAGAAGGCCGGCCTCAGGCTCGGCTCGGCCAGAAGCCCGGCGTAGAAGGCGCGCAGAAACGGCGCGCCGTTGTCCCGGTAGCAGGCCCAGGGATTTTCGCCGTCCAGGGCCAGGGTCAGGACGGCGTCGTCGTCCAGGCGCCCGGCCCGCTCCCGGAGCCGTCGGACGAGGTCGGCCGCGGCCTCCCGCGGGTCCCAGCAGCCGTAGGTGAAGCCGATCAGGTCGGACAGCTCGCGGTCGCGGAAAAAGACGGTCAGGCCGTCGCAGTCGTAGGGCCGGGCCAGGGCGGCTTCGTCGCGATCGCGGCCCAGGCTCTTCCAGAGGATGTTCTCGTCGGTGACGGCGAAGCGGAAGCCTGCTTCGGCCGCCAGGCGGGCCGTCTCGCGGCTGATCGCGCCCTCCGAAGGCCACAGCCCGCGCGGCGTGCGGCCGAAGACCTCGGCGAAAAGGTCGGCCCCCCGCCGCAGCTGGTAGGAAGCGTCCAAGGGATGGCGGAAATCGGCTTCGGGCGGGCTCTGCGGGCCGGCCGACCGGGAATCGCAGAGCATGGGCAGGATGGGGTGATAGTAGGCCGACGCCGTCAGCTCGGCCAAGCCGTCCGCCTCAAGCTCGCGGAAGGCGGGAAGCACGCGCCGCCGTATCTCGCCCTGGTAGGCGAACAGCCCCTCCCTGCCGGCGGGCAGCGGATCGACCGGCGCAAACAGCTCCCGCAGCGCATCCATGGATAAATCGGAGGATTCCCGTCCCTGAGGCAGAAGAAGGCGGAGGAGCGCGCGGTCGCTCTCGGTCAGTGCGGAGGGATCCTTTTCGAGAGCGTCCTGCCAGGGGTCCGAAGCCAGCCCCCGCTCGTAATCGGCCATCTGCTCCAGGAGGCAAGGCACGAAATTGTAGGTACAGGGCCAGCCGCATTCGCGGGCCAGCCGGGCCATCGGCCAATAGTTCTTGGTCGTGTGGACGTTGACCCAGGGCAGGACGTAGGCGCGTCCACCCGGCGTCTTGTAAATCGGCTGGTGGAAGTGCCAGAGGATGGCCAGCTGCATGTCAGATCCCTTCCTGGGCCACGACGTAGGCCATCACGGCCTGGACGACCGCGCCGAGCTCGAGCTCCCGCGGGTGGACGGCCGAGAGGACATCGTTGGCCGAATGGTGATAGTCGAAATAGCGCTGGCTGTCGGGGATGAAGCCCATGACGACCGTCCCCTGCTCGGCCAGCGGGCCGACGTCCGATCCTCCCCCGCCGGTGCGGATCCACTGGATGCCGCAAGCGCGGAGCAGCGGCTCCCAGACCTTGAGGCGATCGAAAGAGGCTTCACTCCCCAGCCCGAAGCCGATCGGCACGAAGCCGCCGCGATCGGACTCCATGGCCGCGATGATCCGCTCGTCGCGGCGCCGGGGCGAAGCGGCGTAGACCCGGCCCGCGGACGCGCCGTACTCCTCGTCGGGGTACAGGACGACGCGAAGCGACCGCTTGGGCCGCAGCCCGAGGGCTTTCAGGATGCGCACGGCCTCGATGGCCTGAGCGCATCCGGCACCGTCGTCGTGCGCGCCGGTGCCGAGGTCCCAGGCGTCGAGGTGGGCGCCGAGAACGACGACTTCGCCGGGCCGCTCCGTCCCGTCCCACTGGCCGACGACGATGGGCGCCTCGACCGTGCCTTCGGTGCGGCCGTCGAGGCGAAGACGCAGGCGCAGGCCCGGGGGCCTCAGCCAGCCGCGCCGAGAGCCATTCGGCATCGAGGGTGGCTACGGCGGCGGCGGGAATCCGCGGCAGCGGCGGGATCATAAGCCACCATCCCGGTGTGCGGCGCCCCGTCCAGGCGTCCGGTCGCGGACCGGACCAGCACGGCCACGGCGCCGAGCTTGGCCGCCTCGGAAGCGCCCCGCGTGCGGTAAGCCGCGGCCTCGCCGTAGGCCGTGAACGTCTCCATCAGGCTCGGGTTGACGGGCCGGTTGAAGAAGATGATGCGCCCCCGCGCGCCCTCTCCGATCGCCTTGAGGTGCTCGAAGTCGCGGGCCTCGACGATCGGAGCCTCGATGCCTTCCGCCGGCGTGGGCTCGCTCAATCCGAGCGCGGCGGCCCGCAGCGTCCGGCGGTCTGCTTGTCCCGGGCCCAGGACCACGGCCTCGGCGGCCCGGCCGCGAACCCAGTGGGTGACCGGCGCCGGCTCGGTCCAGACCCTCAGGCCGAGGCCTCGCATCTCATCCAGGCAGGCTTGGGCCGCGTCTCGATAGCCCGGCGAGCCGGGCAGACGGTGCGGAGCCCGCTGCAGGAGCCGGGTCAGGATGGCCATGGCGCCTTCCGTCTTCAGACCCTCGATCCGGATGGATTCGACGGCACGCCGGTAGTCTTCGGGGACCTGGCGGATGGGCGCACCGACGCCCGGCGTGGCGGCCAGCAGCCCGGTCAGCAGGGCCGCCGCCGCGGTGATACGGCTCATCGGTGCAGGAAGCAACGTTCGCAGTCCGTTTCCCCCGGCTTCCGCGTCACGATCATGGCCAGTCCGAGCTCGTCGGCCTTGGCGATGACCTCCTGGTCCCTGACCGAGCCCAGCGGGTAGATGAGGGCGGTGATGCCGCTTTGCCCGGCCAGCTCGACGACGTCCGGGAAGGGCATGAAGGCATCGGAAGCGAGAACGCAGCCCTGCGGCCCGTAGCCGCGGCGGGACAGCCGGATGGCGTCCTCGGCGGCGTCGATGCGGCTGCGCTGGCCCGAGCCGATGCCGTGGATCTTGTCGGCGGTGCCGATGACGATGGCGTTGGATCGGGTGAAGGCGGCCACATTCCAGCACAGGATGGCGGCCTGGACCTCCTCGCGGCGAAGGCTGCCGGCGCGAGACCACGTCGACCGAGTCGGCCGAGACGATGCGCGAATCGAAGCGCTTCTGGATCAGCAAACCGCCCGCGACGCGCTTGAACTCCAGACCGTTGTCGTGGGCCGGCTCGGTCAGGGGCGCGCCCATGCGGACGACCCGCAAGGGCTTGCGCGTCGCCAGGACTTCGAGGCCGGCCGGGGTGAACTCCGGGGCGTAGACCACTTCGATGTTGCGCGGGCTTTCGACCAGGAGCCGGGCCAGGGGCGCGTCGACCTCGAAATTGAAGACGTCCACGGAGCCGAAGTTGGACAGAGCGTCGACCCCCCAGGCCTTTTCATAGGCCTCGACAGGATCGTCGGCCAGGGCGACGCCGCTGGGCATCTCGTGCTTGATGAGCACGGCGATCTTCTTGTCGGGGCGGATGGCGGTCAGCTTGGCGGCCAGCCTCTGCCCCAAGTCCATGTCGCCGACGTTGATGTAGCCCAAGCCCTTGGAGCCCTCCTGCAGCACGGCCATGGTGGCCATATTGGGACCCGAGGCCTTCTCCTCGACGTAGAACGCGGCCGGGTAGCCGGGGTTCTCGCCATAGCGCATGGACAGGCGCTTGAGAAAGCTCAGCTCGCCGAAGCTCAGGATCTCGGGGAAATCCTCCCGGACCTTGGTGAAATACTGCTTGCGGGCGGCCTTGTCGTCCGTCGGTAGGCTCATATCAGGTCCTTTCGTGCCGGTTGATGATGGCCAGGCGGCGTTCGCCGACGGCGCCGCGGCGGGCGTAGACACAGACGACCGCCACCCGGAAGTCCTCGGCCCGGCCGGCCGGCCGCAGAGCGGCATAGGCGGCCTCTGCCGTCTCCTCGGGTGTGGAGCCTTCCAGCCCGAGGTCGATCGGCTCGCCCTCGAAGGCGGCCAGCGGCTCACGGTTGTCGCCCCGGTAGGTGGCCAGCATGGCGCCCCGACCGGGCCGGTCGGCCAGGTCGTAGTAGGCCCGCACCGGATGGCCGTCGGTACCCCGCTTGATGATGCTCAGCGCGGCCCGGCCCGAGGCCAGCAGGCAGCCGGTGATGCGGGGCGTATAGATCGGGGCGTCGGGCTCGTAGGTCCAGGCGCCGAGCCCGGCGTCGAGCGCCGCGACGGCGCTGCCGGAGGCATCGCCGTCGATGTCGACGGTTTGCCGGCCGTTGCTGACGGCGATGCCGCGGCCGAAGATGACGGCCGGGTAGACGAGGAGCTCGGCGTTGCCCCGGTTCAGGGTCTCGGGATCGGTGGGCTTGGTCCAGACGGCGTTGTCCTCGAGATGGAGCATGCGGGCCTGGCTGGAAGGCGAGCGTCCGGTGATGGCATAGAGGACGATATGATGGTCCCCGGCCGCGTCGCCCCCGATGATCAGAAGGCGTCCCGGATAGACCATGCGCGTCAGGTTTTCCCAAGGCCCGTTCATGGCGGCTCCTCGCTCGAAGGTAGGGGCTATTAAATACCATAGCGGTCGGTTTGAAGTCAAAACGGCTTTGGGCTATGATCTTTTCCCGCCGCAAGGAGTCCCATGAAGGAACGAACCGCCCCGGCCAAGGCCTACGACAACGCTGCATTTATGGGCGCGCCGGACGCCCGCATCCTGCGCATTCTGAGCGAGTACATCGAGCCCAAGACCCGGCTCGACCGGCTGAAAGTCAACACCACGATCCTCTTCCTCGGCTCGGCCCGCATCGACCCCGAAGATAAGTCCTCGCCCCTGGCCCGGTATTACCGGGAGGCGGAGGAGCTGGCCTTTCGGCTGGCCCGCTGGGCCATTCCCCTGCGGCCCAAGGGCAAGAACTTCGTCATCTGCACGGGGGCCGGACCGGGCATCATGGAGGCGGCCAACCGGGGCGCGGCCCGGGCCGGCGGCAAGACCATCGGCATGAACATCTCGCTGCCGCACGAGCAGTATCCCAATCCCTATGTCTCGCCCGAGCTGGCCTTCGTCTTCCACTACTTCTTCATGCGCAAGTTCTTCCTTGTCTCGCGGGCCAAGGCCGTGATCGCCTTCCCGGGCGGCTTCGGCACGCTGGACGAGTTTTTCGAGATCATGACCCTCATCCAGACGGACAAGATCAACCGCCGCGAGATGGTCGTCCTCCTTTACGGGGAGGACTACTGGCGCAAGGTGATCGATTTCGATCGGCTGGTCAAGGCGGGGACGATTGCGCCCGAGGACGTCAACCTGTTCAAGGTCGTCTCGGACCCCGGCCGGGCCTTCGCTTTCCTCAAACGGAGGCTCACCCGCATGTGCGGCTGCGAGGACGGGGACTGCGCCCCCAACGACTTCCGCTGAGGCGGCGGTCTACCCACTTCCCATCCGGTTGAAGAGCCGTCCGTGCCCGGAAGGCGGCTTGATCGAAGTCCGGGAGGTTGTCTTGTCCCCCGACTCATGCCGCGGTCTAGTCTCCCTTGACGGCGGTGCGCCGTAGCCGTCGGCGGCAGATCCAAACCGCGACAACCAGGGCGGCCACGATGCCGATGACGTCCGCCAGGACATCGGCGGGATCGGCTCGGCGCAACGGGACGAAGATCTGGTGCACCTCATCCAGAATTCCCCCCAGCAAGCCGATGGCTGCGGTTGCGATCCAGGCCGCGGCTGCGTTCGGGGGCAGGACTCGTCGCAAGCCCCAGAGCAAGACCAGGGCGAAGCCGGCAAAGATCAAACCGTGTATGAACTTGTCCGAGAGGGGAAAGGAGGATAGGGCGGAAGGAAACCGGCTCCGTGACGAAAGGAAGAAGATGGCCCCGTAATAGGCTGCCGCGGGGAAAAGGGGCGCCCATCGGCGCGGTGTCCGCAGCGACGGCTTCATGGCGGCCATTCTACTCCAACGCAAAACGCCAGTGCAAAGGCCGTCCGTGCTTCGCTCCCGCGAGCGGCCTCACCCCCAAAGGTGACCCCGTCGTGGGTAAAATCAACGTCCGTATCATCCCGCGCGGCGATAGCCCCGGCTGCCGCCGCGGCGCACAATGGGAGAGCCATGAACAAGTCCTCCGCACCGTTCCGGCCCCAAGGCTGGGCGGCCCTGCTGGCCGTCTCCCTTCTCGGCTTGACGTTTTGCACCCGCCTCCCCTCGCCCGCTTCGAGCCCCGCAAACCGGTCGGCCGTCGAAACCGGGGTTGCTTCCTGGTACGGCCCCGGTTTCGACGGCCGGCCGACGTCCAGCCGCGAAGTCTACGACATGCAGGCCATGACCGCGGCCCATCCCTGGCTGCCCTTCGACACCCGTGTACGCGTGACCAACCTCGACAACGGTCTGGCAGCGGAGGTCCGGATCAATGATCGCGGGCCTTTTGTCGGCGGCCGGGTCATCGACTTGTCGTTTGCCGCAGCGAGCAGGCTCGGAATGATCGGTCCCGGCACGGCCAGGGTGCGGCTGGATGTATTGGAGCTCCGCCGCGGCGCGCCGGTTTTCGTCGTTCAGGCGGGCGCCTTCGCGGACGAAGCCAAGGCGCGAGCCCTACGGTCGAGCCTTAAGAACGACTTCCCCCGCATCGCCGTCGAGAGCCCGACCGCGGGCCGGTCGGCTCTCTACAGGGTTCGGATACCGGCCGCGAACCGGTCCGAGGCCGAGCGGGCCGCAGAGCGGCTTTCCCGCCGCGGCATCCCTGCCCTCGTTCTCGAGCTTTCCGGCCCGTCCCGATCCGGACCTTCGGCCCTCAGGCCTTGAACAGGTAGGCCGCGTCCCGCATGGCGTTCGTCGTCCCGTCGTGAACGGCGAACTTGGCCGGTCCGGTCATCATGGCCGCTCCGAACTCCCCCTTCTTGTTGAGGGCGTAGTAGCTCATCCCGAAATTCGGCTTGCCGTCGGGGCCGTGCAGCCGCGGATGGAGCCGGGCCTTGTCCGCGATCCGTTCCAGCTGCTTGAGGCAGGCCTGCTCGGGCGACATCCCCTGGGCCATGAACTGGACGATCTGGTAGCTGCTCAGGTTGAGGATGTTGACCTCGCCGAAGCCGGTCGATCCCGCGCCGCCCACGGCGTTGTCGACGTAGAGGCCGGCGCCGATGATGGGCGAGTCTCCCACCCGGCCGGGCCTCTTCCAGGACAACCCGCTCGTCGTGGTCACGCCGCCCAGATCGCCTTGGGCGTCCAGGGCCAGGCAGTTGATCGTCCCATAAGTCGACAGGGCGGCCCTCAGGCTCTCGGGCAAATCCTTGGACGGCGGCGCGTACCAGGCATCCTTGTCCGAAAGGCTCTCCTTCCAGCGAAGCCAGGCCTCGCGGGCCCGGTCGGTGAGAAGGTTTTCCGCGACGAAGCCGTAGGCCAGGGCGAACTTGAGGGCGCCCTCCCCCACGATCAGGCAATGGTTGGTCCTCTCCATGACCAGCTTGGCCACCTTGGAGGGGTTCTTGATGTGCTTGATGGCCGCCACCGCCCCGCTGGCGTGGGTCGGGCCGTGCATGACGGAGGCATCCAGCTCGACTTCGCCTTCCTCATTGGGCAGCCCGCCGTAGCCCACGGACATGTCGTTGGGATCATCTTCGACGATATTCACGCCGGCGATGACGGCGTCCACGGGGTCGGCGCCCGTCCGCAGGAGCTCCATGGCTCTGTCCGTGGCCCGTAGGCCGTTGCCCGAGGCCACCGCCCGCAGGCCGGGCTTGCCGGCCGCCTGTCCGGCGCCGGCCCGCAGCCCGGGAGCCCCGGCCAGCGCCGCCGCACCCAAGGCGGCCCCCGACTTCAGGAAATCGCGTCGCGTCGTATGTCTGTTCATGGTCTCGACTCCCTCAACTGGAAATTGTCCATCAGGCATCGTATAGTAGCTCTTCTCGCAACCCGGGTAAAGACGATGTCGAACGCATTGAAGACGGTCTTCGCGCAGGTGGCCCCGACGTACGAGCGGGTCAACCGCGTCCTGACCCTCGGCCTGGACGCCCGCTGGCGGAGGGCCGCCGCCGATGCGGCGGCCGCCCTGGGCGGGTCGAGCTGGCTGGATGTCTGCAGCGGGACGGGAGACATGGCCCGGGCGCTTCTCGAGCGGGCCCCGGGCGGGACGAGGATCACGGCCCTGGATTTCTGCCTGCCGATGCTGGCGTTGGCGGCCGCCCGCGAACCGGGCCGAAGAATCCGCTTCACGCTTGGCGATGTCCGGGCGCTCCCCTTCCCCGACGCGACCTTCGATCTGGTCACTCTGTCCTTCGCCACCCGCAACATCAACCTCTCGCCGCCGATCCTGGTCGAGACCTTCGGCGAGATCCGCCGCGTCCTCAAGCCGGGCGGGGCCTTCGTCAACGTGGAGACAAGCCAGCCCCCCGGGCGAGCCGCCCGGGCCGTGTTCCGGGCCTATGTCGCAGCCTTCGTGCGTCCGATCGGCCGGCTGCTGTCGCGGTCCGACGCCGGATACGCCTATCTGTCGTCGACCATTCCGAGGTTCTACGATGCCGAAGGCCTGCGGCACATCCTGCGGCAAGCCGGCTTCCGCCGGGTGACCTTCCGCCGCCTATTCCTCGGCGCGGCGGCGATTCACACATCCGTCCGCTGAGGCGGGCGGAGCCCGGGCCCTTCTACATGCTGATGCTCATGCTGAATCCGTCGCTGTTGCCGAAGCGCGGGTTGATGATGTTGCTGAAGATCGATCCGAAGCGGTAGCTGAAGCCGACCGAGAAGCTGTAGTTGTAGCCCGTGGCCATCTGCTTGCGCTGCAGCAGCACTTCCTCGTAAGAGGCCCCGCCCTTGGGCAGGCTGACCTGGTCATGGATGCGCGAGCCGCTGCCGTTCAAATTCATGTTTAAGCCCTTGAACAGCCGGACGGAGATGCCGGCGTCCAGCTCGACCCGGTACTTGGTCAGATCGTGGAAGTAGTGGGACCCGGTCAGGCTCGCGGTCAGGTCGCCCCACGGTTGTTTAAGCTCGAGGGCTGCCGAAAGGGATTGGCCGAGAAGCGTCTCCCGGGTCTTGTCGTAGATGGTCGTCTCCTCGTAGCGGACCACAGTGGGGCCGACCGTGTACATGATCCGCAGCTGACGCTTCGTCGACTCCGAATACGGGAAAACGTCATACTCGACGGCCGGGCGCGGGATGACGCTCCAAAGGGTGTTCTCATAGGTGCTGCGCGAGACCTGCAGGAAGACGCCGGCCGACCAGTGCTCGCCCAGGCTCTTGGCCGCCAGGCCGCTGAAGCTGGTGCTGTTCGAGGTGCTGGTGTAGTCGTAGTCGTCGCAGCCGGAAACGGCTTTGGCTGAGCGATAGGCCGGCCGCCAGCCTGATCTTCCATTCCGGGGTGACCCGGTTGGCGGACAGCGCTGCCGAACCACATGCCGGAGGCGTAGGATTCCTCGCCGTTGAGGAAGGTGTTGCCGGAAAGGCTGAAAACCCAAAAGTTCCAGGGATCGGACGACCGAGGTCGGCTTGACCGCGTCCAGAAGTCGGACCGACAGGAGTCCGGCCGCAGGCGACTTGGAAGCGAATCGCAGCAGGCCGAGGCGGACGGTCTGGACGAGCCGGGTCCGGAACGGATCGGCGGCTCGCCCGGCTCGGGCTTCAGGTCGTAGGACGTGCCGCTCGTCTCGAACGGTCCGAGTCCGGCGAAGCGGACCTGTCCGGGTTCGACCGAGACGAGAACCTGGGCTCGGGCCCGGTCGGCGACGAACTGGACGAACGGGACTTCGGCCTGCAGAGCCGGCCCGGTCAGCCCGCCGCCCTCGATCCAGACGCGGGGCCGGCCTTCGCCGGCGTCGGCCGCCGGCTTGTCGGTGATCTGGCCGAGGAGGGATACGCGGCAGGCTGCCACGAGAGGCCGCCAGCAGGAGAGCCGTGGCGCGGGGGAAGCGGCGTTTCATATCGGTTCTCCTCAATTCATCTCGATGTGGATGCCGCCGCCGCCCTGGCCGCCGAAGCGGGGGTTTACGACGTTGGTGTAGATCGAGCCGAAGGTGAAGCTGATCCCGGCCATGACGAAATAGTTGTAGCCGGTCTCCAACTGCCGGCGGCGCAGCAGGATCTCGTCCAGGCTGGCTTCGCCCTTGATCAGGCCGAGCTGGTCGCGAATGCGGGAGCCGCCTCCGGCCATGTAGAGGTTGAGGCCTTTGAAGCAGGTTCACTTGGACGCTGCCGAAGAGGCTGAGCTCGTACTTGGACAGATCGTGCAGGTACTGATAGCCCGAGATCGAGGTGGAGATCGAGCCCCACTTCTCCTTCAGGTCCAGAGACGCGGACAGAACCTGCTGGAGCCGGGTCTCGCGGGTCCGGAAGTAGATCGTCTCCTCGCGGTAGCGCACCGAGGCCAGGCCGAGCTTGTAAAGGAAGCGCAGCTGGCGGCGGGCCGACTGGGAGTAGGGAAAGACATTGTACTCCAGCGCCGGCATGGGCTTGATCCGGAGCTTGGTGTTGTCGTAGGTCGAGGACTCGACGGCCAGGGAGATGCCCGCCGACCAATGCTCGCCCAGCGAGGCCACGTAGAGCCCATTGAACTCGTAGCTTTCCCGCCGGCTGGTGATCGTCTCGCCGTCGTATTCGAACCGGTCGTCGTCGAAGTCGGCCGACAGGCCGAGGCGCAGCTTGCTCCCTTCGGTAATCCGGTTGGCCGAGGCGTTGCCGCCCCAGGAATGGGAGCCGCGCGACTTCTCGCCGTAGAAGTAGCCCTCGGCGCTGAGGCTGAAGACCCAGCTGTTCCAGCGGTCCGCGACCGGCCCGACGCGCGGCGGCGCGGCGAAATCGACGGCCAGTCGGGAGGCGATCGGCGTCCGGGCGGCGTAGCCGGCCAGCCCGATTTTGAGCGCCTTGACCAGACCCTTGCGGACCTCGTCGTCCGTGTCGGTGGAGTTGGAGAAGTACTGGATGGAGTCGTCCAGACCCTGAAACTCGTTCTGGCCCAGGAAGTTGAGCTTGTATTCGCGGCCGCCGCTGCCGGTGGACTGGATCGTGACCAGGATGTGGACCTGGGCCTCTTTGCGGTCCCGGACGTAGTTGACGAAGGTGACCTCGGTCTTGATGTATTCGATGTCGCAGCTGCCGCAATCGAGATAGACCCTGGGCGCGGTCTTCTTGAGGGCTTCCATGTCGGCCTGGCCCGGCGTCTGGGCCGCGGCGGCTCCCGCCGCCCAGAGGCAAAGGGCGAGGCCGGCCGCCCGAATCGCTCCGCTCCGTATCGTCATGACGACTCCTTGGCCGGACGGACGGAGTCGAAGCCCCGCGCCGGGTTCTCCTGTAATACGCGGCCGGACCGAAAAAGGTTACATCGGGGAGCGGCGGCGGCCTAGCGGCCGTCCCGGCTCTCCAACAATTGGAAGAGGACCGTATGCGGCCCGGCCGGCAAATCGAGCCGGAAGGTATCGCCTCGGAAGACCTCACGCGGCGCCTCGTCGACCAGGAGCTGGTACTTGCCTTCGCGCAGGAAGCGAAGCTCGATCCGGCGCGGCCGCAAGCTGGAGACCTGGAACGAGACTTCGGTCTCCGAGTAAAGGAAATGGCGGATGACGGCCCCGCCGTCGGCGGAGAAGATCTCCCGGTCGTCCTCGATCAGTCGGGTTCGCTTCGGCCCGGCTTCGATGTCGTAGGCCCGGCCCTGGATGTTCAGCCGCGACAGGGTGCCCTTGGCCTCGGGCTTGAGCAAGCCGAAGCGGAAGCCCTCCCAGGGCGTGAAGTCGAGGTACTCTTCCAGGCCCAGCAGGGCGAACAGAGGACCCCAGCTCTGGAATCGCTGGCCCGCCGCCTCGCCGGTCCGGGCGTCGAAGTTCTCCGGACAGAGCTGGAAGCTGCGCCAGGTCCGCAGGAACATCGCGGTGCTTCGGCCCGCGAACTCCGAGGCCTCGATGTCGAACCCATAGGCCTTCAAGCCCTGGTAGACCAGGTAGTTCGTCGGCGGCCAGATCGTCCCCCGCCAGTACTGCTGGTCTTTGAAGGCGGGGTCGTCGCGGGAGATCGTAGGCAGGATGTAGTCGCCCCAGAACTCCTTGGGGTTGAGCAGCCGACGGAGCATCTGCCGGGCCCGCCGCTCGTCCGGGATGCGGGCCAGCAGGGGGTAGAAATTGGAGGCCGCCTTGCGCGTCGAGAAGCGGCCGTCCCAGTGGCGGTCGAAATAGAAGTTTTCGCGGGCATTCCAGAGCTGGTCGTTGATGAGCTCCCGCATCCGTTCATACTCGGCCTGATAGGCTTCGCTTTCTTCGCGGCGGCCGAGGAGGGCGGCCATCTGGGCCAGGCAGGAGGCGTCCAGGGCGTAGAGGCAGTTGAGGTCGAGGCAGTTCATGGTCAGGGTGCCGGCCTCGGCATCAAAAGGCACCTCATCCCAATTGGGAAGGTCGTCCTGGCCCGATTCCCACTTGGCCCGCTGCTCGCCCGAGGCGCCCTGTTCCCAGGGCGGAACCTGCGACTTGTCGGATAGAAGCGCCGTGTCCGAGCCCCACTCGAGCAAACCGTCGCCGTTGCCGTCGCGGCGCGGCTGGCCGTTGGCCTTGCGCGCCTTCCAGAAGGCGTGCCAGCGGCGCAGGACGGGATAGGAGGTCTTCAGAAGCTCCATGTCGCCCAGGCGCTGGAAGAGCTTCAGGGTGCAGTAGGCGCCGACCGGCGGCTGGGAGCGGTCGGGCGTGCCGCCGAACCGACCGCGCCAGTTGGGGATGTTGCCGTTGGGGTACTGGGTCTCGAGGACCGCTCGAATCGCGTCCACGGCCAGCTTGGGGCTTTCGACCGCCAGCTGGAGGGCGTTGAAGAAAGAGTCCCAGGCGAAGATCGTCCAATGGTCGGGCGTGCCGTCGGGGCGGGGGAAGATCCAGCGCCGGCCGGCGGGCGTATAGAGGCGATGCAGGCCCGGCTGATAGAGGACCATCCAGAACAGGTTGTTGGTGATGGCTTCGGGCGCGCCGGCCAGGAGGTCGCCCTTGACCAGAACCCGCTTGCGGGCGTATCGGTCCTCCTCCTCTTCCAGAAGGCGGTCGATCATCTTGCGATTGCGGAACCGCTCGAGGCGGGTGCGGACGGCCTCGAAGTCGTCGCCGACTCCGGCCGCGAAACGCAGGACGCGATCCTTGCCTTCCGGGAAGAGAAGCCCCGACTCTTCGGCCTCGCCCTGACGGAGGGGCTCTCCGGCCCGGTCGGCCCAGAGCAGGAAGCGGGACGATTTCGTCGAGCGCGATTCGCCCTGGATCAGACCGTCGGGAAGGATCCGGTAGCCGCCCTTGAAATCCCAGGGGAAGTAGGCGACGAGATGCACGCGCATGCCGGCGGGTGCCGTCAGACGGCCTATGACGGTGTGCTCGTCCTGCCGCGACCATTCCAGGGTCAGGGTTTCCTTGGCCGGCGAAGGCTTGATCAGGATCGGAGTATCCTGGCGCTGGTCCGGCGGCAACACGGGCAGGCTGAGGTCGAAACGGACACGGGCGTAGAGGCCGTCCGGGGCATGAGGGCCCACCTCGGAGACCATATAAAATAGGTTGTCGCCGTCGATGATCTGGCCGTCCCGTTCGATCTTGAACCGGAAGGCGAACCCGGCGTCCCTGGTCGGACACATGACCAGACCGTTCCAGCTCCGCCCCTCCAGGCTCCCGATCTGGACCTCTTTCCAGGGATAGAAGACCTGGGCCCGAAGCGACAGGACCAGGAGGCAGACGACCGCGCCCCCCGCC
Source organism: Candidatus Aminicenantota bacterium (assembly GCA_963803915.1). Lineage (GTDB taxonomy): Bacteria > Acidobacteriota > Aminicenantia > Aminicenantales > UBA4085 > UBA4085. The sequence goes on along the minus strand of CAWDOL010000016.1, from coordinate 234,797 downwards.
CAACGAGCCAGGTTCCGCGGTTGCCGGTGCATGCTCTCCAATAATGTAAGAGAATCGGGCCGAAAAGTAAATCCTCAGCGGCTCGGCGCCGCTCTGTCAAAGGCACCGTCGATGTGGTAGATTGGAAATACGATCAGGAGGCGGCATGGACTATCGGCTCTATTTCAAGTCCCGCCAAGGCGAGCTGGTCGGCCTGCTCAAGGAGCTGGTCCAGCTCGAATCCCCCACTTCCGACAAGAAGGCCGTCGACGTCTGCGCGAGTCGGGCCGCGGAGCGGTTCCGTTCGCTGGGGGCCAAGGTCGTCCGCATGCCCCAGCCGTCGTGCGGCGACTTCCACCTCGTCGAATGGCCGCCGCGGGGAGCCGCCGACGGACGCGTTCTGATCCTGGCCCACGTCGACACGGTCTGGCCCGTCGGGCGCCTGGCCAAGATGCCGTTTTACATTCAGGGCGACAAGGTCTTCGGCCCCGGCGTCCTGGATATGAAAGCCGGAATCGTGGTGGCCTATGCCGCGCTCCGGGCCCTCAGCGACCTGAACCGCAAGCCCCGCCGGCGGATTGCGGTCTTCCTCAACTCGTCCGAGGAAGTCGGCTGTCCTGAAGCGGACGAAGTCATCCGGGCCGAGGCGCGGCGGGCGGCGGCCGTACTCTGCCTCGAGCCGGCCCTGCCGGGCGGCGCCCTCAAGGTCGAGCGCAAGGGCCGCCTGGTCGTCCGGCTCGATGCCACGGGCCGATCCGCCCATGCCGGCCAGCCCGAAAAGGGGGTCAGCGCGGTCGAAGAGCTGATCGGGCAGCTTCGCAAGCTGGCCGGGCTGCGATCCAAGGACATCAGTCTCAACATCGGCCGCCTCGGCGGCGGCGAGAAGGCCAATGTCGTTCCCGAGTCGGCTTGGGCCGAGCTGGACTTCCGGTTCTGGAACTCCGCCCAGAAGGGGAAGATTTTGGCCGCTATCCGATCCCTGAGCCCGGTTGCCCGCGGAGCCAAAACACGGGCCTCGGTCGTCGGCACCACTCCCCCGCTGGAGAGGACGCCGGCCTCGGACCGGCTCCTGAGGCTGGCCCGGGAAGCGGCCGAACCGCTCGGGTTGACCCTGGCCGTGGGCCGGACGGGCGGGGGGTCGGACGGATCGGTGGCGGCCGGGACGGGCGCCGCGGTGCTGGACGGCCTGGGGCCCGACGGCGACGGCATCCACGCCGATCACGAGCACTGTCTCCTGACCTCGCTCATCGAGCGCGCGGCCCTGCTGACCGAGATCCTGAGCCGGGTTTAGCCGGCCCGGCCGCGACCGCGGGCGGCCTTCGGCGGGGTCCGGCCCGGCATTTGACAATCGTCACTTTTCCAGCCTATATTAAGTATCAAATGTCACGTCCGGCCGCCGGCAAACGCTTCGTTCGTCCTCGCCGAACCTTCCGGCCGGGCAAGGAGGACTCATGATCAAGAAGTATTACCTGCTCTCGCCGGGCCCGACACCGGTGCCCGAGAACGTCCTGGCGGCGGCGGCCGAACCCATCATCCACCACCGCACGCCGGAGTTCTCGAAGATCTTCATGGACACGACCGAGATGCTCAAGATGGTCTTCGGCACCAAGGAGGACGTCTTCATCCTGACCTCGTCCGGCACGGGAGCCATGGAAACCGCCGTCGTCAACACGCTCTCCCCGGGCGACAAGGTGCTGATCATCAACGCCGGCAAGTTCGGCGAACGCTGGGGCAACATCGGCAAGGCCTACGGCATCGCCTACAAGGAGATCATCGTCGAGTGGGGCAAGGACTACCCCAAGGAGATGCTGGAGGCCGAGCTAAAAGCCATGCCCGACTGCAAGGCCGTCTTCTGCCAGCTGTCCGAGACCTCGACCGGCGCCATCTTCGACATCCAGGGCTTCGGCGAAGTGGTGGCTAAGACCGACGCCATCCTGGTCGTCGACGGCATCTCGGGCACGGGCGCCACACCCTGCCCGATGGACGACTGGAAGGTCGACCTGATGGTCTCGGGCAGCCAGAAGTCGTTCATGATCCCGCCCGGGCTGGCCTACATCGCCTTCGGGCCGAAGGCCTGGAAGATGGTCGAGACGGCCAAGTGCCCCAAGTTCTACTTCGACGCCAAGAAGGCCAAGAAGAACCTGGCCGACAAGACCACTCCCTGGACGCCCGCCGTATCGCTGGTCATCCAACAGAAGAAGGCCCTGGACATCATCGCCGGCATGGGCCTGGAAAAGCTCTTCGAGCATCACCGCATTCTGGGCGATGCCGCCCGGGCCGGCGTCAAGGCCCTCGGCCTGGAGCTGCTGGCCGAGAAGCCGGGCAACATCCTGACCTCGGTCAAGACCCCGGCCGGGATCGAAGGCGGCAAGATCGTCAAGACCATGCAGAACAAGTACATGGCCTACATCGCCGGGGCCCAGGACCCGATGAAGGGCAAGTTCTTCCGCATCGCCCACCTCGGGTACATGGGCGGGTTCGACATCATCACCGCCCTGACCGCCCTGGAGATGACTCTGGCCGACCTGGGCTACGTCTGCGAGCCCGGTGTGGCGGTCAAGGCCGCCGAGCCGATCCTGCGCGCGAGCTGGTCATGAAGACAATCCTGATCGCCGACTCGCTGGACAAGGAGGCCGTTGACCTGCTCAAGGCCGTCCCCGGCTTCGACGTCACGGTCAAGACCGGAATGGACGAGGCGGCCCTCGTCCAGACCGTCCCCGGCTTCAACGCCGTCGTCGTCCGCAGCGCGACCAAGATCACCAAAGCGGTCATCGATGCCTCTTCGGGCCTCGAGATCGTAGTCCGGGCCGGCATCGGCCTGGACAACGTGGACTCCGCTGCGGCCAAGGCCAAGGGTGTGGCGGTAGCCAATACGCCGGCCGCCACCACGATCTCGGTGGCGGAATACACCTTCGGCCTGATGCTCGGCGCCGTGCGCAAGCTGGGCCAGGCCAACGTCGGCATGAAGCAGCACAAGTGGGAGAAGAAGGTCCTGCACGGGACGGAGCTCTACGGCAAGACCCTCGGCCTGATCGGAGCCGGGCGCATCGGCCTGGCCGTGGCCGAGCGGGCCCTGGCTTTCGGCATGACCGTACTGGCCTACGATGTCGTCCCGATCCAAACCGCCTTGGCCGTCCGCCAGGTCCCGCTGGATGAGATCCTGGCCCAGGCCGACCTCCTCACCCTGCACATCCCCAAGACCCAGGGCGCCCTGCTCGGACCCGCCGAGTTCGCCAAGATGAAGGACGGAGTCATTCTCATCAATGCCGCCCGCGGCGGCGTTGTGGACGAGACGGCCCTCAAGGCCGGGCTCGATTCCGGCAAGGTCCGGGCCGCCGCCCTGGACGTCTATGCCAAGGAACCGCCCGAGGACTGGTCGCTCATCGATCACCCCAACGTCTTCGCCGCCCCGCATATTGCCTCCCAAGCCGAGGAAGGCCAGAAGAGGGCCGGTCTGGACGTCGTCCGCATCCTGAAGGATAAGCTGGCCTGATCGCCGCTTTGCCCCATCGGCCCGGACGGCGAACGCGACGCGAAAGGCGCCGTCCGGGCCGACATCCTCTGCCCCCGCTTCCCCTCTCTCATTTATGATCTTATCGGAATAGTGTTTATTTTCGCCTTTCTGCTACAATGGGTGTCCGGCCGCGGGGCCGCGAAAGCGAGCGCCATATGGTTTATTTCGACAACAACGCCACGACGCCTCTGGACCCCTCCGTCATCGACAAGATGGCCTCGTTCATGCGGGACCAGTTCGGCAACCCGTCCTCCCTCTACCCCATCGGCCGCCAGGGCAAGGAAAGCCTCAATGAAGCCCGCGGCCACGTCGCCCGCTCCCTGGGCGCGGCCATGGGCGACATCTATTTCACCGGCTCCGGCACGGAATCCGACAACCAGGCCATCCTCGGCGTCCTGGACGCCCTGCCCGACCGGCCCGAGATCGTCATCTCGGCCATCGAGCATCCCGGCATTCAGGAAACGGCCGCCTACTGCGAACGGAAGGGCGTCCGCGTCACCACCATCCCCGTCGATGCTTTCGGCAGCCTGGACCTGGGAACGCTGCGCGACGCCGTGACGCACCGGACGGCGCTGGTCTCGATCATGCACGCCAACAACGAGATCGGGACGATCCAGCCGATCGCCCGGATCGCCGAAATCACCCACGAAAAAGGGGCCCTCCTCCACACTGACGCCGTCCAATCCTACGGCAAGATCGACGTCGACGTGGACGCGCTGGGGGTGGACCTTTTAACCGTCTCCGCCCACAAGATCTACGGCCCCAAGGGCGTGGGCGCCCTCTACGTCCGGCGCGGCACGCCGCTGGCTCCGTTCGTCCACGGCGGCCATCAGGAGCGCGGCCTGCGGGCCGGGACCGAGAACACCATCGGCATCGTCGGCTTCGGCGAGGCGGCGCGCATCCTGCCCGAACGCTTGAGGCAGGACAAGCCCCGGCTCACCGCCCTCGCAGTACGGCTGCGGGCCGGCCTGGAATCGCGGATTCCGAAGATCAAGCTCAACGGCCACCCGGAGAACCGGGTGCCGACGACCCTGAGCTACGCCGTCCTGGGCCTGGAAGCGGAGGCCATCCTGCTGGGGCTGGCGACCAAGGGCATCTACATCTCCACCGGCTCCGCCTGCAGCGAAGACTCCGACGAGGTCTCGCACGTCCTCAAGGCCATCGGTCTGCGCCCCGAATTCGCCCGCTCGACCATCCGCATCTCCCTCGGCCGCTTCAGCTCCGACGCCGATGTGGACACCGCCCTCGATGTGATCCCCGGCATGATCGAGAAGCTGCGCCGGATCTCGGCTTGGGACCCCGACGAGATCTGACCGGGCTTCTCTGCCTGGGCTTGTTTTTTGTCCGACAGCGGCCGATAATTAACCCGTTAGACTCCCCGGGTTAAAGCCCGGGGAGATTCAGGGTAATACTGAGCGGCGCCTTTACCCCGATTTAAAGATCGGGGTTCTGCGCCGCGAACGTATAGCCGGGAATCCACGACATCGAGGTACGCCGTCATGACCGCCACCCTTCTCGATCTGGCCGCAGCCCGGACCGTCCTCCTCGACGGAGGCCTCGGCACCGAGCTCATGAAACGGGGCATCCCGCAGGGCTTCTGCCCCGAGCTCTGGAACGTCGAAAATCCCGAGGCCCTACGCGGCGTGCACGCCGACTATTTCGCGGCCGGTTCGGACGCCGTGACCACGAACTCCTTCGGAGGCCATCCCCTCAAGCTGGAAGCCTACGGCCTGCGGGGCCGCGCGGCCGAGCTGAACCGCGAGGCGGCCCGCAACGCCGCCGCGGTCCGTCCCCCGGGCGGCTTCGTGGCCGGAAGCCTGGGGCCGACCGGGAAGCTGCTCAAGCCCCAGGGCGAGCACACCGAGCTCGAGTTCGAAGCCGGCTTCGCCGAGCAGGCCGCCGCGCTGGCCGAAGGCGGAGCCGACGTCCTGGTCGTCGAGACCATGTTCGACCTGCGCGAAGCGCTGACGGCGCTTCGCGGCGCCCGCGGCGGCGCGCCCGCTCTCCCGGTCTTCGTCAGCCTGACCTACGGCCGGACGAGGCGCGGATTCTTCACCATGATGGGCGATCCTTTGGCCGCCTCATCGGCCGAGCTGGAGAGAAACGGCGCCGCCGTGGTGGGGGCCAACTGCACGCTCACGTCCGGCGACATGATCGCCTTGGCCAAGGATCTCCGGGCCGCGACGACTTTGCCCCTCCTCGTCCAGCCCAATGCCGGCCGGCCGGATATCGACGGCGAAGGCGGCCTCCAGTACGCTCAGTCCGCGGACGAGTTTGCCGCCGACATGGTCGAAGTCGCCGCGGCGGGTGTGGCCTTCCTGGGCGGATGCTGCGGCACGACGCCGGAGACGATCCGCCGGCTCAAGGCCCGGCTCCGGTCCTGATCCGTCTCAGGCTCCCCCGTCGGCGTCTCTGAGCTCCGCCAGGTAAGAGCGTCGGACATCCAGCAAGAATTCTTGATAGCTCGTCTGCCGGAAGTCCGGGTACGTCCAATCCAGAAGCCGCACGCCCGACCGGGAGAACATCAACTCGAGGTGGCCGTAGATGCCGTCGGCCAGGGGCACGCGATGGGAGAAGTCCTTGGTCGTGGCCATGATCAGGGCCGCCTTGGTCAGGTATCCCGGATCGATGTTGACGGCGCGTCCGGCAGCCGGCCCGAGGCTCCGCCCGACGGATGCCTCCAGGGCGTTGGCGGCCAGCTTGAGCCCGGCCAGCCGCTCGGGCCGCATGAGCCTGCGGAAGCTCAGGAATACCCTGACCAGGCCGGGCCCCATGTCCCGCGCGTAGTAGTCGGTCGCGTCGAAGACAAAGCGGGCGCTCCGCGCCTCGACCGGGCCGAGAAGCCCGACCATCCCCGCCTCCGCCGCACGGAATGCTTCGTCGGCCGAGGCGATGATGCCGCAGAGGGGCTTGACCGGCGGGAAGGGCTTGGGCTCGGCCATGGCTTCACGGTACCCCAAGCCCACGATCCCGGTCAAATCCGTCCCCGCCGCTCCAATTGCGCAAAGAGCCCCAATTGCCTATAATAGTCGAACTTTCGTCAAGGAATGCCGCCATGAAATGGGTCTATGTCGAAGACATCGCCGCTTACAAGGACCAGGACGTCGAGATCCGCGGCTGGGTCTACAACAAGACGTCCATGGGCAAGGTCCGCTTCATCCTGGTCCGCGACGGCACGGGCGTCATTCAGGCTACGGCTTTCGGCAAGGACGAGAGTAACCCGCTTTTTCAAGCCTATGACGCACTGACCCAGGAATCCTCGCTGATCGTGCGCGGCCGGGTGCGCGAGGACAAGCGGGCTCCTGGAGGCTTCGAGCTCAGCCTCTCGGAGATCCAGGTCGTCCAGATCGCCAAGGATTACCCGATCACACCCAAGGAGCACTCCACCCCTTTCCTGATGGAACACCGCCATCTTTGGCTCCGGTCGCGCAAACAGCACGCCGTCCTGCAGGTCCGGGCCGAGGTGATCAAGGCCATCCGCAACTTCTTCGATGACCGCGGCTTCCGGCTTATGGACACGCCCATCCTCACGCCCAGCGCCTGCGAGGGAACGACGACCCTGTTCGAGACCAAGTACTTCGACCAGGCCGCCTATCTCAGCCAGAGCGGCCAGCTCTACAACGAAGCCACCGCCGCCGCCTTCGGCAAGGTCTACTGCTTCGGTCCCGCCTTCCGGGCCGAGAAGTCCAAAACCCGCCGTCACCTGATCGAGTTCTGGATGGTCGAGCCCGAGGTCGCTTTCGCCGACCTGGAGGACACCATCGGCCTGGGAACGGACCTGATCCTGTTCATCATCGAGCGGGTTCTCAGCCGGCGTCGGGCCGAGCTCGAAGCTCTCGAGCGCGACCCCCAGCCGCTCGAAGCGGTGGCCGGGCCCTTCCCCCGCTACACATACGATCAGATCGTGCCCCTGCTGCAGGAGAAGGGCTCGGGCATGGCCTACGGCGACGACTTCGGTGCGCCCGAGGAAACGATCCTGTCCGGCGTCTCGACCAACCCCGTCCTGATCACGCACTTCCCCGCCGCCATCAAAGCCTTCTATATGCAGCCCGACGCCGTCCGGCCCGACCTGGCCTTGGGGGTGGACTTCATGGCTCCGGAGGGCTACGGCGAAGTCATCGGCGGCGGCCAGCGCATCCACGACCTCGAGCTTCTGGAGAAGCGCATCGCCGAGCACAACCTGCCTCGCGAGGCCTACCAGTGGTACATCGATCTGCGCCGCTACGGCACCTGCCCCCACTCCGGGTTCGGCCTGGGGGTCGAGCGGGTCGTGTCCTGGATGTGCGGCATCAAGCATATCCGCGAGACCATCCCCTTCCCGCGCCTTCTCTACAGGATCTATCCCTGAGGCCCGGACGGCGACGGCCATGAAGAATCCCGCCGTCAGCCTCATCACCTTCGGCTGCGCCAAGAACCTGGTCGACAGCGAAGTCATGCTCGGGTTCCTGGCGGCGGACGGCTTCCGCTTCACCGCCGACCCCGAGGAGGCGGACGTCGTCATCCTCAACACCTGTGGGTTCATCGGCCCGTCGCGGCAGGAGGCCGAGGAGGCCATCGTCGCCGCCCTGGACCGCAAGCAAAGGCGGGGTGGCAAGATCGTCGTGGCCGGCTGCTACGCCGAACGATCGGGGGCCGAGCTCGGCCGCCGTTATCCCGGAGTGGACGCCTGGATCGGAGTGCGGGACTTCGACAAGATCGCCGCCGTGGTGCGGGGCGAGAGCTACCGGGCCGGTGAGAGAACCTTCCTTTACGGCCATGCCACACCGCGCGTGCTCTCCACTCCGCGGGGCTGGGCCTACCTGAAAGTCTCGGAAGGCTGCTCCCACGAATGCTCCTTCTGCGCCATCCCCTCGATCAAGGGCGCCTACCGTTCGCGTCCTGCCTCGTCCATCCTGCGCGAGGCCGAGGGCTTGGCCGCCCGCGGCGTCCGTGAAGTCGTCCTGATCTCTCAGGACACCACCTACTTCGGTCGCGATCGGGGCCGGTCGGAGGGTTTGGCCCGGCTCATCCGCGGTCTGACCCGGGTCAAAGGCCTGGCCTGGATCCGCTTCCTGTACGGCTATCCCGAGGAGACGAGCGAGGCCCTCTTCGAGGCCATGACCCAGCCCAAAGTTTGCCGCTACCTGGACATCCCGTTCCAGCATGCCGATACGGCCGTCGTCCGCCGGATGCGTCGCACTTTTCCGGCCGGGCGCGCGCTGCGGCTGCTGGAGTGGATCCGGCGAGCTCTGCCGGGAGTGATTGTGCGGACCTCGGTCATCGTCGGCTTCCCGGGCGAAGGGAGCTCTGAGTTCGACCGCCTGCTGGCCTTCGTCCGCGAGGCCGCCTTCGACCATCTGGGTGTGTTCGCCTATTCGCGCGAGCCCGGCACGCCCGCCTATGACTTGGGCGATCCGGTCCCGGCTTCCGTCAAGGAAAGCCGAAGGGAGCGGATCCTCGAAGCGCAAGCGGAGATATCGGCCGGACGCTTGTCCCGACTGGTCGGGCGCACAATGGAGGTCCTCGTCGAAGGCCCCTGGGAGAAGAGCGGGCGCCTCCTGGTCGGCCGGACCCGCGGTCAAGCGCCCGAAGTGGACGGGGTCGTCCTGATCGATCGACCGCCCGATTGGACCCCCGAGGCCGAGCCGATGGTCTCGGTTGAAATCACCCATTCGGACGTGTATGATTTGCACGGGCGTATCGCCCCCGGGGGGGGGGCGGACTTTAAAAGCGTGCCGCGCGGTCCCCGGACGAAGTGAGGAAATGGAAGCTGCCAGGGTCGTCTCCACGTTTCTGGGTGCAGGCCGGTTCCCCGTCGCTCCGGGAACACTGGCCAGCCTGATCGCGGCCCTGCTGCATGTAGTCCTCCTGTCCCGGCTTCCCCTCTCCTGGCGAGGTGCCGTCGTGGCGGGCGTCTTCGCCCTGGGTGTCGCGGCCGCCTCGGCGACCAGTCGTTCCATGGGTGAGAAGGATCCGAGCCGGATCGTCATAGACGAGGTTGTCGGCCAGTGGCTGGCCTTGTTTCTGGCGCCGGCCCGCTGGCTCCCGGTCCTCCTCGGATTCTTCCTTTTCCGCTTCTTCGACATCCTCAAACCCCTCGGCATACGCCGCCTCGAGGCCTTCCCTGCCGGCTGGGGCATCATGGCGGACGACGTTGCCGCCGGTCTGGTTTCCTTGGCCATCCTCGAGCTCCTTTCCGCGCTGCACGTCCTATGAAGATCGAGATCATCGCCGTGGGGACGGAGCTGCTCGGCTCCCGTTTCGCCGATACGAACTCGGTCTGGCTGACGGAGCGGCTGGAGGATCTGGGACTTCAGACGGTTCGCCGCACGATCGTCGGCGATCAGGGACCCGACCTCGAAGCGAGTCTAAGGCTCGCTCTCTCCTCCGGCGGCCTCGTCCTGGTCGGAGGCGGACTCGGTCCGACGGGCGACGACAAGACGCGCGAAGCGGCGGCGGCCGCCTTAAACCGCGGCCTGGTCTTTCGGGAGGACGTCATGGCCGCCATCGAAGAGCGCTTTCGCCGCTTCGGCTGGCCGCTTACCGAGCCCAACCGCCGCCAAGCCTGGGTGGTGGAGGGAGCCGAAGTCCTGGCCAATCCTCTGGGCACCGCGCCGGGACAGTGGATCGAAGCCGAGGGACGGACGATCATCCTGCTCCCGGGGCCTCCCCACGAGCTGAAAGGGATGTTCCAAACCCAAGTCCTGCCCCGGCTCTCGGGGCTCGGCCGGCGGCACATGGCCAGGCGCCTTCTCAGGACGACCGGCCTGGGCGAGTCCGGTGTCGAGGCCAGGATCGAAGGCCTCTACCCCGACGATCCCGATCGCATCCTGACCGTGCTCGCCTCGCCCGGCCGGGTGGACCTTCGGATCACGGCTTCCTCCTCGGAGAATCCGGAACGTGCCGGCTCCCTGGCGGACGAGCTGGCATCCTCCCTGAGGGCCAGATTGGGGAGCGCGGTCTACGCCGATAGCGAGATCGAGCTCGAGGATGTCGTCGTCGGCCTCCTGCGCCGGACCGGAACCACTCTGTCCTTGGCTGAGTCCTGCACCGGAGGCCTTGTGGCTCACCGCCTGACCAATGTCCCCGGAAGCTCCCTTGTTTTCCTGGGCGGATACGTGGTCTATGCCGACGCGGCCAAGGTTCGCGATCTCGGCGTCGCGCCGCCCTTGCTCGAGTCGCGGGGGGCCGTCAGCCAAGAGGTGGCCGAAGCCATGGCGGTCGGAGCGCGAGCCCGGACGGGCTCCAACTGGGCTCTGGCCCTGTCGGGCATAGCCGGTCCCGGAGGAGGAACGCCGGATAAGCCCGTCGGGCTCGTCCATATCGCCTTGGCCGGGCCCGCCGGCCTGGCCGCCGAAAAGCATCATTTTTCCGGCCGCCGCGAAGCGGTCAAGTTCCAGGCCGGCCAGCGAGCGCTCGATCTTTTACGCCGCCGTTTATCCGGACTCATCTGAAGGAGTCGTCCATGCGCGCGTTCATCGCCATCGACATCGAACCGGCCATCAAGGCGACCCTATCCGATTTCATCAAGCGGCTCAAGAAGATCAACGACAAGGATGTCTCCTGGTCCGGGCCGGACGCGCTTCATCTGACGATGAAGTTCCTGGGCGAGATCGACGAGCCCAAGCTTGAAGAGGTGAAGGAGTCATTGGCCGGCCTTCTGTCCGGCGCCAAGTCCTTCCCGCTTGTCCTCAAGGGGACCGGCTATTTCCCCCAAAACTCCAAGTTCATCCGCGTACTCTGGGCCGGCGTTTTCGAGCAGCCGACCTTGATGAACCTGCATCGGGAGTTGGAATATGCCATGACCCGTTTGGGCTTCCTGTCCGAGGAGAGCCATCCGTTCCATCCGCATCTGACCTTGGGCCGAGTCCGGACGGCGCTCCGCCTCCATGATGTCCTGGACGAGCTCGAGCGGTATAAGCACTCCGATTTCGGGCAGATGACGGCTTCCCGGATCACCCTTTTCGAGAGCCGGCTGCGGCCGGAAGGGGCCGTCTATTCGATCCTGCGCGAGTTCCCGCTGGCATGAGCCCCCTCGCCGCACGCTTGGCGTTTGCCGCCGCCTCATATCTGGTGGGCTCCTTCCCGACCGGTTATCTCGTGGTCAAGGCCGGCAGCCGCCGCGATATTCGGAGCCTCGGCAGCGGAGCAACGGGTGCCACCAACGTCCTGCGGGTCGGCGGCTGGAAGCCCGCCCTATTCGTCGCCTTCGTCGACATCTTCAAGGGAGCCCTGCCGGCGATCCTGGCCATATGCCTCTTCGGCGACCCCGGGTTCGCCGCCCAGGCGGCCGCCTTGGCCGTTCTTGGTCACTGCTTCCCGGTCACCCTTGGCTTTCGCGGCGGCAAGGGTGTGGCCACCGCTGCCGGGGCCATGGCCGCCCTGGCGCCCTGGCCCGCGGTTGCGAGCCTGGCGGTTTTCGCAGTGACCATCGCGGTCACGCGATTCGTCTCGCTCGGCTCTCTTCTCGCCGCGGCCGCTTTCCCGGCCTTCGCATGGCTTCTCGGCGCTCCGCCTAAGACGTCGGCTTGGAGTATGGCCGTCGTCCTGGTCATTGTCCTCCGCCATGTCGGGAACATCCGCCGGCTGATTCAGGGCCGCGAGCCCAAGCTTGGAGCCCGCCAAGGGGGAAGCGAATGAAGGCCTGTGTCATCGGAGGGGGCAGCTGGGGCTCGGCCTTCGCGCTCTACCTGGGGCGGATGGGCTATCCGACGCGGCTCTGGATCCGCGAGCCCGAGATCGTCCTGGCGGCGCGCCGGGACAGGATCAACCCCGTCTTTCTACCGGGCCACGCCTTCCCGGAGGCGGTCAGCATCCATGACGATTTCGACGAGGCTCTGGAAGGCGCGGACGCCGTCTTTGTCGCCGTCCCCTCGCAGTTCTGCCGCCGTGTCCTCGTCCAGCTGGCCGGGCGCCTGTGGTCCGAGGCGCCGGTCGTCAGCCTGACCAAGGGCATCGAGAAGACCTCCCTCAAGCGGATGACCGAGGTCATGGCCGAGTGCTTCGGACCCTCGTCCCCGCCGTTGGCCGTTCTTTCGGGCCCCAGCTTCTCTCTCGAAGTCGCGGAGGGCCACCCCACCGCACTCGTCCTCGCCTCGGCCGACGCGGACGCATCGCGCCGCCTGCAGCATCTGCTCTCGGGCCCCCGCTTGCGCGTCTACACCTCCCGTGACGTGATCGGCGTCGAGCTGGCCGGCGCGCTCAAGAACGTCATCGCCGTCGCCGCCGGCATCTCGGACGCCTTGCACTTCGGTCACAACTCGCGCGCCTCGCTGCTGACCCGGGGCTTGGCCGAGATCGGACGGCTCGGGCTGTGTTTGGGAGCGGGGCGGCGGACCTTCGCCGGACTGGCGGGCATGGGCGATCTGGTCCTGACCTGCACGGGGCACCTGAGCCGGAACCGGCGCGTCGGCCTGGAGCTCGGAGTGGGCCGCCGCCTGGCCGACGTCGTGGCCGAGATGCGCACCGTGGCCGAGGGCATCCCCACCACCGTCTCGGCCTACCACCTGGCCCGCCGCGAAGGCGTCGAGATGCCGATCATCGAGCAGGTCTATGCCATACTGTACCGGAGGAAAGACCCCCGGCGGGCCCTCTCCGATTTGATGGCTCGGCGGCTCAAGGACGAGTGAAGACCGGGGTTGCTCCCGGTTGCCCGGCGGTCGCCTCCGGGCTACAATAGCCGAGTGAGGTTCTCGATGAAAAAACCGACCGCCGGACTGCTCCTTCTGGCCCTCGTCCCGCTCCTTCTCGTTGCCTGCAGCTCTTCCCAAAAGCGCCTGGAAGCCCAGCGTGAAAAGGATCCCCAGTACCAGTATGAAAAAGCCGTCGTCTGCATGAACGCCGGCCTGACCGACTACGCCATCCCCTACCTCAACCAGGCCCTGGCCCTGAACCCGCGCCACGCGCCGTCGCTGAACCTCCTGGGCCTGGCCCACATGATCAAGGGCAACCTGCCGGCAGCCGTCGCGGCCCTGGAAAAATGCGTCGAGGCGGCCCCCGGCTTCTCCGACGGCCACAACAACCTGGCTACGGCGCTGCTTGAAAGCGGCCAAGCCGACCGGGCCGCGGCCGCGTACCGCAAGGCCTTCGAGCTGGACGAGAACTACAACGCCAGCTTCAACCTGGCCAAGATCGAGTTCCAGGGAGGCCGCCACGAGGCCGCCCTCGAGTATGTCGTCCGCTCGCTGCGTAAGAACAACAAGTCGCTCCTGGCCTTCAACCTGCAAGGCCTGATCCTGGAGGCTCTCGGCCGACTGGACGAGGCCATGGCCAGCTACGAGGCCGCGCTGAAGATCGTTCCGGGCGAGCTGAACGTCGAGTTCAACCTGGCCGTGGTTTATTTCAAGAAAGACGACTTCGCCAAGTCACGGGCCCTGCTCGCCTCCATCCAGCGCAGGCTGCGCGAACGGACCCCCGCCCAGGCGGGAGACGCGGAATTGAAGAAGCGGGTCGAGGAGACGCTCAAGCGGATGGAAGGCCGGCCTCCCCTCTCCCTCTAGGGCCGGACCGGGCTCAGGTCCCTTCCTGCCACTCGGCCAGATAGGCTTTCTGCTCCGGCGTCAGCTTGTCGATCCGCATGCCCATCGTGCCCAGCTTGAGCCGGGCGATCTCGGCGTCGATGTCCTTGGGCACGGAGTAGACGGCCTTGTCCAGCTTGGCCGCGTTCTTGACCAGGTGCAGGACGCTGAGGGCCTGGTTGGCGAAGCTCATGTCCATGACCATGGCCGGGTGGCCTTCGGCCGCGGCCAGGTTGATCAGGCGGCCCTCCCCCAGCACGAAGACCTTGCGCCGGTTGGGCAGGGTGTATTCCTGGACGAATTCGCGGACCTGGCGCCTGGCCGTGGCCATGGCCTCCAGGGCCTGCAGGTCGATCTCGACGTTGAAGTGGCCGGAGTTGGCCACGATCGCGCCGTCCTTCATAGCCTTGAAGTGGCGGGCGGAGATAACCGATTTATTGCCGGTGACGGTGACGAAGACGTCGCCGATCTTGGCCGCTTCGTCCATGGGCAGGACGTCGTAGCCGTCCATGACGGCCTCGATGGCCTTGATCGGGTTGATCTCGGTGACGATCGACCCGGGCCCCGGCGCCCTGGGCCCGCATGGCCAGGCCGCGGCCGCACCAGCCGTAGCCGGCGATGACGAAGTTCAGGCCGGCCAGCAGGACGTTGGTCGCGCGCAGGATGCCGTCGAGGGTGCTCTGGCCGGTGCCGTAGCGGTTGTCGAAGAAGTGCTTGGTCTCGGCGTCGTTGACGGCGATGATCGGATAGCGCAGGACGCCGCTGCTGGGCCATGCTCTTCAGCCGGATGACCCCCGTCGTCGTCTCCTCGGTGCCGCCGATGATGTGCTTGAGCAGCTCGGTCCGCTTGGTGTGCAGGATGGTGACCAGGTCGGCCCCGTCGTCCATGGTGATGTGGGGGCATGGCCGAGGCACATGTGGATGTGCTTGTAGTAGGTCTTGTGGTCCTCGCCCTTGATGGCGAAGACGGGGATCTTGTGGTGCTTGACCAGGGTGGCCGCCAGGTCGTCCTGGGTGCTGAGGGGATTGGAGGCGGTCAAGCGCACGTCGGCCCCGCCGGCCTTGAGCGTCTCGATGAGGTTGCCGGTCTCCGTGGTCACGTGCAGGCAGGCTGCGATCCGGATCCCCTTGAGGGGCTTGTCCTTGGCGAAGCGGGTCTTGATGGACCGCAGGACCGGCATGAACCGGGCCGCCCATTCCATGCGCAGGCGGCCCTTCTCGGCCAGCTTGAGGTCTTTGACGTCGTATTCCATGCGAACGCTCCTTAGTCGGGGTCGGCGCGGGGCGCCGGATTACAGGCCGGCTTCCCGCCGCAGGATGGCGGCCAGGTCGGTCCGCTCCCAGCTGAACTCGGGCTCGGTCCGGCCGAAGTGGCCGAAGGCGGCCGACTTGCGGTAGATCGGCCGCTTGAGGTCGAGATGCTTGATCATGCCCTTGGGGGTCAGGGGGAAATGAGCCCGGATGAGCTCCTTGATGGTGTCTTCGGACACCTTGGCCGTGCCGAAGGCGTCGATCATCAGCGAGACGGGCTCGGCGATGCCGATGGCGTAGGCGACCTGGATCTCGATCCGGTCGGCCAGGCCGGCGGCGACGACGTTCTTGGCCACGTAGCGGGCCATGTAGGAGCCGGACCGGTCGACCTTGGAGGGGTCCTTGCCCGAGAAGCAGCCGCCGCCGTGGCTGCCGACGCCGCCGTAGGTGTCGACGATGATCTTGCGTCCGGTCAGCCCGGTGTCGGCGATCGGGCCGCCCTGCTCGAAGCGGCCGGTGCCGTTGATGAAGAACTTGGTCCCCTTGTCCATCATCCCGTCGGGGATGATGGCGTCGATGACCTGGAGCCGGATGTCGTGTCTCAGGTCCTCCATCTTGACCTCGGCGTCGTGCTGGGCGGCGACGACGACGGCTTCGATCCGCCGGGGCACGCCGGCTTCGTACTCGACCGTCACCTGGGTCTTGCCGTCCGGCCTCAGGTAAGGCAGGAGGCCCTGCTGACGGACGTCGGCCAGGCGACGGGCCAGCTTGTGGGCCAGCAGGATGGGCATGGGCATCAGCTCTTCGGTTTCGCGGCAGGCGAAGCCGAACATCAGGCCCTGGTCGCCGGCGCCCTGTTCGTGGCCTTGCGTCTCGTCGACGCCCATGGCGATGTCGGGCGACTGTTCGTGGATGGACGACAGGACGCAGCAGGTTTCGTGGTCGAACCCGTAGTGGGCCCGGGTGTATCCGATATCGCGGATGGTTTCGCGGACCACTTTCTGGAAATCGCAGTAGCCGAGGGTGGTGATCTCGCCGGCGATGAGGACCATGCCGGTGGTGGCCAGCGTCTCGCAGGCGACGCGGCTGTTCGGGTCCTGGGCCAACAGGTCGTCCAGGATGGCGTCGGAGACCTGATCGCAGACTTTGTCCGGATGCCCGTTGGTCACCGATTCCGACGTGAAGAGATGGCTGCCTTCTTGACTCATGAGAATCCCTCCTCCGTGGAGTCGTAAAATAAATTGACGATCAACATAGCATAAAGGCGAACCGAGGCGCAACGCTTTTTTCCAAATCGTCGGCGCCAAGGCCAAATTGACAACCCGGGGTCCGATCCGCTATAAGAAATGAATGGTCAAGACCCTAATCCGCAAGATCTTCGGGACCGAGAACGATCGCATCCTGAAGACCATCAACCATGTCGTTCCGGATGTGGCCGCCTTCGAGCCCGCCCTGCAGTCCCTGTCCGACGAGTCTCTACGGGGCAAGACGGCCGAGTTCCGCTCGCGCCTGGCCCAGGGCACCTCCCTCGACGATCTCCTGCCCGAGGCTTTCGCCGTGGTCCGCGAGACTTCCCGCCGCGTCCTGGGCATGCGCCACTTCGACGTTCAGCTCATCGGCGGCGCGGTCCTGCACGGCGGGCGCATCGCCGAGATGAAGACGGGCGAGGGCAAGACGCTGGTGGCCACCCTGCCCGCCTACCTCAACGCCCTGCCCGGCCTGGGCGTCCATATCGTCACGGTCAACGACTATCTGGCCAAGCGCGACACGGAATGGATGGGCCCGGTCTTCCGCTTCCTGGGGCTTACCGTCGGCACCATCCAGCATGACCTGCCCGACGCCGAGCGGCGGGCGGCTTACGCCGCGGACATCACCTACGGCACGAACAACGAGTTCGGGTTCGACTACCTGCGCGACAACATGAAGTTCCGGATGCAGGACCTGGTCCAGCGTCCCTTCCACTACGCCGTCGTCGACGAGGTCGACTCGATCCTGATCGACGAGGCCCGCACGCCGCTGATCATCAGCGGTCCGACCGAGGAGTCGACCGAGCTCTACTACAAGATCGACACCCTGGTCCGCCGCTTCAAGCCCGAGACCCACTTCAAGATCGACGAGAAGGCCCGGGCCGTCTCCCTGCTCGAAGAGGGTGTGGCCGAGGCCGAGCGCTTCCTGCGGGTGACGAACCTCTACGACCTCGTCCATATGGACCACGTCCACCACATCAACCAGTCCCTCAAGGCCCATTTCCTGTTCAAGCGCGACGTCGACTATATGGTCAAGGACGAGAAGGTCGTCATCGTCGACGAGTTCACCGGGCGGCTGATGCCCGGCCGCCGCTACAGCGACGGACTGCACCAGGCCCTGGAGGCCAAGGAGCGGGTCAAGATCGAGCAGGAGTACCAGACCCTGGCCTCGATCACCTTCCAGAACTACTTCCGGATGTACAAGAAGCTGGCCGGCATGACCGGCACGGCGGCCACCGAGGCCACCGAGTTCCGGCACATCTACGGCCTGGGGGTTGTGGAGATCCCGACCAACCAGCCGCTCCGGCGGATCGAAAACCCCGACGTCGTCTTCCGCACCACCGCCGAGAAGTGGGAGGCGGTGATGAAGGAGATCATCGAGGTCCAGGCCTCCGGCCGGCCCGTCCTGGTCGGCACGACCTCGATCGAGAAGTCCGAGCTCCTCAGCGGGCTGCTGCGCAAGAAGGGCGTCAAGCACGTCGTCCTGAACGCCAAGTACCACGAGCAGGAGGCGGGCATCATCCTGCAGGCCGGCCGGGCCGGCGCGGTGACCATCGCCACCAACATGGCCGGCCGAGGTGTCGACATCCTGCTCGGCGGCAGCGCCGAGAATCTGGCCCGGGACCAGATGCGCAAGTCGGGGATCGACCCGACCAAAGCTACGCCCGAACAATGGGAGAAGGCCCTGCCGGGAGCCCGTCGGGTGACCGAGGAGGAGCACGCCCGCGTTGTCGCGCTGGGCGGCCTGCACATCACCGGCACGGAGCGGCACGAGGCCCGCCGCATCGACAACCAGCTGCGCGGCCGGGCCGGCCGCCAGGGCGACCCCGGCTCGTCCCGCTTCTTCCTCAGCCTGGAGGACGATCTGATGCGGATCTTCGGCTCGGACCGGCTGTCCGGGCTGATGGCCCGCTTCGGCATGGGCGAGGGCGTGCCGATCGAGCACGCCATGGTCAGCAAGGCCATCGAGCGGGCCCAGAAGCAGGTCGAGGGCCATAACTTCGGGATCCGCAAGCATCTGCTCGAGTACGACGACGTCATGAACAAGCAGCGCACGACGGTCTACCGCCAGCGGCTGGACATCCTGAGCGGCAAACCGATGCGGGAGTACGTCCTGGAGCTCGTGGCGCAGATCCTGGACTGGATCCTGGACACCCAGGCCAACAAGGACAAGGCGCCGGAGGAATGGGACCGGGCGGCGCTGCGGGCCGCCGTCGGGGCCCAGTTCGGGGTCGACGTCGACGAGCTCGGCCTGGATTGGGAGGCCGTCACCTACGACGACCTTCGCCACAGCCTCATCCGCCGTCTGACCGAGGTCTACGAGGGCAAGGAAAAGCTCCTCGGTGCCGACCGTATGCGCGAGTTCGAGCGCATCGTCCTTCTCCACATCATCGACACGCAGTGGAAGGACCACCTCCTGGGGATGGACTATCTCAAGGAGGGCATCGGGCTGCGCGGCTACGGCCAGCGCGATCCTCTGGTCGAGTACAAGAAGGAAGGCTTCGACATGTTCCAGGCCATGCTGGACCGGGTCGAGGAGGAGACCGTGCGGGCCCTCTTCCACGTCCAGCCTGCGGCCGAGGAAGGGGCCGAGATCCGGCAGCCCGAGCGCCGCGAGACGCCGCGCGTCTACGGCCAGCCCGGGACCGCCGGGGCGCCCCCGGCGCCGGGCCGGGGCGCGGACGGAGGGCCGAAGGGCGGCCAGGCCAGGGCGTCCATCCCGGGCCGCAAGCGTCACAAGTGACGACGGCGAAAAGCCGTCGAGGAGGCGTCATGCTGGAGCATCCGATCAAGGAAGGTCTGACCTTCGACGACGTCCTCATCCTTCCGGCCCGCTCCTCGGTCGTGCCGGCCGAGACCGATGTCGCGACACGGCTGAGTCGCCGCGTCGGGCTGCGCATTCCCCTGCTGGCCGCGGCCATGGACACGGTGACCAAGTCGCCCATGGCCATCGCCATGGCCCAGCTGGGCGGGATCGGCATCATCCACCGCAACATGTCCATCGAGACCCAGGCCGAGGAGGTCGACAAGGTCAAGCGGCACGAGAGCGGCATGATCCACGAGCCGATCTGCATGCGGCCCTCGGACAGGATCGACCAGGCCAAGGAGGTCATGGCTAAATACCACATCTCCGGCCTGCCGATCACCGACGCCTCCAACACGCTGGTCGGCATCCTGACCAACCGCGACATCCGGTTCGAGACCCGGAGCCACATCGCCATCGAGACGATCATGACCAAGGATCTGGTCACCGTGCCGGTCGGAACGTCCCTGGAGGACGCCGAGAAGCTCTTCCACCAGCACAAGATCGAGAAGATCCTGGTCGTGGACGAAGCCCGCCGCCTCAAGGGCATGATCACCTACAAGGATATCCTCAAGCGGATCCAGTACCCGAACGCGGCCAAGGACGCCCTGGGCCGGCTGCGGGTCGGGGCCGCCGTCGGCACCGGGGAGGACGCCCGCGACCGGGCCCGGGCCCTGGTTGCCGCCAAAGCCGACCTCATCATCATCGACACGGCCCACGGCGCCCAGGAGCGCGTCCTGGCCGCGGTCGAGCGCCTGCGGGCCGAGTTCCCGGAGCAGGAGATCGTGGCCGGCAACATCGCCACGGCCGAAGCCGCCCGCCTGCTGATCGAGCGCGGTGTGGACGCCGTCAAGGTCGGCGTCGGCCCGGGCTCGATCTGCACGACCCGGGTCGTCAGCGGCTGCGGCGTGCCCCAGATCACGGCCATCGCCGACGTCGCCGCGGAGGCCAAGCCGCACGGCGTCCCGGTCATCGGCGACGGCGGCATAAAGTCGTCGGGCGACGTGGCCAAGGCCATCGCCGCCGGCGCCGATACGGTCATGCTGGGCAACATGCTGGCCGGTACGGACGAGGCGCCGGGCGAGGTGGTCATGTACCAGGGCCGGTCCTACAAAATCTACCGCGGCATGGGCTCGCTCGAAGTGATGCGCGAAGGCAGGAGCCGCGACCGTTACTTCCAGGACTCGCCGGCCGCGGAGTCCAAGCTCGTGCCCGAAGGGATCGAGGGCATGGTTCCTTACAAAGGCCCCGTAGCCGGGATTATCCACATGCTCGTCGGCGGCCTGCGCTCGGGCATGGGCTATGCCGGAGCCGGCACGGTCGAGGAGTTCAAGGAGCGGGCCCGCTTCGTCAAAATCTCCCCGGCCGGCCTTAAGGAAAGCCACGTCCACGACGTGACCATCACCAAGGAATCGCCCAACTACCGTCAGGAGTGACGGCCGGGGCCAAGCGGAGCCCGCCATGATCCCGATCCTTAAGATTGTTGTCGCCACTCTCCTTTTCCTGGCCGGCCTGACGGCCGCCGGTTCCATGCTTCGGCTCCTCGGCCGGACCACCCCCTCGACGCAGCCGGCCAGGCTTCGCCTCATCCATGCCTGGTCCGGGCGCATCTTTGCCGGAGCCCTCGTCCTTAACACCGTCTTCGGCCTGATCCTCCTGGCCCGGGCCGGCGACGCAATCCCCTTGCGGGCCGTGCTGCATTGGCATATGGCCTTGGCTCTCGACGTCTTGATCCTGTTCAAGATCCTCATCGTCAAGGTCTTCCGCCAGATGTTGTCCCGAGTTCCCGGTCTGGGGCTGGCCGCTTCAGGACTGGCCCTGATCGTCCTGGCCGGCTCCCTGTTTTTCGCCGCGCTCCCCGGCTCCCCGGCGGACCGCGCTGCGACGGCGGGAACGGACGCCGCCTCGGTCAGCCTGGGCCGCGACGTCTTCGTCGGGATGTGCGCCGGATGCCATCCGGCCGACGGAACCGATTCGCGGAGCGGGCCCGGACTGGCCGGGCTGTTTCGCCGCGGCATCCTCCCCGCCAGCGGCCGGCCGGCGACCGAAGACAATGTGCGTCTCCAGCTGCGGCAGCCCTTCCGGTCCATGCCGTCCTTCCCCGCCCTGACCGAGGCCGAGCTCGCCGGCCTGCTGGCCTTCCTGCGGACGCTCTGACGCTCTGAGCGGGGGGTTGACTTTCCGAATCGTCCAGCCTATCCTTAAGAAAATCCGATCGGATTGATAGGTAATAGGACGGAACGGGGAGAGACCGCATGAATCGACGAAGATCAAGCCGCCGACCGGCCGTGCTGGTTATCTGCGCGGCCGTCGTCGCCGCGGCCTGGGCCCAGACATCCTTCTTCCCCAAGCCCGTGGAAGCCGTGGTCAAGAACCATTGCCTGGAAGTCGGGTGTCATGCCGGCCGCTATCCCGCCGCGGGGGTAAGCCTGGATCCCGACTTGGCCGGGCTCGCCGCCTTCGACCGGCCGGCCCAAACCAACCCCTCCTTCAAGATCATTGATCCGGCCGAGCCCGAGAAGAGCTACCTGTTGATGAAGCTTCGAGGATCGGCGGGGATCGAGGGCGGACGCATGCCCCTGCGACGCGACCCCCTGTCCGAAGCCGAGATCAAAACGATCGCGGATTGGCTGGCTTTTCTAAAATCCAAGACCGAAACCGCCCAGCGCCTGCCCGGAGGCGATCTGCGTCTCAGCCAGGGCGACTTTCGCCTGGGATTCAACATCGACCGTCTCTTTTAGGAGGCTTCATGAAGACCTATTGGCGTTGCTTCATCTGCAACGACATCCATTACGGCGTCCGGCCGCCGGACCTCTGCCCCACCTGCAGCGTCCAGCACGCGTATGTCCGCATCTCGGCCCGCGAGGCGGCGGACCTCCAAGAGTTTCCGGATGCGGCCGCGAAGGCGGCCGATTTCACGCCCGAGGAGTTTCGCCGGGCCATTGAAGAGTTCAGCCAGGGTCAGGAGTTCCAGGTCAATTCGGACCGCCCCCGCGTCGACCTCCTGATTGAAGGCCTCTTCGACAACGCCGTCAACCACGGCCTTAAATACTGCCCCTGCCGGTTGCGGACCAAAGAGCGCGGTGAGGACCTCAAGCTCGTATGCCCCTGTCCCTTCACCGGACACGAGACCTACCGCGGGGTTGAGGCCGGAGAGTGCTGGTGCGGACTGTTTCTGAAAAGGAGATGACCATGTCCAAGCTGATCATGTTCCACGGACGTGAATGCCCCCATTGCCGGGCCATGATGCCGCTCGTCGACAAGCTGCTCGCCGAAACCGGCCTGGCGCTCGACCGGCTCGAGGTCTGGCACGACGAAGCCAACGCCGACCGGATGCGGACCTTCAAGCCGGTTCTGGCGGCCAAGTGCGGCGGCCAGCTCCGGGTGCCCGCCTTCATCAACACCGAAAGCAACGACGCCCTGTGCGGCGAAGTGGCCTACGAAACCCTCAAGGCCTGGGCCCTCAAGTAGCCCATGCTGCCCAGCGCTTTCGATCCCGCTAAAGGCGAGCGCCTCGAGATCCTGGACCCTGAGGGCCGCCTGGTGCATCCCGACCTCGCTCCGGACTTGAGCGCGGAGGAGCTGCGCCGGATGTATGCCCTGATGCTCCTGACCCGGGAGGCCGACCGCAAGGCGCTCCTGTTGCAGAGGCAGGGGCGGTTGGGCACCTTTGCCTCCAGCCTCGGACACGAGGCCTGCCAGGTCGGGGCCGCCTTCGGGCTCCATCCGGAGGATTGGATATTCCCCTACTTCAGGGACCTGGGCCTCTACCTCACGGCCGGCTATCCGCTGGGCACCTACTACCACTACTGGATGGGCCACGAGGCCGGATTCCGGACGCCCGACGGGCTCAACCTCTTTCCCTTCGCCATCCCGGTCGCTTCGCAGATCCCGCAGGCGGCCGGAGCCGCGCTGGCGGCCCGGCTGCGGGGCCTGCCGCTGGCCGTGTTGACGACGTTCGGCGACGGCGCCACCTCCGAAGGCGACTTCCATGAAGGCCTGAATTTCGCCGGCGTGTTCCACGCCCCGGCCGTCTTCGTATGCTACAACAACCAGTGGGCCATTTCGACACCGTTCCGCCGTCAGACGGCTTCGGCTTCGATCGCTCAGAAGGCTTCGGCGTACGGCTTCCCCGGGCTGGCCGTGGACGGCAATGATATTCTAGCCGTCTTCGCGGCCGTGCGCGAAGCCCTCGACCGGGCCCGTTCGGGCGGCGGCCCGACGCTCGTCGAGCTGGTCACCTACCGCATGGGCCATCACACGACGTCCGACGAGGCTTCGCGCTATCGGACGAAAGAAGACGTCGCGGCCTGGGAGAGCCGCGACCCGATCGCGCGCTTCCGGACCTACCTGGCCGGCCGGGGCCTCTGGGATGAAGCCTACGAGGAAAGCCTACAACGGGAGCATGCCGCCCGGATCGAGGCCGCCGTGGCCGAGGCGGAAGGAAAGCCGGCCGCCGAGGTCGAGGATCTCTTCGCCTTCACCTACAAGGAGATGCCCGCCCGCTTAATCGAGCAGCTGGCCGCGACGGCGGGGGCCGAGAGAGGCCGGCCATGAACCTGACCATGGTCCAGGCCGTCAATCAGGCCCTGGCTCAAGCCATGGCCGCCGATCCCTCGCTCATTCTGCTCGGCGAAGACATCGGCTCGGACGGCGGCGTCTTCCGGGCTACCGAAGGCCTTATCGAGAAGTTCGGACCCGATCGAGTGCTGGACACGCCGTTGGCCGAGTCGGCCATCGTCGGAGCCGCGATCGGCATGGCCGCCCTGGGCCTCAAGCCCGTGGCGGAGATCCAATTTCTGGGCTTCATCTACCCGGCCTTCAACCAGATTGTGTCGCACGTCGCCCGCCTCCGCAACAGGACACGCGGCCGCTTCAGCGTTCCCATCGTCATCCGAACGCCCTACGGGGCGGGAGTCGGCGCCCTCGAACACCACTCCGAAAGCACGGAAGGGCTGTTCTGCCAGATTCCCGGGCTGACCGTCGTCGTTCCCTCCACGCCGGTCGAAGCCAAGGGTTTGCTGCTGTCCGCCATCCGGTCGGAAGATCCGGTCCTCTTCCTGGAGCCGACGAAGCTCTACCGGTCGTCCAAGGAGGAGGTCCCGGACGAGGCCTATGAGATCCCCCTACGCCAAGCCCGCGTCGTAAGGGAAGGCGTCGATCTGACCCTTATCGCCTGGGGGGCGATGATCCCGGTCTGCCTGCAGGCCGCCGACGAAGCGGCGGCCGCGGGCTGGTCGGCCGAGATCCTCGACCTGCGCACGCTTTCGCCCCTGGACGAGGCGGCCGTGCTGGCCTCGATCCGGAAGACCGGCCGGGCTCTGATCGTGCACGAAGCGCCCCGCTTCGGCGGCTTGGGGGCGGAGATCGCCGCCCTGGCCTCGGAGAAGGCCCTGCTCCATCTCAAGGCGCCCATCCTCCGCGTCACGGCTCCCGATATCACCGTGCCCCTGCCCAAATCCGAGCGCGTCTACTATGTGGATGCCGCCAAGGTCGGGGCCGGAATCCGTCGCCTTATGGAGTTCTAACCATGGCCCAAACGTTCCGTTTTCCCGATGTCGGCGAAGGCATTCATGAAGGCGAAATCGTCCGTTGGTTGGTAGCCGAGGGGGATATCGTCCGGATGGACCAGCCCCTGACCGAGATCGAGACCGACAAGGCCGTGGTGGAGATGCCCTCGCCTTATGCGGGCACCGTTCTCAAGATCCATGCTCCAGAGAAGGCCCTGATCAAGGTCGGCGCGCCCCTGGTCACGATCGGCGTCGCCGGAGAGGCCCTGCCCGATCTCTCCCAGGCGCCGGCGCGTCCCGCCGCCCCCGCCTCCCCTGTTCCCGCTGCTCCGCCCGACGCGGGCTCCGGCCGGGCGCCCCAGGAAATCCTGGCCACGCCGCTGGTGCGGCGTTTGGCTCTGGACCTGGGCCTGGACTTGGCGGCGATCAAGTCTACGGGGCCGCAGGGCCGGATTACGGAAGCCGACGTCCGCGCCGCCTCGGCCGCCCCCGCCGCGGCTCCCGTCTTCAAAATCAAGTCCAAGTTCGATTTCTTCGGCGAGCTCGAGAGGATCCCCCTGCGCGGCATCCGCCGGGCCACGGCCCGGCACATGGCTCAGTCCGTGTCCACGGCCGCCCACGTGACCCACATCGACGAAGCCGATGCGGGCGCCCTCATCCGGCAGCGGGATTCATGGCTGCCCCGGGCCGAGGCCGAAGGCGTCAAGCTGACTTTTCTTCCTCTGGTGGTCAAAGCGGTCGCGGCGGCGCTCCTCCGCCACCCGACCCTTAATGCGACGCTGGACGACGCCGAGGAGGAGATCATCCTGAAGAAGTACTTCAACATCGGCATCGCGGTCGACGTGCCGGATGGGTTGATCGTTCCGGTGGTCAAGTTCGCCGACCGCAAAACCATCCTGGAGATTGCCGCCGAGATCGTCGCTCTGGCGGCGGCCGCCCGCTCGCGCAAGCTGGACCTGGCCGACCTCAAGGGCGGGACGTTCTCGATCACCAACGTGGGCGTGCTGGGCGGGGAGGCCGCCACTCCGATCATCAACTATCCCGAAACGGCCATCCTGGCCACGATGCGGATCGCGGAGCGGGTTCGGGTGCGCGACGGCCGACCGGCCGTGGTCACCACCCTCCCCCTCTGTCTGTCGTTCGACCACAGGGTCATCGACGGGGCCGAGGCGGCCCGCTTCATGACCGACCTCAAGGCGATCCTCGAGGACGACACCCGTCTGGCGGAGGCTGTTGCCGCGGTTGGATGAAGTCCCGTCTCAGCGCTTGCCCTTGTCCTTGGCCCCGATGCTCTGGGGCACGTAGAACAGGGGCGTCCTCTTCATCTGGGCGATCTGGTCGATGACGTCGCGCAGGTCGGCCTCGGAGGCCAGGTCGAGCTCGTCCGACTTGATCACGAGCAGAGGTGTCGCCTGGTAGTTGAAGAAGAAGAAGTCGAAGGCCTCGACCAGGTCCTCCAGGAACTTCTCGCTGATGTTCTTCTCCAGCGGCGACCCCTCGCGCGCGATCCGCCGCAGCAGCGTCGGGGTCGCGATCTGGAGATAGACGACCAGGTCGGGCTTGGGCACCCTATCGGCCAGGACGCCGTAGATCCGCTCATAGACCAGGAGCTCGTCGTCCGACAGGGTCTGATAGGCGTAGATCTTGTCTTTCTCGAAGATGTAGTCGGCCACGATGCGGTCCTCGAACAGGTCCCGCTGCAGCAAACCGGCCTGCTGGTGGTACCGGGTGACCAGGAAGACGAGCTGGGCCAGGAAAGCGGCCCCGTCCTTCTCATCGTAGAAGTCCTTGAGGTAGGGGTTCTCGGTCTTATCGGAGACGGCCTTAGCCGTGAGCCTCTGGCCGAGGATCTGGGCCAGGCGCGTTTTGCCGGAGCGGAATACGCCCTCGAAGGCGATATGCCTGAACCCGATCTCCGGCATTTCCCACATGGTGAATGAATCCTTGCGACGTTCCCGTTATAACGGAAGAAACCGTCCAAGTCAACGAATCGCACGTGCCGTGCCGCCACCGCCGGTTGTACCCGGACGGCGCCCCCGTCTAGCCCCGGTGGTTCTTATCCCCTTGCGTCTCGGAAATTCAACGATACATTAGATGTTGATCCGGATGGGCAGGATGACCGTGGTGATGCCCCTCCAGCGCAGTTCCTGCTGGATGGCGAAGGCCGTCTCGTTGTGCAGGAGGCGGTGGATCATCCCTGCCTGCCGGAAGACCGACTGGCCGGCGAAGACCGTCGACTTGGGGAACTGCTTGGCCAACGTCTCGACCAGGAGGCTGGCGGTCTGGACGATATCCGTCCCCAGCTCGAAGCGGGATTCGGCCGGGAAGCCCAGTCGGCGCGCCAGGTCGACGTATTTGGCCAGGGCTTCGCAGGTCGATCCCTCCAGGCACGAAACGGCATCCGTCCCCTTGAAGGAGCTGATGTCGACCTCGCCCACCGAGACAAAGATGAAATTCTTATAGAGCCCGGCGAACTCCCGGTTGATGGACAGGAAGGTGTGGATGCCGAACCCGTTGTAGCCGTTGACCAATTGAATGGCCGTCTTGTCCGCGGGATCGACCGGCGCGTCGTTGCGCGGTCCCCGGGTGGGAATGGCCACGAGCAGGTCGTCCATCTCGCGCACTCCGCCCCGGACCTTGTTGTAATGGGCTTTCGTCCAGTAGCACAGCCCGATGACGGCCGCTGTGATAAGCAGCGTCAGCCAACCGCCCAGGGCGAACTTTTCCACCGTGGTGATGACCAGGATGGTCAGGCAGACGGTCAATCCGATCAGCTGGACGGACAAGTCTTTCTTCCAGTCCGCCGCGGTCTTCGGTTCTTGATGAAATAGCGGGACATCCCCAACTGGATAGGGAGAAGGTCAGGAAGACGTTGATCGAGTACATGACGACCAGGGTCGGTGATGTTACCTCTGGAATAGAGCAGCAGGAGCGCCGCCGCGCCGCCCATGAGCAGGACGCCGTTCTGGATGGTGAAGCGGTCGGAGAGCGAGGCGAAGCGGTGCGGGAACCAGTAGTCCACGGCCATGTTGGCCATGACCCGCGGCCCGTCGACGAAGCCCGCCTGGGCGGCCACCAGCAGGATAGCCCCCTCGGAGAAGATGGTGATCAGGCCAGGACTGCCGCCGAAGGACCAGGCGGCGAAGACCTTGCCGGCCAGGACGGCATTGAGCGTCTGCCCGGCGACGGGGACGACTCCGAGGAGCAGATAGCAGACCAGGATGCCGCCGGCCGTGAAAGCCAGGGAGACGGCCATGTAGACGCATGGTCGTCTTGCCGGTTTGGACCCGCGGCTCGCGCAGGATCTGGAGGCCGTTGGAGACCGCCTCGATACCGGTGTAGGTTCCGCCGCCCATGGAAAAGGCTTTCATGAAGAGGAAGAACATGCCCTCCTCCGCCCAGGGTCGCCAGGCCGGCTCGGAAGTCCGAACCGATCTGCTGACTGACGGGGCCGATCTGCCGAGGTGGGAGAAGATGCCGTATCCGATGAGAAGGAGGTGCGTCAGGACGAAGACGACGAAGATCGGAGACAGGAAAGTGACCGATTCCTTGACTCCCGCGCAGGTTGAGGACGACGAGCAGGACGATGGCCAGGATCTCGAACGGGATCTTGAACGGCTGCCAGCCGGCGGGAAAGAAGCTGAACAGGGCATCGCCGCAGGAGACGATCGAGACCGTAATCGTCAGCATGTAGTCGACCAGAAGGGCGGCGCCGGAGATGACGCCGGCTTTCTCGCCCAGGGTATGGGTGGCGACGATGTAGCCGCCGCCGCCCGAGGGAAAGTACTCGATGATCCGGGTGTAGGCCGTGGAGATGACAAAGACGGTGAAGGCCGTGGCCAGGGCCAGGAAGACGGCCAGGTAGGTGTGGCCGCCGAGAGTCTTGAAAGCCTCCTCGGGACCGTAGGAAGAGGACGACGAGCCGTCCGCGCCCAGGCCGATCCAGGCCAGGAGCGGGATCAGGGCCAGCTTGTGGAAGAGGGTCGGGTCCTTGATGTTCCGGGGCGTGCCGAAAAGCGTCCGTGCGGATCTTGTCCTTCAAGCGATCCTTCTGTCGCTCATCATGCTCGTCCTGATCGCTTCGCTCCGGCTGGGACTAGGAAAAATCGGTCCGAAGCAGGCTTGCGGAGTCGGTTCGAGGCGATCCGGAATAACCGGCTATTATCAAAGCAGACCTGGCTATGAGTCAAGGCGGCCGTCTCGGCCGACCCGGCTTGACTAAAACGAGACCGAATGGTATCCAATAGCCTCCGGACTTCGCGCCGTTCGCACATCGCTTCGAGGAGGATCATCATGGTCGGCTGGACCGGATATATCCTGCGCGTCAACTTGACGGCCAAAACCTATAAAAAAGAATCATTCACCGAAGAATTCGCCCACAAATGGGTCGGCGGCCGCGGCTTCGCCGTCAAAATCCTGTTTGACGAGGTCAAGCCCGGCATCGATCCCCTCGGCCCCGACAACAAGTTCATCGTCGCCCTCGGCCCCATCTCCGGCATCCCCTCCCCGAACACCGGCAAGGCGGTCGTCGCCGCCATCTCGCCCCTGACCGGATTCTACGGCGACGGCAACCTGGGCACCCGGGTCGGCCGAGCACCTGCGCAAGGCCGGCTACGACGCCCTGATCGTCGAGGGCCGGGCCGAGCGCCCGACGATGCTGTATATCGAGGACGACAAGGTCGAATTCCTGCCCGCCGACGAGGTCTGGGGCCAAGGCACCTACGCCTGCAACGACTGGATCTACGCCAAGTACGGCAAGGGCGTCGGCGTCCTCAACATCGGCCAGGGCGGCGAAAACCATGGCCCGCTTCGCCGTCGTCCGCAGCCTGGAAGGCCGGGCCGGCGGCCGGCCCGGGATCGGGGCCGTGATGGGCTCCAAGCTCCTCAAGGCCGTCGTGGTCAAGGGCACGCAAGCCCATCCCCCAGGCCGACCCCGCGGCCATGAAGGCCCTCGGCTCGGGCGACCTGCGCAAGGTCGGCCAGATCGACAAGCAGACGGGCTGGTCCATCCAGAGCACGACCGGGGTCCTGCCTTTCTGCAACGAGGTGGCCGGCCTGCCCGTCCGCAATTTCCGCAAGACCCACCACCCCGAGGCCTGGAAGGTGGACGGCGAGCGCTGCAACAACGCCCGGGTGGCCACCTACGGCTGCCCGACCTGCACGATGCGCTGCGGCATCACCATCCACGACGATGAGGGCCGGGAATCCGAGCTGGACTACGAGAACGTGGCTCTGCTCGGACCGAACCTGGAGATCTTCGACCTGCCCCAGGTCGGAGCGCTCAACTACCTCTGCGACGACTACGGCTTGGACACCATGTCGGCCGGCTGCGTCCTGAGCTTCTATGCCGACGCCATCGAACACGGCGCGACGCAAGGCGACTTCCGTTTCGGCGACGCCAAGCGGGCCAAGGAGCTGCTGGGACTGGCCGCCCAGCGGGAAGGCCCCTTGGGCAACCTCCTGGCCGACGGCTCGCTGCGCATGGCCCGGGCCTTCGGCCACGGCTCCGAGGCCTATGCCATGCAGGTCAAGGGGCTTGAAGTCGCCGCCTACAACTGCAAGTTCATACCCGGTCAGGCGCTCTCGTTCGGCGTGGCGCCGATAGGCGCCCACCATCGGGAGGCCTGGATCATCACCTTCGAGATCAAGCATACCACCCGGGAATCTTACGGCCCGGAGAAGGCGGCCAAGATCATCGAGCTGCAGCGCATCCGCGGCGGATTGTTCGAGATGCTCGTGGCCTGCCGCTTCCCCTGGATCGAGAACGGCTGGCCGCTCGAGCACTACCCCAAGTACTTCAATACCGTGACCGGCCTGAACTGGGGCCTCGACGACATGTGGAAGGTGGCCGACCGCATCTACGCCATGATCAAGCTCCACTACCTGCGGCAGTTCCCCGGACGCCGACCGGCACGGACGACTATCCCCCGGCCGTCTGGTTCGATCCCTCCAACGCCGATACCGAAGGCCCGATCGCCGGCAAGGTCCTGGAGGTCGACAAGTACGACGGCATGCTCCAGCATTACTACGACCAGCGCGGCTACGACCGGCGCGGCATCCCGACCAAGGCCACCCTCCTTTCACTCGGGCTGGCCGAGGAAGCGGCGGCCGTGGAGCCCTTCGCCTCGCTCACCTGACCGGAGAGAGACGGCGATGAAGATCCAGGTCAAGATCATCGGTCCGCTGATCTACACGACAGGCTTCAGCGAAAAGGAGATCGAAGTCGAAGCCGGAATGACGGTCGACGGGCTGACCGCGATCCTGGGCCTGCCCCAGGAGCGCCCCCGGATCATCACCCGCAACGGCACCGCCATCGCCCCCGACGAGGCCCTGGCCGAGGGCGACAAGATCGCGGTCTCCCCCATCTACTCCGGCGGATGAGGGAACGACCGGTCCTCATCGCCGGCCGCTTCCGGCAGGCACGCCCGGCCGAAGCGCCCTTCCAAGCGGTCGATCCCGCGACCGGCGAACCGCGGGCGCACGAGTTCCCCGTCTCCGCTTGGGAAGACATCGAGGAAGCGCTCGAATCCGGCCGGCGCGCCGCCTCCGTCCTGACCGATATGCCCGGCGCGACGATCGCCGCCGCTCTCGACCTGGTCGCAGGGCGTCTCCTCGAGCGGGCCGACGAGCTTGTGTCGGCCGCCGCCTCTGAGACCGCACTGCCGGTCGAGCCTCGGCTGCGAAGCTCCGAGCTGCCGCGAACCGTCGGCCAGCTCCATCAGGCGGCCGAGGCGGCCCGCGACGGCTCGTGGCGGCGATTGACGATCGACACCAAGCTCAATATCCGTTCCCGGCTGGAGCCGCTTGGAGGGCCCGTCGCCGTCCTGGGCCCGAACAACTTCCCTTTCGCCTTCAACGCGGCAGCCGGCGGGGATTTCGCCGCCGCCTTGGCCGCGGGGAACCCCGTGCTGGCCAAGGCCCATCCGGGCCACCCGGAGACGACGTTTCTCCTGGCCGAGATCGTGGCCCAAGCCTCAGCCGACATGGGCCTGCCCGAAGGCGCCTTCCAGATGATCTACCATATCCGGCCCGAGGATGGGCTGAGGCTCGTGGCGGATCGCCGCGTCGGCGCCACCGCCTTCACCGGGAGCCGGACGGCCGGTTTGCGACTGAAGGCGGCGGCAGACGCCGCCGGCCGTCCCATCTATCTGGAAATGTCCGGCATCAATCCGGTCATCCTCCTGCCCGGCGCCCTCCGAGATCGGGCCGAGGCGCTGGCCTCCGAGCTGTTCGCTTCGTGCCGGCTCGGGGTCGGACAATTCTGCACCAAGCCGGGCCTGATTCTCTTCCTTGGCGGCCGCGACGCGGACCGCTTCCAGGCCGCTGCCGCAGCGGCATTCCGGTCAGACCCTCCGGGCTTTCTGCTCGGTGCGGGAGTCCGGTCCTCCCTGAGAGAATCGGTCGATAGGATGGTCGGGCTGGGGGCCGTCCTCCTGACGGGAGGGCGCCCTCTTCCTCCGCCCGGTTTCCGCTTTGAGAACACCCTGCTGCGAATTGCGGCTGCCGACTTCCTGCGCCACCCGGCCGGCTTCCAGAGCGAAGCTTTCGGCACGGCCGCTCTTCTCGTCATGGCAGCGGACGAGGACGAGCTCGCCGACGTCGTCTTGGCCCTCGAGGGAACTCTGGCCGCTTCGATCTACTCAGCCGATGATCCTGGTGACGAGCGGATCTACGGCCGCCTCGCCCCCCCGCTTCGCGCCCGCTGCGGAAGGCTGCTCAACGATAAGATGCCGACGGGGCTGGCGGTCGTCCCGGCCATGGTCCATGGCGGCCCCTATCCCGCCTCGGGCCACCCCGGCTTCACCTCCGTCGGGATTCCCGCCTCGCTGACCCGGTTCGCGGCCCTTCGCGCCTACGACAACGTCCGGCCCGATCGGCTGCCCGTCGACTTGCGCGACGAGCCGCCGCACGGCCGCCCATGGCGGCTTATCGACGGAGAGTGGACGCGGGGGGGCGTCGGCTTCCGTTGAGACATTCGCGGCGATAAACCCCGGTTTTCAAAAGGGGATGACCGAGGCCGCTCGGCCGGAATCCGCGGCCATGATCCCGGGCCTCACAGCCAGGAGGCATCGAACGGGTTGTTCGTCAGCGGTAGAGACAGAGATACGAGGCGTCCGCTTCGATCTTGAGCTGAAACGTCTCGCCCCGACCGACCTCGAAGCTCTCGCCGGCGCTGAAGCTTTGCCAATCCGCGCGGCCGGGCAGGCGGACCGTCAGCGTACCGCTGGTCACGGTCATAATCTCCACGCTTGCCGTACCGAATTCGTAATCGCCCGGAGCCATGACGCCGACCGTGGCGCGTCCGGCGGCGGTCTGGAATCCGATCGACTTGACCTTGCCCTCGAAGTACTCGTTGACGGGAAACATGGTGTTCATCCTTTCCGGCTTTTGGCCAGCACCAGGAGCTCGACGGCCAGGTTGGCCTGCATGGCCGCGACCGCGCCGACGCGCGGGCCCATGGGGGCCGAGCAGGCGTCGCACTCGCTCTCCTCATCGCCGATGACGTAGAGCCGGCCCAGCTCGCGTTGGCGCAGGGCGTTGTTGCCGCCGTAACCGGCCAGCCCCGAGCCGACAATGATCGGCCGCTCCGCGAAAAGGCGCAGCCAGGCTTCGACCAGCATCTGTTTCTGGTCCGCCGCATCGAAGGCCTCGATCAGAAGATCCGCCTCTCCGAAGAGGGTTCCTAGGTTCGATGGTTCGACGCGGACGGCGTGGACATCATAGCGCGAGAACGGGTTCATGCGGCGGAGGTTTTCAGCCAGGGCCTCGACTTTAAGCCGGCCGATCTGATCGACGAAATAGTATTGCCGGTTGAGGTCGGGCGCTTCGAGGCGGTCGAAATCGGCTATGATCAAGCGCCCGACGCCGGCCCGGGCCAGGGCGGCCGCCGCGTTCGAGCCGAGGCCCCCGGCTCCGGCCACACCGACGACCGAACGCGAAAGCACATCCAGGACGGCCAGGTCGCGCTTTTTAAAGTATTCCCTCTCCAGCTCGTTCACGGAGGCTTCCCGACCGATGTTCCCGACCGCGTCCGGGCCTAAAGGCCCAGCTCGGCCGAGATGCCCTGCATGGCCTTGAGAGCTAAGCTGATGAACTCATCCAGCTCCAGCCCCAGGTTCCGGCACTGCTCGATCTCTTCGCGGCGGGCGCCCTTGGCGAAGCTCTTTTCCTTATAGCGCCGCTTGATGAACTCGAGGTCGATCGAGGCCAGCTTGCGGTCGGGATGCATCAGGGCGGCGGCGATGATGAGGCCGGTCAGGGGGTCGCAGGCGTAGATGGACCAGTCCATAGGATTCTCGCATGGAACCTTCCCGGCGTGGGCCCGGACGGCATGGATGACCGCGGGATCAAAGCCCAAGTTTTCCAAGATCTTGGCCGTCTCGACGGTGTGCGTTTCGGGGCTCTTCTCGGTCAGCTCGTAGTCCAGGTCGTGGACGAGCCCGGCCAGGCCCCAGGGGTCCGGATCGTGGCCCAGACGGACGGCCAGGGTCCGCATGCAGGCTTCCACGGACAGGCAGTGCTTGATCAGGTTTTTGTTCTGGAGATGCGACTTGAGCAGGTCTAGGGCGTCGTCACGATTCATGACAGGACTCCTCGGATGGGGTAGGAACGGACAGCTCGGCATGAGAGGCCATCTTAGCACGGCGGCGCGGACGCCTCAAACGCCGCCGGATAGACCCGCCTTTGCACGGAACACGCCTCCATGCTAAAATCGTTCCCGATACGATCATTTCGATAGGAAAACAATGGTCAACTATATCCTGCTCTACAAGATCAAGAAGAAGGTCAAGGCCATGATCAAGGACAAGCTGGCCCTGGGCGAGCTGGCCACCACACCAAGCTCCTGCCTGGACTGCCTGGCCACCGACCTGAGCTGGGAGATGTACTACATCATGAAGGAGAAGGAGGAGGACTGATCCATCAGTCCGCGCCGCCCCGGCCGCGACGGACCTTCTCCTTGGCCTCCCGCCACCAGTCCATCCTGCGTGCGGATATCCTTCTCGAAGCCCATGCCGCCCGGCTCGTAAAAATACCGTCTCCCGCAGCCGCTCGGGCATCGTTTCCATGTCGCGTCGTTCCCAGGGCCTGGTCGTGGGCGTAGCGGTAGTCCTGACCGTAGCCGATGTCCTTCATCAGGCCGGTGACCGCGTTGCGGATGGCCAGGGGCACGGGCTCGTGGGGATGCTCCTCGATGTCCTTCTGGACCCGCTGCAAGGCCACGTAAACCCGGTTGCTCTTGGGGGCCGCGCCCAGGTAGACGACGGCTTCGGCCAAGGCCAGCTCCCCTTCGGGCGAGCCCAGGAAATCGTACGCCTCCTTGGCCCGCAGGGCCACGGCCAAAGCCTGCGGATCGGCCAGCCCGACATCCTCCGAGGCGAAGCGGACCAGCCGGCGGGCGATATAGAGGGGGTCCTCTCCGCCCGCCAGCATACGGGCCAGCCAGTACAAGGCCGCCTGGACATCGCTGTTGCGGAGGCTCTTGTGGAGGGCCGAGATGAGGTTGTAGTGCCCCTCCCCGTCCTTGTCGTATACGCTGGTCCTCTTTTGCAGGGCTTCCCGGACGTCGTCCAGTCCGATGACGGGACCCGCCGCCAGGGAGGCGGCCAGCTCCAGGGTGTTGAGGGCCCGGCGGGCATCGCCGTCGGACTGCTCGATAAGGATTCCGCGGGCCGCCTCATCCAGGCTGAGGCCGCTTCGGCCCAAGCCGTGGGCCTCGTCGACCAGGGCGTCGTCCAGGATCAGGCGACAACGCCTCGGGCGAGAGGGCCTGCAGGAGCAGGACCTTGGTTCGGGACAGGAGCGGGGCGATGACCTCGAAGGAGGGGTTCTCCGTGGTCGACCCGAAGAGGATGATGTCGCCCCGCTCGACATAGGGCAGGAAGGCCCCCTGTTGGGCCTTGTTGAAGCGGTGGATCTCGTCGATGAAGATGATCATCGGCTTGCCGTACAGCCGGCGATGGCTCTCGGCCCGGGCCATGACCTCCTTGACCTCCTTGATCCCCGAGAGGACGGCGCTGAAAAAGGTCGAGGGCAGGTCGAAGTGCAGGGCCAGCATCATGGCCAGGGTGGTCTTGCCCGAGCCGGGCGGGCCCCAGAAGATGAGCGAGACGAGGCGGTCCGATTCGATCAGCTGGGCCAGGATCTTGCCCTTGCCCAGAAGATGGTCCTGGCCGCGGAGCCGTTCGAAGCCGTGCGGCCGCATCCGTCTCGGCCAGCGGGACATGGGTATCGCTGTCGCTCATCGTCCCGGATTATAGCACAGGGATCCCCGGCCCCCCGTGCCGGCGAGTCCTCCGGGCCCGGAGCGGCCCTCATATTGACCGGCCGCGCCGGGACATGTTAAGGTGAGTCCGATTTCAAGGGAGGACCGGCCCCGCCATCCCCATGCCCAAGGCCAACGCGACTCACAAGCTCTTCTACCGTCTCGACGAAGTCAGCCGACTGACCAAGGTCGACGCGGCCACCATCGAAGCCTGGGAGAAGGAGTTCCCCTTCCTGCAGCCCGGGCTGACCGGGAGCGGGCAGAAGATCTTCCGGGCCAAGGACGTCGAGATCATCGTCCGCATCCGCGAGCTGCTCGAGGGCCGCAGCGTCACCCTGGCCGGAGCCAAGCGGAGGATCGAAGAGGAGCTCGGCCTGCGATCGGCCGCCGCCGTGCACCCGGACCGGATGCGCAAGGCCCTGCTCCTGGTCCGCGAGGAGCTGCAGGATCTCTCGGCGGCCCTGGCCCCGCAGGCAAAAAAACCCTAGCCCCGAGTCGGCCCTTTCTGGTATAATCGCGTTCCCTTTGCGTCGGACCTCGGCGTACAGGGCCGTTGGTTCGGGTGTTTTCTGAGATCGTACGTCGAGTCGGGACGTGGCGCAGCCTGGTAGCGCACATGCTTGGGGTGCATGGGGTCGGCGGTTCAAATCCGCCCGTCCCGACCATCCTCCCCCCGCCCGGACCGGCCGGAGCCGCCGATGGACGGACCGGACGGAATGGCCCGGCCCATGCAGCCGCGGCGGCCGACCGCCCCCTGATCCTCCTCTGCAACGACGACGGATTCTACCGCGATGAAATCCGGATCCTGCACCGCCGCCTGCGCGCCCTGGGCCGGACCGTGATCGTCGCCCCCGACCGGGAGCGGAGCGCGTCCTCGATGGCCGTGACCCTCCGCCAGCCGCTCCGCCTCCATCGCCAGGGACCGTCCGTCTGGTCGGTGGACGGAACGCCCGCCGATTGCGTCTATTTTGCCCTGCGCGAGGTCCTGCCCCGCAGGCCCGACCTGGTCATCTCCGGGCTGAACCCGGGCCCCAACCTCGGCCAGCAGGACGTTCATTATTCCGGCACGGTCGCGGCCGCCGTCCAGGCCGCGTTCCTCGGCCTGCCGGCCATGGCCGTCTCCATGATCCCGGATGCCCGCGGCCGCTTCGCCCTGCCCTTCGCGGCCGGAGTCGTCCGCCGGATCGCCGAGCGCATCCTGGCCGACGGCCTGCCGCCGGGCCTGGCCCTCAACGTCAACATCCCCGCTCCCCCGGTCCGCGGCCTGCGGATCACCAAGCTGGGCTGGAAGTTCTACGAACCCGAGATCATCGAAAAGCGCGATCCCCGCGACAACGCCTATTACTGGATCGGCACGGGACACCCCTCGCACGTCGGGGACGCCGATTCCGACGTCAGGACGACGGACGCCGGTTGGATCTCGGTCACCCCGATCCACACCGACGTGACCGCGCACGACCTGCGCCGGAGCAAGCCGATGCGCGCCCTGGCCGGGCTCCGCTTCGAATCATAAAAGCCGCCGATTCCCTCTCGCTCAGGCCTTCCCGGAGCGCGCGGCCTTGCGGTGTTTGAGGATCTCCCATACGGCGGGGATGAGGGAGATGACGATGATGGCGGCGATGACGAGGGTGAAGTTCTTCTTGACGAAGGGGATGTTGCCGAAGAAATACCCGCCGAAGGTGAACACGGCCACCCAGCCGACGCCGCCCAGGATGTTGTAGCTCAGGAACCGCGCGTAGCTCATGCGGCCGATGCCGGCCACGAACGGCGCGAAGGTGCGGACGATGGGCACGAAGCGGGCGATGATGATCGTCTCGGCCCCGTACTTCTCGTAGAAGACGTGGGTCCGGTCGAGGTAGGACTTCTTGAAGATGCGGGAGTTTTCCTTCTGGAAGACCTTGGGGCCGATGATCTTGCCGACCCAGTAGTTGGCCGTGTCGCCGAGCACGGCGGCGGCGGCCAGCAGACCGAAGAGCGGAAGCACCTTAAGGTCGCCCCGGGCCGCGAACGCCCCGGCCGCGAAGATCAGGGAATCCCCCGGCAGAAACGGCGTGACCACCAATCCCGTCTCGCAGAAGATCACCCCGAACAGGATGACGTAGGTCCAGCCCCCGACCTGCTGGATGAGGCCGCTCAGGTGGGTATCCAGGTGGAGGACGAAGTCTACGATACGCGACAGAAATTCCATCAGGGGTCTCCTTGCCGGAAGGCCAGGGGGTTATACCGCAGGCAGGTCCGGCCTGTCAAACGCGGTGGGACGCCCGCGGCCCGATCTGTTAAAATGAAGCTCTCATGGACGCCGTCTCCCGACGCATCGAGCGCGCCCTGGACGCCTTGTCCGGCCGCGAACGCAGCTGCGATCTCTGCCCTCGTAACTGCCGGGTGGACCGGACCGCGGACGCCGCGGGCGTCTGCGGCATCGGCCGCCGGGCCGGATTGGCCGGCGCCCTCCTTCACTACGGCGAAGAGCCCGTCCTTTCCGGTTTGGCCGGTCCGCCCGGCCCCGGATCGGGGACCATCTTCCTGACCGGGTGCAACCTGAAGTGCCTGTTCTGCCAGAACCACCAGATCAGCTGGGACCTCGAGGGACGTCCCGTCTCGGATGAGGAGTTGGCCGCGGAAATGCTCGGGCTGCAGGCCCGCGGAGCCCTGAACATCAATCTCGTCTCCCCCAGCCATGTCGTCGTCCCCGTCCTGCGGGCACTCCTGCTGGCCCGGAACGGAGGGCTTGACCTGCCCCTGGTCTGGAACTCGAACGGCTATGAGGAGGACATTGTTGTGGAGCGGCTGGCCGGGATTGTCGACGTCTTTCTGCCGGACCTGAAGTACGTCTCGCCCGTCCTGTCGCGGCGCTATTCGGGGGCCGGGGACTATTTCGAGCATGCTTCAGCGGCTCTGCAGGAGATGTACCTTCAGCAGCCCGACTTGGTGATCGGAGACGACGGGATGGCCCGCCGCGGTCTGATCGTCCGGCACCTCGTCCTGCCGGGCTCAACCGCCGACAGCCTGGCCGTGCTCGAATGGATCGCCGGCTGTCTGTCCCCTGCCGTCGGCCTGAGCCTGATGAGCCAATACCACCCCTGCCATAACGCCCCGGACGAGCTCCGGCGCGCCGTCACGCCCGAAGAGTACGGACGCGTCCTGGCCAAGGCCGAGGAGCTGGGCTTCGAGAACCTGTTCGTTCAGCCCGGGATCTTCCCCTCGGAAGACCACCTGGTCCCGGACTTTCGCCGGGACGCGCCTTTCCGCTGGAAGCCCGACTGAGGCTCAGTCGCGGGGACCGATCCGGACGGGCTTGGCCAACGATTCTTCCACGAACCCGAGCGCCGGCGCGAGCTCGCGCAGCTTGGCTTGGATGAGCTGGACGTTCTCGGGCCCCATGCGCAAGAGATGCTTCTGCGGCGCGCTCAGGGACTCCAAGCGGGGATCGACGCAGACGTAGGTGGTGATCGTCTTTTCGACCTGGATGGGGGCTTCTACGACCGGTGTCGCGAGAAGCTCGTTGATGGCCTTGAGCAGGGTGCCGTGGAAATCGCCTTGGGGGTAGCCCAGGTCGCGGTAAGCCTGCCGAAGCTGGGACTGGAAGTCGCGGTAGAGCTTGGCACAGCCGTTGACGCTGACGGAGTCGAGCACGTCGGCTACGATATCGTACCTCTGGTAGGAGACGGGGTCGAGGAAGGTGGCTCCGCCGCGAGCCACGACCTTGAACGGCTGTTTGAGGACGAAGAAGTCCGCCTGCGGGCGAGGGCTTTGCCCGCTGGCGACGGCATCGACCGCGGCCACGAAGCGGCGGATAAGGTCCTTGGAAGCGATCCAGCGCAGGAAATCCGGGTTGGTCGAGACATCGCCGGCCAGCTCCCGCAAGGGGCGGTCGCTCTGATCGAGAGGCACCGTGACCGCCCCCGCCGCGGGCGGCTCTCCGGCGACCGCCTCGTTCGGACGGATCGCTTCGGCCGCGGGCCGGTCGGCCGAGTCGGCCGGCTTGCCCCGGTCGGCGAGGAAGAGATAATACACGCCGGCGGCCGCGACCAGGATGATCAGGACGATAATGGCCGTGCGGACGATCTTCTGGGTATCTTCCATGGCCGTGCTCCTTTACCGGATCTTGACGACTTCAACCCGGCCCGCGGGGGCCTTGATGGCGATCGAGGCCGCTCCGGCGCCGAGCTTGAAGTCGGCCGTCTTGCCGGCCCCTGCCGGAACCGCGTCGCCCGTCACACCGGACGACGATTCCGCCTGGACCCGGACGTTCGCCGCGGGCTCGAGCATCAGGCTCACGTCGCCCGTTCGAGCGGTCAAACGGACAATATCCTCCGCCCGCAGGTCCAGGATCTCGGCCCGGATGCGGCCTCTGGAGACCGAGGCCTCCAGAGCGCCCGAATAGTTCTCCACGGTCAGGTCGCCGTCCAGGACCGAGATGTTGGCCCGGCCGTAGACACCGGCCACCAGGACGTTGCCGCGCTGGGTGGCGGCCTCTTCCAGGACGATCGATCGCGGCACGTTCAGAAAGCAATGAACCGGGTAGACATCGCTGTCGTTCCCCTCCCAGCGCGTCCGGACGGACAGACGACCGCCGGTCTCCTCCACCTCGAAACGGGGCCGGCCCGAGCCCAGCACGGACCAGCGGCCGCGCGGGCTCCGGCCGTCGGACTCGATCGTGATCTCGATCTCCTCACGATCCCAGCCGCGGATTTCGACGTCGCCGTCCAGGTTGCGAAGCGTCAGCGCTCCGCCCGGCTTGAAAGCGACGATGCGGTGAAGCTCCGTCCGCGTCCCGTAAGGCTCGGTGGCCGCATCGTCCAGGACGATCAGGCAGGCCGGGGCGGCGGCCAGGGAGGCAACCGCGAGGGCGGCGACGATAACAGTGCGCTAGCTTTCGGCTCATGGGCATCCTCCGGCCCTCCCGGGTCAATCCCGGTACAGGGCGTCGATCAGGCTCTTGTACTTGTCCTCGACCATGGTCCGCTTGACCTTGAGGGTCGGGGTCAGCTCTTCCCTCTCGACCTCGAAGTCGCGGTCGAGCAGGATGATCTTCTTGACCTTCTCATAGGGCGCCAGGTTGGGAGTGGCCTTGTCGATCTCGGCCAGCAGGAAGCGGTTGATCCGGTCGTCGGCCAGAAGCTCGGTATAATCGGCCGCCCGGATGCCGGCTTCGCGCGGCGTAGGACTCGATCTTGGCCCGCTCGGGCACGATCAGGGCCGAGATGAACTTGCGCTTGCCGCCGACCACCACCGCGTTGGCGATGTAGGGATTCTGCTTGACCAGGTTTTCGATCGGCTGCGGAGCGACGTTCTTTCCGCCGGCCGTGACGATCAGGTCCTTCTTGCGGTCGGTGATGACCAGGAAGCCGTCGGCGTCGAAATGGCCGATGTCGCCGGTGTGGAACCAGCCGCCCTCGAAAGCCTCCTTCGTCTCCGCCTCCATCTTGAAGTAGCCGCGCATGACGTTCGGACCCTGGACCAGGATCTCGCCGTCGGGGGCGATGCGGACGGCAACGCCCGGAATCGGGTGGCCGACCGTGCCGAACCGCAGGTGGTCGAAGGTGTTGCAGGCCACGACCGGGGATGTTTCCGTCAGGCCGTAGCCCTCCTTGATCGGCAGGCCCAGGCCATAGAAGAACTCGCCGATGTCTTTGGACAGGGGCGCGCCTCCGGAGACGAAGAACTTGACCCGGCCGCCGGTCTTCTCCAGGACTTTCGAAAAGACCAGCTTCTTGGCCAGCCGATAGCGGCGGAGAAGGCCGGCGGGCACCGGCCGGTGATCGATCATGCGGCGGCTCCAGTCCGCGCC
Source organism: Candidatus Aminicenantota bacterium (assembly GCA_963803915.1). Lineage (GTDB taxonomy): Bacteria > Acidobacteriota > Aminicenantia > Aminicenantales > UBA4085 > UBA4085. Next base: position 192,943 of record CAWDOL010000016.1, on the reverse strand, counting down.
GACCCGGGCGGCCCAGAAGAAGATCTTCCGCTTCAGCGGCGGCCCGGCCAGGACGTTGTCCATGACCTTGGCGTAGAGCTTCTCGAACAGCCGCGGCACGCTGACCATGATGGTCGGCCGTACTTCGAGCAGGTTCTCGGCCACGGTCTCGATGCTCTCGGCGTAGCCCATGGAGGCGCCCTTGAAGAGGAAGGCGAAGGTCGTCATGCGCTCCAGGACGTGAGACAGGGGCAGAAAGGACAGGATGGTATCGGTGGGGTTGAAATCGTGGGTGGCATCGAGCGACAGGATGTTGCTGACGAAGTTGCCGTGCGTCAGCATGACGCCCTTCGGGACGCCGGTCGTGCCGGATGTATAGATGATCGAGGCCAGGTCGTCGGGTTTGACGGCCAGGGCCAGCCGCTCGAAGAGGCCCGCATCTTCGGCCTCGCGCGCCTCGCCCCGGGCGCAGACCTCTTCCAGGGTCAGGTAGCCCTCGGGCGCTTCCGCTTCCAGGGTCACCGCGTGGGCCACGGCCGGCAGCCCGGCCTTGACGAACTCGAACTTGCGGCGCAGCTCCGGCCCCGAACAGACCACCACGGCGGCCTCGGAATTGGCGATGATGTACTGGATCTGGGAGGGAACCAGGGTTGGATAGATCGGGACGGTGACGCCGCCCAGGCACAGGTTGGCGAAATCAACCATCGTCCACTCCGGCCGGTTCTCCGAGAGGATGACCAGCTTGCGATCAGGGCCGCAGCCCAGGCTTTGCAGGCCGAGCGCGATCCGCCGCACCCGACGGGCAAACTCTCCGGTCGAGATGGGCTCATAGCGGCCGCCTCGCTTGACCTGCATGAGGTCAGGCTTGGCGGCATATTCCCGCATGATGTGAAGGGCGATCTGACTGAGGGTTTCGACCATGTCGTGTTCTCCGAAAAGTGGTCTTGAGCCGCCGGGTAAGCCCGAAGCCGTACTCATTATATCCCACGGCCGCAATCGGGGCCAAGAAAAACTGAGCCTCGGCCTCCGCCCGGATCGGATTATAATGACGCCAGAGGGAATATTTCCCCCTCCCCACGGTAGAGGAGTTGGGAGCTCGTATGAGGCTGATCGATCCGAACGAGGAGCAGGCCCTTATGGCCAAAGCCAAGGCCGGCGATGCGGCAGCGTTTGAAGCCGTCGTCCGGGCCTATCAAGGCCCCATCTATCGCCTCTGCCGCCGCATGACCGGGGCCCACCAGTCGGCCGACGACTTGGCCCAGGAAACGTTCATCAGGGCTTATCGGGCCCTGCCGGGATTCCGCGTGGGGCTGGACCTTTACGCCTGGCTGCGGAGGATCGCCGTGAACGCGACGCTGAATTACTTGAAAGCCCGCCGTCGGGAGGAGCCCCTTGGCGACCGGGACGACGCGGTCCCCGATGCTGTGCCTCAAAACGAGCTCCAACGCCGCGAGGCCGAGGACCGTTTCCGGGCAGCCTTGCGGGCTCTTCCCGACGACCAGCGCCTTGTTTTCACGCTTCGGGTCGCGGAAGGCTTGAGCTATCGAGACATCGCCCGGGAGCTTCGGCTGGCGCCCGGTACGGTCATGTCGAGGCTGGCCAGGGCCCGCCGCAGGCTCAAGGCGGCCTTGGCCGGCTTCCTGGACGGGAGGCCGGCATGAGACATCGGAAAGCTATGGCCCTCGATCGGCCCGGCCTTGGACGGCGAGCTTCGGCCGCGCCGCGAGGCCGCATGGGAGGCACACCTCCGATCCTGCGCGGCTTGCCGGACCGAACGCGCGCGACTGGAAAGGCTTCATGCGCTGGCCCGCGCAATCCGGCCGCAGGATCCGGGTCCCGGCTATTGGGAAGCCTTCGCGCCCAGGGTGTCGGCGGCCATCGCCCGCACGACCCGACTCGACGGGGAGGGCGCCCTCCGATCATCCCCCCTCTTCAAGGACTCGTTCATAGTCCCCGAGTCGAATGCAGCCGCGAGGGCAGTCGTATTCCCGCTCTCCCTGGCCGCCCACGCGCTCCTCGTTACGCTGCTTGTCGTGCTGCCCTTGATCCGTCCAGGCAGCATTCCCCAGATCGAGATCACCTGCGCCTTCCTGGCCCCTCCGCCGCCTCCCCCTCCCCCGCCGCCGCCGCCGGCCAAGAAGGCGGCCAGCACCACGGCCAAGCGGATCAAGCCCGTCCAGGCCACGACCTCATTCGAGGCCGGCAAGCTCGTCGCCCCCGTCGAGATCCCCGACCAGATCGCCGAAGAGCAGATCTCCGACATCGGCATCGAGGGCGGAGTCGAGGGCGGCGTTGAGGGCGGCGTCATCGGCGGCGTGCTCGGCGGTGTGGTCGGCGGCGTCCTGGGCGGCGTCGTCGGAGAAGTCGAGGCCCCCGTTCGGGCCATCGGCGAGATCCGCACCCCCAAGCTGATCAAGGAAGTGGCGCCTCTGTATCCCGAGATCGCCCGCCAGGCGCGGGTGGAGGGGATCGTCATCCTCGAGGCCCAGACCGACATCTACGGCCGGGTCCAGACGATCAAGATCCTCCGCTCCATCCCGCTGCTGGACCAGGCGGCCCAGGACGCGGTTCGGCAGTGGGTCTACGAGCCGATGATCATCAACGGCCGGCCCCGCGGCGTCATCTTCACCGTCACCGTCCGCTTCACGCTGAAATAGCCCCGAGCGCCGTCTTGACAGCTGAGGCCGGCCCGGCGATAATCGGGGCGAAGAACGAAAGGAGACTCCATGCCGCTCATCGAAGTCCATCTGCTCGAAGGCCGGACGGATGATCAGAAGAAAGCCCTCCTCGAGGCCCTGACCAAGGCCGTCCAGGACTCTCTGGGCTCGCCGCTCGAGACGATCCGGATCTGGATCGAGGAGTTTACCCCCAAGGACTACATGGCCGCCGGCGTCTGGTACGGCGAGCGCAAGAAATAGCCGGGCCGATCAGCCCTCGAGCTCGAGCTCGGCCAGGCGCTGGTCGAAGGCCGCTTTCTTCTTCTCGAACTCCGTCGAGCAGGGGCTCCAGCTCCTCCAGGCAGGCCTCCACGTCCTTGCGCCTTTGGTGGAGGGACTTGGAGAGCTCCACGATGCGGGACCCGTTCTTGGCCTGGGAGGCTTCGACGATCTCCTTGTTCATGCGGGTCAGGTCGGCCTCGGCCTTGTCGGCCCGCTTCTCCAGAGCCGCGATCCTCTGCTCGCAACGGCCGCAGGACGCGCGATTTTTCGGTCATCACGTCCGACCGGAGCTTGCGGACCTCCTTCCGGCTGGGCGGCAGCGGCGCCGGCACCGATGGGCCCGCCGAACGGGGCATCCATGGCGGCCGGCGTAGGCTTGGCCTTCTCCTCTTCGCCCGACCAGCCGACCCGCTCCAGAAAGCGCTCGTAGGTCCCCTCGAACGACGGTGATGCCGCCGTCCTGGAAGACGATCAGCCGCTCGGCCAGGGCGTACAGGAACTCTCGTTGTGGGTGACCATGACCACGGCCCCGCGGAAACGAGTCGATGGCCTCCAGCAGGGCCTCGCTCGACTCCAGGTCCAGATGGTTGGTCGGCTCGTCCAGGAGAAGCAGGTTGACCGGGGCGGCGATGATCCGGCCGAGAAGGACCCGGCTTTTTTCGCCGCCCGAGAGGACGGTGATCTTTTTCAGGGCGTCGTCGCCCTCGAACATCATCAGCCCGGCCAGGAAGCGGGCCTGGCCCGGTTCCACGCCGGAGTCGGCCGACTGGATCTCGTCCAGGACGGTATTGTGCGGGATCAGCGACTGGACGTTGGTCTGCTCGAAGTAGCCCGGCACGACGGCGACCGGGCTGGCCACACTCCCGGCGTACGGGCGCCAGGACGCCGGCCAGGAGCTTGAGCAGGGTCGTCTTGCCGCGGCCGTTCGGCCCGACGATGAAAACCCGGTCGCGGGAGCCGATGCAGAGCCCGAAGTCCTTGACCAGCGGCTTGCCCGGCTCATAGCCGAAGGTCGAGGTCTTCGGCGTTGAGGACGTACTTGCCGTGGTACGTCTGGTAGGCGAAGTCGAAGGCCAGGTTCTTGATGGTCTCCAGCTTCTCCCTCCTGTCCATCTTGGCCAGCGTCTTCTTGCGCGACTCGACCAGGCCCTGCAGCTGGGCCGAGGCCCGGAACTTGGCGATGAAGGTCTCGATCTCCTTGCGGCGTCGCTCGTCGTTGATCCGGGTCTTCTCGTAGGTCTCCTCGTCGACCGCGATCTGGGCATAGAGCTTGCCCGTGGTGCCCTCGATCTTGCGGATCTTGCGGCGGTGGATGGCCATGGTGTGGGTGACCACCCGGTCCATGAAGCTGCGGTCGTGGGTGATCAGCATCAGCTCGCCCGGCCAGGCGACGAGGAACCGCTCCAGCCAGCGGATCGAAGTGATGTCCAGATAGTTGTTCGGCTCGTCCAGGAGGAGCATGTCGTAGTCGGCCAGCAGGACCTTGGCCAGGTTGAGGCGGACCTGGAACCCGCCCGAGAGCTCGGACGGGGCCTTGACCAGATCGGCCCGCAGGAAGCCCAGTCCGGCCAGGATCTTCTCCACCCGCCAGACCTGGTCGCGGGCGTCGGGGCGCAGGCCGTGCCACCGCTTCGGCCAGGACGGTGTCGCGGTGGAAGGACAGCTGCTGTTCGACGTAGCCGAGGCGGTAGTTGCGGGGCATCGACACCGCACCCTCGTCCGGCTCCTCCTTGCCGGCCAGGATCACGGAAGAGGGTCGTCTTGCCGTGGCCGTTGCGGCCGACGACCCCGACCCGCTCCCTGCGGTTGACCTTGAAGCCGATTCCCTCGAACAGGGTCTGCTTGCCGTACCGCTTGCTGAGGTTCTCGACCTGGATCATCGGCGGCTCGTCTTCCGGCTCATGCTTCGGGCAGATGCTTGCGGATACCCGGTATCCGCTTGACGACTTCCATGGCCCAGAGCGGGAAGGAGGAAATGGCCACCAGGACGGTCACGTCGAGGAGGCCGAGAGCCTCGACCTTGAAGATCTTCTGGGTGAAGGGGATGTAAATGATCGCAAACTGGAGGAGCAGCGAAGCCCCGTTGGCGATGAGGAGCTTGGGATTGCTCAAGAAGCCGAGCTTGAAGACCGACGTCCGCTGGCTGCGGCAGTTGAAGGCGTGGAAGAGCTGGCCCGCAGGCCAGGGCGATGAGGGCCGCGGTCCTGGCCCTTTCGATCCCCTCTTTCTCGATGAACAGGACGAAAGCGAAGGCCAGCAGGCTGCAGAGGGCGATGAACGCCGCCCTGGGCCAGGAGAAGCCGGGCCCGCCGCTTGTCGACGATCGGCTCGGCGGCCGGCCGGGGCGGCCGCTCCATGATGGCCGGGTCGACCGGGTCCATGCCCAGGGCCAAGGCGGGCAGCCCGTCCGTGACCAGGTTGACCCAGAGGATCTGGATCGGCAGCAGCGGCACCGGCCAGCCCAGCAGGGCCGAGACGAACATGACCAGGATCTCGCCGGCGTTGCAGGACAGAAGGTAATGGATGAACTTCTTGATGTTGTCGTAGATCCCCCGGCCTTCCTCGACCGCGGCCACGATGGAGGCGAAGTTGTCGTCGGTGATGATCATGTCCGAGACTTCCTTCGTCACATCGGTGCCGGTGATGCCCATGGCCACGCCGATGTCGGCCTCCTTGACGGCCGGGGCGTCGTTGACCCCGTCGCCGGTCATGGCCACGATGGCGCCCTTTTTACGCCAGGCCCGCACGACCCGCAGCTTGTGCTCCGGGGCGACCCGGGCGTAGACCGTGGTCTGGTCGACGCGCTTGGCGAACTCGGCATCGTCAAGGCGGTCAAGCTCCTCGCCCGTCAGGGCCAGCGAGTCGGACGTGGCCATGCCCAGCTCCCGGGCCACGGCTGTCGCCGTCGCCTTGTGGTCGCCGGTGATCATGATCGTAACGATGCCCGAAGCCCGGCACTTGGCCACGGCTTCCCGCGCTTCCGGGCGCGGCGGATCGATCATGGCGGCCAGTCCCAGGAAGGTCAGGCCCGCTTCGATCCCGTCGGCGTCGGCGGCCGAAGGCGCCACGGCAAAGTCGCGGCGGGCGAAGGCCAGCACGCGCAGGGCGCGCTCGGACAAGGATGTGTTGGCCTTGAGAATTGCGGCCGCATCGCCCTTCCCCAACGGCCGTTCCCGCCCGTTCTCGAGGACCGCGGTACAGCGCTCGAGTAGGACATCGGGGGCGCCTTTGACGAAGGCCGTGACGCCGGCGTCCGTGCGGCGCAAGATGGTCATCCGCTTGCGCTCGGAGTCGAACGGGATCTCGTCCAGGAAGGGGGCCTCGGACTCCAGCCTCGTCTTGAGAAGGCCGGCTTTGGCGGCGCAGACGAGGAGGGCGCCTTCGGTCGGATCGCCCACGATCTTGAAGCGGCCTTCGGCCTCGGCCAGCTCGGCCCCGTTGCACAGCACGGCGGCGCGAAGCACCGCGGTCAAATCGGGATCGTCGGCGGGAACGACCGTCCGGCCGTCGACTTCGAATTCGCCCTTCGGCTCGTAGCCGGCGCCGCCGACCTGATAGGACGTCCGGACCGTGACCACCGCCCGGACGGTCATCTCATTCTTGGTCAGGGTGCCCGTCTTGTCCGAGCAGATGACCGTGACGCAGCCGAGCGTCTCAACCGCAGGCAGCTTGCGGATCAGGACGTTCCGGCGGACCATGCGCTGGACGCCCAGGGCCAGGGCGATGGTGACGACGGCCGGCATGCCCTCGGGAATGGCCGCCACCGCCAGGCTGACCGAGGTCAGGAACATCTCCAGCAGCTTGCCGCCGCGCAGGAGGCCCATGACGAAGACCAGACCGACCAGCACGAAGCAGGCGATGATGATGAACTTGCCGAACTGCTCCAGCCTCTTTTGCAGCGGGGTCTGTTCGCGGCCGATGTCCTGAATCATGCCGGCGATCTTGCCCAGCTCCGTCTTCATCCCCGTCTCGACCACGACCGCTCGGGCCTTGCCGGCCACCACGGCCGTCCCCAAGTAGATCATGTTGGCCCGGTCGCCGAGCGGGAGGTCGTCCTCCTCCAGCGACGCCTGGGTCTTGAGGACGGGGGTCGATTCTCCCGTCAAACCCGCCTCCTGGACGGCGAAGTTCGCGGTATGGGAGATGACCCGCGAGTCGGCCGGGACATGGTCTCCGGCCTCCATCTCGATGACGTCGCCGGTTACGAGGTCGCAGGCCGGCAGGGCCAGCTTGGCGCCGTCGCGGACGGCCTTGGCCGCCGGCGAGGCCATTCGGCGCAGCGCTTGCAAGGAGCGCTCGGCCCGGTACTCCTGAATGAACCCGAGCACGGCGTTCAGGACGACGATGGCCACGATGGCCGCGGCATCCACCCATTCCTTGAGAAAGCCCGAGACCAGGGCCGCTCCGATGAGGACCCAGATCATGAAGTCGGTGAACTGCTCGAGGAAGATGCCGAGCGGAGTCCGACCCTTGCCCTCCCGAAGCTTGTTCGGGCCCGAAGCCTCGAGTCGCCGCCGGGCTTCCCCCGAAGTCAAGCCGGCCGTCAAGTCCGTCTTCAGATTTTCGGCCAGAGCCGGAGGGTTCAACCGCCACCATCGAGTCATTGTCATGTTGGCTTCATCCAAGGAGATTGATCCGGCCGTCGGCCGGACGCACCATTATACAGAAGCGCGGCTGGATTCTCCACCCTGGCTCGCTCCCCCGCCGGGTCCGGCGGGCGGTCGGCGCGGGAGCTTGCCGGCGCTCACCAGGGGGTGCCGCGGATATCGATTGCTTTTTTTCCAGGACCGGTTATAATAGCGGTCCGTTCGGGGAGTAGCGCAGCCTGGTAGCGCACAGCGTTCGGGACGCTGGGGCCGTGGGTTCGAATCCCACCTCCCCGATTCTTTTTTCCCTCACCTCTCCGGCTTGGCCGTGGCCTTGACATCCCCCGGCGCGGCTGACACAATCTCCGGAAACCATGAGCCGACCCGCCCCGCGAACGGACGGCCGCATCAACTGGCGGCAGACCTTCACCGCCCTGCGCTATCCCAACTATCGGCTCTGGTTCTGGGGCCAACTGACATCCCTGTTCGGCAGCTGGATGCAGACGACGGCGCAGGGCTTTCTGATCTTCGAGCTGACCAAGTCGGCGGCTTTCCTGGGCTACGTCGGCTTTGCCGCCGGCGTCCCGATCTGGATGTTCATGCTCTACGCCGGCACCATCGCCGACCGGGTCTCGCGGCGGCGGCTGATGATCCTGACCCAGACCGCCATGCTCGTCCTGGCCTTCATCTCGGCCGGGCTGGTCTTCGCCGGCGTCGTGCGGCCATGGCACATCATCGTCCTGGCCTTCTGCTTCGGGGCGGCCAACGCCTTCGATGCTCCGGCCCGTCAAACCTTCGTCCACGACTTGGTCGCGCCCGAGGACCTGACCAACGCCATCGCCCTGAACTCGGCCATGTTCAACACCTCGGCGGCCATCGGCCCGGCCGTCGGCGGCATCACCTACGCCCTGTTCGGCCCGGGCTGGTGCTTCGTCATCAACGGCCTTTCGTTCCTGGCCATCATCGCCGCCCTGGTCTTTATGAAGCTGGCCCGGCACGAGCGGCCGGTGCGGACGGCCTCGGCCTTGGGAGAGCTGAAGGAAGGCCTGCGCTATGTCCGCCACCACGTCATGATCCGAACCCTCGTCGCCACCGTTCTTATCGTCTCCCTCTTCGGCTTTGCCTTCATCACCATCCTGCCGGCCTGGGCCGTCAAGATCCTGCACGGCGGAGCGGCGACCAACGGATTCCTGACCTCGGCCCGCGGCTTGGGATCGCTTCTCTCGGCTCTCCTCATCGCCTCTCTCGGCCGCTTCAAGTTCCGCGGCCGCCTGCTGTCGCTGGGTACCCTGGCCTTCCCCATGCTGATGATCGCCTTCGCCTTCCTCCGCTGGCGTCCGTTGGCCTATCTGGTCCTCTTTTCGGCCGGGTTCGCCCTGATCCTCGTTTTCAATCTGGCCAACGCCACCGTCCAGACGCTGACCGCGGCCCGGCTGCGCGGCCGGGTCATGGCCATCTACTCCATGGCCTTCTTCGGCGCCATGCCGGTCGGGGCGATCATGATCGGTTGGCTGGCCTCCCGCTTCGGAGAGCCGGCGGCCATCATCGCCACCTCCTCCGTCGCCCTCGTCTACGCCCTGTCCGTTATGGCTTTTCAGCCCGGTCTGCGCCGCCTGGAATAAACCCGCTCGATACCCCGGGCTAAAGCCCGGGTATTTATAGGATTAATACTGAGCGGCGCCTTAACCCCGACTTGAAAATCGGGGTTTTTCGCCGCGAACGTATAAACAAATTTGAAACCCCGGGCCTTCCGGCCTCGACTTCGAATCCCTCCGCATATGGTTCCTTCAGCCCGGCCGCCGACGCCGTGTCCCGGTTGACGCGCAGGATCCGCTCGTCGAAGCCGTGGCCCCTGAGGCGCACGTTGCGGGCCTGTTGCGAGGCGTGATGGAGGAGGAGCTTGGACTTCCAGGCGGCTTCCTCCGGCCCGAACGGAACCGCGACGTCGAGCCGCATGCCGATCGTCTTCGGGTCGCGGAAGAGCCAGGCTCGCGGGTCGGACGGCGCAGCCGTCGGCGGCCTTGCGCCACCAAGCATAGACCTGCCGGTGGTCGGGATTGGTATCCTGTCCGTGCGGTAAAACAACCAAGTCATATGCGTCCGCCGCCAACAAGGCAACGACCCGTTGGCGGCTCTCCGCAGCGTCGGTCAGATAGCCCCCTTCCCCGGTCGGCAGCCTTTCGAAGCTCGCGTGCCGCCGGTTCCAGGCCGAAGAAGGCCAGGCTCCGCCTTTGCTCCTCCTCGCGCACCGCGGCCTTGGCGGCCTCCGAGGGATTGTCCAGGAAGGCATCCTCCACACCGTTGGCGCTCGAGCTCAGGACGGCCAGCCTCAGCCTCGCCCCCGCGCGGCGGAATCGGCGCAGCGTCACGCCGACCTCGTCGAAGTCATCCGGGTGGGGCGCCAAGACGAGGATGGTCAAGTCGGGCCGCACAACGCTTTCGGCATCCAGCCGCGCGGGCTTCCGCCCCCGGGGAAGCGTCAGGCCTTCAACGGTCATGCCAGGTCGACCCGCTTGTATCCGGCCGTACCGAGGCCGATCCTCTCGCCATGCCGGATCTGGAAGGACCAGTCCACGTCATAGCCGAGCCGGAACGGATCGCGCCCGCCGGCCCGCTCGACGACCAGGTCGGCCGAGGCCTGGTCGAGCGCCACCGGGTCGAGCGAGGCACAGATGCCGATGTCCTCGACCAGTCCGGGCTGGTTTTTGGCCATGCAGTCGCAGTCCTTGGTCACCTGGAGCAGGACGTTGAGGCAGGCCAGCTTGGGGCCGAAATGGCGCCGGACGAGGAGCGCGTACTCGGCCACCTTCTCCTGCACCCGGCGGACGTCCCCGTCCCAGCGGGGTCTGACGGCGCCGTGCTTGCAGACCACCAGGCATTCCCCGCAGCCCAGGCAGCGGTCGTCGTCGATCCAGGACTTCCCCTCCCGCCGCTCGATGGCCGCGGAGGGGCAATGGGGGGCGCAGGCGCCGCAGTCCCGGCAAGCCTTGGCCTGGATCCGCGGATGGGCCACGGCGTGCTGGTCGAGCTTGCCGGCCCGGGAGGCGCAGCCCATGCCCATGTTCTTGATGGCCGCGCCGATCCCGGTCTGGACGTGCCCGGTGACGTGGCTCAAGGCGACCAGTGCGTCGGCGGCGAGGATGCCCGAGGCCAGCTTGCCCGCCGCCACCCGGCCGGCGGATCCCTTCGTCTCCCGCGACTCGTCTCCGATCAGGCCGTCGGCGATGACGACCGGTATGTCGATAACATCGGGCCGGAAGCCGTGCTCCCAGGCCAGCCGGGTATGGTCGACCGCGTTGGATCGGGATCCGATGTAGAGCGTATTGGTGTCGGTCAGGAAAACCCGGGGCGCATGGGCTCGAATGTCGGCCGCCAGGCCCCGCAGCCACTCCGGCTTGATGTGCCCGGTGTTGCCCCGCTCCCCGAAATGGATCTTCAACCCGGTCAGGTCGGATTCGGACAGCCGGCCCGCAAAGCCCGTGGCCCGCAGGGCGGCGCGCATCTTTTCCGACAAGGCTTCGGGGCCGTCTTCCCGCCGGGCCGGGATGACATAGACCGGACTCTTCATGCTTTCGCTCCGCCGGGTTCACCCAGGACGGACCTGACGGCCCGGAGCGACGAGCCGGTTTCGGACCGGCGGCCCAAGTCCCGGAGTGTTTCCTCCATGGCTTCGAAAGCCAGCTCGACCTGGGCGTCCGTGAGGTTCCCCATGTGGCCCATCCGGAAGACGCGCCCGGCCGTGGCCGCCAGCCCGCCGGCCACCAGGACGCCGTGCCGGGCATAGCCGGTGCGGAAGGAGACATCATCGAGGCCATCGGGATAGCGGACGACGGAAAGCGTATCCGCCCGGCAATCCGGCTCGGTGAACAGGTCGAATCCGAGCGCCGCCAAGCCGGCCCGCACCGCCCGGCCCAGCCCGGCCTGGCGGCGGAAGCGCGCCGCCATCCCCTCTTCCATCATGATCCGGGTGGCTTCGGCGAAGGCCCGGTGCTCGTTGACGCACGGCGTCGAGAAATAACGGGCCGGGTCGCTCATGACCGGCAGCCAGCGCAGGATGTCGGCATAGTAGGCCCGGATTGTCCCCAAGGCCCGCCGGCGGGCCATGGCCGCGGGCGAGAAAACGTCGATGGCCAGCCCGGGCGGCGCCCCGAAGCATTTCTGGGCCGCGGTCAGGACGACGTCGATGCCCCAGTCGTCCATGCGCTCCTCCAGGCCTCCGGTGGCCGCAACGCCGTCCAACACAAACAGGGCGCCTGCCTCACGCACGGCCGCGGCATACTCCCTGACCGGGATGCACCCCCCGGAAGCCGTATCGACGTGGGTCGCGACGACGATCCCGTAGCGCCGCTCGGCCAGGCGCCGCCGCAGGTCGTCGGGTGTGGTGATCCGCCCCCAGGGGCTTGGGACGACATCATGCTCCAGACCGAAGGCCCGGCCGATCTCGCCCATCCGATCTCCGAAGTAGCCCTGCGACAGGATCAGGATGCGCATGTCGGGCCCGGCCAGGTTGAGCAGGGCGATCTCCATGGCCAGCGTCCCGGCACCGGCCACCAGGAAGGGCTGGCCTTCGGCGCAGAAGACGATCCGCTTCAGGTTCGCCAAGGCGAGGCTCGTGTCGGCGGCCATGTCGGCGCCGACGTGCGAGACGGTCGGCCGGGCCAGCGCCTCGAGGATGCGCTCGACGACGGGGCTGGGTCCGGGAATGAGGAGCAGGGGCGCCATGCGAAGCCTCCTTGTCGGGCCGGGGCCGCTCGAGCCGGTTCCCCGGGTTTATACGTTCGCGGCGCAAAACCCCGATTTTCAAATCGGGGTTAAGGCGCCGCTCAGTATTAACCCTATAAATACCCCGGGCTTCAGCCCGGGGTATCGAGCGGGCTCATTCTATCCGATCGGTTTCGGAGTCCGCAAGGATCGTCCGTGCGCGAGGCCTTGCCTTGCGCGGTCCCCGCCTTTCCAGTATAATCCGGGGCGATCGAACACTAACCCTGGAAGGGAGGTCCTCATGGGCAAATTCCTGGCTATCATCGGCGGCTTGGCGGCCATCGTCGGCGGCGTCCTTCTCATCGTCCTCGTCTGGCGAACGGAGTTCTTTTGGCTGGTCAAGGGCTGCATTCCCCCCGTTCTCGTATTCGGCGGGCTCATCGCCCTGATCGCCGGCGTCAGCAGCATCAAGGACGCGGCCCGGACCAAACAGCTCGAGGAAGAGGCCAAGGACGAAAAGCCCGAAGCCAAGGCCTGACCCTCGGGACGCGTGTGTCGTCCCTTGGCCTTTGCCTGATCTCGCTTTTCCTCTCGGCCTACGCGACCGTCCCGAGGACGATCGAGCAGGCTTTTCTGGAGAATGATGCACGCCGGCTGGCGGCGATCTTCACACGCGAAGCGCCCCTGCTGATCTCGCTTCCCGAGCCTTTGTCGTTCTCCGACCTCGTCTCGCGGGAACAGGCGGCCCTGATCTTCGAGCGGATCTTCCGCGCTTATCCCACCTTCGAGTTCTACCCCGAGCATGGCGCGCTTCCCGCCTTCGACCGGGGCGGATTCATACTCCGGGTCCGCTGGTCGTTCAGCAGCCGCAAGACCGGCGACCAGAAGCCGCTGCAAGTCTTCATCCGGCTGCGGCCCGAGACGCGCCATGGCCGCGGAAGCCCGCTCTGGGCCATCGTCGAGATCCGGGCGGAGCAGGTGTGAAGAGGCCGGCAGGCTTCCCCGCCGGCGCCCGCTTGCGAGCGGCCGTCGTCCTGGGCGCGGTCGCCCTGCTCCTGATCGGCGCTTCGTCTCTGGTCGAATCGCTGGCGCCTGGCGGTCCGACGCCGCGGGCCTTGAGCCGTCTGAGGCGGACGGCGGTAAGGATCAAGGCGGAGTTTACCGCCCTGCTCGAAGCCCAGTCGTCGCGGCTGGAACGGCTGGCCGCCCAATCCTGGCCCGATGATCCTGCGGCCCGCTACGACCTGTTGCGCCGTCTCGACCTTGATCCCCAGGTCGAAGGCGCCGCGCTGGCCGATGCAGGGGGCGTTCTAAGCCTGTGGCGCGGACAGGCGCTGGACTTCGGGGCGGTCGTCGAAGCGGCGCAGCCGGAGGAAGCCGTCCCGGGCCGACCGCTCATCCGCCTCGTCCAGTCCAAGAGCTCATCCTACCTGGTCCAGGCCATGCGTGCGGATTCGGGCTTTGTCGCGGTCTTCCGCCTGCTTGCTTTCGCACCTGAGTTCAAGTCCCGCTACTTGGCCGAGTATCAGTTCCTGCCCGAACGGCTCCTTTCCGGCGGTCAGCTGAAATACATCGACTTCCGCGAAGACGTGGCCCGCTACAACGACCTGTTTCGCCGCGGCGGCGACGAGTTCATCGGCCAGCCCGGTCTGCAGGGCCGCATCCAATCGCTGTTCTTCCCGCTGCGCGACCCGGCCGGGCGGATCGTCGCCACGGTCAACATCCGATCCCGGGCTCCGGATGCGATCGTCCGGGTCTGGGTCGGGGGCCTGCGTTTCGCAGCGCTTCTGGCGGCCTTCTTCAGCCTGTTGATCGTCCTGATCGAGATTCTGGCCCGCTCCGCGGTCCGCTCCCGCCTCGGCTCCGGCCGGGCCGCGGGCGCCGCGCTCGTCCTGACCGCCATGCGCCTCTCGCTCCTGCCTTTGTTCCGCTCCTCACCGCTCGGAGAGTGGACGATCGTCTCCCCCGCCGGAGCCGGCTTCCGATCCCTGCTCGGGCTGACCCGTTCGCCGGCGGACATCCTGGCCACGTCCGCTTGGCTGGCCGCGCTGATCTTGCTGGCGGCGTGGAGCCTGTCCCGAAACGTGGCGAGACTCTCCCGGCCGTCCCCGGCCTGGATGCCCATCGTCGTGATCATCGCCGCGGCTCAAGCCGGCTTTGCCGCCGCTGCCGGGCTCGTTCTGCGCCATGCCTCATTCAACCCGCTCGAGCTCTCTCCACGGGCGGACTTCCTCCTTCTCTTCGCGGCCATGCTCCTGGTCTGGGGTTCGGCGGCGGTCCTGTCGGCGGTTATCCTGCGCGCCTTCGCCCCGAAGATCGGCACCGCCGGCGTCATCGCCGCTCTCACCCTGCCGTCCCTCGTCTTCTTCGTCGCAGGCTTCGGGCCGGGCTTCCGTCTGGCCGTGGCCGGGCCGGCGGCGGCCTCGCTGGCTCTCGCCGTACGAAACCGTGGAAGCCGCCGCAAGACGGTTTTTGCCGCCGCAGCGATCCTACTTCAAATCGTCTTCATCTACGGCGCCATGGCCGATGCCGGCGCCGAGAAAAGCCGCCTCCTGGCCGGACGATTCATCAAGGACAGCGTCGAGTCGCTCGAGCCCTGGGCCCGCTTCCTGTTGACCGAATCGATTCCTGAGCTCGACCGCAACGACAAAGCCGTTCTCGGCTTCCTTCGCGCGCCCCAATCCGGCTCGACCCTGGCCCGGGACATCTGGGCCCGGACGCTGCCGGCCAAGTTCAACTGGTACTCCAGCCTCGAGATCCTGGCTCCCGACGGGTCCGTGCTGAACCGCTTCTCGCTCAACATTCCCAAGATCTTCCGACCGGCCGAGGGCCTCGAGCCCAAGTCGGGCTGGACGGTCGCACCGGCTACGGTTCCGTTCATGGGCCGGGAGCGCCGCTTCCTGACCGCGAGCCGCGCCTGGACCGAGGACGGCGAAGCCCTCGGCTGGATCGTGCTGTCGCTTTCGCTCGACCCGGACATGCTTCCCTTCCTCAATTCCGCCAACCCGTATTTCGAGCTCCTGCGCGTCAACACCATCCCCTCGCTGAGCGGCTTCGACATCCGCTTCGCGGTCTTCGACCGGGACGGACGGATCCTCTTCAACCCGTTCAAGCTGTCGGCGGGTATCCCCGTCTCGGCCTTCGCCCCGGAAGGCCGCTGGTCCCGGCTCCGGGACAAGGGTCGCGCCTTCGACCTCTTTGCGTTTCGCTCCGGCGACCGCGCCTATGCCGTCTTCCTGCCCCGGCGGACCTGGCGCTCCCATGTCGTCAACCTGGCGCGAACAGCCGCCCTGGCCCTGATCGGCCTCGGCATCCCGCTGCTTGGCGGAGCCTGGCTTACCGGCCGTCGGCGCGGCCGGCGCTTCTTCTGGTCCTTCTCCGAGCGCGTCTTCCTGTCCTTCCTGATCGTGGCTCTGGTCCCCATTCTTCTCTTCGCCGCCTTCTCGCAGTCCTTCTTCAGCCGCATCTTCACCCAGCAGTTCGTCGAGAAAGCCACCATCCACGCCGACATGGCCCGCAGCGTCATGGACGATTTCCTCTACCTCGACCCCGGCGACCGGGTCAGCCCGGACGTGCCGCCCGAGGACCTCGTCCTCTGGATCTCGAACACCATCGGCAACGACGTCAACCTCTACAGGGACGGCCGGCTGGTGGCCTCCAGCCGGAGGGAGTTCTTCGATTCCGGACTGTTGCCGGAAATCCTGGACGGGGAAGTGGCCTACCGTCTCCGCTACGAGAACAGCCCGACCGTGGCCAGCGAGACGAGGCTCGGGACTCTCTCGCTCCGAACGCTGGCCGTTCCCTACGATTCCGGGGGCAGCCGGCTGACCATCGCCCTGCCCTTTCCGTTCGAGCGCCGCGACGCCGCCAGCGCCTCCCAGGAGCTGGTCGAATTCCTGGTCTTCATGGCCGTCTTCGGCCTGGGCCTGGTCCTGATCATGGCCCGCGGCGTCGGTGGGCGCATCGTGGAGCCCGTGCGGCGCCTCCTGGCCGGGACCCGCGAAGCCAGCCTGGGTAACCTCGAGCTCGCCATCGACTACGAGGGCCGGGACGAAATGAAGACGCTCGTGGACGGCTTCAACGCCATGATCCGCAGCCTCAAGGAGCACCAGCAGGAGCTGGCCGAGCTGGGCAAAAAGGCGGCCTGGGCCGAGATGGCCCGCCGGGTGGCGCACGAGATCAAGAATCCCCTGACCCCGATCCAGCTCTCGGCCGAGCATATCCTGCGCGTCCTCCAGGACGGCCGCGGCGATCCGGGGCCGGCCGTCGAGGAATCGGTCTCTTACATCATTAAAGAGGTCGAAGCCCTGCGCCGGATCGCGCAGGAGTTCCTGGAGGTGTCGCGCGAGCCGATGGCCCGCCGGGAGCGGATCCGGGTGGACGATCTGGTGCGGGAGACGGTCGAGCCTTACCAGCGCCTCCTGACCGAGCGCATCCTCATCGTCGAGTCCTACGCGGGCGGCGAGTCCGGCGTCCTGGGCGATGCGGACAAGCTTAAGATCGCGCTGCGCAACCTGCTGACCAACGCCATCGAGTCCATCCGCGGCCGGGGCGAGATTCGGACCTCGGTCGAGGCGGCGGGGAGCGAGATCACCGTGACCGTGGAAGACACCGGTTCCGGGATCGAGGCCGACGTCCTGAGCCGCGTCTTCGAGCCGCACTTCTCCACCAAGGACGCCGGGACGGGTCTGGGGCTGCCGATCACCAAGAAGATCGTCGAAGATCACGGCGGGACCATTCAGGTCGAGAGCGCCGTGGGCCGCGGCACCCGGGTCCGGCTGCGCTTTCCCGCCGCCTGAGAGCGCACCCGACGCTAGTGTCCCGTCTCATAGATTCCAATTCCATGATTGCCTTGGAGACGGGACACTTCCAGGGGGGAGACTAGCTCCCCCCTCGGCGCTGCGCTGACCCCCTGAGGGGGGCCTCGCCGCCCCCCTCATACTCCCCGGCGGTTGTGCGTCAGGCAAGTTTGGGAATTTGTCAATGAATTTCCGAGACGCACAACTAGAATTTATTGCCCGTCTATGGAAGAATACCCGGCATGAGTACGACTCTCGTCACCTATCTCAGCCGCTCGGGCAACACCAAAGCCGTGGCCCAGGCCATGTTCGAGGCCTTATCGGGGGCCAAGGCGATCCGCCCGTTGGACGAGGCGGGAAGCCTGGAAGGTTGCGGCCTCCTTCTCGTCGGATTCCCCGTCCACCAACATTCCGTCCCCTATCCGGTCGAGTCCTTTCTCAAGACGATCCCGGCCGGCACACCCCTGGCTCTTTTTTCGACCCATGGCTCGCTGCAGGGCCACCGGCTGTCGCGCGAGGCCATCGAATACGCCGTCGTCCTCGCCGCCCGGGCCAAGCTGCTTGGCACCTTCACTTGCCGCGGACGCCTGTCGGTCCAGGCCCTGGAGGTCTTGAGCCGATCGCCGGAACACCAGGAATGGGTCGATATGGCGGCGTCCGCCGCCACGCATCCTGACGCCGTCGACTTGGAGGAAGCCCGGGCCTTCGCCCGGCGCATGGACATGCTCGCCGCCCACGGAGGTTACTGAAATGAAGCTGCGCAAGTTCCTGCCCGCTCTACTGGCCCTGCTCTTTGCCGCCGCGGGAGCGGTCGCCCTGCTGTCCTCGCCCGAAGTCCCCTCCGACTACGGCTTCGACGGCTGCACCAGCATCCTGGTCGGCCGCCTGGCCTCGGTCGACGGTTCGACGATGACGTCGCACTCCTGCGACAGCGGCACCGACCGGACCTGGATGACCATGGTCCCGCGCCGCAGCCATGAGCCCGGGGCCAAGGCCAAGGTGTACTACGACCCCAAGCGAAGCAAGCGGCCGGACGATCCCGAGCGGCTCGAAGCCGGGGAAATCCCCCAGGTCCGCGAGACGTACGGCTTCCTGGACGCCGCCTACCCGATCATGAACGACCGTCAGCTGGCCATCGGCGAGACGACGATCGGAGGCCGCAGGGAGCTGGTCAGCCAGAAAGGCATCCTGGATGCGCCCGAGCTCTACCGGCTGGCCCTGGAGCGGGCCTCGACCGCCCGCGAAGCCATCCGGACGATCGACGCCCTGACCAAGGCCCACGGCTACAACGACTACGGCGAATGCTTCACCTTCGCCGACACGAAAGAGGTCTGGCACTTCGAGATCTACGGCCCGGGCAAGGACCAGATCGGCGCCGTCTGGGCGGCCCAGCGCGTCCCTGACGACGAGATCGGCGTCTCGGCCAACGCCGGGCGCATCCGCCGCCTCGACCTCAAGAATAAGGACGCCTTCATGGCCTCGGACAACGTCACCGCCCCCGCCGTGGCCAACGGCTGGTGGGACCCCAAGTCCGGTCAGGCCTTCGACTTCACCTACGCCTACAATCCGGGCGGCCGGACCAGCCTGGGCTGCCGCCGCCGCGAGTGGCGCGTCCTGAGCCTTCTGGCTCCCTCGCTCAAGCTCGACCCCAACGCCGAGAACTACCCCTTCTCGGTCCGGCCGGACAAGAAAGTCTCGGTCAAGGACGTCCTGGCCATTTTCCGGGACGCCTACGACGGCACGGCCTTCGACATGACCCGGACCGTCCTGGCGGTGAATCCCAAGGGCGAAGCCGTCAAAAGCCCGGTGGCCGGACCCTTCCTGAGCCGGGAATGGCTGGACCTCCTCAAGGTCGTCCGCGAACGGAGCATCTGCTCCCCCGCCGCAACCTACCTCCAGATCACCCAGTCGCGCGGCTGGCTGCCCGATCCCGTGGGCGGTGTGGTCTGGCTGGGCTACGACAACCCGGCCACGACACCGCACACGCCGTTCTACTGCGGCAACACGCGCATGCCCGACTCCTACATGGTCGACGGCCGCTGGGGCTGGAGCGACGACTGCGCCTGGTGGGCTTTCCGGACGGTCAGCAAGCTGGCCAACTTCCGCTGGCAGTTCATGAAGGCCGACATCGAGAAGGTCTGGCGGCCGATCGAAGAGGGGCTGTTCGCGGATCAGTCCAGGATCGAAGCCGAGGCGGCCGCGCTGTGGAAGTCGGACGCGGCCCGAGCCCGTGCCTTTCTGACGGACTATTCCGTCAAGTCGGCCGAGGCCGCCGTCGCCGCCTACCGGAAGCTCGAGCGGGCGCTCTGGGCCAAGTACGCTTACCTCTTCTGAGGCCCGGCCATGTTCATCCGCGGCATCTTCCGGCTCCTTTACTACGCCTTCCTGGCCTATATGGCCTGGTCGGTCTACCGGATGATCGCCGGGGCCGGCAAGCGCCGCCCTCGTCAGGCCCGCTCCGCCGAAAAGCCGCGTTTGACGGGAGTCATGGTCAAGGATGAGGTCTGCGGGATCTACCTGCCGAAGGAAAGCGCGCTGCGCGAGACGATCGGCGGGCAGGAGAAGTTCTTCTGTTCACGCGAATGCCGGGCCAAAGCCCTGTCCTCCGACCGGTCCGGAGACGAGCCTCAATAGGTCGAGGACAGAATCCGGAAGTCGGGAAACTCGCCCGTCGCTTCCGACCACGTCCGTATCGACGGCATCCACCCGGGCCGCGGCGGGCCCTCGGCCCAGCGCGGCGAGAAAGGCCAGGAGATTCTCACGGGTCCCTTCGGCCAGAACCTCGACTCTTCCGTCCGATCGGTTTCGGACCCAGCCGCAAATCCCCAGCCCGATTGCGCTGCGCTCGGTGAAGCCGCGGAAGAAGACCCCTTGCACCCGGCCGCCGACGACGGCGCGGACCCTGACGGCTTTCATGGCCGGGATTTTACCACACGGCCGCCGAAGGGCCGGCCTTGTTTTCCCGCCGTCCGGTTCTTATGATAGGCGCATGGCCAAGACCCTCTTGACGGTGGCGGGCTTCGATCCCGGCGGGGGCGCCGGCGTTCTTCTCGACGTGGCCGTCTTCCGCAGTCACGGCTTTCGAGGCGCCGCCGTGATCACCGCCCTCACGGCGCAGGACACGGCGGCCGTCCGAGCCGTCCGGCCTGTTTCGGCGTCTTTCCTCCGGAAGCAATGGGACGTTTTGCGCGACGATATCGAGATCGCCGGCATCAAGATCGGGATGGCGGGATCGGCGGGCGCATGGGCGGAAATCCGGCGCGGCTTGTCGCGTCACGCCGGTCTCCCCATGGTCGTCGATCCCGTGCTTCGGGCCAGCTCGGGCGCGGCTCTCTCCGGCCGAGCCACGAGGGGAACGATCCTTTCCGCCTTGCGCGGCCTGCCCGCCGTCCTCACGCCCAACCTCGCTGAGGCCTCCTACCTGGCCGGCCGACCGATCCGGGACCCTGAATCAATGGCCGCCGCGGCCCGGATGATCTTCGACAGGACGGGCTGTCCCTGCCTGGTCAAGGGAGGCCACCTCGAATCCGAGGCCGTGGACGTGCTCTATGATGGCTCGGGCCTGTGGCGCTTTCGCCACGCCCGGCTGGCCAGGGATGTCCATGGAACAGGCTGTTTCCTCTCGGCCACGATCCTGGCCCGGTTGGCCGGTGGCGACGCTTTGGGCGATGCCTGCGCAGAGGCCGTCCGGCGCACGGTGCGGGCGATCCGGGGGGCTGCCCGCCCCGGGCGGGGCCGATACGTCTTGGAGCCTTAGCGCGCGCCGGGTCGCAAGGGCGCGGCTTCGCCCGGCCCCGCGCCTGCTCCCACCGCCGCCGCATCGCCGTCCTCGCCTTCGACGATCTCGACCGCGCGCTTGCGGACCGCTTCGCTGAAGACCACACCCTGCCTCGCCGCCGAAGCCGGGTTGATCGAGAGCTGGACGTTGCTCATCGACTGGAAAGGGATGCGGGCGGGATTTTCGCCGTTCTTGATGCGGACCGCCAACGAACCCGTCTTGTAGCCCATGTCGAAGAAATCCCAGCCCATGGCCGCGCAGGCTCCCAGCCGGGTCGAAAGGAGAAAGCCCCCGAACAGCGGCAGGCCCGCCTCGGACGCGGCCTGGCCCAGGGCCTCGAATGAGGCGTTGACGGTATTGTCCGAGACCTGATAGACGGCGTCCAGGCTCTGGCTGAGCAGAACCTGCGAGGCCAGCAGGACCTCGTTGGGATTGGCCACCGGGACCGTGACCAGCTCCAGGCCCAGCTCGTCCGCGGCACTGCGCATCAAGCCGACGTAGTATTCGGAGTTGAGCTCGGAAGGCGTCCAGAGCGTGCCCACCCTGCGGACCGAAGGCAGGACCTCCTTGATGAAGGCCAACGTCTGACGTATGGGCCCGGTCGAGGCGATACCCGTCACGTTGTCGAGGTGGCTGGAAGCGCTTGTTCCCGCCCTGGTCAGGTAGGGGTTGGCGACCGAGGTGAAGACGATCGGCGTCTTGGGGGCGGCGATCATGGCCGCCTGCAGGCAGGGCGTCGTCACGGCGATGATCATATCGACGCCGTCGGCCGCGAAGGCGCGGGCGATCCGCTGCACTTCGGACAGGTCGCCCAAGCCGTCACGGACGTCGAGACGGACGTTGACGTCGTTGAACAGCCCGTAGTCCTCCAAGGCCTTGACGATCCCCCGACGGACATCGCGGACCGTCGGCGAGTCGAGAAGCTGCAGGACGCCGATCGTATAGAGCTTCGGACTCGGGCGGTGGCAGCCGGCGAGGAGCGCCGCCATCGCCGCCGGGAGAAGGGCCCATCTCGTCTTCACGGATTAATCCCGCTTCATCTTATGCGAAACCCGCGACCTCGACAACACGGCTTCGGGGGAGGCGTTCCTTCCGCTGACGACGAGGACGACGGTCCGGCCGCGGAACATATCCGGATTGGCGCGCAGCGCGGCCAGGGCCAGCGCCCCCGCCCCCTCCACGGGACCGCCGCGGAGCCTCTCCAGCGACCTGCGGGCCTCGCGGATGGCTCGGCTCGGTCACGGTCAGGATTCCGTCGAGACGATGCCGGCAGAGCTCGAAGGTGATGGAGCCCGGTTCGATACCGCCGGCCACGGCGTCGGCCAGGGTCGGCTTTTCGGCGAACTCGACCAGGCGCCCCGCCCGCAGCGAGGCGGACAGGAAAGCGGAGTGGATCGGCTCAACGCCCCAAACCCGCGTCGCCGGGGCGGCCGCCTTGACGGCGCCGGCGATGCCGGCCGCCAGGCCGCCGCCTCCGACGGGGACGAGAACGTCCTCGATGTCCGGCAGGGCGGCCGCGATCTCCAGGCCGACGGTGCCCTGCCCCGCCACCACCCGAGCGTCGTTATAGGGCGAGACATAGACGCGGCCCGAGGAGGCCGCCTCCGCCCTGGCCATGATCTCGGACTGTTCGCAGGTCGGGCCGGCGATGACCAGGTCCGCGCCCGAGGCCCGCAGCTTGTCCCTTTTCACCGCGGCGATGGACAGGGGGACGAAGAGGGTCAGACGGACGCCCTCCGCGCCGGGCGGCATGGATCATGGCCAAGCCGTGATTTCCGGTCGAGGCGGTCAGCACGCCGCGCCGCTTTTCGGCCGCGGTCAGGGACCGCAGGGCGTTGAGGGCGCCCCCTCAGCTTGAACGAGCCCGTCCGCTGCTCGCACTCCCATTTGACGAAGACGCGCGCGCCGCGCGCTGCGGCCCAAGGCCGGGGCCGGCTCGAGCGGCGTCCGGAGGATGCCGTCCCGGATGCGCGCGTCGGCCTGTTCGATGTCGGCGGCGATTCCCCGGCGGCTCATGGCCTGACCATTATTCCCGAGATCAGGCCGCTTTGACAAGGCCATGTCCCCGGCTCGCATGCATCGGTAGCCGGTGTTGGACCATGGCCCGAGATTCCCCTACAATAGGGCGCGTGACGCGAATCCGGATCGGGACGGCCGGCTGGAGCTACGAGGACTGGGAGGGCATCGTCTATCCGTCTCCGCCCGGCCGGGGCTTCCATCCCCTGGACTACCTGGCCCGTTTCATCGACTGTGTCGAGATCAACAGCACCTTTTACCGGCCCGCCGCCGCCGTCATGGCCGCCGTCCTGGGTGCGCCGCGTGGCCGCCTTCCCCGCCTTTCTATTCGCCGTCAAAGTCCATCAATCCTTCACCCACGAACGGCGCGGTCTCGATGCGGTCCGCGGTCGAGGCCTTCCTGCGCGGCATCGAGCCTCTGGCCGCGGCCGGGCGGCTGGCCGCCCTGCTGCTCCAGTTCCCCTGGTCGTTCGCCTTCAGCCCGGCGAACCTGGACTATCTGGCCGCCCTGCTGCGGCTGTTCGCCGCATATCCGCTGGCCGTCGAGTTCCGCCAAGCCGCGTGGGACGATGCCCAGGCGCGCGCCCTCCTGACGGAGCACGGCGGGCCGCCTTCGTCAACATCGACCAGCCGACCATCGGCCGTTCGCTGGGCCCGACCGTCGGTCGTCACGACTCCCGATTTGTCCTATGTCCGGCTGCACGGCCGCAACGCCAAGGACTGGTTCCGGCCCGGGGCGGGACGCGACGCCCGCTACGACTACCTGTACGCCAAGGACGAGCTCGGCGAATGGGTCAAGCGGATCAAGGACCTGGCCTCGTCCAGCGCCAGCGTCTTCGTCATCACCAACAACCATTACCGCGGGCAGGCCCTGGCCAACGCCCTGCAGATCAAGAACATGACGACCGGACGGAAGCTCGAGGTGCCGGAAGGCCTGCTGCGGCAATACCCGGTGCTGGACGAGATCGTCCGCCGGATCAAGGCCGGTCAGGACGATCTCTTCGCCGGACTGGCCGGCGAGCCGGACGAGCCGGGAAAGGACGGGCCCGATGGCCTGGTGGGAAAATGAAGGGTTGAAGCTTACGGCCGACGGCGTCCGAGTGGCCGGCCGGAAGGCGGAGTCGTGGGCCCGCCGTATGGGGACTCCCGTCTTCATCTACAGCACGGCCCGGATCCGTTCCAACCTGGCCCGACTGCGTGCCGCCTTCGCCGCATCATGGAACCGCGAGCTGCGGATCGGCTACGCCATGAAGGCCAATCCCTGCCCGGGCATCCTGACCCTGCTCCGCGAGGAAGGCGCCTCGATCGACGCCGTCTCGCCGCGCGAGGTCGCGGCGGCGCGGCGGGCGGGGTTCCCCTCTTCCCGCATCCTGTTCACCGGGACGAGCTTGGGAGCCGACGACTTCCGCGCCGTCTTCGGCCGGCCCGGGCTGACCGTGGCCATCGACGCGGTCGAGCAGATCGCCTCGATGGCCGATATCCGGCGCAGGGAATTCCCGCGCCGCAAGGTCCGCGTCTCGATCCGCTGGAATCCCGGCATCGGCTCCGGCTTCAACCCCAAGGTCATCACCGCGGGCGAGCGCTCCGGCGACGGGACGCCTATCAAGTTCGGGGTCGAAGAGAGCCGCGTGCTGGAGGCGTTCGAGGCGGCGGCGACCGCCGGCTTCCGGCCGGTCGGCCTGCATCAGCACCTCGGATCGGGCTGGACGGCCGACGACTACCCGAACGTCATGCAGGCGGTCGAGCGGATGATCGACATGGCCCGGTCGGTCGTCCGGGCCGGGTTCAATTTGGAATTTCTCGACTTCGGCGGCGGCTTCGGCCCTCGCTACTCCGAGGACCAGCGCCTCTTCCCTCTCGAACGCTACGCCCGGGCCGTCGGCCGAGCCGCCGGCAAGGCCTTGCCCAACCTGGCCGCGATCGTCGTCGAACCGGGCAAGTACCTGGTCGCCGACGCCGGCGTCCTTCTCGTCCGGGTCAACTATCTCAAGAAGAGCTACGGCAATTGGTTCGCCTGTGTCGACGCCGGGACTTTCAACACCCTGCCGCGGACCGCGATCTACGGCCAGGCTTTTCACCAGATCGTCAATGCCTCGCGTCCCGCGGGGCGAAAAGCCCCGGTCACGGTGGCAGGGCACCTTTGCGAAACCGGGGACGTCTTCGGCAAGGACCATCCCATGGTCGTCCCCCGGGCCGGCGAGATACTGGCCGTTCTGGGCGCCGGAGCCTACGGCCGGAGCATGGCTTCGGAGTTCAACCTCAGGCCGATCGCCCCGGAGGTCCTGGCTTGACGGAATTCCCCCGTCTGCCCGTATCCGCGCCTTCACCGGACGCGGCCGGCTTCGTGGACGCCCTGATGGGCCGGAGGCGGCCTGAACGGCCTCCGCTCGTCGAGTATCTTGTCGATCCTGCCGTTCAGAGACCTATCTTGAAGGATCTCCTCGGCCGTGAGTGGTCCGACTTCGGGCCCGATCGGTCCTCGCAGGCCGCCTACCTGGACAACCAAATCGAGCTTTGGCGCCGCCTGGGCTACGACTTCGTCCGCTTTGAATCCGGCCTCGGCTTTCCCGAGACGCTCGTCGGCGCCGACGATGCCACCGCCGCGTCGGGCCGCAGGGGCTGGGCCGACGAGCACGAAGGGACGATCCGGACGCGGGACGACTTCGAACGTTATCGCTGGCCCCAGGTCGAAGACTTCGATTTTTTCCCTTATGAATATTTAGCGGCCAAGATCCCCGAAGGCATGGGCCTCGTCGCCTGCCACGCGGGCGGCGTGTTCGAGCACCTCTCCTGGATCATGTCGCTGGAAGGATTGGCCTTCGCCCTGGTCGATGACCGGGCCCTGGTCCGGGCGATGGCCGACCGGATCGGCGGACTGATGCTCCGCGTCTACGAACACCTGGTGGAGCTGCCTCGGCTGGCGGCCGTCTTCCCGGGCGACGACATGGGCTTCAAGACCGCGACTCTCGTCTCCCCCGCCGACCTGCGGGAGCTTGTCCTGCCCTGGCATGCCCGCTTCGCGGCTCTGGCCCATGCCAAGGGCAAGCCGTACTTGCTCCATTCCTGCGGCAACCTGGCCGCGATCCTGCCCGACCTTATCGAGAGCGTCGGCATCGACGGCAAACACTCCTTCGAGGATGTCATCCTGCCGGCCGAAGAATTCCAGGCTCGCTGGGGCAATCGCGCCGCGACCCTGGGCGGCGTCGACTTGAACATTCTGTCCGGCGGAACGGAAGAGAAAGTCCGGCGTCGAACACGGTCCCTGATCGAGACGTGCGGGCCGCGAGGCCGCTACGTGGTGGGCTCGGGCAACTCCATCCCCAGCTATGTGCCCGTGCGCAACTACCTGGCCATGGTCGATGAGGCCCTGCGAACCCGCGGCTGAGATCGCCGCCCGGCCCCGTCAATCCCTTGGCCGAACCGACCGCTCCATCCAGCTCCACATCCGGGTGAGGAGCGGCAGGGTCAGTTGGTGCACTCCCTCGAACGACAGCGCCTCGATACGATACCCGTGGCTCCCGAAGAAGTCCTTCTGCCGCGCGAAGCTCTGGGCGTCGATCAGCGGATCGTCAGTACCCCGGGCGATGAAGACCGCAACCCGCCGGGCCCGTCCGATCTGATCCTGCCCAAGAATCGCGCCTTCCTCATCGACCGGCGGCAGGCTTCCGGCCACGGCCGCGATGCCGTCGACAAGGCCCGGATTCCTCAAGCCCGTCAGATAGGCCAGAGAGGCGCCCTGCGAGAAGCCGAAGACGACGACCTTCCCCACCCGCTCGCGCGCCTTGACCGCCGCGATGCAACGGACGACTCGGCTCACGCTTCGCTCGTCCGTCCGGGGCCACTGGCTCCGGTCCCGTGTCACCAGAAACCAGGAGAATCCGCCCCGCGGCCGGGCATATTCGCCCTGCGGCACCGCGATCAGGACAGGAAGCCCGGCGTAGGACTCGAAAGCGCGGGCCATGTCTTTAGCATCGCCGCCGAAGCCATGAAGAGCTACGAGCAAGGGATAGACCCGTTCGGGCTCGTAGTCCCGAGGCCGCATCAGGATGTACTCCGAATCTCCCGATCCCTCGGCAGAACCCTTGAGCCCGGCCTCCGTCCCCCCCGATGTCGGGGCGAGCGAGCAGGCCGCCGCGGCCCAGGCCAAGAGTAACAGCCCTGCCCGGCGGATCACCCGGCGGGTTACATCGGCTTCGCGAACGATCATGCGTCCTCCCCTCTGATAACGCCCGCCGACCGCAAAATCGCACGGCTACGGCCTAACCGGGAGGGGCTTTAAAAAAGGAAAGGCACAAACCGCTTGGTCCTTTTCATGTAGGCCGCATATTCGGCGCCGAAGCGAGCTTTCATCTCGCCTTCTTCGATTTTCGCCGTCAGGAAGACGGCGACCGCATCCAGAACGGCCAGGGCGGACGTCGTCGGGAGTTACGGACTTGAGCCAGATCCCCAGCCCGAAATAAAAGAGCGAGGCGTAGAGGGGATGCCGGATGAACCGGAATAAGCCCGTCGTCACCAGCCGGGTCGTGTTCTCGAGCTGCCCCTCGGGCCGCCCGCGCCGGAAGAGTTGGCGGGCGCCGAAGCCGGCTAAGCCCAACGAGACGAAGAGGAATAGCCAGGATAATAGGTGAAGAGCCGTCCCTGGCCGCTCGAACCAATAGGGCCGATTCAGGAGAAAAAGCGCCAATAGGCT
This sequence comes from Candidatus Aminicenantota bacterium, assembly GCA_963803915.1. Lineage (GTDB taxonomy): Bacteria > Acidobacteriota > Aminicenantia > Aminicenantales > UBA4085 > UBA4085. The sequence goes on along the minus strand of CAWDOL010000016.1, from coordinate 165,455 downwards.
TTCGAAGGCGAAGAAGCGGGCCACCCCGTGGTAGCGGCCGGAGCGAATGGAAAACCTCCAGGAGAAGACGGCGATGCCCGCCGTCCCGACGAAGAAAACAATCCAGGAAAGACTCACGGCGCAGCCTCCCCAAGGATGGAATTTCCGAAATGATCCAGAAAAACGAATTTCGGCAAGGGAAAACGCTCCGGCCGCGCGGCCTCGTCCTTGATCTGATCCGGCGATAGGACGGGGTTGAGCGTCTCGGCTTTCCGTCCGACCGCGATGATGGTGATGACTTTATGATCCTCGGGGATGCCCAGGGCCGCCCGCGTCCTCTTCGGGCTGAAGCCGGCTACCGGATGGGCCACCAGCCCGAGCTCGGTCGCCCGCAGGACGAGAAAAGCCGCGGCCAGGCCCAGCCCGAACAACAGGTACTCGCGGTCCTTGATGACGCAGTCGTCCTCGATCCGGCCGCAGACGGCGATGAGCATGGAAGCCGCCTTCATCCAGGCATTGCCGGGAGTTAGTGCCTCGTGCAGCCCGGCCAGCGCGGCCTTGTCGCGAACGAAGACGAACCGCCAGGGTTGATTGTTGTCGCAGGACGGAGCGAGCTGGGCGTGACGGGCTAAATCCCGCACGAGAGCATCGCCGACTTCGGCTGGCTCTAACGACCTGAAGGCCCGCCGGGCGTGAATGGTCTCCGTGACGTTCATGCTTCCTCCCTCGCGGCCGGCCGCTTTCTTCATCTTACCACTTCGTTAAAAAGTTTCTTCGCTCAATTCCGGGGAGACTAGACGGTTCAGAGTATCGGCCAACGGCGAAATCGCGAGGGCGGCGCCTTTTTCCATAACTCTCCGAGGGAAGCCAGCGGCCGCCGAGGGCTGTTTGAGCTAGAAAAGGACAATCGAATAAGAGACTGAGTGGGAGATCTTGCAAGTCAGTTCGGACGAGCGCGCGAGTTCCGAGGCGCCGAGGAGAGCTGTGGGAAAAGGCGAGTAGAGCCCGAAGCCGCCGGGCCGAACTCTGAACCGTCCTCCCCGGAATTGGGCGTTTTCCCTTTAGAAAGCTTTGAGGAACGCGCATTCGAAGATCTTCACTTGCCCCGTGCCGTCCTCCCTGGCCTCGCCGTGCAGGCAGCAGACGGGCGGCTCGCCCGAGGCCTGGCAGGGGCGGTCGCCCACGCCCTCGAGCGTCCCGGTCTCGTCCTCGAAGAAGTAGAAGTACTTCTTCCCGCCCCTGACATCCTTGCCCCGGGCGTCCACGACCCGGACGACCAGGTCGACGACCCGGCCGAGATGCCGGCGCAGGTCCTTGATCCGGAGGTCCGGCCGCTTGCCCTCGTAAAGGGCCAGCGGATCGGCTTCCGGGCTGAAGCCCAGCGAGTCCAGGACGGTCTCGCGCCTTCTCCCGGGGGGACAGGTCGGTGTCGGGCTCCAGGCCCTCGATGCCCTGGACGTAGCGCAGGATCTGGCGGGTGCGCCGGGCCTCGAGCGAGTCGAAGACGCCGGCCTTGACCAGGGTGAAGAGCTCGGCCTTGGACGGGCTCAACCGGGCCAGGGCGTCCGGGAGCGAGCGGTAGGGGCCGTCCTCGGCCCGCGCCTCGATGATCCGCTCGGCCGTCTTCCGGCCCAGGCCCTTGATCGAGAGAAGCCCGACCCGGATGGCCCCCGCCTCGACCTCGAACCCGAGCCCGCTGCGGTTTGCGTCCGGCCCCAGGATGCGCAGGCCCAGCCGCTTGGCCTCCTCGATGTACTCGGCCAGCTCGTAGTATCCGCCGCCGGCGTTGAGGACGGCCGTCATGTAGGGCGCGGGGTGGCGGGCCTTGAGGTAGACGGCCTGGTAGGCCATGGCCGCGTAGGAGGCGCTGTGGGCCTTGTTGAAGGCGTAGGAGGAGAAGGTCTCAAGCCCCGTCCAGAGCCGCTCCAGGTCGGCCGCCGCGTAGCCCCGGCTCCGGCCGCCGTCGAGGAAGCGGGCTGCGCCACTCGGCGAGAGCCGGCGTCCCCTTGCGCTTCAAGGCCCGCCGCAGGACGTCGCCCGCCTCGGGCGGCAGGCCGGCCACCCGCTCGGCCGCCTGCATGACCTGCTCCTCGTAGAGCAGCAGACCGCCCGTCTCCGGCAGGACCCGCTCCAGGAACGGATCGGGCCGGACGCCCCGGCCCTCCCGGCCGCGAAGCAGCGCTTCCTTCATCCCGCTCTCGGTCGGGCCCGGCCGGATCAGGGCCAGGGCCTGGATAAGGTCGCGCCCGTCGGCCGGCTTCATCCGCCGCAGCAGGTTCATCATGGCCGGGCTCTCGACCTGGAAGCAGCCGATCGTCCGGGCCTCCTTGAGCATGGCGAAGGCGGCCGGGTCGCCCTCGGGGATCCTCTCAAGCCCCAGGGACGCCTTGGCCGCGGAGATGGCGGCCAGGCCGCGGACCGAGAGCAGGTCGAGCTTGATCAGCTTGAGGTCCTCGACGGCGTCGCGGTCGAACTGGGACATGGCCAGGCCCTTGGCCGAGACGGCCAGCGGGAGGGCGCGGTCGGCCGGGGCGGGCGTCAGGATGACGCCGCCGACGTGGAGCGAAACCTCGCTGTGGACGCCGGTCAGGTCGGAGGCCAGGCCCCAGACCTCCAGGTAGCCGGAAGGGGCCGGGCTCTTGCGAAGCTGCGCGGGCTCGGCGAAGTAGGGCGCCTTGCGGCTCAGGGCCCGGGACTCGTCGGGCGGCAGGCCGAAGGCGCGGGCCGTCTCGTAGAGGGCGGAGCGGGCCCCGTAGCTCTTGAGGCTGCAGACGAAGGCGGCCCCGGTCCGGCCGGCGCCGTAGGTCCGCAGGACGTAGTCCAGGACCCGGTCGCGGAAGCGGGAGTCGAAGTCGAGGTCGATGTCCGGCGGGTCGGGGCGGCCGGCGTTCAGGAAGCGCTCGAAGTAGAGGTCGTGGGCGGCCGGGTTGACGTGCGACAGCCCCAGCAGCCAGCCCAGGTAGGACGAGGCGCCCGAGCCCTTGAGGTTGTGCAGGATGCCGTTGCGGCGGGCGAAGGCGACCACGTCGTGGACGATCTGGAAGTAGGGGGCGAAGCCCGAGCCCTCGATCACGGCCAGCTCGCGAAGGGCCCGCTCCCGCTCGCCCCAGCCGAGGTCCCGGCGCGAATGGAGAAGCGAGAGGACCACCTCGCGCAGGCCGGCCGGGAAGAGTCCCGACGGGAGCGGCGGCACAACGCCCGAGAAGTCGAACGAACAGCGGCCGGCCAGCTCCTGGGTGGCGCGGAAGGCTTCGGCCGCCGCCGGGCCGAGCCGGCGCAGGGCCAGGGCCTCCTGGTCGGGGCCGAAGCGGCCGAGCGAGCGGCCCAGGCGGGCCCACTCGGGCGGATAGGGAATCTTGCGCTCGATCGTCCGCAGCAGGACCAGCCGCTCCGGCGAGCGGACGTACTTGAGCGGGTTGGCCCAGACGAGCGGCAGGCCGTTTGTCCGGGCCAGCTCGCGGGCCCGGCCGAAGAGGGCCCAGTCGGCGCCGACGCAGAGAGCGCCCTCCCCCGCCCCGGACTTCAGCCTTTCGACCAGGGCGCGGAAGGCCGGCCCGCCGCCCTCTTCGCCGTTCGTCCACTCGTCGGCCGACGACGACGACGGGTCGCCGCGGCATGGGGAGGATAGGATGCCGGAAGGAGGATCGTGATCAGCCCCTCCAGAAGCCCCGCCTCGCCGATCCGGCGGCGGTTGAGAATCTCCATCAGGTTGGCGTAGCCGGGGGTGCTGCGGACCAGGAAGAGATACGACCGGCCCTCGACCTCGACCTCGCAGCCGTAGACCGGGGCGAAGCCGGCCGCGGCGGCGGCCCGCTTCCACTTGGCCCAGCCGTAGACGTTGCCGACGTCCGACAAAGCCATGGCCCCCGTCCGGCGCCCGGCCGCCCAGGCGGCCAGCTCTTCGAGCGTCGCCCCGCCCAGGCCGCGGCTGAAGGTCGAGTGGACGCGCAGGGGGACGAACATGCGGCCTAACGGGTCAGGGAGGCCGTCTTGAGGATGAAGCCGCGGTCCGGGTCGAAGGGGTAGATCTCGTCGAGCATCTTCTCGCGGACGGTCAGGACGGAGCCGAAGCCGTACTTGTCCCGGACCCGGTCCAGGGCCGCCCCCAGCCGCTCGCCCTTGTCCGAAGCCGGCTCGAAGAGCGACAGCGGCTTGCCGCGGACCAGGTCCGAGGCCTTGACCCCGACCAGCCGCAGGGCCAGGCGCGTGCCCTGCAGGAGCGGCAGGAAGAGCTCCTCGGCGATCCGGAAGACGTCGCCCATCTCCTGGCGCGGCGTCAGCAGCAGGCGGCGGCGGACCTCGGTCCGGAAGTCGGAGGTGCGGGCCTTGACCTCGATGACGTGGGCATAGCAGCGGCTCTGCCGCAGGGCCAGGGTCAGGCGGTCGCAGAGGTAGGCCAGGTGGGCCAGCAGCAGGCGCTTGTCCCAGAGGTCCTCCAGGAAGGTCGTCTCGCGCGAGACGGACTTGGGCACGGACGCGACGACGACCGGCCGGGCGTCGATGCCGCGGGCGTGGAGGAAGATGTCGTCGCCGCCCAGGCCGAAGATCGGGCGCAGGGAGCTGCGCGGCAGGCCCCACAGGTCGCCGATCGTCTTCACGGCCAGCATGCGCAGCAGGACCTGGGTCTTGGGGCCGATGCCGGGCAGGCTGTCGATGGGCAGGCCGCGCAGGAACTCCTCCTCGCCGCCGGGCGGGATCTCGTGGTAGCCGGCCGGCTTGGCCCGGCGCGTGGCCAGCTTGGCCAGGATCTTGTTGGGGCCCACGCCGACCGAGACCTTCAGCCCGATTTCCCGCTCGACGCGGGCCTGGATGTCGCGGGCGGCCCGGCTGAACGAGGGGTAGAGGTGGCGGCAGCGGGTCAGGTCCAGGTAGGCCTCGTCGATCGAGGTCTCCTCGACGTCGGGGGTGGCCTGGCGCAGGATGCGGAAGAAGCGGTCGGAGAAGGACTGGTAGAGCCGGTAGTTGCCCCGGACGAAGACGGCCTGGGGGCAGAGCTTGAACGCGGTCCGCAGGGCCATACCCGAATGAACGCCGAAGCGGCGGGCCTCGTAGGAGCAGGTCGAGGCCACGCCCCGCTCGTGCGGCAGGCCGCCGACGACGACGGGCTTGCCCCGCAGCGACGGGATCGAGCAGGACCTCGACGGAGGCGAAGAAGGCGTCGAGGTCGACGTGGACGATGAAGCGGCGGGTGGCGAAGGCGGGGGCCGCGGGGGCGGGCATCCCTCCCGTCTCGCAAGCCTGCAGGTCCAGATGCGGATGGGGGCGGGCGGCCCGCTCCGCCGCGGACCGGGCGGCGGCCGGCGTGCCGTCGAAGCGGGCCGGGCTAAAGACGGGGACGGGGCGGGAGCTCACGTTCATGCTTGGCCCTCGAAGACGTCCGACGGGCGCTCAGGTCGCGACACGGCCCGGCCGGAGGAAAAGAGAGCGGCCGCGCGCCCTTTGGAATCTCGCCTCGGCGATCTTCCGCCGCCGCGAGGAGCGGGACAGCGCGGCCGCCCGGTTGGGAAAGAAATGGGGCATGGCTAGTACTTCCGCAGGACCCCGACGACCCGGCCGACCACCCGCAGGTCGTCGACCTCGAAGGGGGCAAAGGCGGGGTTCTCGGGGACGAGGATGGTCCGGCCGGCCTCGCGCCGGAGCCGCTTGAGCGTCACCGAGCCGTCCGCAAGCTGGGCCACGATCATCTCCCCGGAGTTGGCGGAATCGGTCCGCTCCAGGAGGACACGATCGCCGTCGTCGATGTAGGCGTCGATCATGCTCTTGCCCTCGACCGTGATGCAGAACACGTTACCCTGCCGCCGCCCGATCATCCAGTCGGGGATGTCCACGGACTCACCCGCAACGTCGAACGACTCGCGGGGCGCGCCGGCGGGCACTTGGCCGAGAAGCGGCACACGGACCCGGCCCTCCGCCCCGGCCGGGCGTCCGGCCAGGCGCAGCTCGCCCCTCTCGCGCCGCAGGTAGCCCTTGCGCTCCAGGCTGGCCACGTGCTTGAAAACGGCCGAGGGGCTGGCGATGCGCAGGCCAGCCCCGATCTGGCGGAGAGTCGGCCCGTAGCCGTGCTCGAGGATGAAGGCCTCGACGGAGGCCAGCAGGTCCCGCTGGCGGCGGGTCAGCTCGCGTCGCATTGTGTTCACCATTTTGTTCACCATCGACATGATAGGCCCCGGCAGAGCCTTTGTCAAGGGGCGGAAGGCCTGGCGAGGGGAAATTCTTTCCTCCCCAAAATCTCGGCTTGACAGGTGGCTAACCCCCTAGATATAGTAGTTTAAGGTAATTGTGTGTAGTTTTTGAATTTTACGAGAGGCAAGACGACTAAATCTACCTGAGGGGGGCGGGAACGAAGGAGACGGCGTTCGACCTCAGAAGCCGAAGGGACACCATGACCGGGAAGGCGACCGTCGGCGCGTCTGTTGCGGCTAAGCCTTTTCTTGTCGTGGCCCATTCCGACGCCGCCCAAAGGCAGGCCTTGCTGGCCGCTTTCGCACCCGATTTCACCGTGCACTCCGCTGCCGGCGGCCGCGAGGCCATCGCTCTGCTGGGCCGCCTGGACCGCATCGACGCCCTGGTCGTCGACCATAAGCTCGCTTCTCCCGATGCCCGCACTCTGCTGCGCTACGTCCAGGAGATGGTCCGCGGCCCCGAGACGATCGCCAAGCTCCTCCTCTCGGACAACGGCGCGTCCGGACGGACAACCGCCCAGCACGTCAACGGCTGGGTCGACGAGGTCTACGAGGGCGTCTTCGATGCCGAGCGCATCCGCCGCCGGGTCCGCTCGCTGCTCGTCCGCAAGACCCGCGAGAAGCGGAGCATCATGCGGACGCGACTCGGCCGGACCCCGGTCGAGGCCGACATCGGCCTGGTCGGCCGCGTCGCCGTCGACAACATCAGCGAGGACGGGATGTTCGTGCGGGCCGTCCTGCCGCGCGACTACATCCACCCGATCACCATCCGCATGGCCGACGGCTCCACCCTGCTGGCCACCGGCCGGGTGGTCCGAGTCGACGAGGCGGCCGGCGGCACGGGCATCCAGTTCCTGCTGATGGAGGAGGACAGCCGGCGCGTCCTGCTGCGGCTGATCGCCGACTCCCAGATCGAGAAGGACCTGGCCGACCTGCGGGCCAAATACCCCTTCCTGCGGGGCGACAACATCGTCGCCTTTACCGACCCGCCGCGGATCGAGTTTCTGCTGGCCGAGGCCTTCGGCCGGCCCGAGACCGAGCTGACGGTCATCGGCGGCCGGCCAGCGGGCGCCGGTCATCCTGCGCCCGGCCGGCCTCGAGCCCGGGCGCATGCTCCGCCTGACCGGCGAGTCTTTGGACGGCCGCTTCAAGACCTCCGACGCCCTCTTCGTCTCCTTCCAATCCGGCTACGCCACCTACACCTTCGAGACCGTCGCCTACCGCATCGCCGAGGACGGGCGGGGCCTGGACTGCCTGCTACCCCCGGGTCGTCTTCTACTCCGAGAAACGGGCCGCCCGCAGGGCCGCCTCGGACGAAGCCCTGGAGCTCGAGATCACTCTGCCGCCGCCGTTTCAGCGGCTCATCCGTGGTCCCGTGGCCGACATCAGCGCGGGCGGCGCCAGCTTCCTGACGGCCGACCGCGACGTGGCTCTTCTCATCGGCACGCCGCTGGCCTCCATCCGGATCATCCACGGCGGCCGGGTGCGTGCGCGAGGTCCGCGGCGAGATCCGCAACGTCCTCAAGGTCGACGACGGCAACGGCGGCCTGCTGCGCTACGGCGTGCAGTTCGGCATCGCCCGCATGGCCGTCCAGATCGAGCGAGATGGCCGCCTTCGAGACCGCCCGCGACAAGCCCGCACCCACGACACCGAGAAGCTGCGATCCGGCCCGCGCCGCCAGTCCGACCTGGCGCGAGCTGGCCAAGCGCCCGCCGCGGGTCCTGCGGCTGGAGAACGCGGCCGGCGAGGAGATCGTCGGCCTGCTGAACACCTCGCTTCGAGCTGGACGGCGCCCCGGTCCCCGTCGTCGTCATTCCGCCCGCCTTCGGCAAGACCAAGGAGACGCTGTTCGCCCTGGCCGAGACGATCGTCGAGAACTTCTACCTGCGCGGCAAGCCGGTCGCCGTCCTCCGCTACGACGGCGTCCGCCGCAAGGGCGAGAGCCACAAGGACCCGGACGCCTCCGAGCCGCCGTTCGAGATGATCCACGCCACCGTCAGCCAGGGCGCCGACGACATCAGGGCCGTCCTGGACTGGCTCGACCTCAACCCCACGCTCAAGCCGAGCACGGTCGTCCTGGTGACCTTTTCGCTTGTCGGCCCTGGAAGCCCGGGTCGTCCTGCGCCAGGCGGCCTTATCGGGCCAAGATCGGCGGCCTGGATCTCCTGCATGGGGACGATGGAGTTCCGCGAGCTGATGAGCCGGGTCAACTGCGGGCTGGACCTGCTGGAGCAGTACCAGCTGGGCATCGACCTGGGGGTCATCCCCATCCTGGGCAACCTCATCAGCATGGTCCCCTACGCCTCGGACGTGGTCGCCAACCGGGTCGCCACCCTGGAGCAGGCCCGCGAGGACATGGCCCACATCGACCTGCCGATCACCTGGATCTACGGCGAGCACGACCACTGGGTCAAGGCCGAGTTCGTCCGCGACATCATGAGCGTCCAGGTCGACGCCCCGCGCGAGGTCGTCTCCGTCCCGCTCGGCCACAACGCCCGCACCTCGGAGGAGGCCCTGCAGCTGTTCGGCACGATCACCGACCAGATCCACCGCTTCCTCTACCGCGACTCGCTGCGGCCGGTGCCGCCCGACAAGGCCAACATGGAGATCATCCGCCGGGCCGAGAAGGACCGCCTGCCGGCCCGCCGGATCAAGGACCGCAAGGCCTACTGGCAGCGCTACCTGGTCGGCGAGGACCGCCTGCTCGGCTTCGACTGTCATGGCCCTGTCGGACGACTACCAGCAGCTGATGGAGGACCAGCGCCTGGCCCTCGATCTTGCGGCCCGGCGACCGCTTGCTCGACCTGGGCGGCGGCACGGGCAACTTCGTCGAGCACCTCCTCGATCCGGACAGCCTCTGCCCGCCCGGCTGACCGTCGCCGACCTCATCCCCAAGGCCATGGCCCGGGCCTCCCGCAAGCTCCTGATCCGCTTCCCCGAGCTGGCCGCGCGACGGACGCTTCGGCCTGCTGGCCCTGGACGCCGAGCTCAACCGCTTCCTGCCGGTGCGCCGCTTCCTGGACGGCGAGATCGGCCGCTTCCGAACCCTGGCCGAGGAGAGGATCGAGAACCTGCCCCTGGCCTCGGCCGAGCGGATCGACGAGGCCTACTCGCTCCGCGCTGCAGGCATCCTGCGCGGCGAGACCGTCTCCCCGGCCGCCGACCGCTGGCTGAAGAGCCGCTTCGACGTCCCCGAGTACCGCGTCATCCTCGACTTCAACCAGGCCGTCCGCCTCCTGCTGGGGCGGGACGAAGAGCGAGGCCGCCTTCCGCCGTCTGGCTTTCCCCGGCGGCCTGCAGGCCGCCTGCCCACCTGCCCCTGCGGCCGGGGGTCTACAACAAGGTCCTGATGAGCCTGGTCCTCTCGTACATCTTCAATCCCGCTGGAGACGCTGGCCGAGGTCCGCCGGCTGATCGCCCCCGACGGCCGGCTGGTGCTCTCGACCATGCGCCCGGACGCCGACGCCTCCGGGCTCTTCACCCGGCTGATCGGCCAAGATCGAGGCCATGGCCGAGGAGGACTTCCCGGCCGATCGGCCCAAGGCCCTCCTGCTGGAATCCCTCCGCTCCTTCCTCAACGACGCCCAGGCCCTGGTCGAGCTGGAGGAGGCCGGGACCTTCGACTTCTTCGACCCCGACCGGCTGGCGGCCCTGCTCGACGAGGCCGGCTGGGAAGCCCTGCCGACCCAGCCCTCCTTCGGGATCCCGCCCAGGGCTACCTCGTCGTAGCCCGCCCGAGGCCGGCCCATGGATGACGCCAAGCAAGTCCTTCGAGGAGCGGCTGCAACGCCGTCTACGACCTGAAGCGGCGGGTCCGCCTGGTCATCCTCCTCAGCGCCATCCTCTACCTGTCCTTCCTGGTCCTGGACGCCATCTACGTCCCCGAGCACTTCGGGCTGTTCCTGGCCATCCGCCTGACCGTTCTGGCCGCCCACGGCGTCCTCCTCCTGCTGGTGTCCCGGATGAAGACCAGCCGCGGCTGCGCCAACCTGGCCATCGCCCTGACCGTCTTCGATGTGGCCGGCATCGCCATCATGATCCAGTTCATGGGCGGGTTCACCTCCGGCTACGTCCAGGGCCTGTACCTGATCATCCATGGGCATGGTCGTGGTCGTGCCGCTGGCCTTCCGCGAGACGGTCGTCCTGTATACCTTCATCTGGGCCTGCTACGCCGTGCCCAGCTTCCTCAACATCGCCCGCGCCGCCGTCGACTGGCGGAGCGTCTTCGCCAACCTCTTCTTCCTGACGGCCATCGTCCTGATCGGCGTCTTCGGCTCCTACATCATGGACACCATCCGCCGCCGCGAGCTGCGCAGCCGGGTGGCCCTGGAGGAGACCACGGCCAAGCTCCAGGAGTCCAACCTCAAGCTCAAGGCCCTGGACGAGCTGAAGACCCAGTTCTTCGCCAACGTCAACCACGAGCTGCGCACGCCGCTGACCCTGATGCTGGCCCCGCTGGGGCCGTTCATCGACGGCGAGCATGGGCCGCCTGACGGCCAAGCAGAAGGACACCCTGCTCGGCATCCGCCAGAACGGGCTCAAGCTGCTCAAGCTGATCAACAACCTCCTCGACCTGACCAAGCTCGAGGAGGGCAAGATGCGGCTCGAAGATCAAGGCCGTCGACTTCGTCGACTTCGTGGCCAACCTGCTGGCCTCGGTCCGGCCGCTGGCCGACCGCAAGTCGATCCGGCTCTACTTCCAGCACCCCTCGGTGCGAGCTGCCCCTGCGTCATCGACCCGGACCAGTTCGAGAAGATCGTCCTCAACCTGCTCTCCAACGCCGTCAAGTTCACGCCCGAGGGCGGCCGCATCACCGTCTACCTGGACGAGACGGCCGAAGCCGTGCAGTTCGCCGTCGAGGACACCGGCATCGGCATCCCGCCCGACATGCTGGAGACGATCTTCGACCGCTTCTCGCAGGTCGACGGCTCGCTGTCCCGGGCCCACGAGGGGACCGGCATCGGCCTGTCGCTCGTCCGCGAGCTGGTCACAGCTGCACGGCGGGCGGGTCCGGGCCGAGAGCGAGATCGGCAAGGGCTCCCGCTTCCTGATCGACCTCCTCAAGGGCGACGCCCACTTCGGCGACGACATCCTCGACCGCCGGGTCTCCGACATGCCGGTGGCCTTCAAGAAGAGGGCCAGCGATGCCGGCCAGCCGCGGGTCCAGGACATCGTCACCGACTTCCGCAAGCTGCAGCTCATGGACCTGGAGCGGGAGGAGCTGGCGCCCCGAAGAGTCCGACTCGATCCCGCCGCCACGACAACAACCTGGTCGTGGTCGACGACAATCCCGAAGTCCTCAAGCTGATGAAGCTGCTGCTGGAGGACGAGTTCGACCTCCACCTGGCCTCCTCGGGCGAGGAGGCGCTGACGCTGATCCGGGACAAGATGCCCGACGTGGTCATCAGCGACGTCATGATGCCCGGCATGGACGGCCACGCCCTGACCCGGCGCATCAAGACCGACGAGTCCTCCGAACACATCCCGGTCATCCTGGTCACCGCCCGCAGCGGGGCCGAGATGCTGAACGAGGGCATCGAGGCGGGCGCGGACGACTACCTGCCCAAGCCCTTCGACTCGGTCGAGCTCAAGGCCCGCATCCGCAACCTGCTCCGGATGCGCCGGGCCGAAGCCGACCTGGCCCTGGCCAACCGCAACCTCAAGATGCGGACCTCCGACCTGGTCGAGCGCCAGCGCTCGCTGTTCCTGGCCATGGTCCGCTCGCTCGTCTCGGCCCTGGAAGCCAAGGACAAGTACACCCGCGACCATTCCAGCCGGGTGACCGAGTTCTCCCTGCGCATCGCCCGCTCCATGAGCCTCGACGAGCGCGAGCTCAACGACCTGGAGATGGCCGCCATCCTGCACGACGTCGGCAAGATCGCCATGCCGGAGCGCATCCTGCACAAGAAGATCGCCCCTGACCGACGAGGAGTACGCCGTCATCCGCCAGCACCCGGTCATCGGCGAGAACATCCTCAAGCCCGTCGTCGAGCTGCAGCAGATCGCCCGCATCGTCCGCTTCCACCACGAGCGCTACGACGGGCGCGGCTATCCCGACGGGCTGAAGGGCCAGGCCATCCCGATCGGGGCCCGGATCATGGCCGTGGCCGACACCTACGACGCCATCACCTCCAGCCGGCCGTACCGCGACTCGGAGTCGCACAACTACGCGCTGAAGGAAATCATCAAGTGCTCCGGCCTGCAGTTCGACCCCGAGGTCGTCGAGCACTTCATCGAAGCCCTCAAGGCCGGCCCCGCGGCCGGCTGCCCGCGATCCCTCGGAGACGCCCCCTCTCTTCGAGGCCGAGCCGAGCTGAGCCCGGTCAGCCTTCGTCGCCGAACGCCGTTCCGATGGCCCTGGCCGCCGCGATCAGCGGATGATCGGTCGGGACCAGCCGCGGCCCCTGCCCCGGCACATCCAGAGGCACCGAGGTCAGCTCGCCGCCCCGGACGGCCACCATGCGGCCGAACCGCCCCTCCGCCACCAGCCGGACGGCTTCGCATCGCCCAGCCGGGTGGCCAGGACGCGGTCGGCCGCCGTCGGGGTGCCGCCCCGCTGGACGTGGCCCAGGACGACGGCCCGGGTCTCCGCTCCGGCCGCCTTCTCCAGCTGCCTCGGCCAGCACGAACCCGACGCCGCCCAGGCGGATGGGATCGGCGCTGCGGGCCACGAGCTTGCGGATGACCGGCCTGCCCGCCCAGAGGCATGGCCCCCTCGGCCGTCACGATCAGGCTGAAATGCTTCCCCTGCCGGCGCCTCTCCCGGACCTTGGCCGCGACGGCCTCGATCCGGTACGGGATCTCGGGGATCAGGATGACGTCGCCGCCGCCGGCCACGCCGGCGTAGAGCGCGATCCAGCCCGCCCGCCGGCCCATGACCTCGACGATCATGACCCGGTGGTGGGACTGGGCCGTCGTGTGCAGGCGGTCGACGGCCTCGGTGGCGATGCCGACCGCGGTGTCGAAGCCGAACGTGACGTCCGTGCCGCCGAGGTCGTTGTCGATCGTCTTGGGGACGCCGACGACGGGCAGGCCGTCGCGCTGCAGCTTGGCCGCCGAGGCCAGGGTGCCGTCCCCGCCGATCAGGATCAGCGCGTCCAGCCCGGCCTCGCGGGCGTTGCGCAGCAGCCGGCGCGAGACGTCGCGCAGCACGATCCGGCCCGCGCCGCACCTCGGCGTAGCGATAGGGATCGGCCGTGTTGGACGTGCCCAGGATGGTGCCGCCCAGGGTCAGGATGCCCGAGACGTCGGCCGGCTCGCAAGCGGCCGGCAGCGGCCGCGGATGAGCCCTTCATAGCCGTCCTCGATGCCGATGACGTCCCAGCCGTGCTCCATCATGGCCGTCTTGGCCACCGCCCGGATGACCGCGTTGATGCCGGGGCAGTCGCCGCCGCCGGTCAGGATGCCGATGGTCGTCTTGCGCTTGCTCATGAGCCGACTATAGGGAACCCGGGCCGGGCTGTCAATAAACCCGCTCGATGCCCCGCCCTTCCCCGCCCCGGCCCGGTTCTGCTATGATCGGGGCACCGAATATCTCCGCGGGAGGTTTGCCATGCGCTATCGCCGACGCTGCGCTGTCCCTCATTCTGGCCCTGGCCCTGGCCGTTCCGGCCCTGGCCGCCTCCGGCCTCCGCTTCGACAAGTCCGAATACGCGGCCCGCCGGGCCAAGCTGATGGAAAAGCTGGGCGGCGGCACGGCCCTGCTTCTCGGCGCCCAGCCCATCGCCAGCTACTACCCCTATGCCCAGGCCAACGACTTCCTGTACCTGACGGGAGTGGAGCTCCCCAACGCCGCCCTGATCCTCGACGGCCGGTCCAAGACCAGCACTCTCTTTCTGACCACGACCGAGGACGCGGCCAAGGCCGAGGGCCTGGACCCGGCCCTGGCCCGCGATCCCGCGGCCTTCACCGGGATCGAGCGGATCATGCCCTTCGAGAGGCTGGGCATGATGATCCCCGCCCTGGCCGGGCGCACCACCCTGTACCTGCCCTTCTCGCCGGAAGAGCTCTTCCGTGAAGCCAGCCAGGAGAAAGCGAGCGCCTTCCTGCGCGCCATCACGCTCAATCCCTGGGACGGGCGGCTGAGCCGCGAAATGCAGTTCATCCGGGTCCTCAAGGAGCGCGTCCCCACGGCCGAGGTGCGCGATCTCTCGCCCCTCATCTGGGAGCTGCGGACGATCAAATCCCCGGCCGAGATCGCGCTCCTTCGCCGGGCCGCGGCCATCGGCGTCAAGGCCCACACCGAGATCCTCAAGGCCGCCCGCCCGGGGATGCGGGAGCACGAGCTGTCGGCCGTCGCTCAACTACGTCTGCGAGCGTGAAGGGGCCCAGGAGAGCGCCTACGGCGTCATCATCTCGTCGGGGCCCAACCACCCTTATCTCCATTACGCCAAGCACGACCGGCTGCTCAAGGAAGGCGACTTCCTGGTCGTGGACGCGGGGCCCGACCTGGACGCCTACGACATCGATATCACCACCTCCTTCCCGGCCGGGGCCGCCTTCACGCCCCGCCAGAAGGAGATCTACGAGGCCTGCCTGGCCGTGCACGAAGCCTGCCTCAAGGTCTATCGACCGGGCCTGACCGCCGCCCAGTGCCGCCAGGAAGTCGACGAGATCCTCAAGAAGCAGGGATTCGATTTGAGCAAAGACTACTTCCAGCGGATGCGCGGGGGCTTCGGCCACTACGTCGGCATGGCCACTCATGACGTCGGCGGCGGCCCGCAGACGCTCAAGCCCGGCATGGTCTTCGCCAACGAGCCCCTGTTCGTCCTGGCGGCCGAGGAGATCGGGGTCCGGGTGGAGGACACCGTCCTGATCACCGAGACCGGCTGCGAAAACCTGACCGCGGGAATTCCCCGAACGGTCAAGGAGATCGAAGCGGCCAAGAAGACGGACGGCATCCCCCAGGCCTTGAAGAAGGCCGGACGCTGAGACCGGTCAGTCGACCTTGCGGGCCTCCCGCCGGAAGTCCTTCTGCCACAGGACCAGGCTGTCCACAGCACCGCCGGTCCCGCGATAGAACTGGATGCGGATATACGGGTCGGTCGAGTAGAACAGCGTCTGGCCCTCGGCGTAGAACCGGGTCGGCGCCTGTCCGGTCGGCGTGATCACCAGGTAGTAGTCCTCGGGACGGATGTCGAGGACGTAGCCGGGCCCGACTTCGAAGCGGCCGGCGAAGTCCTCGTAGGCCTCCGGAGTCAGGCGCAGCACCGGCTTCTCGAGCGGCTTGAAGTCGGGCCAATCGTAGGCGGCCGAGAAGCCGGTCAGGATCTCCTCGATCAGCACGTCCCCGTTGTCGCTGTTGGACATGATGACCGCCCCTTGTCCTTTGGCCGGGTAGAGGACCAGGGCGCCGGCGAAGCCATGCGTGGTACCGGAGGCGCGGAAGAGGATGGCGTCGCCGCGGCCCTCGACGAAGAAACCGAAGCCGAAATTCTCGACCTGGGCCGCGCAGCAGCCGCCGGGCGGCGGCCGGAGGCAGGATGAGGGCCGGCCGATCCTTCGGC
Source organism: Candidatus Aminicenantota bacterium (assembly GCA_963803915.1). Classification (GTDB taxonomy): domain Bacteria; phylum Acidobacteriota; class Aminicenantia; order Aminicenantales; family UBA4085; genus UBA4085. Next base: position 149,786 of record CAWDOL010000016.1, on the reverse strand, counting down.
CGCGGCCAGCACATCGAGCACGATCGCGGCGTATTCCGAAGGCGTCGTCCAAAGCCCCTTGGCGGCGTCTTCGGGAAAGCGGGCCGCTCCGCCCGGCACGGCCTTGCCTTCGCGCAGGAAGCCGACCGCCGCTTCGGAACGAAGGTCACCTCCGAAGCCGGAACTGAAAACGGAATGGGCCAGGCCCAGGGGCTTGAAGATCCTCTCGGCGACGAGCTCCGGGAAGGGACGCCCGGTCAGATCCTCCAAAAGTTGTTGGACGACCACATACCCGGCTTCCGAGAGCCAGGCCCGGAGGCGGACGCTCATGCGGGGAGCAACCCAGAGCGGCCCGTTCCTGGCCGGCTTGTCGCCGGAAAGGACCTGGGCCAGGCTGGGCAGGGCTTCATCGGGGCCGTACCCGGTCAGGATCTGGTCCGATAATCCGGCCGAGTGGGACAGCAGACCGCGCAGGGTGACGCCGCCCGGGCCCGGCTCGAACTCGGCCGGGAATCGCCAGGTCTTGAGGCGCGGCCGAATATCCTCGTCCAGCCCGATGGCTCCATCCTCGACCAGCCGCAGGGTCAGGACGGCAGTCACGAACTGGGTCAAGCCCCCGGCCTGGAAGAGCGTGTTCTCATTCAGCGGAGCATCGACCTGCAGGTCCCGGCGGCCATAAGCCCGGGTCCATTCCAGCCGGCCCGCGGTGAAGGCCGCCAGGCTGACGCCGGGGACCTTGTAGAACGCCATCCGGTCTTCCAGGCGCAGCGCCTCCGGCCGCAGCCCCTGCGGATAGACGGCCCGCGACAGCCCCCGCTCGACGACCTTGGCCCTTTTCCGGGCCAAGCCGGCCCGGACGTCGCAGCCCGGCGCCGCGGCCATCATAAGCCCCGCCACGACGATGAAGACGACGGATACCGTTCTCGAGTCTCGGCTCATGGCCTCTCCTCTTCTTTCTTCTCGGGCCGTGCGGCCGGCCGGGCCCTTCTTCCGGCTTCCGAAATCATCCCGGGTGACCAGATAGTCCCGGCCGCCGGGAGGACGAAACCGGCCGGACGCTCATGCCCGCTTGTCCCGCCGGAGGAACAGGAAATCGATCAGGAGATAAAGGACGATGGTCGAAGACACGGCCAGCAGGACATAGATGCCGATATCCACCCGATCGACGGCCCCGAAGACGGCCACCAAGGCCATCAGCCAGGCCCTGTTCTCGGCCGTCTCGGCCAACCGGCCGTCCTTGCGAAAAGCCTTGATCAAATAGAAAAGAGTCAGCTGGAGGAAATAGAGACCGGCGGCTAAAAGGCCCACGGCCAACAGGCGGACGCTTCCGAATCGCATAAAGTGTCCGAACGCGGCCGAGGCAAGTAGGGCAAACTCGCCGGCCCGGTCCAGGACGATGTCCAGGGCCGCGCCATACTCGCTCTCCTGCCGCCGAGCCCTAGCCAGCATGCCGTCCGCGCAGTCGACGATGGAAGAGATCTGGACCAGAAGCCCGCCGGCCAGGAAACCGCCCCGCGTCCCGGCCAGGAAGAGTACTGCACCCGTCAGGCCGATCAAGAAGCCCGCCCAAGTGACCTGGTTGGGCGTCACCCGGGTTCGAAAGAGCGCCCGGACAACGAGCGAGGCAAGCGGCCGGTTGAGGTAACGGTTGATCCGCAGGGCCGGGAGCGTCCAGCGGGCCTCCTCCTTGGCCACCGCGGCGGCGTAGTCGTACTCAGTCGCGGAGGAGGGGCGTGATCCTGTTTCGGGCATGCTGATAGTCCTCGGGAGTGTCGATCTCGACCCAGGGGCGGCCGGCGGTCAGAACCAGGCCGAAAACGTGCCGGCCGGCGCCGGCCGGGTCCAGCAGCCGATCGAATCCGGCCTCGAAGAAGTGCGTTCGTTCGCCCCGGGCCTCGAGCTCTTCGTAGACCCGGACAAGCTCGAGCCCGGTCGCCGCTGAAATCTTGTTGAGACCGATCGCCTCGCCCAGGCAATCGGCCGGCGCGAGGTGTTTGCCGATCCGCACCGCATACCCGTCCCGAGCCTCGACCTTGACCTCCTCGGCCTCGAGCCGGCCCGAATCGTCGACGACGACGGCGTTGGCCGCAGGATGGTGGAGGAGGTCGCTGAGGAGACCGCCGTCGAAGACGACGTCGCCGTTGACCTGGATGCAATCAAGCCCCGGCGATGCCGCCAGGGCCAGACGCAGCGAGACGGCGGTGTTGGTCGACTCGTAATCGGGATTCGCGACGAAGATCGGATCCGGTCCGGCGGTCTTCCGCGCTTCCGCCTCGACCGCCCCGCTCCGGTAGCCGGTCACGAGCAGGATGTCGGTCAGCCCGGCACCGCGCAGGGCGGCCAGGCAGCGCTCCAGGATGCTTCGTCCTCCTAACTCGAGCAGGCATTTGGGGCGCTCATCGGTGAGGGGGCGCAAGCGGCCGCCGCGGCCGGCGCACAGGACGATGGCTCTCATGCGGGCGGCGCTCCTTACATCTTCCAGGTTCCGGCCACGACCAGGTTGGAACCGCTGACGCGGGAAGCCCGCGGGGAGGCCAGGAAGCACGCCGCTTCGGCCACGTCCTCGGGCGTTCCCAGCGGGTGCCGGTCGGGATCCAGCCCGCGGGGGCGGAGACCGGTAGTCAGGAGTCCGGGCGAAACCATGTTGACGGTGATGCCGCGGGACGCTTCGGTCGCCGCCGCCGTGCGGACCAGAAGCCACAATCCGGCCTTGGCCGCGGCGTAAGGCAGGATGCCGGGGAAAGAGGTCTCCTGCCCCAGCCGGCCGTAGCCGAAGAGGATGATCCTCCCCCACTTCCGTCGCCTCATGCCGGGGAGGACCGCGAGCAGGCATCCGTGCGCAACGATCAGGTTATCGCGGAGGGTCTGTTCCCAGTCCTCGGGCGTCAGACGGTCCCAGCGCTTCTGGAGGAATGGCCCCACGGTATGGACCAGGACATCGATGCGGCCCAGCTTCCGCCGGACCTTGTCGGCCAGAACGGAGGGCCCCTCGCCGCGGTCCAACCGGGTTCGGACGAGGCAAGCTTCGGCCCCCGCCCTCCGGACCCGCGCCGCGGTCCGCCGCGCCCCTTCCGCGTCGGAGTGGTAATGAACGGCGACGGCGGCGCAATCGGCGGCCAGGGCGGAGGCGACGGCCCCGCCGACGGCGGAGGAGGCCCCCGTGACGAGGGCGACGCGTTCGGATCGTGTCGTGGTCATGGCGGCAACCGGCGATAGTATCGCCCATCCCGGGTTTGATTTCAAACGGAGGCCTATGCTATAAGGGATCTCTTGCCGGCCGTCCCGCGCAATCCACGATCGAGGCGAATATGACCCCAAGCAAGACCATGACCCGCATCCTCGTCACCGGAGCCTCGGGCCAGATCGGCACCGAGCTCGTCAAGGCCCTCCGCCGCAAGCACGGCGGCCGGAACGTCCTGGCCACGGACATCCAGCCCCTGGCCGAGCGCGGAGCTGCGCGAGTCCGGCCCCTTCGAGAAGCTGGACGTGACCCAGGCGGCATCGCTCGGCGAGCTGATCGGGCGTTACCGCATCGACACCGTCTACCACCTGGCCGCCATCCTCTCCGCCACCGGGGAGAAAAGCCCCGGCCTGGCCTGGAACGTGAACATGAACGGGACCTACAACGTGCTCGAAGCGGCTCGGGAGAGGGAGCTCGTCCGCGTCTACATCCCGTCCTCGATCGCGGCCTTCGGGCCCGAGACGCCGCGCGACCGGACGCCCCAGGAGACCGTGCTGCGGCCCAAGACGATGTACGGCGTGACCAAGGTGGCCGGCGAGCTGCTGGCCGACTATTACGTTCGCCGCTTCGGTGTCGACGTCCGCGGCAGCCGCTTCCCGGGCATCATCAGCCACGAAGCCCCGCCCGGCGGCGGCACGACCGATTACGCCGTGGCCATCTTCTACGAGGCCGTCAAGCACGGCCGCTATACCTCGTTCCTGGGGCCCGACTCCTGCCTGCCCATGATGTACATGCCCGACTGCCTTAAGTCGGTCCTCGACCTGATGGAAGCGGATTTCGGCCGCCTCAAGCATCACGCCGACTTCAACCTGGCCGCGATGAGCTTCACCCCCGCCGAGCTGGCGGCCGCCATCACCCGCCTGCGGCCCGACTTCCGGATCGACTACGAGCCCGACTTCCGCCAGGCCATCGCCGATTCCTGGCCGCGTTCGATCGACGACTCCGCGGCCCGGGAGGAATGGGGCTGGTCGCCGGACTTCGACTTGGCGGCTATGACCGAGGATATGCTGAAGGTGCTGACGGCCCGCTTCGAGGCCGGCGCCCTGAGCGATTAGAAGCGGATCGACAGCCCGGCTTCGGCGTCGAACCCGCCCAATAAGATTTCGTCCTTACGCTCTGTCGGCCCAAACTCCAGGCGGGCGAAAAGCCCCAGCGGCCCCCACAAAGCGACGTCCGCGGCCCCGGCGAAGAGGAGCCCGATGGACGTCCTTTCCGTCTCCAGGCCGGCTTCCGGCCAGGTCTCGCGGCAGCGCAGCCAGGCCGCGCCCGCTTGCGCGCCGATCGTCCAGCGCCCGACCGTCCATTCATGGCCGAAACCGCCCCGGATAGAGGCCAGGTCAAGCCGTATCCCGTTCGAGCCGGAGTCGAAGGCCGGGCCCAGGACCTTCGCCGTGCCGTCGGCCCGGACGCTGCGGTAGCCCGCAAAGACCGTGAAGCCGCCCGCAAACCGCCAGGTTGCCCGGGCCTGCAGGCCGAAGAGCACATCGCCGTAAAGCTCGCGCAGGAACGCCTGGCTGGGTAAAAAACCCGAAGCCCCCAGGGTCAGCTGGAAGGCAGGGCGGGTCTCGGCGGAGACGACGGCGACAAGAGTCAACGCGGCCGCCGCAAGGATGGAAAGCCGCCGCAGCCGCGGCTTGCCTGAACGCTTCATACGTTCGCGGCGCGAAACCCCGATTTTCATATCAGATTGAAGGCACCGCTCCGTATGACCCTGAAAAGACTCCGGGCAGGAGCCCGAGGTTTCTAACGGATTCACTTCCATGTGTCCTCCGAATCGGCGACCTCAAGGGACGGCCGGCTGACGCGGCCCTGCCCGTCCACGGCGGTGACGATGTAGTAATAGGCGGTCCCCACGTTCAGCATCCTATCCAGAAACTCCGTCGCCTGGATGGGGACGGCCGTCAGGAGCTCGTACGGACCGCCCGCCGATGTCGAGCGATGGACCTGATAGCCCGCGATAGAGTCCTGGTTCGGGTTCCAGCGCAGCCCGACCGTCTTGCTCTGCAGATAGAGGGCCCGCAGGATCTGGCGCCTGACGATAAGCCCCGAGGGCGAGGCCGGGGTGCTGACCGGCCGGGCCAGCTCGGCCGCGGCGGCCGTAGCGGCGCGTGACGCCAGCAAAGCATAGGGCATGGTCAGAGTCGCCAAGGTGTCCGTGGTTTTATGGTAGTAGGGATTCGCGGAATTCTGGCTCTCGATGGCACAGAGGGCCGGATAGCCCGCATTCCAGAACGGCGAGTGGTCGCTGTAGGGCCAGGACGAGACGGCGACGATGGAGACGTCCAAACCGGCGTAGGTCGCCGCGGCGGAAGCGAAAGTCGAAGTCAGGGAAGCCGAGGCAGGATTCCGGACCGCGTCCAATCGCCAAGGATTCCGGTCGGGGTAGGCGATCATGTCCAGATTGATGACGCCGAGGATGTTGGCTCCCGCGGCCTTGGCCTCGTCGGCGTAATGCTTGCTGCCGTACAGGCCCCACTCCTCGGCCGAAAAGCAGATGAACCTGATGGTGTAATCGAAGGCCGCTCCGGACAGGACCCGGGCCGCTTCCAGCACCGCCGCCGTCCCGCTGGCGTTGTCATCCGCGCCGGGGGCTAGAGTCTCTCTCTGGCTCTGGCTGCTGGTTGAATCGTAGTGCCCGCAGACGATGACTTCGCGGCTGGGGTTGGTCCGCCCCCGCAAAGTGGCGACGATGTTGCGTGTGGCATAGCGGCCGCTGCTGAAAGTGAAGGGATCATATTCCACCTCCAGGCCGAGGGCCCGGAAAGCATCGTAAAGATACGTCCCCGATGACTCGCAGGCCGCGGTTGAGGTAAAGCGCGTTCGGAATCCCTCCAGGCCGGAGATGGTTGCCGTCAGGCGGCTCTGGGAGACTTGGGCTGCCAGCTGGGCGATGACGGGATCGGGTGCGGTCGCCGGCGGGGCCGATACCAGAGGCTCAGGTCCGGCCCTTTCGCGGATCGGGATAGCCGTATCCAGAAAGACGCGGGCAATCTCGAGCTCCGCCGGGAGAATTTCCCTGGCCTCCCTGTCGCCGGACCAGAAGAGGGCGGTCCAGGGATCGAGGCCGACGGATCGGCCGAACGGCTCCAGGGCCCGGGCATTCCACCCGGCCGTCAGCCGGACCAGGAAGTACGCCTTGCGGGCCGGCTGCGAGTCGAGGATTTCGATCCCGGTCCCCCATTCAGCCAGGCCGAGGGCCTTTTCCGCGGGCAGGATGGCGAGCCAGGCGTCGTGGAGGCCGGCCACCGCGGTCAATCCCGCCCGCAGCTCGGCCGGGACGCGAGGCAGGGTTGCGGCATCGATGCGGACCAAAAGATCTTCGGACGAGGGTAGTACCGGAGCCGCGGCCGACGCCAGAGCGACGGCCAGAATCAGGCCGAGGAGGGGACGATGGCATCGTTTCATGATGGCTTTCCTTTGCCCAGCCAGGATATCATGTATAACGATCGGTAGAAAGGAGACCGCCATGCCCACGTTGCTCGTCCTGGCCTTTTTAGCCGCCGTGCCCCAGGTCCCGCCGCCCCCCGCCGTCCGGCCCGCCCATACCTATTCGATCGTGGCCCGGGACAAAGCCACGGGCGAAATCGGCGTAGCCGTCCAGTCGCACTGGTTTTCGGTCGGCTCCAGCGTCCCCTGGGCCGAAGCCGGCGTCGGAGCCGTGGCCACCCAGTCTTTCGTCGAGGCTTCCTACGGACCGCTAGGGCTCGACCTGATGAGAGCCGGCAGAAGCGCCTCCGAGGCCCTGGCCGGGCTGCTGCGGGCCGACAAGGACGAGGCCGTCCGGCAGGTCGGCATGGTTGATGCCGCCGGACGCGCGGCCGCCCATACCGGCGGCAAGTGCATCGCCGCGGCCGGCCAATTCGTCGGCGACGGATTCGCCTGCCAAGCCAACATGATGCTCAAGCCCACGGTCTGGCGGGCCATGGCCGAGGCCTACGAAACGACGAAGGGAGAGCTGGCCGACCGGCTTCTGGCCGCCCTGGAAGCGGCCCAACGCGAAGGCGGCGACATTCGCGGCCGGCAGTCGGCCGCCCTGATCGTGGTCAAAGCCAAGTCGAGCGGGGCTCCTTGGCGCGACCGGGTCTATGATCTCCGGGTTGAGGATGCCGCGGAACCCGTGGCCGAGATCCGCCGCCTGCTGCGTCTGGGCAAGGCGTACAACCACATGAACGAGGGCGACGCCCTGCTGACCGCGGGCCGGACGGCCGAGGCCATGAGGGAGTACAGCCTGGGCATGGAGATCTACCCCGACAACCCGGAGATGATCTTCTGGCCCGCGGTGACCCTGGCCTCGACCGGAAAGGTCGAGGACAGCCTGCCCCTCTTCCGTCGGGTTTTCGCCGCCGATGCGAACTGGATGGAGCTGCTGCGCCGATTGCCGGCCGTGGGCCAGTTTCCGGCCGATCCGGACCTGATGAAGCGCGTCCTCGCGGTCGGTCCGGCCGGGAAGTAGATTAGCTCAGCGCTTCGGGTCGAGGCCGATGGCCGTACGCAGGAAGTTGGGCAGGGCAAAAGCCGCCTCGTGGACGTCCGGATTGTAATAACGGAGGCCCGGGACGGGCTTCTTGCGCTTCGGCCCGAGAGGCGCGACATCGTCCGAGAGATAGAGGAAGCACCACGTCCCGCCCGGATACGTGGGCACCGGACAGAGATAGAAATCCGCGTGGCGGAACATCTTCATGAGGAACTGGACGAGGCCGTCCAGGAGCAGAACCCGGCCGAAGGCCTTGTTGCGGACAAGCTCGATCTTCTGGTACGGAGAGCGGCCCCGGTAGAGCGTCCGCTCGACCTTGAAGAAGATGCCGTGCCAGGGAGTTTGGTCTTCGCGCGCTTCCCTCATGATGGCCTCCTCAGCTTCGGGAGGCATTATACACGATTCCGCCCGTCGGCCGACCGGCCGCACGCTTAGGACATCTTGCGGACGGTCACACCCCGGTAGTACTTGGCCAGGATCTCCTCGTAGGAAGCGCCCTGCTGGGCCAGGCGGAAGGAGCCGATCTGGCACATGCCGACGCCGTGCCCCCAGCCTTTGCCGCTGAAGACGAAGTATGCGATCGAGCCATCGGGGCCGTACTCGCGGTCGATGACGAAGAGCGTGTCCCTGAGGTTGAGAACCTGGCGGATGCGGAGGCCGCGCATTTTGACCTGGCTTCCCTGGCCGACGATGGACATCTCCACGATTCGCTTGGATTGGCCCCGCTTGAGCGGCAGCAGGTCGATCAGGCGCCCGACCGGATAGTATTGGTTGATCCGCTCCTGCAGCTCCTGTCGCGACAGACGGACCTGCCAGCGGTGGAATGGCGAGGCGGCATCGAGGACGGACGAAGAAGGCGCCTGGACGGCCAGGAAGACGCGGATCTTGCCTTCGGCCTCAACCCAGCGGACGACATCGCCGGCCACCAGGTCGAGGTTGGCGACGGGATTGGCCGTGCCGCCGGTTTCGCGGAACAGAGCCGCTCCCGGGACTACCTCGAGCGTCTTGTCGCCCCCCTCCGCGTGCAGCGTGACCGCGGTTCCCCGGATATCGTGCACCGAACCCTGCCGGAAGAAGTCCTTGTAGGTCGCGAGAATCCTGTGGACGGCGTAGGCCGCCTCGGCCCGGCTGATGGTCCGGCCGTGATCGGCCCAGATCTGCGCCGAGGAGGCCAAGCCGGTGGCCAGGAAATAGGCCAGCACGGCCTTCTCGCGCGGCGCCAGCCTCTGAGAATCCTGCAGCGCGCGGTCCGCCTCCCCGGGGACGACCAGGTTGTCGACCCGGTCGTTCCAATCGAAGGCCGAGACCAGCGCCGAGGCCAAGGCAGGGTAGCTGAGAGACGCGCTCTCGACGGGACCGCGGCCGGGCTTCTTCCCCAGAAGGGCGGCCGCCCTGGCCATCCAGCCCCAAGCCTCGACCGTCGTGGCCGGCGCTTTCCACCAGGCCGGATCGGTCTGCAGCTCCAGGACTCCGAGGGCCGTCAGCATCGCCAGGGGGGCGGCGACGTTCTTGTTCTCGACGATCACCGGGCGGATAGACGGTCGGCGACTTGAGGCTCCACTCGTCCTCCCCTTCCTGGACGCACACCGTGCTCTTGAGATAGGGCATCGGCCCGCCCTCGAACATGACGTCGACGTCCTCGGTCGCCCCGCCGCAGGTGCTCATATAGAGGGCGTTGATCAGCTTGCCGTCGTACACGGCGACCTCGCCCCTGGTCTCCTCGACCGCGCGGGTGCTCAAAGGATGTTCGGCGCTCAGGCCGAGATAAACCTGGGAAACCGGAGTGGCGTAGAGATCAAAGCCGAGGTTTTTGAACTGGCCGATGTTTTTCAGGGCGTAGGTCCGGGCGGCGACCGCCTGTGCCTTCTGAGCCTCGATCTCGTTGAAGAAGGAGGGCGGCAGCTCGCCCGGCACGACCCCTTTCAGGTAGTCTTCGACGTTGAGGATGTTGATCAGGATCAGACCCTTGCGGCTGCCCCGCAGGACCAGGATGCCGCGGTAGGTCCGCCCCCGGAAAGACAGGAAGCTCTCGCTGGCACGGGGAATGAAGTAGAGCGAAGCCTCGGCGTTGAGGTTGATGAGCTGGCCGTTGACCTGGACCCAGTGGGGGTGGTTCTCCAGCTCGGCCACCTCTTCCCGGACAATCCAGGCCTCGGCCAGGCCCAGGGCCTCGGCCCGCTTGATGAAGGCCAGGGCATCGCCGCGGGTCAGAAAATCGCCGACGCGGACGTAGTGGATGGGGTCGCCCACCAGGTCCGGATCCTGGACGACCGTGACCTTTTGGGCCACCTTGGCCCGCAGGCTGCGGGCCGCGGTTTCCGCGTCCTCACGGCGGCGGTGTTGGGAGACCTGAACCAGGAATTTCTCGCTCAGCTTGTCGCGCTGGCCCTGGATGTGGGCTTGCCCGGCATCCTCGGAAAGGAGCTTATAGGCACCGTCCACCTGATAGATCTTCATGCCCGAGGAGGACTTGATCAGGATGTCGTCGATGTTGACGCCCAGGGCGATCCGGATGACGGGCTTGGCCATCGGGAAACCCTGGAAAAAGAGGTTCTCCTCGCCGAACTCGGCCGGCCGGCCGGCGAAGAAATAGAGCAAGATAAACGTCAGAACGACGGCTTTATGATGATCGGTCAGAATTCTGTGCATGCGTTAAACCTGGGTTGCGGCAACGAACGCCGCGCTCAAGCTCCTTGTCCAACAGTCAACATGGGGCGCCGTTTCCGGAGCCTATACGATATATGGGGGTTGCTGACAGATAAGAGGACACTATCGTAGCCCAATCGCCCTTCCCTGTCAATCCCGTTCCTCCCCCCGTACCCCGCTTTTGACTTTTACGCTAATTCGGATATAATCTCGTTTCCTAATTTTCATTGAAGGACGGCCCATGTCCAATATCGGTTCCTACGACGAACGGTATGCAAATTTCTCCTGGCAGCTTGCGGAAAAAGAGCTGGGAGTACGAGCCCGGCGGCCCGCTCAACATCGGCTGGCACTGTTCCGACCGGATCTGCCTGAAGGGCCACGGCGACAAGACCGCCCTGCTCTGGGAAGGCCTGGGCGGCGCGGAAAAGCGCTTCACCTACGACGACATCCGTATCGCCAGCAACACCATCGGCCATTTCCTGCGCGGCCTCGGCATCGCCGCCGGGGACCGGGTTTGTCTGTTCATGGACAAGATTCCCGAGCTCTACCTCGGCGTTCTGGGCATCCTGAAGATCGGGGCGATCGCCCAGCCGCTCTTCTCGGCCTTCGGCGACGAATCGCTGTTTGTGCGCCTGGAGAACGCCCAGACCAAGGCCATCATCACCCAGCGCAAGCACGCCCCCAAGGTCCGCAAGATCCTGGACAAGCTGCCCTTCCTGAAGCATATCATCATCGTCGACCACGACGGCAAGGCCCCGCTGCAGAGGAAGGAAGTCGCCTTCTCCCTGGACAAGGCCGCCCCGGTCGAAAGCCTCGAGATCCACCCGACCCAGGCCGAATCGCCCGTCCCTCCTCCACTACACCTCCGGCACCACCGGACAGCCCAAGGGCGTCAAGCACGTCCACTACTCCCTCGTCTCCCAGTACCTGACGGCCAAGTGGGTGCTCGACGTCCGGCCCGACGACGTCTACTGGTGCACGGCCGACCCCGGCTGGGTCACCGGCACGTCGTACGGCATCATCGGCCCCTGGAGCCTGGGTGTGACCCAGTGCGTCATGGACACCGGGTTCTCGGCCGAGGCCTGGTACCAGTTCATCGAGAAGCACAAGGTCACGGTCTGGTACTCGGCCCCGACCGCCATCCGCTCGCTGATGAAGGCCGGCGACGAGGTCATCAAGAAGTACGACCTGAGCTGCCTCCGGCATCTGGCCAGCGTCGGCGAGCCGCTCAACTCCGAGGCCGTCATCTGGTCGGAGAAGGTCTTCGGCAAGGCCTTCCTGGACACCTATTTGCAGACCGAGACCGGCTCGATCATGATCACCAACTACCCGGGGATGAAGATCAAGCCCGGCTCGATGGGCAAGCCTTTCCCCGGCATCACGGCCACCGTCCTCGATCCGAAGACCTACGAGCCGTACGCCGAATCGGGCAAGATCGGCCTGATCGCCATCAAGCCGGGCTGGCCGGCCATGATGCGCACCTACTGGAACAACGAGGAGACCTACCAGAAGAAGTTCAAGAACGGCTGGTACATGACCGGCGACCGGGCCAGCATCGACAAGGAAGGCTACTTCTGGTTCGTCGGCCGCGACGACGATATCATCAACACCGGCGGCCACCTGGTCAGCCCGTTCGAGGTCGAATCGGCCCTGATCGAGCACCCCGCCGTGGCCGAATCGGCCGTCGTCAGCAAGCCGGACCGATCAACATGGAAGTGGTCAAGGCCTTCGTCACCCTCAAGCCCGGGTTCACGGCCAGCGCCGACCTCGACCTGGAGATCATGAACTTCATCCGCAAGAAGCTCTCGCCGCTGGCCATGCCGCAGGAGATCGAGTTCGTCCCCAACCTGCCCAAGACCCGCAGCGGCAAGATCATGCGCCGGATCCTGAAGGCCAAGGAATGGGGCGAGGAGATCGGCGACACCTCCACCCTGGAAAACGATTGACGTTCTCATAATCCATAAGGAGTCATGCATCATGGCCGATGAGCTGAAGGACATCGTTCTCAAGTACGTCATCGCGGAGTACTTCGAGGAAGGCAACGACCCGATCACCTACGACACCCCGCTCATCTCGGGCGGCATCGTCGATTCGTTCTCCATGGTCTCGCTGAAGCGGTTCCTGGAGAACAAGTACAAGATCAGCATCCCGGACGACAAGGCCACCCCCGAGGCCTTCGACTCGGTCGACAAGATCGCCGTCCTGGTCCGGAGATTCACCCAGGCCTGATCCCGTTCTCCGGATAGGCTCCTCGGCGCCGCCCCCCGGGACGGCTCGGGCGGGGAGCCGCGCCGGACGGGCAAGGAACCCCCATGGCCTACAACGACAAAACCCGCAGCCTCTACCAAACCACCCTGCAGGGCCTCAAGGACGCCGGCCTGTTCAAGCAGGAGCGGTTCATCCACTCCCCGCAGGCGGCCGACATCGAGGTCGAGTTCCCCTCCGGCGCCTCGGTCAAGCCGGTCATCAACATGTGCGCCAACAACTACCTCGGGCTGTCCAGCCACCCCGAGGTGGTCAAGGCGGCCCACGAGGGCCTGGACAGCCGCGGCTACGGCATGTCCTCGGTCCGCTTCATCTGCGGCACGCAGGACATCCACCGCGAGCTGGAGCGCATCACGACCGCGTTCCTGGGCACCGAGGACACGATCCTCTTCCCCTCCTGCATGGACGCCAACGCCGGCGTCTTCGAGGCCATCCTGACCAAGGACGACGTCATGATCTCCGACCGCCTGGTCCACGCCTCGCTCATCGACGGCATCCGCCTCTGCAGCGCCATGCAGGACACCTTCAAGCACGCCGACATGGCCCACCTGGAGCAGAAGCTGGAGATGCACCAGGACCGGCGCCTCCGCCTGGTCATCACCGACGGCGTCTTCTCCATGGACGGCGACACCGCCCCGCTGGACAAGATGGTCGCCCTGTGCGAAAAGTACGACGCCATGCTGCTCGTCGACGATTCCCACGCCTCCGGGTTCATCGGCAAGACCGGCCGCGGGACGCACGAGAAATACGGCGTCGTGGGCAAGATCGACGTCATCACCACGACCTTCGGCAAGGCCCTGGGCGGGGCGACCGGCGGCTGCGTCTCCGGCCGCAAGGAGCTGGTCGAGATGTGCCGCCAGAAAGCCCGGCCCTACCTCTTCTCCAACTCCATCGCCCCCATGGTCGTGTCCGGCGTCCTCAAGGTCTTCGAGATCCTGAAGGCCTCGACCGAGCGGCGCGACAAGCTGGAGAGGAACGCCGCCTACTGGCGCAAGGGCCTGCAGCAGGCCGGCTTCGTCCTGAACGAGGGCGACACCCCGATCGTCCCGGTCATGCTCTTCAACGCCAAGCTGGCCGGCGACTTCTCCCGGGACCTGTACGACGAGGGCATCTACGCGGTCGGCTTCTTCTTCCCCGTCGTCCCCCAGAGCCAGGCCCGCATCCGGACCCAGATCTCGGCCGGCCACGAGAAGCATCACCTCGACAAGGCCCTGGAGGCCTTCATCAAGGTCGGCAAGAAGTTCGACATCCTGGGCAAGACCCAGCAGGAGATCATCGACCGCTACGGCATGTAATCGCATTCCGGGCCGGGCGGCTTGCCGTCCGGCCCGGCTTTCCCCTTCCGTTTCCCCGCTCCGCTCCTCCCGAGTTTCGCTCTGCACCGCTTTCTTTCAGTCAAATCCCCATCGCCCCCTGAAGAAGGGATGGATTCGCAGCTTCGGCGGCTGATGCCGAGACGAGCCGCTGGAAAAGGCGAGCGGGCCGTGACCGGCGAGAAAAAGGCGTTGGGGAAAAGCCGGGGGGACCGCCCGCTCAAGCGGGCGATCCCCCGACGGATCAGGAGTTGACGGCGGAAGGCTCGGACTTGTCCTTGGCCTTGCTCATGAGCGAGACCAGAACCAGGGTCAGGAAGCTCAACGGGATGGTCACGATGCCGGGGTTGCGCAGCGGGAACGGCGCCGCCGCGGCCTCCTTGCCGTAGAGCTCGAACATGGTCGGCGAGAGGAGGATCAGACCGATGGACGAGACGACGCCGACAAAGATCGAAGCGGTGATGCCGCGGGCCGTGGTCCGCTTCCAGAACAGCATCATGACGATGGACGGCAGGTTGGCCGAGGCGGCCACGGCGAAGGCCAAGCCGACCAGGAAGGTCACGTTGACCCCTTTGAACAGGATGCCCAGCCCGATGGCGATCAGACCGACGACGAAGGCCACGACCTTGCCCACAAAGACCTTCTGCTTGTCGTTCTTGATGACCTTGGCGTAGCGGTCGAGAAGGTCGTGGGCCACGGCCCCCGAGGCGGCGATGATCAGCCCGCTGACCGTCCCCAGGACCGTGGCGAAGGCGATGGCCGAGATGATGGCAAAGAGGAAGGTCCCGAAGGAGCGCGCCAGCAGGGGCGCCGACATGTTGTCGTCGGCCAGGTTGATGACCCCGTTGGTCATGGCTCCCAGGCCCATGAACAGGGTCAGAATGTAGAAGAACCCGATCCCGGCGATGGCCACGATGGTCGACTTGCGGGCCGCGGCCGGCGAAGGCACGGTATAGTAGCGGATCAGGATATGGGGCAGGGCGGCCGTGCCCAGGAACAGCGCCAGCATGAGCGAGGCGAAGTCGATCCGGTCGAGCGGCGAACCCTCGACCTTGAACTTGAGGCCGGGCCGGAGAATCTTGTTGCCGGGCGTCAGGACGGGGTAGTAGACGGTGACCTTGTCGCCGCCCTCATCGAAGGCGACGCTCTTCCATTGCCGGATCTTGGTCTCCGGATTGCCGATGAGTGAGAGGAACTTGAAGGGCCCGATGGGGCCCGTCTTGGCCTCCGCGCCGGTCTTGCCGGCGATGGCCTCCATATGGCCGCCCTGGCGAAGCTCGTTGTCCTTGCCGGTTGGGGCGCCGTTGGTCCACGAGGTCCCATCGGCCTTCTTGACCACGGACTGGGTTTCGAGCAGGGTCAAGCCTCCCTCGGCGGCGGCTTCGACCTTCCACCAGGCCTCCCCTTGCGGGCCGGCCAGCTTGACCAAGCGCAAAGCCTTGTCTTCATGGACCGAGACGACCGCGTAGGCCGGGTCGGCGGGTACGATGGCCCCCGCGGCCTCGGTCGCCTCCAGCGAACCGACGGCCCGGAAGGGCACTCTCCCGCCCTGATCGGGCGCGGTCGTAAGCCCCCGGAAGAGCACGACGATGACCACGACCGTGGAGAAGACGATGAGCAGGGCGCCCTTGATGAACTGGACGTAGGTCGTCGAGGTCATGCCGGCCGTGGCCACGATGGTGATGACGATAAGCCCGACCATGATCACGCCGACGTAATGGGGCAGGCCGAGCAGCGGCGTGACCAGCACGCCGGCCCCGACCATCTGCGGGATGAGGTAGCAGACCGAGACGAGCAGGGTGCTGATGGCGGCGATCAGCTTGATGCCGCGGTGATTGTAGTTGGCGTCCAGGGCGTCGGTGAAGGTGTACTTGCCCAGGCGCTTGAGCGGCTCGGCCACGATGAACAGGGCCACGATCCAGCCGGCCAGGTAGCCGATGGAATAGAGGAAGCCGTCGTACCCGGCGGTGGCGATCATGCCGCAGATGCCCAGGAAGGAAGCGGCCGAGAGGTAGTCGCCGGCGAAGGCGATGCCGTTCACACCCCAGTGGATGCGTCCGCCGGCGGCATAGTAGCCGCTGGCCGACTTGGCCCGGCTGGAAAAGTAGAAGGACAGCCCCAGCACCGAGGAGACGAAGAAGACGAAGAGGACGACCGAGAGGACGTTCATGTCAGGCCTTCCCTTCCGTCGGCCGGGAGGCGCTCTTCTCGCGCCGGCCGCAGGCCCGGCTGTAGACCAGGGCCAGCAGCAGGGCGAAGACGATCAGCCCCATGCCGTAGACGACGGCCAGGTTCAGGCCGCCCAGGACGATTTTCTCCATCAAAACGGGCCGGATGAGGTTGACGGCGACAAAGCCCGCATAGATCAGCGCATAGACGATGAACAGGATGGCGCCCAGCCTGCGCTTGTAGGCGAAAGCCGGGTCCGGACGCGTCGGGGCCGCCGGTGCATGAAGCATGAACGATTCTCCTTGTGACCACATCACGATCGTCGCCGCGATCCGCACCCCCTCGGGGGGAAGGGTCCGGCATGTTAACGCCAGCCTTTATCTCACACGTCAAACGGGAAAATCAAGGCCTTTTTTCGTTCCCGGACGCCGTCGTTGACAGCGCTTCCGCGGGGATGGTATGGTTCGCCCGGGCAGACCGCCCGAGGCCGGATTGAGCGACACGCTGCGGATCAACCTTCACTGCCACTCGCAGCTTCAGCGACGGCGAGCTGACTCCCGAGGACTTGGCCGAGCGATTGGCCGGCGCGGGGGTCCGGGCCGCCGCCCTGACGGATCATGACACCCTCCAGGGACAGGTGGCCTTCCGACAAGCCCTGGCCCGCCGATCCGTGGCCTGCCTGACCGGCATCGAGCTGACGGTTCTGGCCGGAACCGGGTCCGAAATCCACCTCCTCGGCTATGGATTCGATCCCGCCTCCCCCGCCTTGACCGCCATCCTGGGAAGGCCGGCCGCCCCCAAGCGCCAAACCCATCGCTCGCCGCTCGGCGGACCGCGGGCCGCGGAGCACGGGATCGACGCCGCTTCGCCTTCCGTCCCCACCGCGGTCGCGGCCATCCGGGCCATCCACGAAGCGGGGGGCCTGGCTTTTTGGGCCCATCCCCTCGATCCCGACGCGGCGGCCGCCGCCGACACGCTCGAACCCCTCCTCCTGGCCCTCAAAGACGCGGGGCTGGACGGCTTGGAGGCCTATTACGATCCCTACGCGCCCGCCCGCCGCGAGGAGCTGGCCGCCCTGGCCGATCGATACGGCCTGTTGGCCTCGGCCGGAAGCGATTATCACGGCCCGACCGGCCCCGGCTCGCCCAACTTCTACGTCGAGATTCCGGCCGACCGCTGGCGCCGGCTGCGGGACGCCTTGCTGCGCCAATCGGGCGAGGGGCCGTTGACGCCCGAGCGGCCGATCATCCTGCGCCGGCCCCTCCCCCGTTTCCGCTGGCGGTCCTTCGTCCTTCGCATCCTCATGCCGACGCTGCTCGCGGTCGGGCTTTTCGCGGCCGCTCTTTTCGGAGTCTTCATCCCCTCTTTCGAGAGCCGCCTTCTCGAGCGCAAGCGTGACATGATCCGCGAGCTGACCAACATCGCCTTCAGTATTCTGTCCGAGTACGACACGGACGCGCGGGAAGGGCGCCTCACCCTTCCGGAGGCCCAGCGCGCCGCGGCCGATCGGGTCCGCAACCTTCGCTACGGGGCCGAGGGCAAGGACTATTTCTGGATCCAGGATCTCCAGCCCCGGATGATCATGCATCCTTACCGGACCGACCTGGAGGGCGGCGACCTGAACACGTTCAAGGACCCGAGAGGCGTGCCCATCTTCGTCGAGTTCGTCCGCGTCCTGGCCGACCGGCCGGAAGCCTACGTGGAGTACGTCTGGCAGTGGAAGGACAACCCCGACCGGCTGGCACCCAAGCAGTCCTTCATCAAGAAGTTCGAGCCCTGGGGCTGGATCGTCTCGACCGGCCTCTACCTGGACGACGTCCGGGCCGAGATCCGGGCCATGGCCGCGCGGCTCATCCGGGTGGCCCTGGCCATCGCCGGCCTGTGCGGACTCCTGCTCGTCTTCGTCGCCGGGCAGAGCCTGCGGATCGAGAGGATCCGCGAACGGGCCGAGGAGGAGCTCCGCGAATCGCACGAAAAATACCGGGCTCTGGTCGAGTCCGGAACGGAGGGGACCCTGGTCGTCGTCGATGGGCGCCCCGCCTTCGCCAACTCCGCACTGCTTGACCTGCTCGGCTATCGGCCCGAGGAGCTTTCCCTCCTGGAGCTGGCCGACCTCTTGGCCGGCGACCGGGACGTCGTCAATGACCCGGCCTCGGCCTCGGGCCCGGCCAAGCTGCGCCGCAGGAACGGTCAGCTCGTCGATGTCGGATTGGCTTCGGCCAAGGTGACCTTCGGCGGCCGAGAAGCTCTGGTCCTTTCCGTCCGCGACCTCGGCGGCGAGAGGCGCCCCCCGTCGCGGCGGGACATGGAGAACCAGAACCTGATCGGCGAGCTGCAGGCGTCGCTGCTCTTTCTGCACGAGCCCATCGCCGCCTGCGCCGCCCCGCCGCTCTTCTGCGAGCTGCGGCAAACGGTCGGCGCCGTCGCGGCCAGGATGACCGCCGTCGAGGCCAGCGCCGCGGTCATCATGGCCGACAGCGAGGCCGTCGGCATCCTGACCGACCGCGACATCCGAGCCCGGCTGGTGGCCGAAGGCAAGGCGTCCGACCGGCCGGTCCACGAGATCATGAGCTCGCCCCTCGTCACCATCGGGCAGAATGCCCTGGTCTATGAGGCCATCTTGGCCATGCGCGAAAGGAGTGTCGATCATCTCCTCGTCCGGGACGACAACGGCCGGGTGGTGGGGATTCTCCGCAACCGGGACCTGCTTCTCTTCCACCGCTTCTCGCCCGCCGTCATGACCCAGGAGATCCGCGGTGCCCGCTCGGTGGAAGCCGTGGCCGAAGCACGGCGTCCCTTGGCCAAGATCGTCGGGGCCCTGGTCGAGGGCGGGGCCAAGGCCCGCAACGTGACCCGGGCCGTAACCGCCGTCTCCGACGCCGCGGCCGCCCGTCTGATCGAGCTGGCCGGAGCGCGGCTCGGTCCGCCCCCCGTCGGCTTCGCCTTCCTGGCCCTCGGCTCACAGGGCCGGGAGGAACAGACCCTGGCCACCGACCAGGACCACGCCTTGATCCTGGAGGATTTCGAACCGGCTCTCGAGCCGGCCGTATCCGCCTATTTCGCCGGGCTGGGGGACGCCGTGACCGAGGGCTTGGCCCAGGCCGGATATCCGCGCTGTCCGGGCAAGGTCATGACCGAAAACCCCCGCTGGCGCCAGCCGCTGCGGGTCTGGTCCGCGACCTTCGACGGCTGGCTGGCCTCGGCCGAGCCCGAAGACATCCTCGGGCTGCAGGTCTTCTTCGACTTTCGGACTGTGGTCGGCGACAAGTCGCTGGCCCTGGAGCTGCGGCGGAGAATCGATGCCCGCCTGGCCCAGGAGCCGCCCTTCCTCCTGCACTACGCCCAGTATGCGCTGCAATACAAGATTCCCCGCCCGGGCGGCCGCACCTTGAACATGAAGGACGCCATGATGCCCGTGGTCAACTTCGCCCGCCTCTATGCCTTCAAGAACGGCATCCCGGAGACCCATACCCTGGACCGTTTGCGGGCTCTCATGGAGATCGGGATGATCAAGGAGTCGTTGTTCGAGGAGGCGGGCCAGGTGTATGACCAGCTCATGGGACTGCGGCTCGGCCACCAGGCCCGCTGTGCCGAACAGGGACGCCCTCCCGATAACGAGCTCGAGGCGTCGGAGCTGACCAGCCTCGAGGAGACCCTGCTCCGGCAGGCGTTCGCCCAGATGGGCAATCTTCAGAAGAAGATCAGCTTCGATTTTCTCGGCTCAGCCTGATCGCGGCGCTGTTCAGAAGAACAGGTAGACCGCTCCCAGAAGCCGGAGATTCGAGACGAGCTTCGTCCCGCCGACCGTGCCGTCCGCTCGCGGCGTGCCGTACCAGGCGCCCGTCCATTCGCACTCGACCGCGAAGCGGGCTTTGCCCGAGTTGAAGACCAGCCTGGGCGAAACCCTGGCCAGGCGGTCGATATCCCCGCCGCGGGCGTAAATCGGCCCGGCCAGATCGCTTCCGGCGCCGAGGTTCTTGGAATAGCCGGCGAAAATTCCGGCCTGGAACGACGTTCCGTTACTCATCAGCTCCGTCCAGGCGGTGACCGTTTGCAGGGGCGCATAGGCGACGAATCCTCGGACGGCATCGGTGACGGACTCGACGGCATAGCCGCCCGCCATCGTCAGGTGATGCAGATTGCCGCCGTATACGGCCTCAGCCTTGAAGGTCAGCTCCTTGGTCTTGACCCGCAAAAAGGCCATCCCGGCCGTGCTGGTCACGGTCGTATCCGTGGCATAGCCGGCCGCCGTCGCCGTACGCGGCCTCAGGGTCAGGACGTCGCCCCCGATCCCCAAAAGAAGCTCCGTGCCGGACGTCTCGTTCTTGACGGCGTATTGGAGCTTGAGGTTGAACTCGGGGACGAGGCCGTTGCGGGCGTAAACGGTCGAGGCCCCCTCGGGCCCGGTGGACGGGAAATCCCTTTGGGCCAAGGCCGCGGCGGCCAGACTCCAGCGCCCGAGAGCCTTGGTCAGCCGGACCTGGGGAGCGCGGTTGAACGGCTGGAACGGGACGCCCGTGTTGAAGGACACGGTCTCGGGGAAGCTTTCGGTGACGAACATGGGATGCCAGAACTGGCCGATCATGAGCTCGGTTTTGGCCCAGTTCAGCTTGACGAAGGCATGGCGGAGCCGGAAGCCGTTGATGTCGGCGTCCGACGTCCCGAAGAACTCCGTCTCGACCAGGCCGGAGGTCTTGGCCCCGAAGGCGTCGGGCCCCGTGATCCGGCCCAGCAGCCGGGTCTGGACCGAGAGCATATGGAAGCTCGGCACCGCGTTCAGGTCATGCCCTTCCTTGTCCAGGGACTCGCCCTTGGGAAAGATCAGAAAGTGGCCCTCGCGGGCGTTGACCGTCTGGCGCGAGTCGTAGAGCAAGTCCGTCTTGACGAAGCCGGAGAAGGTGATGCCGAAGACGGGCTTGGACTCCGTTTGGGCCGCCGCCGCCGAGGCGATCAGGAAAAAGCACAGGAGGAAGGAGATTTTTGTCTGCCGCATGGGCGTATTTAAAAGGAATCGGGATCAAAAGTCAAAGCCTCAGCGGGCTCAGGCCAGGTCGAGCTCGGCCTCGACGGCCAGCTCGTCGCCCGGGTCGGCGCGAAGACGGAAGCCCCGCTTCTCGAAGACCGCGATCATGCGCGGGTTATTCGTCGTCGTCACGGCCGTAATCCGGCGCAGGCCCCAACCATGGGCGATGGCCAGGCAGTGATCGGTCAGCACCCCGCCCAGGCCGCGGTCCTGCCAGGGGTCGCCGACCAGTACCGCGTACTCCGCCGATTCGCGCATCGGATCCGCGGCCAGCCGCCCGATGCCGAGGAGCGTGCGCCTCCCCTCCTCCTCGACCTCGGCCACGATGGCCATCTCCCGGTCGTAGTCGATGTAGCAGTAGCGGACCGCCGTTTCGTGGCTGGACCAGGCCGGGAAGCCGCGAAAGCGCATGTAGATCGAATCCTTCGAGCAGCGGCCGAGGAGCTCCAGCCAGAGAGGCTCGTCCTCGGGCTTGATCGGGCGCAGCAGGCAAGGGCTCCCGTCGGGCAGGACGACCCGGCGGACCATGTCTTCCGGATATGGCCGTAAGGCCAGGTGCCCGTAGGCGGAGGCCCCGTCCTGGACCGGGCCGACGAGGATCCGGGCGTCCAGCGCCGTCACCCCTTCCGTCGTGACCAGGACGGGATTCACGTCCAGCTCGACGATCTCGGGAAACTCGGCGATCATGTAGGACAGGCGAATCATGACTTCGACGAGCGTGTCGACGGCCAGCCGGGGACGTCCCCGGTATCCATCGAGGAGCGGCCAGGAGCGAAGCGGCTCGAGCATGCCGCGGGCCAGACGCTCGTTGAGGGGCGGGAACTCCAGGGACTTGTCGCCGAACAGCTCAGCCGCCGTCCCCCCCAACCCGACCATGAGGACGGAGCCGAAGACGGGGTCCTTCTTGGCCCCGAGAATCAGCTCGAGGCCGTCCCGGTTCCGAATCATGGGCTGCACGGTGACGCCTCGTAGGCGCGCCTCGGGCCGGGCCTTTGAGGCCGCCGCTATGACCCGGGCGAAGGCGGCCCGGACCGCCGCCGCGTCGGCCAGGTCCAGGACGACGCCGCCAACGTCGGTCTTGTGGCTTATGTCCGGCGAATCGATTTTCAGGACCACCGGGTATCCGGCGGCATCCGCGGCCCTGACGGCATCGGCATCGGTCGAAGCCGGTACCGGCTCGGCGACCGCGATGCCGAAGGCCCGCAGAAGAGCCTTGGATTCCGCCTCGGACAGGAAACCCGTGGCCGCCCGCAGGATCGGCCGGAAGCGCTGCCGCAGCGACGCGGAGTCGATGGGAAGTTCCACCGGCACGTCCTTGGGCGTCTCGTAGAGGATCTCCAGATTTCGGGCGTAGGCGACCAGCGTCATGAAGGCCCGCACGGCCTGCTCGGGATTGGCGTAGGTCGGCACGCCGGCCTCATTCAGGATACCGATGCCTTCAGCCACGGCCGCTCCGCCCATCCAGGCCGCCAGGACGGTCTTGCCCGACCCGGCCGCCGCCGCCACCGCCTCCTTGGCCATGGCCGTCGGGTTGGTCATGGCTTGGGGAGTGACGATCACAAGCAGGGCGTCGACCTCGGGGTCTTCGAGGATGGCCCGGGCCGCCTTGGCCAGCCGCTTGGAATGCGCGTCGCCCAGGATGTCGACCGGATTGCGGCGCGACCAGGCGGGCGGGAGGCTTTCGTCCAGAAAGGCCAGCGTCGCCGGGGAGAGGACGGCCAGGCGGCCCCGGGCGCCGATCAGTGCGTCCGTAGCCATGACCCCGGGCCCGCCGGCATTGGTCAGGATCGCCAGCCGGTCGCCGCGCGGCGGCTTGGGCCGGGCCAGCAGCTCGGCCGCATCGAAGACGCCGCCGATGTCCGCCACGCGGACCATGCCGGCCCGGCGGAAGGCCGCGTCGTAAACGGCGTCCTCGGAGGCCAGGGCGCCGGTATGGGAGGCCGCCGCCTCGGCCGACTCGGGATAACGGCCGGACTTGTAGACGATGATCGGTTTGGTGCGGGCGAAGGCCCTGGCCGCGGTCATGAAGCGGCGGGCGTTGCGGACGGACTCGATATAGAGGAGGATGGCCCGCGTCCCTTCGTCCTCGCCGAAGTAATCGATCAGCTCGGCGAAGCCGACGTCCAGGGCGTTGCCCAGCGAGACGAAGTGGGAGAAGCCGAGCCTTTCCTGCGCGGCCCAGTCGAGGACGGATGTGCCCAAGGCGCCGGATTGGGAGATGAAGGCGACGTTCCCGAGCCGGGGCATCGCCGCGGCGAAGCTGACGTTCAAGCGCCGCCCGGGCGAGATGTAGCCCAGGCAGTTGGGTCCCAGGATCCGCAGGCTCGGGAAGGCCGCGGCCTCGCGCCGCACGGCTTCCTCGAGCCCGGCGCCGGATGCCCCGGTCTCGCGGAACCCGGCCGAAACGATGACCAGCCCTCCGACTCCGGCCCGGCCGCTGGCGCGAACCCAATCCGGCGCCTCGGCCGCCGGGCCGCAGATCACACCCAGGTCCGGAACCCCGGGGAGATCGGCCAGGGAAGCCCGGCAATGGATGCCCATGACCGCCTCGTGGGCCGGGTTGACGGGGTGGACCACTCCCGGAAAGCCGCCCATAACCAGATTCGCCAGGATCTTCCCGCCGACGCTCCTGGGGTTGGGGGTGACGCCGATCAGGGCGATGCGCTTGGGCCGGAAAAGACGATCCAATCTATGGATGTTCATGATGATAGCTCCGCGTTCAAGGCAACTAATTATTGTCCGTTAAAACCAGACCGCGGTCAACGGCCGGCCCTGGCCGCGGCTCAGACGATCCAGGGCGTCAGCCGGGGCCGGACGGATGCGTCCATCTCCTCCGCCGTCATGAGAGAACCGACCTCCAGGGCCAGGATCGGCACGCCGGCGCGGGCATAGACATCCTCGATCGGCTTGGTGCGCGCCTCATAAACCGCCAGCCGAGCCGCGACCGCAGCCGGATCGTCGTCGCAGCGTCCCGCCCTGTCCCCTCCCGCATTGCCTCCGATTCGGGCCCGGATGACGGCCGGATCGGCCGTCAGGCGGACAACGGCCCGGATGTCCGTGCGCCCGGCCATGGCCGTAGCCTGTCCGGCGTGCCTCGGCAGGCCGTTGAGGATCAGGATGTCGGCTTCCCCCGCGGCCCGGCCGGCCCAGAAGCCATCCAGGATTTTCAAGGCTATGGGGAATTCGGCGTCCTCGAGAAGAGTACCCGTGCGGAGAACCCGGCGAATGGTTTCGTGTTCGACCGGCTCACAGCCTCCTCCCGTCTCGGCTGCCCGGCGCAGACGCTCCCCGAAATCGAAATGATGGCAGCGGCGGCCGGCCAGCCCGCGAAGCTGCCACAGCTCGCCCAGAGGGGTTTTCCCCGACCCGGTCGGGCCTATGAGCAGGACGGCTTTCAGGCGCACGGCCGGATGATACCATATCGGCCGTGCCGCCGCGCTCTGCCTCGCCTCAAGCCGGGAATTCCCCTATAATAGGCCTCCCCATGTACCGGTCACGCCTGCTCACCGCCTTCGCCTTCGCCGCATGCACGGCCGGTCTCCTTGCCGCCGCGGGAGCGCCGCAGCCGTCCCGCCGCGTCGTGGTAGACAACCTGGGCCGTTCGGTTGCGATCCCGTCCCATGTCCGCCGCGTCCTCTCGCTGCAGCCGGAAATCACCCGGCTCGTGGTGGCCCTCGGCGCCGGGGACCGGCTCGTCGGCATCGACCATTTCCTCCGCAGCCACGACGCCCTGTTCCGGATCGTCTTCCCCGCCCTCGACCGCCTGCCGCTCGTCTCGCGGGCCGACTACAACGTCAACCTGGAGACCGTCGTCCGCCTCGCGCCCGACGTGATCTTCGGGGCCCCTGAGGACGCCCGTGTCGTCCGTTCGCTGGAGACGAAGACCGGCGTCCCCACCGTGGCCCTCTCCTCGCTCGGCAAGTTCGACCGCCTGCGGGAGGAGATCCGGCTTCTCGGCTCGATCCTGGGACGCGAGGAGCGGGCGGCCGAGCTCCTGCGGATCATGGACGACCGGCTCGGCCCGATCCGGCGCCGTACGGATGGACTGGATCCAAGCCGCCTGCCCCGCGTCTACATGGCTTTCTGGGGGGTGGAAACCCGGACTCCGATCGCCTACGAGCCGGTCGAGGCGGCGGGAGGGACGAATGTCGCCGCGGGGATGCTGGCCTCCTTCCCCGGCACAATCATTGCCGGCGTCGGCCTGGAGAGGATCCTGGCCTGGAATCCGGAGTTCATCCTGGTCCACGGTAATTACCCGCCGGCGGAGCGTCGGGTGACGACGGAAGGCATACGGACCGATCCCCGCTTCCGCTTCGCCAAGGCTGTCCGTGAGAACCACGTCCGTTACACGTTCGGATTCTGGAACTGGTGGGACCCGGCCCAAGTCCTGCTCGAGACGGAATACCTGGCGGCTCTCTTCCACCCCGAGCTCTTTCCCGACTTCGACCTCGAGAGGGCCGGCAACGAAATCTTTCGCGGCGTCTACGGAAGGGACGGCTTGTTCACGGCTTTGGCCGACCTCCTCGGCTGCCGGGAGTGGGACAATGCACGATAAAGGGCGGCTGATCCGGACGGCGATCTATATTCTGCCCCTGGTTCTGTTTGCCGCGTCCCTCTGCCTGGGCGCTTACCCGATCTCGATCCCCAACCTTTTCAAGGCCCTGCTTTCGCCCCTCGTCCCGGCCTGGCAGGGTACCGATCTACCGGGGATCGTCTACGGCATCCGTCTGCCCCGCATTCTCCTGGCCCTCGCCGTCGGCGCCGCCCTGTCGGTCTCGGGCGCCGCCCTGCAGGCTCTGTTCAAGAATCCCCTGGTCAACGAGTATATCCTGGGCATCTCCTCGGGCTCCGCGTTCGGCGCGGCCCTTTCTCTCGTCTTCCTGCCCGCCTTCCCGCCCCAGCTGCTGGCTTTCGGCTTCGCGGTCGTCGCGGTCCTGCTCGTCCTGGGCATCGCCCGCAGGTCGGAATCGCCGACCGTCTCTCTTCTCCTGACGGGCGTCATCGTCTCGTCGTTCTTCACCGCACTCCTTTCCCTGGTCGAGTTCTTTGCCAGCCCCTACGCCCTGCAATCCCTTTTCTACTGGCTGATGGGCAACCTCGGGCTGCCCGGCTGGTCGCAGCTGGCCTTGTCCCTTCCCCTCATCCTGGGCGGCGGACTTACCCTGATCGGCCTGCGCTGGCGCTTGAACGTCCTCTCGCTGGCCGACGATGAGGCCCGCTCCCTGGGCGTCAACCTGGGGCGGGAAAAGCTCCTGGTCGTCTTCCTGGCCACCCTGATCACCGCGGCAGCGACCTCGGTGGCGGGCATCATCGGCTGGATCGGCCTGATCGTCCCCCATCTCGTCCGGATGATCGCGGGGGTGGAAAACCGCCGCGTCATCCCGCTCTCAGCCGCCCTGGGGGCCAGCTTCCTCCTGATCGCCGACGACGTGACCCGCAGCCTGGCTTCCTTCGAAGTCCCGGTCGGCATCTTCACCTCCATCATCGGCATTCCACTGTTCATCCTGCTCCTTCGCCGGTCATCCAAGGTGTGGCCGTGAGCTTCGACGTTCGAGGCCTGCGCTTTTTCCGTCCGCGCTTCAGGCTCGACGTCCCGGCGCTATCCGTCGAAGCCGGCCGGCTGACGGCCATCGTCGGCCCCAACGGCGCGGGCAAGACGACCCTGCTCAAATGCCTGGCCGGGCTCCTGCCGTCCCCGCCGGGAACGATCCGGCTGGAGGGCCGGGACATGGCCGCCCTGGCCCCGGCCGCCCGCGCCCGGCGGCTGGCCTTCGTCCCGCAGGAGCAGGCCTCGGCCTTCAATTATGCCGTGCGCGACTTCATCCTCATGGGCCGGGCTCCCTACCTGGGCCTGTTCGCCTCACCCGCCGCGGCCGATGTCGCCCGAGCCGCTGAAGCTCTGGCCTTTGTCGGCCTGCCGGAATACGCCGACCGGCCCTATTTCGAGATGAGCAGCGGCGAGCGCCGCTTGATCCTCATCGCCCGGGCCCTGGCCCAGGAGACTCCCGTCCTCATCCTGGACGAGCCCACGACCTTCCTCGACCCGCGCCACGAGTCGGGCGTTCTCGAGCTCCTGCGGCGCCTGGTGGACGGAAGCGGCAAGACCGTCCTGCTGACCCTGCACAACCTGGATATAGCGGCCCGCTACGCGGACGCCCTGGTCTTCCTCAAGGCCGGGACCGTGGCCGCGCAGGGTCCGCCGGACGAAATCCTGACCGAGGCGCTGCTCGAGAGCATCTATGAGATCCCGATGCGGATCATCGAGAGCGGAGGCCGGCGCTTCATCGTCCGCTGACCTTGCCTATCCCCCACGATAGGCTATAATAAGACGCCTCCGCGGCGGAGCCCGAATCCCTCCCATCAGCGGGGACCGCGTGTCTCGCGACGGACAAGGCCAACGATGAAGAAGATGAAGCTCAAGATCCGCTACCTCAACGGCAGCCGGCTCTACTACGCCTTCCTGGCGGGCGGTAACGCGGTCATCCACGATCAGGACTACCTCAACCGGATCAACGTCTTCCCGGTCCCCGACGGAGACACCGGGACGAACCTGGCCTCCACCTTCCGGGCCATCGCCGACGGCGCGGAGGTCAAGCGCTCCGTCCGCGAAACGCTGAAGTCCATCGCCAACGCCGCTCTCTACGGCGCCCAGGGCAATTCCGGCCTCATCCTGGCCCAATTCCTGTACGGCCTAAGCAAGGAAGTCGGCCACGAGTGGATGTTGACGACCAAGGCCTTCGGGGAGTCCGTCCGGCGGGCCGCCCAGCACGCCGCCCAAGCCATCCTCCACCCGGTCGAGGGGACCATGATCACGGTCATCCGCGACTGGGCGGAGGCGGTCTATCAGCGCCGCCTCCACACCGCCGATTTCGAGGAGCTCTTTGCGGATACCCTCCAGGCCGCCCACGCATCGCTGCGCGACACGCCCAAGAAGCTGGCCGTGCTGGCCAAGGCCGGGGTCGTGGACGCCGGGGCCAAGGGCTTCGTCGACTTCCTGGAGGGCATCCTCCTCTTCATCCAGAAGGGCCACATCCTGCGCGTCCGGAAGACCGAGCTGGAGTGGGCGCCCGAGGAGATCAAGACGCCTTCACGCGACAAGTCGCTCCACAACCGCTACTGCTCCGAGGCCCTCCTCACCGGCGAGGCGCTTGATGCCCCGGCCATCCGGGCGATCGTCCAGCGCTACGGCGACTCGGCCGTCGTGGCCGGCTCGGAGGAGCGCATCCGGATCCACGTCCACACCAACGCGCCCTCCGAGCTCTTTTATGAGCTCAAGGATCAGGGCAGCATCGCCCAGATCAAGGTCGACGACATGCGCAAGCAGTATGAGGCCGCCTGGGCGCCCAAGTCGCGGGTGGCCATCGTCACGGACTCGGCCTGCGACGTGCCCGGTGACGTGATGGACGAGCGCCAGATCCATTTCGTCCCGATGAACATCTCCTGGGGCAAGCAGCTGTTCCTGGATAAGCTGACCATCCAGGCGGACCGGTTCTACGACCTGCTCGATACCGAGCCGGAGCACCCCAAGTCGTCGGTCCCCGCTCTCAAGTCTTTTCAGAACGCCCTGTCCTACCTGGCCGGCCATTACGACTCGGTCGTGGCCATCACCCTGTCCCACGGACTGTCGGGGACCCACGATGCCTTCCTCAAAGCCGCCGAGACCGTCCCCGGCAAGCGCATCGACGTCATCGATTCGAACTCGATCTCGGCCGGAGAGGGGTTACTCGTCCTGCGGGCCTCGGAGCTGGCCCTGGCCGGGTACCCGCACGAGGAGATCGTGCGCCAGGTCGGGTCCTGGGTTCCCAAGACCCATATCTTCGTCGATGTCCTGACCCTGAAGTACTTCGTCCGCGGCGGCCGCGTCGGCGCCGTCAAGGGCCTGCTGGCCCGGGCCCTGGGCATCAAGCCGATCCTGGCCATCGACGAGAACGGCAAGGCCGTCCACGCGGGCAAGTCCTTCAACCGCAGGGGCAACATGACCAAGATCCTGGCCCGTGTCAAAGGCCTGGCGGACCGGGGCCGGGTATGGAACTTTGCCCTGGTCCACGCCAAGAACCCGGACCGGGTCAAGGAATATGAAGCCAAGCTGACGGAAATGCTCGGCCGCCCGCCCGCCTACGTCATGGACGTCTCCCCCGTCATCGGCGTCCACAGCGGCGTCGGCGCGGTGGCTGTCGCCATCCTGATGGAATAGGGGTACGCCATGGCCTGGCCCGCGTTGACGGCTTCCGTCGTCCTCGGGTACATGACCGTCCTGTTCGTCCTGGCCCTCATCCGCAAGGACAACTCCATCGCCGACATCGCCTGGGGTCCGGGCTTCGTCCTCGTGGCGGTGCTTCACCTGCTGCTCCCTCCCGCCCCCACGCTGCGGCAAGGACTGATGTCCATGCTGGTCCTGCTCTGGGGCGGCCGTCTGGCTCTCCACATCGCGCGCCGGGCCAAGGGGCGCGGCGAGGATTTTCGCTACGCGGCCTGGCGGCGGCAATGGGGCCGCTGGTTCGTCCTGCGCAGCTATCTCCAAGTCTTCCTGCTGCAGGGCGGATTCCTCCTGCTCATCGCCCTGCCCCTGCCGATCGTCCACGCCGCCCCTGCCGCGCCCTGGACGGGCTTCGATGCCGCGGGGACGGTCCTTTGGGGGCTGGGCTTTGCGATCGAAGCCGCATCCGACGCACAGCTCATGCGCTTCCGGCGCTCCCCCGCGCGAAGCGGCCGCTTCCTGCAGACGGGGCTGTGGCGTCTGAGCCGCCATCCGAACTATTTCGGCGAAGCCGTTCAGTGGTGGGGTATCTTCCTCATCGGGGTGTCCGTGCCGGGCGGTTGGCGCGGCGTCGTCAGCCCGATCGTCATCACCCTGCTTCTGCGCTTCGTCTCTGGCGTCCCCCTGCTCGAGAAGAAGCACAAGGGCAACCCCGAGTTCGAGGCCTACGCCGCCCGGACTAATGCCTTCGTCCCCTGGTTTCCCCGCCGAGCCCGCTGACCGGGCGCGACGCGTTCGCCTATTTCAGCTCCGAGGTGCAGAAGGGGCAGCGGACGGCCTTGAGAGGAACGGCGGACAGGCAGTAGGGACATTCCTTCGTCGTCGGCGCGGCCGGGACGGCCGCGGGACGCCGCCGGAAGGCATTGATCCACTTGACGAGCAGGAAGACCGAGAGAGCCACGATCAGGAACTCCAGGAGCGTGTTGATGAAGAGGCCGTAGCTGATCGTGGGCGTCCCGGCCGCCTTGGCCGCGGCCAGGCTCTCGAAAGGCTCGCCCGAAAGGTTGATGTAGAGGCCGGCGAAGTCGACCTTGCCCAGGAGCATGCCGAGGGGGGGCATCAGGACGTCGTTGATCAGCGAGGATACGACCTTGCCGAAAGCGGCGCCCATGATGAAGCCGACGGCCATGTCCAGGACGTTGCCCTTCTGGATGAACTCCTTGAATGCCTTGATCATGGGATCCTCCTTGTGCAGCCTCTCTCGACTCTAGCTCCATCGGGGCTCGGCGTCAAGATTGTCGGTCGGGGCGGTCCGGGACTATAATCCCCTCTCGTTAACCGCAAAGGAAGACCCATGAAGATCCGCGCCATCGCCTTCCTGCTTTTGCTGGTCGCAGCCTCGCCCTCGGCGGCCGACATTCAAAGCCTGTCCCATGTCCTGCTCCCCGGCCGCGCGATCAAGGACACCGACGGCGATCTGCTGCCGGACAAGATCGGGCTGCGCATCATCCTGCCGGAGACGCCGGGCGCGGCGGAGCTGGCGGCCGCGGCCGACATCGCCGCCCGGGCCGGCTTCGACAGCCTGGCCCAGGACTTCGACCTGATCAAGAGGGAGTCGGAAGCCGGCCGGATCGAGAAGCTGGACAACATCGTCCTCCTCGGTACGAACGTCAAGTGGCTCCGCGACGCGCTCCGGAGCGGCGACCTCGAGGCACCGCCGCTGGGTCCCAACCAGGGCTTCGTCTCGGTCTTCGCCTCCAAGCTCCAGAGCGGCGTCTTCGTCATCGCCTCCTCCGACGAGGCGCTGCTTCTGACGGCCCGCGCCTTCTTCCTGCGCTGGCCGTTCCTCTGGGACATCTGGGGACGCCGGGAGGGGCATACCTATGCCGGCCTGGAAAAGGACGTCGACCAGTTTCTGGCCGACGAAGGCATCACCCTGCAGAGGTCCGTCATCAAGTCGGTTCAGTACGAGTTCCCCCCGGCCCTAAAAGGGGCCGCGGCCGGCAAGCTGGCCTTCAACGCCGGCGAGGTCATGAACCTGACCGTCGAAGTCTTCCTGACCGACGAGGACGACCTCGAGACGGCCGCCAAAGCCTTCGCCGGTCTCGGCCTGGCCCATCAGCGCGGCCAAAAGACCGAGGTCCTGTCGTACCCCGGCTGCGCGCAACTGACCGTCCTCCTGCGCTTCGGCAAGACCGCCTTGCCGTCGACCCTGCCGCGGTCCGGACGGCCCAAGCGCATGCTGACGCCCTCGTTCAAGGACACGGCCCGGGCCGACGGCGCCGGCCGGGATTTCGACCTGACCGGGCTGTTCGGGTTGAAGGGCGTCTACACGGATGCCGACCGCGACGGCCTGCCGGACGGTATGGACAGCCGGGTCGTCATCCCCTCCCTAGCCCCCCCGGCGGGTGTCGCCTCGCTTGTCTCCCGGCTCGTCTTGGGAACGGCCGGGGCGACCTTTCCCATCGTCGCCCTGGACAGGGAAATCGAAAACCGCCGCTCGCTCGTAGCCCCCGTCCTCGTCGGCGCCAATACGCTGACCCAGGAGCTCCTGCGCATCGGGAAGCTTTCGCCTCCCCCCGTGGCGGCCGGCAAGGGCTGGGCGGGGACGGTTCCCGCGGCGTTCAACAAGTCGAGCGCGCTGGCCGTCCTGGGCGGGGACGGCATCGGATTGGACAAGACGCTCGAGTATCTGGGCCGGTCGTTCCCCTGCTTCGAGGGGTACGGCCCGGGGCGCCCTCAGGTCGGGGACGTTCCGGCCGACATCGAGCGCTTCCTGAAGGGCGAGCGCGGCGCCGCCGAGGCCCGGCTCCTGCCGGCCTTGGCCAAAGCGCTGGAAGGCCTCAAGGACCGGTCCCTCGAGAGCCTGCGGGCGGAGATCGCCCTGCCCAAGCCCAATCCCCGCTTCGAGGAGGAGGTTCGCCGGATGCTGGACGCGCTCAAGCCCGCCGAAACGGCAACCCGGCTGACCACCCTGACCGAAGGCCGCCGCGTCTTCGAGAAGGAGCGGACTTTCGCCTGGGAGGGCGAGCGTGCCGTCGAGGCCGTCCGGGCCGCGCTCAAGGACGCCGGGGGCGCGGAAGCGACGGCCGCACCCCTGTTGATCAGCCTGGGGGTTTCCGAGTCTCCCGAAGTCCGACGGGGCCTGAAGCAGAGGATTGAAACCCTGTGCCGGGAGGAGCTCAAGCTCCCGGCCGAGGTGGACGTTTCGTCCTCCTATAAGCAGGGATTCTTCTGGCTGACCGAAGTCGTGGCCCCGGCTCTCAAGGGAAAGGGCGCCGCCCAGATCGTCATCCGCTTCGCGGAGGTTCAGGACGACTTCCGCAAGCCCAAGCGCTTCTATTCCGAGCCTTCCCGCTGGCTTCAGGAGCTCTATCCGGCCGACGAAATCCTGGCCCGCGACCTCGGCCTGCCGCTCGACAAGATCCGCTTCGAAATCGATCCCGAGCCGGACTCGATCTACGCGGTCACGGCCCTCGACGCCAAGAACGCGGTTCTCTTCGAACAGCGCTTCGCGCCCCGCACAGCCGTCCAACCTTACTTGAGAACGATGCCCGAATGGGGCGACGTAACCCTGACCACGGGCTGGGTCCGGATCCAACGGTCGGGCCGGCCGCTTCTCGACACCCCGCTGCCCTCGGACCTGGAGGAGATCTGGCGCTACTACCAGGACGAAGTCCTGGCCCCCGTCCAAGCCCAGATCCTGGCCAAGACCGGCCGCACGCCGTCCTTCAGCAAGCAGCCTTTCTTCAAGCAGATCAAGCTCGAAATCTGGGCCAGCGAGCCCGACTTCCGGCTCGGGCTGGATGAGGAGATGGTCTCCTCGCTGGAAGCCATGCACGACGAAGTCTACTTCGACACCCTGGACTTTCTGCGGGGCCTGATCGAGCTCGACGTCGACGAAGCCGTGCTGCCGGAGGACACCCAGAGGATCTCCGCCCCCGGCAACGTCCTTCCCGTTATCCACGCCTCGACCGAAGGCCAGGCGCCGCGGGTCAAGGCCACGTTCGAGGACTGGGCCGGAACGACCCCCCAGATCGAGCTGAAGTGGAAGGAAGCCGGGCGCGAGGAGGCCTCGCTACGACTCACCTTCCCGGCCTTTAAAGCCAAACCCGTCCTTATCCCCTGGCTGATCTATGACGGCCTGGAGGAGAGAGTCGACGAGATCGCGGTGGACCTGGAGCTCGAGCGCGAGGCTGATTACCTGGCCTTGATCGATCTGGCCGCCTCGTACCGGGATCTGGCGGGCAAGGGGCTGCTCGCCGACGGCCTGGCCTACCCCCGCCTCGGCTCGCTCCGCCTCCGCCTGGCCTGGGGACGGATGGCCAAGGAGGAGACCCTTCCCATCCACACTCCGGATGCCGCCTTGCCTCCTCCGCTCCCGCCGGCCGGGACAGCGCCGCTTCTGCCCATCGTCGACACCACCCGTATCCTCTCGCCCGAGATGGTCGAAGCCGCGGTACGCAGCCTGTCGGTCCTGCCGGGGCTGCGGACCTGGACGGGCGGACGCTCGTACGAAGGCCGGAATGTTCCGGTGATCGAGGCCTACCGCCCCCTGGGCGCCTACGTCTCGATCCCCCGCCTCGTCGCCCAGAAGCCGACGCTCTTGCTCATCGGCCGCCAGCACGCCAACGAGGTGTCCTCGACGACCTATATCCTCAAGCTGGCCGAGCTTCTCGGCCGCGACAAAGCCACGGCCGACTTCCTGTCCCGCGTCAACCTCGTCCTCCAGCCCATGGAGAACCCCGACGGTGCCGCTCTGGCCTACGAGCTGCAGGGGTTGACCCCCTTCCACAGCCTCCACGCCGGCCGCTACGGCACGCTCGGGCTCGACGTCGGAGCGGCGGCCGGTACCAAGCCCATCCTGCCCGAGGCCCAGGTCCGGCGCGACCTGGCGGCCCGCTGGGCCCCGGACGCGACCTTGAACCTGCACGGCTACCCTTCACACGAATGGGTCCAGGCCTTCTCCAACTATTCGCCCTATCTGTTCCGCGATTACTGGATCCCCAAGGGCTGGTTCGCCTATGTGCGCGGCCTGAGCCTGGCCGTTTACGACCGCTACCGGGACGCGGGCGATGACATCCGCAGGTTCATCACCGCCGAGATGAACGCCGACCCGCTCATCAAGGAGTCCAACCGCAAGTTCTACGAGCGCTATGCCCGATGGGCGACCCGCTGGCAGCCGTTCGCCTCGCCCCTCGAGACGTACGACGGAGTGGCTCTCTTCGCCAAGCGCCGCTCGGGCACGGAAAACCGGCTGACCGCCCGCGGCCGGATCACCTACGCCGAAGAGACGCCGGAGCTCATGGATGAGACGGCTTCCGGAGCCTGGCTGGACTTTCTTTCGGGCCAGGGGCTGGCTTATATCCGGGCCCATCTCAAGTACCTGTCCCAGGCCCGCTTCGAGACGGAGCGCATCGAGGAGGAAACAGGTGAACGGGTCCGCATTCAGCTCGTCCGCGGACGTCCCGGAAGGATGCCCCCTCCCGACAAGGAGTGAGTCGCGCCCAAGTGTCAAGGATTTGATTCGGTCCGGAAATACTGTTAAGATTGAGGACACTCCCCCCACGGGGGCCCACCACCATGGACAGCAGGGAAAGTCTTCTCATCGCAGGCCCCGACCCCGCCCTTTTTGATCAGCTCGCCGCGGGTCCGGTGGCCGATATGTTTCAGCTGTCGTACCTGCCCGCGGACGAAGACCTGAACGCGTTCCTCCGCCAACATGGCATCCACTTCGTCCTTCTCGACCTCCACGGCGCATCCGACCTGGCCGCCGCCAAGCTGGCCGAGCTGCGCGCCGCCGATCCGCTTCTGAACGTCCTGGTCGCGGGCCCGCCCATCCACCCCGAGGAGGTCCTGGACTGGATTCGGCGCGGCGCGGCCGATTATCTGGAGAAGCCGCTCAGCCCGGAGGCCGCCCGAGCCACCCTGCAGAAGGCCCTGGATAAGCGCGAGCTCCGGCGCGAGACATTCCTCCTCGAGCGCAAGCTGGAGAAGAAATACGTCTTCCAGGGCATGGTCAGCAAGAGCCCCTACATGCTGGAAGTCTTCGGCCTGATCGAGAGCGTCGCCCGCCACTTCACCAGCGTGCTGGTGACGGGCGAGACAGGAACCGGCAAGGAGCTGGTGGCCCGGGCCCTGCACGTCATGAGCGAAGCGCGCAACCGCCGCCTCGTCGTCTGCGACTGCGCCTCGATCCCGGAAACCCTGTTCGAGTCCGAGCTCTTCGGATACGTCAAGGGCGCCTTCACCGGCGCCGACCGTCCCAAGCGCGGCCTGTTCGAGGAGGCGCACGACGGCGTCATCTTCCTGGACGAGATCGGCGAGATCCCCCTGACGACCCAGGCCAAGCTGCTGCGGGTCCTCGAGAACCGGCAGCTGCGGCCGCTCGGGTCCAATGACGTCCGCTATGTCAACATCCGGGTCGTCGCCGCAACCAACCGCAACCTGCCCGACCTCATCCGCAAGGGCGCCTTCCGCGAAGACCTCTACCACCGCCTCAACCGGGTGGAGATCCTGCTGCCGCCCCTGCGGGAGAGGCCCGAGGACATCCCGCTTCTTGTCCGCCACTTCCTGGACGGGACCAATAAGGCCTTCGGCAAGTCCGTGCGCGGCCTGTCACGGGAAGTCCAGAAGCTCTTTCTGAAGTACGACTGGCCGGGCAACGTGCGGGAGCTCGAAAACGTCCTGCAGAGCGCGACCATGACGACGCGCCGCGACTTCATCGATGTCGGCGACCTGCCCAAGGCCCTGCGGGATCAGGCCGCCTCCCGGCCCCGGCCTGCCTTCGGCGACCGCGACAACCTGTCGACCCTGGACGACCTGGAAAAAGAGTACATCGCCTACCTGCTGAAGCTGACCTCTTTCAACCTCAAGCGGACGGCCAAGGTCCTGAATATCTCGCGCACGACGCTCTACAACAAGATGGCCAAGTACGGCCTGGAGCGCGAGCACGTGCCGGCCGCCAAGCGCCCGGCGCCGATTCGGCCGGCCAAGCCCTGAGCCGGACCTCACGCCTTCCTCTCGGCGAGCCTTACGGCTTCACCGCCCTTCAGCGCGTCCAGACGTAGAGGGGACACCCGGCCAGGATGATCGCCGCCCCGACGGCCGAACGGACAGGCATCGAGATAACGACATTGAGGACGACGGCCGCGACCGGAGCGCCGACCGGAGTTTTTAGATGGCCGAGGTCGTCTCGATCTCCTTGAGGACGTCGTGGGCCAGGCGCAGAGCCCGCAGGCCCTCCTCGCCGCGTGACCTTGCCGGTCGGCCGCTCGTCGATGCAGGTCAGGAAGTTCTGGATCTCCTTCTTGAGCGGCTCTTCCTTGCGGATCTTGAAGGTCTTGATGTCCGTCTGGCGGCCGCTGAGGGGGAAAACCTTGACTTCCTGGTCGATGTAGTCGATCGAGTAGTAGGAGGTCGGCTCGAAGATCCGGAGCTTCCGGACCTTGCCCTGGTGGACACGGCTGGCGGTCAGGGTGGCGACGCAGCCCGACTTGAACTCCAGCCGGGCGTTGGCGATGTCGATCTTTTCGGACAGGACGTGGATGCCCGGACGAGCGGATGACGCCGACTTCGTCCTTGATCAGGGCCAGGATGATGTCCAGGTCGTGAATCATCAGGTCCAGGACGACGTCGACGTCCAGGGAGCGGGCCGAGAACGAGCCCAGCCTCTGAACCTCGATGAACTTGGGGTCGGAGATCATGTTCTCGACCGCCTCGACGGCCGGGTTGAAGCGCTCCAGGTGGCCGACCTGGAAGATCAGGCCCTGGCGCTTGGCCTCGGCCACCAGCTCCTCGGCCTGGGCGACGGTCTCGGTGATCGGCTTCTCGACCAGGACGTGCTTGCCGCGCTTGAGCAGGCTCGAGCGAGATGGCATGATGCTCCGAGGTCGGAGTGGCCACGATGCCGGCGTCGATCTCGTCGATCATCTCCTCGGTAGTCCTGGAAGTACTTGACGCCGTGTCGGTTCCCGATTTCGAAGGCCTTCTTGAAGTCGATGTCGGCCACGGCCCGCAGCTCGCATTCCTCGAGGTAGGAGGCGATCCGGGCGTGCTGCATGCCCAGATACCCCACTCCGACGATTCCGACCTTCACTTTATCCATTTCGTTTCCTCGGAGACCGCGCGCGGGCGCGGCCGGGCGTTTCAGGAGCGCTTGGCCAGGACGGCCAGGCCGTTGGCGTCGGCCAGCAGAAGCGATTCGTCCTTCTGGAAGAAGGGCATGCGGCCGGCCTCGAAGCACAGGGCGGCGGCCCGGACGCGGATCAGGCCGCGCATGGTCTCCAGACCGACGGCCGGGATATCGATGCGCGGGTCCTGGCGGGTCCGGGCGACCTTGATCATGACGATCCCCTCGCCGGCCAGCCGGCCGGCCCGCTTGAGGGTCTCGTCCGTCCCTTCCATCCCCTCGACGGCCACGATCGCCCGTTCCTTGACGATCAGGGTCTGACCGATATCCTCGTCCGCCAGCCGCCTGGCACGCTCCCAGCCGAACTCGATGTCCTCGAGGATGGCGGGGGTCGGCGGAGCCGAGCTGAGGATGCCGGCCGGGCAGAAGTAGGGCTGCAGCAGGAAGGAGGGGTCGACGACCGAGATGCCTTGGCCCCCCAGGTAGTCGATGAGCGACTGGATGAGCCGGGTGGGCGTCTTGTCGCGGACCTGGGCGATCAGCTGGAAGAGGGCGTCGTCCATCGTCTCTTTGGGCTGCAGGACGGCCTGGGGATCGATGGCCCCCGCCATCACGGCCCGCCGCACGCCCTGGCCCTTGAAGAAGGAGACCAGCTTATCCAGCTCGGTCAGGCCGATCCATTCGAAGGCCGCGGTCCGGGTCTTAAGCTCCGGCGAGGCTTCGCCACGGATGCCGGCCACGGCGCACACGAGCCCCTGCCGGACGGCCTCTTCCAGGGCCAGGAGCGGGGACTCCCCCGCCCCGGCGATCAATCCGATTCGTTC
Source organism: Candidatus Aminicenantota bacterium (assembly GCA_963803915.1). Classification (GTDB taxonomy): domain Bacteria; phylum Acidobacteriota; class Aminicenantia; order Aminicenantales; family UBA4085; genus UBA4085. Next base: position 111,524 of record CAWDOL010000016.1, on the reverse strand, counting down.
TCCCATGTCTCCGCCGTTTTCTTGACCAATCCGCGCTTGGATGCGGCGATGAAGCCGAGCATCTCCTCCCGGTCGGGCCCCGGGGCGACCTCGTCCCGGATGGCCGCCACGGCCTGGGCCGTGTTGAGACCGGCATAGAACAGCAAGCGGAACATAGCCTTGATGGCCGCGATCCGCTCCCGGTCGAAGCCCTTGCGGCGCAGGCCGACGACGTTCATCCCGAAGATCTTGGGCGGCCGCTGCCCGACGACCCGGCTGAAAGGTACGACGTCCTGGGTGACGACCGAATAGCCGCCGATGAAGGCATAGCGGCCGATATGGCTGAACTGGTGGACGCCGGTGAAGGCGCTGATCATGGCGTGGTCGCCGACGTGGACGTGGCCGCCCAGGGTGGCCCCGTTGATCAGGATGGTCCGGTCGCCCACCCGGCAGTCATGGGCCACATGGGCGTTGGCCATGAAGTAGTTGTCGTTTCCGATCGTGGTCAGCCGCTCTTCCTTGGTCGTGGCGCGGTGGACCGTGACGTACTCCCGGAGCACGTTGCGGTCGCCGATCACGACCCGTGTGGCCTCGCCCTTGTAGCCGATGTCCTGCGGCGGCGTGCCCAGGACCGAGAACATACCGATTCTGTTGTCGGCCCCGATCGTGGTCCAGCCGTCGACGACGACATGGGACTCGAGCCGGGTGCCGGGCCCGATGGCCACATCCGGGCCGACGACGCAGTAGGGTCCGATGACCGCGCCGGGGTCGATTTGGGCCGCCGGGTCGACGATCGCCGTGGGGTGGATGGAGGCTTCAGGAGACGCCATCGACGCCCCCTTTCACCATCAGCGAGGCCCACATGATCCCTTCCACGGCCAGATCCTCCTCGACGAAGGCGCGGCCGTGGATGCGGTAGAAGCGGCCCTTGACCTTGGTCAGCTCGGCTTCCAGCCGAAGCTGGTCGCCCGGGACGACAGGCCGCCGGAACCTCATCTCCTCGATCTTGCTGAAGAGCATGAGCTTGTTCTGCGGGGCGGGGACGGAGTGATAGATCAGGATGCCGCCCGTCTGGGCCAGGGCTTCGACGATCAGGACGCCGGGCATGATCCGTAGGACGGGGAAATGGCCCTGGAAGAACTCCTCGTTGAAGGTGACGTTCTTCAGGGCCCGGATGGACTTGCCCCTCTTCCATGGCCAGGACGCGGTCGACCAGCAGGAACGGATACCGGTGCGGCAGGAACCTGAGGATGTCCTCGATGTTCAGGACCGGCTCCGGGGGTCATTTGCTGGGGACGGCCTTGGAGGCGTCGTAGCGCTTGATGACCTCGCTGGTCACGTCGACGGTCGGGCTGACCCAGGCGGCGCCGCTCTTCTGCAGGTCGAAGATGATCTCGTAGCCGCGCTCCTTGCCCAGGGCTTCCACGATCGGGATGAGCTCGTCCTGGATCTTCTTGAAGAGGCGGTTGGTCAGGTCCTGCATGCCGGCATAGGCGTCTTCGGCCATCCGCTTGCGCTCGGTCGTCTTCTTGTCCAGGTCGGCCTGCATCTGCAGGGCGGCCTCTTCGGTCAGGGTCAGGCGCTGGGTGTTGAGCTTGGTCTGGAGCTGGCGGATGTCGTCGTCCAGCTTGGTGATGCCGGCCTGGTACTGCTTGTCGCGCTCCTGGATCCGGGCGATGACCTTCTTGCCCTCGGCCGACTTCTCCAGGACGTCCTGGGAGTTGATGACGCCGATCTTGGCCTGGGCGTACAGCGCGGCGAAGCCGCCGCAGACGGCGATCATGGTCACGGCGGCGATAAATTTCCGCATGGTCCGACCTCCTAGTCGTATTCGGGACGGGGTCCCGCAGGGTTCAGAACGTGGTTCCAATCGCGAAGCGGAAGGCGAAGTTGGAATCGGATTCGTAGATCCGACGGTTATTATACGAGAAAATCAGCCGGAAGGGAACCCGCAGGGCGGGCACGAAGATGCGCGCTTCCAAGCCGGTCGAGGTGTAGACGTCGTTCAGGTTGATCTTCTGGTCGCGCGCCCAGGCGTTGCCCCGGTCGTGGAAGGCGATCAGGTAGAGGGGGCTCTCCATGCCGCCGACGTGCAGGATGGCCTCGAAGTTCATGATGACCTGCTTCTCGCCGCCGACGTTGGTCCCCTGTTCCGAGCGCGGCCCGATGGTGTAGATCTCGTAGCCGCGGATGTTGCGCTCGCCGCCCAGGAAGAAGCGCTCCCAGAAGGGAACCTCGGTGTCGCCGATCCGCTTGATGGCCGAGTACTCGAGGTGCGCGCCCAGCGACAGGACCCCGGGCTTGATCGGCTGGAAATGGGTGAACTCGACCCGGGGCTTGAACAGGTCGACCTCGCCGCCCAGGAAAGTGCCGGCGTACTTGAACGACAGCGAGTACATGGTGCCCGAGGTCGGCGTCAGCGGACTGTCGACCGTGCTGCGGTAGATGGCGGGCATGATCGAGCTCATGTAGTACTTGCCCCAGCCGAACATGCCCTGGTAGTAGGAATCCATCAGGTAGGTCGCGTAGGAGGTGGTCTCCTCGGCCGTCGTATCGTCCGAAGACTCGGGCAGGGTGATCTCCAGGTTCTGCAGGCTGTAGGTCAGGCTGCCGCGCCAGTAGCCGATGATCCGGGCTCCCAGGTTGAAGTCGATGCCCTTGGACTTCTGGTTGTAGAGCCAGGGCAGGTAGGTCTCGCGGTTGTAGATGTTGAACCCGGCGCTGACGGGCATGTCGAAGAGATAGGGCTCGGTGAACCCGAAGACGTAGTTACGGATGCGGGCCCCGTACTGGCCGGTGATCTCGAGGTTCTCCCCCGCCCCCAGGAAGTTGACGGTGGTGTAGCTCAGGGCGATGAAGGTGCCCTCGTAGCCGCTGTAGCCGGCCGTAAACTGGATGTTGTTGCGCTGCAGCTCCTTGATCGGCATGGTCACGTCGAACTTGGTTGGATCGTCCGGGCTGGGCTTGATGTCCGGCTCCTTCTCCAGGTCGACCAGGCCGAGCTGCTTGACCCGCAGGATGCTGTCCTTGAACACGGCCAGGCTGAAGACGTCGCCCTCGCGCATCAGCATCTCGCGCCGGATGACCTTGTCCTTGGTGTAAACGTTGCCCTTGAAGTCGAGCCGGCGCAGGAAGCAGAGGTCGCCCTCGAAGACCTGGTAGGTGACGTTGACGACCTTGGACTTGGGGTCGAGGCTCTCGACCGGCATGACCTGGGCATAGAGGTGGCCGAAGTTGCGGAACAGCTCGCCCAGGTCCTCGACGCTCTTCTCCCGCGTCTTGATGCTGTAGATGTCGCCGGCCTCGAACTCGATCTTGCTCTTGATGCCCTCTATGGTAAAGGCCTTGTTGCCCTCGACCTTGACCTCGCCCACCCGGTAGAGGTAGCCGGCGTCGACCGGAATGGTGATCTTCATCATCTTCTGCGGCTTAGCCCAGAAGAAGATGGTCCGCTTGGAGGTCTCCTCGACCTTGGGCTTGCCGACGGTGGCCTCCATGTAGCCGTGTTCCTGGTAGGCTTTCTTCATCAGGGCCACGTCGTCGGGCAGCTTGTTCTGCTTGAAGACGTCCTTGCCCGAGACCCAGCTGAGCAGGCTGTGAGGCTTGTTCTCCTTCAGCGCGGCGCGCAGGATGCCGGGGGTGAGCTTGACCTTGCCGGAGAACTCGACCGAGCCGATCCGGACCTTGGGGCCTTCGTCGATCTTGAAGGCGATGTCGACCTCGTTCTTGCCGGTCTTGGCGGTGGTCACCTCGACCGTAGCCGCACCCAGGCCCTTTTCGGCCAGCAGCTCCTCGATGGTCTTGCGGATGCGCTGCAGCTTGTTGGGGCTGTAGTTGCTGTATGCCAGGAGGTATTCGTCCTTCTCCTTGAGCTTGTTGGTGATGTCGTCTTCCTTGACCTTGCGCCCCGTCTTGTAGGTGATCGACTTGATGAGCGGCGTCTCCTCGACGGCGATGGAGATGACCCGGCCGCGGGGCCCGGAGGCCTGGCTGATCTTGATGTCCGAGAAGAATCCCGTCGACCAGAGGATGCGGAAGTCCTTCTTGAGGATTTCCTCGCTGTAATAATCGCCCTCTTTCGAGGTCAGGTAATAGCGGATGGTGTCCTTGGTGACCCGGTCGTTGCCGACGATGTCGATGCGGTCGATCAGCTCCTGGGCGGCGGCGACAAGCGGTACGAGCGTCAACAAGGCGATCAGGACAAGCTTTCTCATGATCCAATCCTTATAGCATAAACCGGGGCCAATTCAAAAGGCCGCCCCGAGGCGCCGAGCCGCCCGGGCGGGGTCCCCGGCCCTCCCGTTTCGTCGAATAGGTAGTCGTGGCCGACGCATTTCACCTGCGGCGCCTTCTCCGCCGCAAACCGGCTGCCGTCTCCTCATACCTCTATCAACGCGCCGGCGGGTCGATCCGTTTCAATTCCCCCCGTTCCATCATGAAGACTTTTCCGCAATAACGGGCGACATTTTCGCTATGAGTGACAAGGACGGCCGTCAGCCCCTTGCGGCTCTGCAGGTCGAGCAGGAGCCGGAGGATATTCTCCCCCGTCTTCCAGTCCAGGTTTCCGGTCGGCTCATCCGCCAGGAGGAGCTTGGGCTCTCGGCTCAAGGCCCGGGCCAGGGCGACCCGTTGCTGCTCCCCCCCCGACAGCTGCGCGGGCCGCATGCCGGCCTTGTCCTCGAGCCCGACCTCGGCCAGAAGCTCCCGGGCACGCTGGAGGGCCGCCTCCTTGCCGATGCCGCCGATCATCAAAGGGAGGGCTATGTTTTCGCCGGCGCTGAACTCCGGCAGCAGGTGGTAGAACTGGAAGACGAAGCCGATCTTGCGGTTGCGGGTTCGGGCCAGGGCCCGGACGTCCTTGGCGTAGAGGTCTTCACCGTCCAGGTAGACCGTGCCCTCGGACGGCTTGTCCAGGGCTCCCGAGGAGGTTGAGCAAGGTGGTCTTGCCGACGCCGGAGACGCCCATGATGGCCGCGACATCGCCCGCCTCGAGCTCCATGTTCAGCCCGCCGAAGACCCGCAGGCGGCCCTCCGGCAGGGGGTACTCCTTGCCCAGGTTGACGGCGCGAACGACGGGCTCACTCATATTTCAGCGCCACCACGGGGTCGACTTTGGCCGCCCGCCGCGAGGGGAAGAGTGTCGAGAGAAAGCTCACGGCCAAGGCCACGCCCAGAATCAGGGCCAGGTCGGCCGGCTTGATGTGGAACGGGACATGGGAGATCTGGTAGATGTCGACGGGCACGCGGATGAGCTTGAGGGCGTTGGCCAGCCAGCACCACCCCAGCCCGAGCCCGGCCCCGAGAAAGGTCCCGGCGAGCCCGATCATCGAGCCCTGCAGGAAGAAGATCCGCCGGATGGCCCCGGGTGTGGCCCCCAGGGACATCAGGATGCCGATGTCGCGCGTCTTCTCCATGACCATCAGGATCAGGGTGGCGATGATGTTCAGAGCGGCCACGATGACGATCAGGGCGATGGTCAGGAAGATGATGGTCTTCTCCAGCTTCAGGGCGGAAAACAGGGACTTGTTGAGCTCGGCCCAGGTGGTGACGAAGACGACCGGGGGCAGCTTGGCCCGCAGCGTCTCCTTGAAGGAAGGGGCGGCGAAGACGTCCTCGATCATGACCTGGAGGTAGCTGACCCCTCCGGCCATGTCGAACCACTTCTGGGCCGTAGCCAGGGGCACGATGGCCGTGCCCGAGTCGAACTCGTAGAGGCCGGTGGAGAAGATACCGGAGACACGAAAGGGCTTGATCTTGGGAATCGCCCCGAGCGGGCCCACACGAGAGGAGGACGTCACGACGCGGACCGTGTCGCCGATTCCGGCCCCCAGGGCATAGGCCAGGTCGTGGCCCAGGAGGATGCCTTCCCGGCCGCCCGCGTCCGGGAGCGATCCGCTCTCCAGCTTGGCCAGCCAGGGGCTCTGCCGGCCCTCGAGCTCCAGGTCCATGCCCTTGACCATGGCCGGCTGGGTCTTCAGCGGACCCGCCACCAGGACCATGCCCAAGACGACGGGCGATACCGAGGCCACCCCGGGCATGGCCCGGATGGAGTCGGCCATATCGGCGTGGCCGGGCAGCGAGTCGCCGCTGAGGTCGGAGATCATCAGGTGGGAGGTGGCGCTCAAGATCTTGTCCTGGACGTCCTCCTGGAACCCGGTGATCAGGGCCACGGCGATGATCAGGGCGGCCACCCCGATGGTGATGCCCAGGGCCGAGATGAAGGTGATGACCGAGATGAAGGCCTGCTTGCGGCGCGCCGTCAGGTAGCGTCGGGCGACGAATCCTTCGAAAGCCATGGTGGTGCCCCGGCCCCTTATTCCCGCGGCCGCAGCAGCGGGAAGAGGATGACTTCGCGGATGGACTTGCGGTTGCCCAGCAGCATGACCAGGCGGTCGATCCCGATCCCCTCCCCGCCCGTCGGCGGCAGGCCGTACTCCAGGGCCTGGACGTAGTCCATGTCGATAGGGTGGCTCTCGTCGTCGCCCTTGCGCTTCTCCTCGACCTGCTGTTCGAAGCGGAGGCGCTGCTCCGCCGGATCGGTCAGCTCGGAGAAGGCGTTGGCCAGCTCCATGCCCGAGATGAACAGCTCGAAGCGGGCCGCCTCGTCCGGCCGGCCCAGGGCGGCCTTGGCCAGGGGCGAGACCTCCTTGGGCGGGTTGATCAGGAAGGTCGGCTGGACCAGGTGGTGCTTGACCCGCTTGTCGAAGATGACATCGAGAGCCCGGCCATAGGTCAAGGGCTTCTTGTCCGGGGCCAGCGACTCGCCCAGCCGGACGACGGCGGCGCGATCGTCGAAGTCGGACGCGGTCAGGCCGCCGTAGCGCTCCAGGGCTTCCCGGAAGCGGAGCCTCGGCCAGGGCCGCTGGAGCGAGATGACCTCGTCGCCGTAGGGAAACTCGTCCTTGCCCAGCAGCTCCCGGGCCAGGCCCCCGATGAGGTCTTCGGTCAGGTCCATCATGTCGTTGTAGTCGCTGTAGGCCTGGTAGAACTCGAGCATGGTGAACTCGGGGTTGTGTTCGGCGTCGATGCCCTCGTTGCGGAAGCTGCGGTTGATCTCGTAGACCCGCTCCATCCCGCCGACGACCAGCCGCTTGAGATAGAGCTCGGGAGCGATCCTCAGGTACAGGTCCATGTCCAGGGCGTTGTGGTGGGTGATGAACGGCCGGGCCAGGGCGCCGCCCGGGATGGCCTGCATCATCGGCGTTTCGACCTCGATGTAGTCGCGGGCGTCGAAGTAGCGGCGCAAGTAGGCCACGACGGCGCTCCGCAGCCGGAAGACCTCGGCCGCCTCCGGGTTCATGATCAGGTCCAAGTAGCGCCGGCGATAGCGGATCTCGACGTCCTGCAGGCCGTGCCACTTCTCCGGCAGGGGCCGGTGGCACTTGGCCACGAACTGGAGCGCCTCCGCCTGCACGGTCAGCTCGCCCGTCCGGGTCCGGAACACCGTCCCCTCGACCGCGGCCCAGTCGCCGAGGTCGAAGAGGAAGAAGCGCTCGTAGGCCTCCTTGCCCAGGGTCTCCTCGCGGATGTAGGCCTGGACCCGGCTGCGGCCGTCGGAGATGTGGAAGAAGGTGGCCCGGCCCATCTGGCGGATGGACAGGATGCGGCCCGGGACCCGGACCCGCGGCTTCGCGGCTTCGAGCTCCTCTTTGGTCCGCGGCCCGAACTGCGGCCACCAGGGCGGTCACGGAGTGGGTCCGCTCGACCTTGTGCGGGAAGGGATCGACCCCGGCGGCCTCCAGCTTCTTAAGCTTTTCGGCCCGGGCCAGCTCCTGGTCGCTTTTTCGCTCCTCCCCCGCCGCGTCGGGCGGGGGGGCTTCCGGCAGCGGGGCGTTCGGTTTCGGGTCTTGGCTCATGTTCGTCGACTTTCCCGGTGGGTTTCCCGGCGGCCAGGCGCTTGCGGACGGCGTCCAGGACGCCGTTGACGAAGACGGCGGACTCCTCGCCGCTGAAGCGCCGGGCGATCTCGATGGCTTCGTTGATGACCACCGCCGCGGGCAGGGTGGCGGCCTCCTCCAGCATCTCCAGGGCGGCCAGCCGCAGGAGATTGCGGTCGATCGGCGTCATCCGGGCCACCCGCCAGTTGCGCGAGGTGGCCTGGATCAGGGCGTCGATCTCCTCCTGGCGGGCCAGGCACGCCGCGGACGAGCCAGGCCGCGTAGGCGGCCGCCTCCTCGGGCGCGGCGCCGGCCGGGCCGGCCGCGGACAGCGCGGCCTCCGGCCCGATGGCGTTGAATTCCAGCTCGTAGAGGGCCTGCAGCGCCCGCTCGCGGGCTGTTCGTCGCTTCCCCATCGGGGCCTACAGCTTGGCGTCCTTGAAGAGGTTGAGCGTCTCGACCAGGGAGAAGGCCGCGTCCCAGCCCTTGTTGCCGGCCTTGGTTCCGGCCCGCTCGATGCCCTGCTCGATGGTGTCCACGGTCAGCACGCCGAACGAGACGGGCCGGCCGTGCTGCATGGCGATCTGGGCCAGGCCCTTGGTCACTTCGGCGCTGAGGTAATCGAAGTGCGGCGTATCGCCCCGGATCAGGGCCCCGACGCAGAGAATGCCGTCGAACTTGCCGGAGGCAGCCAGCTTCTCCGCCGCCAGCGGGATCTCGAAGGACCCGGGGACTTTGTAGACGCTCAGGTCGGCCTCGTCGGCACCCAGCTTCTTCAGGGCATCCAGGGCGCCCTCGAGCAGGCGTCCGGTGATGAACTGGTTGAACCGGCTGGCGACGACGGCGATTTTGAAGCCCTTGGCTTGCAGTTTGCCCTCGTAGGTTTTCATGGCCGCTCCTTCGCTCCCAAGGCGTTTTCCCATTTTACAGGGAATCGGCCGGCTTGTAAATGCGCGGGGCTTATGCGAATATCAGGGTCCGCGGCTCCGCCGGCCGCCAGGAGATGTGTGTATGAATCCCGATCCCCTCCTCCCCCGCATCCCGGTCGCAAAGCTGCGTTGGCGGTGCGACCCGGCCGGCCTGCCCTACGAAACGAGCTCGCTCTGCCCCGCTTGCGAGGAGATCATCGGCCAGGACCGGGCCCTGAAGGCCCTCCTGACCGGGCTGGACATCAAGAGCCTCGGCTACAACATCTTCATCACCGGCATGGCCGGCACCGGCCGCACCACCACCATCAAGCAGCTCCTGGAGCGCCTGGAGAAGGGCGACCAGCCGCCCGACGACATCCTCTACGTCAACAACTTCAAGTGCCCCGACGAGCCGGCCCTGATCCTCCTCCCGCCCGGCAAGGGCAAGCTCTTCGCCGCCGCCCTGGACAACCTGCTGGAGATGCTGAAGGCCAACATCCCCGAATTCCTCAAGAGCAAGTACTACACCGACAAGCGCGACGCCATCGTCGAGGAGCAGCAGGCCAAGCAGAAGACCCTGCTGCAGGGCTTCGAGGCGGAGACGGCCAAGGAGGGCTTCAGCGTCATCCAGGTCCAGATGGGCCTGTTCGTCAAGCCCGACCTGATCCCGGTCATCGACGACCAGCCCACCCCTTTCCCCAAGGTCGAGGCCTTGGTCAAGGAGAAGAAGCTCGCGGCCGAGCGCTTCGAGGCCCTCAAGAAGGCCTACGAGGAGCTGTCCCAGAAGATGGAGGGCGTCTTCGAGCGCCTGCGGGAGATCGAGGAGGAGACCCGCCTCCGGCTGAAGACCTGGGACGCCGAGTCGATCACCCCGACCATCAAGAGCGCGGTGGCCGACATCCTCAACCGCTTCCCCCAGGCCCGGGTGCCCGAGTACCTGGCCGAGGTCGAAGCCAGCCTGATCACCAACGTCGAGCTGTTCAAGAACCAGAAGAAGGAGGAGGAGCGCAAGGAACAGGCGCCGGCCGATCCCCTGCTCGAGTACCGGGTGAACCTCCTGGTCGACAACGGCGACCTCAAGCACTCGCCGGTGATCATGGAGACCAACCCCAACTACCTCAACCTGTTCGGCTCGATCGAGTCGACCATGAACCGCTTCGGGGTCCTGCAGACCGACTTCACCAAGATCAAGGCCGGCTCCTTCCTCAAGGCCAACGGCGGCTACCTGGTGGTCAACGCCCTGGACGCCCTGGTCGAGCCGGGTGTCTGGGCCACCCTCAAGAGGACCCTGCGCAACCAGGTCTTCGAGCTGCAGAACTACGCCGCGCTGTTCCTGTTCTCCTCGGCCCGGCTCAAGCCGCAGCCGATCAAGATCAACGTCAAGCTGGTCATGATCGGGGACGAGGAGATCTATAACCTCCTCTACGCCAACGACGAGGACTTCCGCAAGGTCTTCAAGATCAAGGCCGAGTTCGACTCCGAGATGGCCAAGAGCGACGACGCCGTCAAGGACTACATCCGGTTCATCAAGAAGATCGGCGAGGAGGATGCGCTGCTGCCCTTCGACCGGACCGGCATGGCCGCCGTCATCGAGTACGGGACCCGGATCGCCGGCCGGCATCAGAAGCTGTCGACCCGGTTCAACGTCATCGCCGACGTCGTCCGCGAGTCGAGCTACTGGGCCGGCAAGGACGGCCGGGCCGTGGTCGCCGACCGCCACGTCGAGCAGGCCGTGCGGGAGCGCTTCGAGCGGGTCAGCCTGATCGAGGACAAGATCCAGGAGATGATCGAGGACGGCACCATCCTCATCGACGCCTCCGGCTCGGCCGTCGGCCAGGTCAACGGACTGGCCGTCTACAACATGGGCCAGTTCTCCTTCGGCAAGCCCTCCCGCATCACCGCCCGCGTCTCGGTCGGCCGGGCCGGGATCGTCAACATCGAACGCGAGGCCGACCTGAGCGGGGCCAGCCACAGCAAGGGCGTGCTGATTCTGGGCGGCTTCCTGCGCGGCCTCTTCGCCCGGACGCGACCTTTCGCCCTGTCCGCCTCCATCGCCTTCGAGCAGAGCTACGGCGGCATCGACGGCGACAGCGCCTCCTCGACCGAGGCTTACGTCCTGCTCTCGGCCCTCTCCGGGCTGCCGCTGCGGCAGGACCTGGCCGTGACCGGCTCGCTCAACCAGAAGGGCGAGGTGCAGCCGATCGGCGGCGTCAACGAGAAGATCGAGGGCTTCTTCGACGTCTGCCAGGCCAAGGGCCTGACCGGGACCCAGGGCGTTCTCATCCCCCACCAGAACGTCCAGAACCTGATGCTGCGGTCCGACGTGGTCGCGGCCGCGGCGGAGGGCCGGTTCCACGTCTACGCCGTGCGGACGATCGACGAGGGCATCGCCATGCTGACCGGGGTCAAGGCCGGCCGGATGACGGAGGAAGCCGCCTTCGCCGAAGGCTCGGTCTACGACCGGGTCGACAAGGAGCTCGCCCGGCTGGCCCAAGCTTCGAAGGACTTCTTCGAGGACAAGATCTGCCCGCAAGACTGAACGGATAAAGGAACACCCCATGGACCAGACCGAGAGGCCTCGCAAGCAGGGCCTGTTCATCACCATCGACGCCAACATCGGGGCGGGCAAGACCAACGCCTGCCACGCCATCAGCTCGGCCGCCACCGCCAGCGGCTGGCCGGCCCGCGTCCTGGAGGAGCCGACCCACCACGACAAGTTCGCCCACTTCCTCAACCACTACTACGAGGACCTGCGCACCGGCGCCAACACCGGCGGCGGCTTCTCCATGCAGATGTTCATGCTCTGCCAGCGCTACGAGCAGCACCGGCTGGCCGTGGAGCTGGCCTGGGGCCCGCAGGGCCAGGTCGTCATCCAGGACCGGCCGATCTACGGCGACACCGTGTTCGCCACCACGGCCATGGAGCGCGGCTTCATGACCCGCCAGGAGTTCGAGCTGTACGTCGACGTCTTCCGCAACATGAGTCGCGACGTGATGCCGCCCGACATCTTCGTCTACCTCGACGTCGCGCCCGAGGAGTGCCACCGCCGGATGAACAGCCGGGCCCGCGAGCAGGAGTCCGGCGTACCGCTGGACTACCTGCAGCACCTGGACAAGAACTACAAGCTCCTGCTGCAGGAGATGCGCCGGCGCGGGGTCAGGGTCATGGTCATCGACTGGAAGGAGTTCGGCCCGCCGGTGGACGTCTGGAAGCAGATCCTGCGCATGGCCATCTCCTCCGACTCGTGGTACGAGCAGCTGGCCTTCTCCTTCGCCAAGCACCCGCGGATGCCGGTCATGCCCAACGGCGGCGAGCCCAAGACCGAAGCCTAGCGCGAAGTTCCCTCCAGGATCAGCAGCCAGCCCTTGCCCGGCTCGAAGGGGATGGGCTCGTCCGGAGCGAAGACGGCCGCCAGCTGGAAGTCGGCGATCTCCGGCGCCCTCAGGCGGGCCCGGCGGGGATCGATCCCCAGCGCCTTCCAGTCGATCCGCAGCCGCGTGCGCGTCGGTCCTTTGGCCCAGCTGGCCAGAGCGATCATGGCCTTCCCTTCGCGCCGGAAGACCGTGGCCTTGATGCCCGGATCGTCGGCCCGGACCGGGCAGTCCTCCGACCACCAGCCGCTCATCTTGGCTTGACCGAGTCCAAAATCGTCCCAGACCTTCCACAGGCGGGCGGGATTGGGCCCCGACCAGGGCATGCGGTTGGTCATGCCGAAGACCATCCCCCGCCAGGGGTTGCCGCCGTCCTGCAGCATCTCCCCCATCAGGCCGAAGGGGATGCCCGAGACCTCGACCAGCCAGTAGTCGGCCGGCGAGCCCTCGTAGTCGAAGTACTCGCCGAACCAGAGGCGGTCAAGATACGGGAAGTGCTCCAGGTACAGGGTGGCGCTGGAGACGAAGCCGTCGCGGGGGTTGTACTGGTTGGCCGAGTGGAGGTCGATCAGCGGGGCCGGCCGGTTGCGGTCGAGGACCTTGCGGACCCGCTTCATGGTGGTCCGGTCGAAAGCCACGTCGTCCAGGTACAGGCCGTCGATGCCCATATGGCGCGCCAGCCAGTCCAGCCCCTCGATGTAGAAGTTGTGCCAGCGCGACATGCCGCTGTTGATGACCGCGGCGTCCTTGAGGTCGGGCACGAACCAGGCCGCGATGTAGTCCGCGCCGAGGTGCTCCTGCAGCCAGGCGAAACCGCCGCCCGGCCCGGGGGTGAAGATCTCGTGGCCCAGGCTGCGCAGGGCGAAGATCTCGGGTGCCCGGTTGCTCAGCTCCCGCACGGTGTCGTAGATCTTGACCCGCAGGCCGCGCCGGTGGGCCTCGTCCACGTAGGCCTTCATCGCCTCCGGGCGCAGGAAGGGGTAGTTGATGTACGGGTTGATGGCGTTGGCGTGGTGGATGTTGACCGTGTTGGCCCCGGCCGCGGCGACTTCGGCCGGCGGCTTGTAGGCGTGCATGAAGCGCGTCGCGAAGTGGGCCGCCGGGTCGATCGGCTTGAACGGCGTCAGCAGCAAAATGAAATGGAAGTGGAGGTCGCGGCCCGGCTCGAGCGTCCGTTCCCCGCTCGAAGCGGCATAGAGGACGACCCCCGGCCGGACCTCGCGCACCCGGACTCGCCCCTTCCCGCCGTTCCACCAGGAGGGCGGCAGGGCGAGCGGCTTGCTCAGGTAGAAGTTCGTGTTCAGCGGCCGGCTGTAGTTCTCGGCCCGCAGGCCGACCTGCATGCCGGCGTTGACGTCGCCCAGCCAGAGCGAATCCTGGTTCTTGGTCTGGTCCCACGACCATTCGAAGGCGGCCGGCCGTATGCCGCCCTTGGCCCCCAGGCCCATCATGTAGCGGGCCGAGGCGGCGGACCAGGGAATCTCCAGCCGCACGTCCTTGACCGCGAGCGGAGCGTCGGCGGACAGGCGAACCTGGAATTCGAGATAGCCGTCCATCTCCATCCAGGCTCGGCCTTCCATACGGACCGCTCCCGCCGTGTTCTTGAATTCCCAGTCCACGCGCCCGGGCGCTCGCCGGGTCAGGCTGGAAGGCTCCGCTTTCCACTCCAGAGGCCGGCCGTCCGAACCTTCCACGACGAAAGCCATCGGCCCGGCTAGGACGTCCTTGGCGGCCTCGGTCAAACGGGTGACGTCGGGGGAATAAAAGCTTCGGATGGCCGCGGGCAATCCGTCGCGCCCGACGGTTACGCTCCGCCCCAGGCAGGCTACGCTGCGGTCGGAAACGACCAACGGAGTGAAGGGCCGGACGACCTCATCGTCCATGGCCAGACGCGAATCGAGCCAGCGGAGGCGGGACATCCGGGCCGGCTCGTCGTCACCGGCGTCCGCCCGCAGGTCCGGCCCGACGGTCAAGGCGAGTCGCACGCTCTGCCCCGGAAGTCCCGCCGCCGTGACCGTCACGTCGCCCTCGTAGAGGCCCGGACGAGCCCCGGGCGGGACCTGGACGCCGCACCAGAGCGCCTGGATCTTGCCCGCCTCCACGGCCACCGTCTTATGCAACGGCTCGCCGTTCCAGTCCGTGCCGCCCATGTTGATGCAGCGCAGGGCGGTGGCCGGAATCTCGCCAAGGCTCGCCTTCAAGCTGGAGAAGTCGACCCGGATGTCTTTCAGGGCTTCACCCCGGGCCCAGACTCCGACCTGGAAGGCGAAGAACTCGCCCCGGTCCGCCTGGCCCGGAAAGACCTCCCTGGGACCCTCCTGGATCCACTTGAAAGGCAGATCGTCCGTCATCCGGATGGAGAGGCGGCGGTCCTCGGGGAAGAGAACGAAGGGACGGGCGGCGAACCGTTCCGCAAGAGCCTTGGTCTCCTCCGGCGTCGCGATAAGCTCCATGGGGTCGAAGGAATCGAACGGGTCGATGGCTTGCAAGCCCGAAAAAACCGCTTCGGGTCGGCGGCCCGAAGAAGCCGAAGCCGGCAGTCCGTTTCGAGCCAGCCAGGCGGGGTCGGCCGACGGCTGGGGCTCGAGGTAGCGGGCATTAGGGTAGTTGCGGCTGCCGGTCAAACGGAACGGGAGGTAGTAGAAATGGTATTCGCCCGGTCCGGACTCCGGCTGGAAGACGAACTCTCCGGCCGAGCGCTCCACAGCCAAGGCTAAGACATTGGTCATGCGGCGGCCCGCGGCATCGGTGACGATGACGGCTTTCTTGTCCGGCGCCGCGTCCCGGCGCCGCCAGGGGATGCGCACGCGGACCGCATCGGCCGCGGCTTCGACCCGGACCACGGCCCGATGGTTTCCCAGCCCGGCCGAGTCCCAGGCCTCCCCCGCTCCGCTCTGCAAACCGGAAGGAGCGGGCCCCGCGGCCAGGGCGGTCAAGGCGGCGATGGCCAGGATCTGGAAAGCCTTCTTCATGACTTCACCTCGATGTTGGGGATGGCGCCTCGGCGTTCCGTCCTCATTCTCTCTGAGAATGCGGGCGGGCTTCAAGCCCGGGGAGTCGAACGGGTCATTCATCCAGCAGGTCGATCTCGGAGATGGCCCAATGTCGGCTCGAGAAATGGGTTGCCGAGAGGGTGATGCGGAGATAGCGGGCCGAGGCGGGCACGCGCGAAACGACCGACCGATAGGCGGAGAAATCCTCGACCTGGGCCGCTTTCAGCATCGGGAAATAATTCCGTCCGAAGTCGAGGGCCGTCCAGCTCTCCCGGTCCAGGGACGTCTCGACGATGAAGCTCCTCGGGAACGACAACGGCCGTCCCTGCTGGCCGAGGACGATTCGGTCGAACGTCTCCACCCGGCCCAGGTCGACCTCCACGTAGTCGCCCTTTTGCTGCGGGAAGCCGGTCGTCCAGTAAGTCCCGGGATCGCCGTCGAAGGCCAGGCCGATCGTCTCCCGGTTGAGCCGGCTGCGGCCGCGCCACAGGCGCTTGTCCCCCACCGGATGGAGCGCCGGCTCGGGAGCCGCATGGGCGTCCGCCCAGGGCAGGACGCGGTAGAGGATCGATCCTTCAGCCTCGGCCTCGGGAACGGCCCTGTTCCGGTGGCGCGCCATGCGCCGCAGGAAGACCGGCCGCCGCTCCGCGGGCATGGCCCCGACATGGGCCAGGACATAGCGTGACGCCCAGGCTCTCCAGCAGGTCGAAAGACTCCTTGTTCGGGAAGCTTTGCATGGCCTCCCGGACGATACGGTAGGCCGGGGGAGCGTAGCCGCTATAGCCGTTGACCAGCTTCTTCCAATGGTAGGTCGCGTAATAAACCGGCCAGGAGTCCCGCCATTCCTCGTCGTCGCGCGGCGGCATGGGGATTTCGACCAGGACGGCATCCGCGGGCAGAGAGGCTACGGACGTGTAGATCGCGGGAATCTGCGACCCCTGCGGGATCGGCGTCAGGGGCAGCGGAACGGACCAGGCTTCGGCCAGGACGAGCACGGCCAACCCCGCTACGATCCATGGCCGCCGGCTCCCTGGGCGGCTTTTTATCCAGCTCGAAACTCCGTAGGCCGAGGCCATCGCCAGCGAGAGCATCAGCAGGATGGAAAAGCGGCTGGCGGCCCGCAAGCCCTGGAAGCCCGGGAACCACTCGTAGATCCAGGCGTAAGGCCCCGGCAGGATGTCCCGCCCGAAAGCCCGGATCGTCGGACCGAAAGAGAGGAGGAAGGCCAACGCCCCGGCCGCCGCATAATAGCGGGCCGGCGGGCTTGCGGCCCGGACGAGCCTTCCCAGGCGGCCGCGGAAGCGACGGTCCACGGCCAACCGGGCGGCGAAGGAGAGGACGAGGAGTGTCAGCGGATCCTCGATGCGGCGGCCCGTGACCTTGATCCCGAAAACGATCGAGGAGAATCCGGGCCGGACGGCCAGGAAGCCGATGAACAGAACCAGGGCCCCATTGACGCCGTTCCAGATGGCGAAGAGGGTGCGCAGCCGGTCGACGGGTTCGGGGAGCGGCAGGACCGAGGCCCGGCGCTTAAGCCTTGACCAGGCCCACAAGGAGAGGACCAACACCGTCAATCCGGGGAAGAGCTGCCACTCGACACCACCCAGCCAGCCCAGAGCCCCCCCCCAAACCCGGTTCCAGGGCGGGACCGCCAGATAGTGCTGGATCTGGGCGGAATAATGCTCCACCTCCCAGCGGGCCCGGACGAGCAGCAAACGGGAGTGGACCTGGAGAATCGGCCAGATGTACGGGGCCAAGAGAGCCGCTCCCAGGGCCGCCGCGGCGGCCGGGCGGCCCCACAATCGGGGCTTGCGCCAGAACCCCGTGCGCACGGCTTCATAGATCGCCAGCCCGGCCGCGAAGATGGCCAGGAAGGCTCCGTAATAGGCGCAGCTGAGCACCTGCATGACAAAACAAAGCGAGGCCCCCAAGGCATTAATCCAGCTCGGCCGTTCGAAGAGCTTATGAAGGAAGAGCAGGGTCAGGGGAATCCAGGCAAAATACAGGATCTCCAGGTGGCCGATATGGGCGAAACGATAGGGACAGAAGGCGAAGATCAGGCCGGCCAGAAAAGACGCCGGGCGCGAGCCGGTCAGCCTCCGGGCCAGGGCATAGGCTCCGCCGGCGCAGAGGACGAACGACAGCAGGAAGAGGATGTTGAAGATCAGGACGGGGTTGCGGGTCAGGAGCCGGAATGGCGTCCCCAACAGGGTCAGCCCGAATATCGGGTCGCCGTAGGCCAGGACGTCGCGATGCGGGTAGAAGATATTGGCGTCCCAGAGCGGCTCTGAGCCCCCGACGGCGTGCCACGTCCAGGACATGGCATAGAGGGTGTAGAGGGTGTCGTGCGGGTCGCCGGGAACATGGCTCGAGATCCGGGGCAGGAGGGGCCAGGTCAAAAGGACGGTGACGAGGGCGAAGAGGGCCAGCGCGGCGGCGGCGAATCGACGGCCTTGGGCCCGGGGCCTCCTCATACGCCCTTCGCCTCCAGACCCACGAGACGGCGCAGCGCCCTGACTTCGTCCCTGCGCAGGAGCCGCCAATGCCCACGAGGCAGGGGGGCCAGCTTGAGGCCGGCGAACTCCACCCGCTTGAGCGCGCGCACCCGGTGGCCGACCGTCTCCATCATCTGGCGCACTTCGCGCTTGCGACCCTCGTGGATCTCCACCAGGATCGAGCTGCGGCGGGCGTTTCGGTTCAGGACGCGGATCTTGGCCGGCGCAGTCCGCCGTCCGTCCACCCGGACGCCGCCCTCGAGCTTGGCGGCTTCCGCGTCCGAGACCTCGCCGTCGACCTCCACCGCATAGACCTTCTTGACCTCGAACCGGGGGTGCGTCAGGCGGTAGGCCAGCTCGCCGTCGTTGGTCAGGAGCAAAAGGCCCTCGGAGTCGAGGTCCAACCGCCCGACCGGAAAGACCGCTTCGAAGGACTTCGGCAGCAGCGACATGACCGTCGGCCGGCCCTCGGGGTCGTCCTTGGTCACCAGGTAGCCCGCCGGCTTGTTCAGGGCCAGGTGCATGAGCTCTCGCCCCGCCTTGACGGTGCGACCGTCCACGGCGACCTTGTCCTTGGCCGAATCGATCTTGACGCCGAGGTCTTCGACGACGGCGCCGTTGACCTGGACCCGTCCCTCGACGATCAGGCGGTCGGCCTCCCGTCGGGAGGCCGCTCCCTGCATGGAAAGGAATTTATTGAGGCGAAGAAGCATCAAAAATGGAACTGGAAGCCGCCCCAGAGGGTAAAGTCCCCCAGGTCGAGCAGGACGTTCTGGATGCTGACGCTGACCTTGTGCCAGCGGCCTTCGGCCGTCAGGCTGAACCGCCGGCCGAGCCTGAGGTCGAGCCCGGCCCCGAAGTTGAAGCCGCCGTCGTTGTCCTTGTCGATGGCCTGGATGTCGGCGGTGTAGTAGCCGTAGCCGGCGGTAATGAACGGCTGCAGCATCAGGAGCGGGAAGTAGAGCTTGCCGTTGACCCCGATATAGCTGTAATCGTTGATTTTCTGGTCCCAGCTGATAAGGGTGCCGCCGCCGACCTGGATGTTGTGGGCGGCCCGGAAGTAATTGAGCTCCACCCCCACCATCAGGATCCGAACCCCGGCTCGCAGGCCATAGACGAAGGTGGTGTCGGTATCGAACTGGACGTTCTCCGCGCTCGGCGTCTGGGCCGAGGTGCCCCCGAAGGCGCCGAGATAGATTCCGACCTGGGAATAAGCGGGCCCGGCCAGGACGGCCGCAAGCACCGCCGCGACGGCGACGATCCTCGTCGTTCTCATGGCCACACTCTCCTTCCTTGTCGGGTTCGCCCCATTGTCCGATCCCCGACCGGGTTTGTCAAGGCGAGCCGCGGCCGAGAAGGGATCGCGAACCGGCAAACTTCCGCCGCCCGAATCCGTATAACCCCCCGGATGCGCCCGCGCGTCCGGGAGCGACATGTTCAAGATCCGCTGGACCGAATCGTTCAGGATGGCCCTGGGGTCGCTCGCGGCCAACAAGCTGCGAACCCTGCTGACGCTGCTGGGGATCATCATCGGCGTCCTGACCATCATCACGGTGGTCTCGGTCATCCAGGGCTTGAACACCTACGTCTACACCAAGATGTCGTTCTACGGGGCCAACGACTTCTCGGTCTCCAAGTTCTCCATGATCGGCACCTCGCTCGAGGAGTTCCGCGAGCAGCTGAAGCGCAAGGACGTGACCCTGGACGAGATGCGCTTGCTGCGCGAACGATGCCGGGCCTGCGAGCTCGTCGGAGCCAGCGCTTCCGCGGGGCGCACGGTCAAGGCCGGGAACCGCTCCGTCCAGGGCACCGAGGTCCGCGGCGTCACCTCGCTCGACCACCAGATCGGCTCGGTCGTCGAGCTGGAGCGCGGCCGCCACATCCTCAAGGAGGAGGAGGACCGCTCCCGGCCCGTCTGCGTCATCGGCTCGGAAGTGGCCGAGAAGCTCTTCCCCGGAGTGGATCCCATGGGCCGCTGGGTCAAGGCCGGCACCGACCGCTTCCTGGTCGTCGGCGTGGCCAAGCCGAAGGGCAAGATCCTGGGCTTCAGCCAGGACAACTTCCTACGCATCCCGATCACCACTTTCTTAAAAGCTTACGGCTCGCGCCGCTCCATTGAGATCAACATCCACACCGCCTCGCCGGAGGCGATGATCGCGGCCCAAGAGGAGGTGCGCACCGTGCTGCGCGGCGCCCGCAAGCGCGGCTTCGCCGACCCCGACGACTTCTCCTTCCGGACTTCCGAGACCTTCCTCCAGTTCTACAAGACAGCCACCGCGGGCATCTATTTCGCCATGATCGGGATCGCCTCGATCGCCCTGCTCGTGGGCGGCATCGTGGTCATGAACATCATGCTGGTCTCGGTCTCCGAACGGACCAAGGAAATCGGCGTGCGCAAGGCCGTCGGGGCGTGCCGCCGCGACATCCTGGCCCAGTTTCTTATCGAAGCCACGCTGATGGCCGGTTTGGGCGGGCTTATCGGCATCGGCATCGGCCTCGGCCTGGCCAAGGCCATCTCGGCGGCGACCTCGCTGCCGTCGACGGTCGATCCCGTCTCGGTGGCGGTGGCCGTAGTCATGTCCTCCAGCCTGGGCTTGTTTTTCGGCATCTACCCGGCCAACAAGGCCGCCAAGCTCGACCCGGTCGAAGCCCTGAGGTCCGAGCTGTGATCCGCCGCGGGCTAGCCGGCGAAACCCTGGCTATGGCCTTCGACTCGCTGCGGGCCCACAAGATGCGCTCCTTCCTGACCCTGCTCGGGATCATGATCGGGGTCATGACCGTCATCGGCATGGTCTCCATCGTCGAGGGCCTGAACGCCTCGTTCCTGAAGGAGCTGCAGTCGGCCGGCTCGGACCTGATCATGATCCGCAAGCGCGACCCCGTCCAGATGGGCCGGATGGAGGAGGAGGACCGCCGGCGCAAGGACCTGACCTACGAGGACGCCCTGGCCCTGGAGCGGGAGTGCCCCCTGGTCAAGGCCGTGGCGGTCAACCTGATGCCCAGCGTCTTCCGGGCCATCGAAGTCAAATACCGCGAGATCAAGACCGAGAGCGCCATGATCATCGGCATCAACGAGAAGTTCCCGGTCGTCTACAACATCTACCTGCCCAAGGACGGCCGCTTTCTGACCGGGGCCGAGATCCTCCACAGCGCCCGCGTCTGCCTGCTCGGGTTCGAGACCGCCGAAACGCTCTTCCCCAGCCTCAACCCCATCGGCCGCTCCATCCGGATCGGGCCCGAAAGCTTCACCGTGGTCGGCGTTCTGGCCAAACGCGGCCAGATGTTCGGCCAGAGCCGGGACAATTTCGTCGGCATCCCCATCACCACCCTGCGCAAGACCTTCCCTTACGACCCGGAATCGATCGAGATCGCGGCCGTGCCGCACGATCCGGAGCGCCTCCAGGCGGCCATCCAACAGATCGTCGGCAAGCTGCGGCAGCGGCGCAAGGTCGCCTTCGGCCAGCCGAACGACTTCGCCGTCTTCACCCAGGACACCATGCTCGACCTCTACAACCAGATCACCGGGGCCGCCTACATGGTCATGATCGTCATCTCCTCGATCGGCCTTTTGGTCGGCGGCATCGGGGTCATGAACGTCATGCTCGTGGCGGCCAAGGAGAGGACGCGGGAGATCGGCATCCGCAAGGCCCTGGGGGCCCGCGGCCGCGACATCCTGCGCCAGTTCCTGATCGAAGCCATGGTCCTGACCGGCGCCGGGGGCGTCCTGGGCACGCTGTTGGGCTTCGGCGTCGCTTTCCTGGTCCGGTCCGCCACCCCGCTTCCCGCCTCGGTCACGTCCTGGTCGGTCGTCCTCGGCCTGGCCACATCGGTCTCGGTCGGCCTCTTCTTCGGGATCGTCCCCGCCCGCCGGGCCGCCCGGGTCGACCCGATCGTCTCCCTCCGGTACGAGTAAACTTCATTTCCCGATTTCGGGAAAATCGTTTCGGAGTACACCGTCGGGGGCGACGGTGCCATGCGGCGTGATCGGTACCCAATCGAGCGTTTGACCGGTCGGGATTAGACTCCGCAAGGCCGTCCCGGCCAGGCTTTGCGCGGTCCTCATTCGGACAGTCGTTCCGACTGTCCGAATGAGGGCGGCAAGCTCCTGTTGAATTTCCCACAGCTCTCTTCGGCGCCTCGGAACTCGCGCCTTCGTCTGAACTGACTTGCATGTCCTCCCACTCTGTCTCTTATTCGATTGTTCTTTCCTGGCTCAAACAGTCCTCGGCGGCCGCTGGCTTCCCTCAGAGAGTTATGGAAAAAGGCGCCGGCCTCGCGATTTCGCCGTTGGCCGGTACTCCGAACCGATAATCTTTCCCGAAATCGGGAGAAAGCCTGAGATAAAGCAGCTCTCTTAAATTAATGATCCGGCCGATTCGCGGAAAGCCGCCGCGGCCTTCTCCAGGGCCGGGCCGGGATCCGTCTGGGTCAGCGGCGATCTCGACGAGCGAAGGGCCTCCCCCGCCCCGGCCGGCAACGAGCGGAGCCACTGTCGCCACGAGCGGCCTCAAGTCGAAGGCAATCGCATCGGCCCTGGCCAGGACGAGGTGAAGCCGCTCCGCCGATCGGGAAGCGAACATCGCCGCCCGCCCGCCCCCCCGGACGAAATGCAAGGCCAGGGATTTGACGGCTTCGGAACTCCGATCCTCGAAGACACGGACCAAAACGCCGTCGCCCGGCAGGGCCCCAAGCTCCGCCGCTTCCCTCTCGGCCCGGGCTTCCTCATGCATCCGCAGGGCCCGCTTCATGGCCTTGGCCTCCGCCGCCATCTTCTCGACCTGAGCGGGAATCTCCGCCGGGGGAACGTTGAACCGCCCGACCAGATCGCGGATGACCCGGGCCCGGACCTGGAACGCGGCCAGGGCCCGGCCGCCGCAGACGAAGACGAAGCGGAGGTTGCCGCGGATTCTTTCCCAGCCGATGATCTTGATCAGGCCGATCTCGCCCGTCCGGCCGACGTGCGTCCCGCCGCAAGCCGAGAAGTCGAAGCCGGTCACTTCGACCACCCGGATGGTCCCCTGGACCTTGGGCGGCCGGCGCAGGGGGACTTCGTCGATCCGCTCGGCCGGGACGAAGAAGGTCCGGACCTCGCGATCCTCGAACACGACGTCATTGGCCCGGTGCTCGACCCGGTCGATGACGGCATCGGAGGCGGCCGCAAGGCCGATCTCGAGGGTCGAGACGTCGGGCCCCAGGTGGAAGGATCGCGTCTCCCCCGCCGCGACCTCGAGGAAGGCCTGGGACAGGACGTGCTGGCCGCTGTGCTGCTGCATGTGGTCGAAGCGGCGGGGCCAGTCGACAGTACCCCGAAGATCGTCCCCGGGGACGTCCTGCTCGAGGGCGTGTACGATCGCTTCGCCGTCCTCGACGACGCGCAGGACGCGAACGCCGCCGAGCGTTCCCAGGTCCCAGGGCTGGCCGCCGGACTCCGGATAAAAGCAGGTCCGGTCGAGGACGACGGCCGGGCTCCCCTCGTGCCTGCCGTCGCTCGACGACCCGGGCCTCGAACTCGATCCGCCTGGCGTCTTCGAAGTACAGCCGTTCGGTCATGCGTGGTGCCCTCCGGTTTTCAAAGGATCCTGGCGACGAACAAGACGGCCGCCGCCGCGGCCAACACGGCCGCCGTCGGCCGCCAGAGGATGCGATAGACGTCCTTGAGCTCGGCCCGGAAGTACTCGGCCGTGAAAGCCAGGCAGAGATGGGCCGGCGACAGCAGAATGCCGACGAAGCCGCTGACGTAGGCGAAGAGAAGCAGAACCATGTCGGGCTTGCCGCGGCCGATGATCGGGGCCAGGAGCGGAAAGGCGATGGCCACGTAGGCCTGGTCGACCCCGGTCAAAAGCCCGATCAGAAACGGCGCCGCAAAGAGGAGAACGTACGTTCCCGACGCCGCCGGACGGCACGGCCTTGACCACGGCCACCAGGGCCCCGCTCTCCTCCAGTACGCCCTTGAAGATCATGACCGCGGCCGTCAACAGAATGACGCGTGGTGTCACGCTGCGCCGCAGGACGTCGAGCCGCTTGCGCCACGGCATCCGGGACAGGACCTGGCTGGCCAGGCAGGCCGCGGCCAGGGCGGGCAGCATGGCCAGTCGAAAGATGAAGACGAGCCCGATGGTCAGGACGATCGGCCAGATCGATCCGGCGACGCGGATAAAATCCACGATCCGAACCGGGGTTTTGGCCGAGCGCGGTCCGGCCGGGACTTTACGGTAGAGGACGATCAGGCCCGCTCCCGCGGCAACTACGGTGAAGGGCGCCTGGACAAGGCAGACGCGGCCGATCGGGACTTCGAGGATAAGAGAGACCAGGATCAGGTTCGTGTAGAGCGGCCAGCAATACTCCCAGATATGGCGGAACCAGTAATTGAGGAAGGTCTTCCAGGCCGGGGAAAGGCCGTAGGGCCGGGCCGCCTCCTCGACGATCGGCGCCCCCATCATGGCCCCTCCCATCATCGGGAGCAGCCCGATGAACGCGGAAGGGACGGCCAGGATAAGCCGCGGATCGCGGATGATCGTCTTAAGCGCTTCGACCATGCGGCCGAAATGGCCGCCCTCCTGCAAATAATAGCCCAGGTAGAGAACCAGGATCAGGATGCCCAGCAGGTTCAGGGTCTCGCCGGCCTTGAGCGCCCGGCCCGCCGCAGCCAGGAATCCGGCCGCCGGCATGCGGAACAGAAGCGCCGTCAGGACCGCGTCCGCGAGCAGGGCCAGACCCAGGTCGACCTTCAGGCGCAGCAGGATGAGGAGCAGCAGGATGAGGGCGGCGGCCTTCAACAGCGCGGGCATGGGGCGGGTTCCGGCCGCCGATTATATCACAGGCGGCCAAGCACTTTTTCGGCGGTCTTGAAATGAAGCTTGGCCACCCGGCCCAAGGCCTCCGCCCCGTGCTTGGCCAGGAACGCGGCGGCCGAAGCCTCGACCGGAGGGCCGGCGCCCTTATGGAGGGCCACTCCCCATTCCCGGGACAGGGCCGCCATTCGCTTCAGGAATTCGGCTCGGGCCAAGATGGAAGCGGCCGCTACCGCCGGGTCCGATTCGGCCCGAGGTCGCTGTTCGAGATCGATCGTCCGGCCCTTCTGCATCAGGGCCTGACGGACGAGGCTCTCGTTGCCGAACTGATCGGTAACGGCGCGGCCGGCATCGATCTTCTCCAGGATGTTCTCGATGACTCGGGCATGGCCCCAGGCCAGAAGCTTGTTGAGGTTGCGGAACTTGGCGTAGAGCTCGTTGTACTTTTCCGGGCCCACGGCCACGACGGAATGGACATAGCCCTTCTTCAGCGTCTCGGCCAGGTCCAGGGCTTTCTTGTCCGAAATCGTCTTGCTGTCGCGGACCCCGATCTCCGTCAGGACGCCCTCCTGGCCGGCCGGGCAGAAGAAGCCGGCGATGACGAGCGGCCCGAAAAAGTCGCCCTTGCCGGACTCGTCCGTCCCGATATGCCCGGCCGCCTTGGGAAAGAGGTCGGCAGCTCTCGTCATCGACCCTCCTCGTCGCGCAGGAAGGCGTCGATCCCCGCCGCGCCCCGACGGCCGTCGCCCATGGCCAGGATCACGGTCGCCCCGCCGCGCACGACATCGCCGCCCGCAAAGACGCCGGGAGAGCCGGCCGCCAGGCTGTCCGGGTCGGCCTCGAGGGCGCCCCAACGGTTTCTCCGAAGCTCCGGCTCGCAGTCCATAAGCAGCGGGTTGGGGCTTTGCCCGACGGCGATCACGGCCAGGTCGATTTCCACCGGAAACTCGGACCCGGGCACAGGCACCGGCCGCCGCCGACCTGAAGCATCCGGCTCGGCCAGCTCCATCCGTTGGCAGATCATACGCCGCAGGCGGCCGGCCTCGTCGCCCTCGTACCGGATCGGGACCGTAAGCAGGTGCAGCTCCACGCCCTCCTCGACGGCATGCTCGACTTCCTCCTCCCGGGCCGGCATCTCCCGGCGCGATCTCCGGTAGATGATCATGGCCCGCTCCGCCCCCAGCCGCCGGGCCGTCCGGACGGCGTCCATGGCCACGTTGCCCCCCCCGATCACGGCGGCTTTCCGGGCGGCCGGGACGGGAGTGTCGGTGGTCGGAAAGTCATAGCCGCGCATCAGGTTGACCCGGGTCAGGTACTCGTTGGCCGAGAAGACGCCGACCAGGTTCTCACCGGGGATCTTCATGAAGTGAGGCAAGCCGGCGCCCGTCCCGATGAAGAAGGCCCGGAAGCCGTCGGCCCTCAAATCGTCGAGGCCGGCCGTCCGGCCGACCACGAAGTTCGGTCGGATGGTGACCCCCAGCCGGCGCAGGAGATCCACCTCGAATCGCAAGACCGCCTTGGGCAGCCGGAACTCGGGGATGCCGTAGGCCAGGACACCGCCGGGCTCGTGCAAGGCTTCGAAGACCGTGACCGCATAGCCCTTGCGGGCCAGGTCGCCCGCCGCCGTCAGGCCGGCCGGTCCGGAACCGATGACGGCTACCTTCGGCCCCGAAAGCGGCGCGTCCTTCGGCCCTGCGCCGGAGCGGTCTCCCGCAGACTCAAAGCCGGCCGCGAACCGCTCCAGATGGCCGATGGCCACGGCGGTCCCCGAAGCCCGCTTGAGGTTGCAGACCGCCTCGCATTGCGTTTCCTGGGGGCAGACCCGGCCGCAGACCGAGGGGAGCGAGTTCGTCGCCTTGAGCGTCCGGGCCGCCGCGGCAAAATCGCCCGCCTCGACCTGCTTGACGAAGGTGGGGATGTCGATGCCGACCGGGCAGCCGTCGATGCATCCGGGGATGCCGCAGTCCAGGCAGCGCCGCGCCTCCCTGCGGGCCGCTTCGGCGTCCAGGCCCAGGTTGACCTCGCCGAAGTCCCGGCTCCGCGCTACCGGCTCCCGCTGCGGCATGGCCTGGCGGGGAATCCGCATCCTGTCCTTGGGACTCACGCCGCGGCGCAGGAGCTTGCGCCACTCCCGGTCGTACTCGGCTTTCATCCGG
This sequence comes from Candidatus Aminicenantota bacterium, assembly GCA_963803915.1. Classification (GTDB taxonomy): domain Bacteria; phylum Acidobacteriota; class Aminicenantia; order Aminicenantales; family UBA4085; genus UBA4085. Next base: position 84,954 of record CAWDOL010000016.1, on the reverse strand, counting down.
GCCCGATCGGACGGATCGAGCGGTTTTTTCGGGTCGGGCATGGGCTTCCCTAAGGCAGGATCTCCTTTTCCCAGCGGCAGAGCGAGCGGACCTCGTCGTCGAGATAGGCGGCCCGGCGGCGGAAAAGCTCCGGCCAGTCGACCTCGTGGCCGTCGAACTCGGGGCCTTCGACACAGGCGAAGCGGGTCTTTCCGCCGACGGAGCAGCGGCAGGCACCGCACATCCCGGTACCGTCGACCATGACCGGATTGAGGGCTACGATCGTTCGAATACCGAGCGGCCGGGTCGCCGCGCTGACCGTCGCCAATAGATAGGCACAGCCCGCGGCCAGGACCCGATCGACCCGCCCCTCGCCCGCGACGATCCCCGCAATCGTTCGCGCGGCGAACTCCTGCCCCGAGCCGCCCAAATCGCGCGTCGCGCTCAGGACGCGGTCGCAGACGGCGGCATATCGATCCCGCCAGTAGAAGAGGCTGCCGGCCTTGGCATCGGCCAGAAAGATAACGCGGTTCCCGGCCCGGTGCAGAGACCGGGCGGCGGGGTACAAGGCCGCGATGCCGTAGCACCCCCCGACCAGAAGAACGGTCCCGAAGGCGGCGATCTCGGTCGGCCGGCCGAGCGGACCGACGCAGGCGTGGAGCCGGTCCCCGGTCTTTAAAGAGGACAGCTTGTGGGTGGACGTCCCGACGACCTGGAAGACCGCCGAGACCGACCCTTCCGCCGCGTCCCAGTCCGCGATCGACAGCGGGATGCGCTCCCCGGATTCGTCCGGCATGACCATGATGAACTGCCCGGGCTGAAGTCGCCGGATGATATCGGGGGCGTGGAGGCGCAGAAGATGGATGTTCGGGACGAGACGGCGGCGCTCAAGGATCAGAGCCATCTAACGTCTCCGCACGGCTTTCAGGGACTTTATGGCCGCCGCGGCGGGCCAGCCGTGGACATCGTCGGGATGACCCGAAAAGCCGTCGTCCTCCCCCGCTTCCGCCGCCGGAGGGATGGGAACCATCCGTTGCGGAGGTCGCGCCTCGCCGCCCAGAAAGACCGCGGGCTCCGAAGGCCAGGCCCGGCGGGCGCCGCAGAAGGCCGGAACCGAGCACTCGATCTCGGCCAGAATGTCCTCGTCCGAGCCGGCGGCGGCATCCGTCCGGCCCGCCGCCGCGGCCAACGAAGCGGCGATGGCACGCAGGGACCGGGCTTCCTCAGGCGGAGCCACGGCCGCCCGCGACCTCTGGATCCGCCCCTCCCGATTGACCCATGTGCCGTCCTGCTCCGGAAATAAGGCCCGTGGCAGAACGACATCGGCTTCGGCGGCGGCGTGACCCTTAAAGGCGGATAGGGCGACGACGAAGCCCCCTTCCAGCCGGTCCGGAACGGAGACGTCGGCGGCCACTATCCGGCCCCGGGCTTGGCCGGCTTCACCCGACGGGCGGGCCGTGCCGAGCAGGGCGCGTGCAGCCCGGGCGTTCGCTTCCCAAAGAAGAGGGACGAGCGTCGCTCCGGTCGCTGCCGCCAGGCTCCAGATCGCGGCGGCGTTCCTCCGGCCATGAGCCCCGGAGAGGATCCTCGGACCGAAGACGATCGCCGCCGGCCGGCGCTTTTCCAACAAGGCGGCCACCCGGGCCGCCTTTTCATCCGAGGCCTGGCGGTCCTTGCGGAGATGGCTCCGCTCCGCCGCACCCGCCGTGGAAAGGGCGGCCAAAACATCGAGCAGGAAGTCGGCCGCCTCGCCGTATCCCGCCCGGACGCGCACCTTGGCCCACCGCTCGAGACCGGACTCGCCCGGCGCCAAGACGGCCAACCGGGCGCCCGACCGGACGGCCCGATGGAGGGCAAGACCGAGGATCGGGGCATCGGCCTCGGGATTTTCGTCCAGGACAAAGATGGCCTTGAGCTCCGCCAGACGATCGTTCACCACATCCGGCAGTCCGGCCCCCGACTTCCTGGCGATCGCTTCCAGCAGGACGTCGCGCGGAGCCGCCGGCCCGGCCCAAAGGAAGCGGTCGGAGCCGAAGACGTCGCGCGTCAGCCTGCGTAAAGCCCAGAGGTCCTCGCAACAGTCCTGAGCCGACGCGATCATCTCGACCGAGCCCGCCAGGGATTTCAGCCCGGTTGCCGCCGCCGCCAACGCCTCATCCCAGGACGCGGGCTCGAGGTGCCCGCCTTTCCGGACGAGAGGCACGATCAGCCGGTCCGGGTGGTTGAGGATTTCGGGCAGGATGAATCGGCCCTTGACACAGGCTTGCCCCCGGTTGGCGCGTCCTTCGCCGGGACGCGTTCCGACCAGGCGGCCGCTTTCCAGGCCGGCTTCCAGAAGACAGCCCTCGCCGCAGAGCGCGCAGACGAAGGGCGCCCATGTCCCCGGCCTGCGGTGGCGAATGCCCCGTTCGAGAAGCGCCCCCGTAGGACAGACGTCGACGCAGGCCCCGCAGAAGCGGCAGCCCGACTCGAGCAGAGTCCGGTCAAGCGCCGTCCCCACGGACGTGCGGCCGCCCCTGCCGACAAAGGTCAGCACGGATGCGCCCCGCACGTCCCGGCAGACCCGTACGCAAAGCCCGCAGAGGATGCAAAGGCCCTGATCGCGGTCGATCAAAGGATCGTCGCGGCGAGGCTCGGCCGAGCGGGGAGCCTCCGGGAAGGCGGATGCCTCGAGGCCGACCTCCGCGACGACGTCCTGCAGCCGGCAGCGGCCGTCCTGGGGACAAAGGACGCAGCCGGTTGGCTCGGCGGTCTTGCGGATCCCCTCCTTGGGCTCGCGGCAGTCCTTGCCTTCCGTACAGACCAGGCAGGCCGAAGGGTGCTCCGAGAGGATGAGTCCCAGTACGCTCCGGCGCAGGGTGCGCAACGTCGGCGTGTCCGTGGCCACCTGCATGCCCTCCTCCAGGCTCGTGGCGCAGGCGGGGACGGGCTCGCGGCGTCCCACGATCTCGACCAGGCAGATGCGGCAGGCAGCGGCAGGCGGCACGCGCGGGTGATCGCAGAGCGTGGGGATGGAGATGCCCAGCTTCCGGGCCGCTTCCAGGATGGAGACGGGTGCCGCCGACTCGAAGCTCCGGCCGTTGATGACGGCTTTCATGTCGGCCGGCTCCCCGACGGTCCCGATTTCGGCACCGCCGACGGAACGGCCCGCCCGATCCGGACGGCCCGGATGGAAACGGGGCAGACGTCGAAGCAGGCCCCGCACTTGATGCAGAAATCCGGGTCGATGGCATGAGGCGACTTGGGCCTCCCGGTGACGGCGTCCGTGGGGCAGGCCTTGCGGCAGAGGCCGCAACCCGTGCACCGCTCGGGATCGATGGCGAACGCGATCAGTGCCCGACAGACCCCGGCCGGGCAGGTCTTGTCTTCGACATGGGCCCGGTACTCATGGCGGAAATAGCGCAGAGTCGAGACGACGGGGTTGGCCGAGGTCCGGCCCAGACCACAGAGTGAGGCGGTCCGCACGCTGTCGGCCAGCGCCTCCAGCCGGTCCAGGTCGGCCGGCTCTGCCTCGCCCGCCACGATGCGGTCGAGGATCTCCCTCATCCGCGCCGTACCGATCCGGCAGGGGGCGCACTTGCCGCATGATTCCGCCGCCGCGAAGCCGATGAAATAGCGGGCCACGTCGACCATGCAGGAGCGGTCGTCCATGACGATCAGCCCGCCCGAGCCCATGATCGAGCCGGCCTCGGCCAGGGCCTCGAAGTCGACGGCGACATCGAGAGCGGAGGCCGGCAGGCAGCCGCCGGAGGGACCGCCGGTCTGGACGGCCTTGATGGTCCGCCCTTGGACGGCTCCGCCGCCGATGTCCTCGACGATATCCCGCAGCGACACCCCCATCGGCACCTCGACCAGCCCGGTTCGGCGGACGCGTCCGACCAGGGAAAAGATCTTCGTCCCCCGGCTGGCCCGGGTTCCGACCGAGGCGAACCAATCCGGGCCCTTGTCGATGATCGGCGGGATGTTGGCCCAGGTCTCGACGTTGTTGATGACCGTCGGCCGGCCCCACAGACCGGATTCGGTGGGATAAGGCGGTCTCTGACGCGGATGCGGCCGCCGGCCCTCGATCGAGGCGATGAGCGACGTCTCCTCGCCGGAGACGAAGGCTCCCGCGCCCTGGACCACCTGGACGTCGAAGCCGAACTCCGAGCCGAGGATGTTCTCGCCCAGCAGGCCGCGCTCGCGGGCGCTCTCCACGGCGCGCCGGACATGGGCCACGGCCAGCGGGTATTCGGCCCGGACATAGATGAAGCCCTCGGCGGCTCCGACGGCGTAGGCCCCGATGATCAGGCCCTCCAGCACGGCGTGCGGATTGCCTTCCAACAGGCTGCGGTCCATGTAGGCGCCCGGATCGCCCTCGTCGGCGTTGACGACGACGTATTTGGGATGCCCCGCGGCGTCGCGGCCGAGCTGCCATTTCAAGCCGGTCGGGAAGCCCGCGCCGCCCCGGCCCCGCAGCCCGGAAGCCTTGATGGCCTCGATGACGCCGGAGGCCGACATCTCGAAAAGGGCCTTGGACAGGGCCCCGTAACCGCCTGCCCGGACAAAGTCCTCGATCCGCTCGGGGTCGAGGCGCAGGCTGGGCTCGCCGAGCCTCCGCACCTGCTTGCGGTAGAAGGGCAGGTCTGACGAGCTTGGGCACAGGCTTGGCGCGGGGGCTTTCCCTATAGGCCAGCCGGTCGACGAAGAGGCCCTGCAGGCCGGTCGTCTCCACGATCTCGGCCGCGTCGGCCGGACCGATGCGGCCGTAGAAGTACCCTTCGGGCTGGACGATCAGGCTGGGCTCCCACTCGCAATAGCCGTGGCAGCCCGTGACGAGCAGGCCGATCCGGTCGGCAAGGCCGCGGTTCTCGATGGCCGAGCGGACAGCGTCGACCAGATCCATGGCTCCGGCGGCGCGGCCGCAGGTCCCGGCCGTCACCACGATCGTTCGGGCCGGGGACGGCGCGTCCTGCTCGAGCCGGACGCGCCAATCGGCCAGATGGCCGGGGTGGGCCAGCCGCATCATGGCTTCCGTCCGCCCGGCCGCAGCTCGCGGATGAGGTCGCGGACCCGACCGGCCGTGACGCGGGCTTCGAAGCGGCCGTCGACGCGCAGGACCGGCCCTATGGCGCAGCAGCCCAGGCAATTCACGGTCCGAAAGTCGAACTGGCCGTCGGCGGTCGTCTCGCCCGCGGCCACACCCAGCGTCCTTTCCATCTCCTCGGCCACGGCGGCGCCGCCGCGGACATGGCAGGCCGTGCCCAGGCAGACTTCGAGCATGTGGCGGGCGGGCGGACGGAGGTGGAAGCGCGGATAGAACGTCAGGACGCCGTAGACCTCGCCCGGGGTGGTCCGGACGTGGCGGGCGACAGCGGTCAGGACCGCGTCGGGAACGTAACCGAAGCGGTCCTGGATGCGGTGCAGGATGCCGGTCAGATCCTTGCGCCGGTTCCCCGACTCGTGCAGGATATCGCGGATATCGAAGGCCTCGCTCATCTCTTCACGTCGGGGAAAAAAATATAGCAGAATCGCGGCTCGGCGGCAAACGGGCGCCGCTCAGCGCCGATAGACATCCGCTCCGCCGCAGACCGTCCGCAGGACCCGGATCTCTTTCAGGGCGGCCGGATCGACCGCGAACGGATCCCGGTCCAGCACCGCCCAGTCGGCCAGCCGTCCCGGCGTCAGGACGCCCTTGCGGTCTTCGGCGAATTCGGCGTAGGCGCCGCCCTGGGTGAAGGCGCGGATGGCCTCCTCGAACGCGAGCTTCTGCTCGGGGACCCAGCCCGAGGGTCGCGTGCCGTCGATGGGGGCCCGGGTTACGGCCGCATAGAGGCCCAGGACGGGATCCATCGGCGCCACCGGCCAGTCCGAGCCGAAGGCCAGCCGGACGCCGCGCTCGAGGAAGGTCCGGAAGGCGTAGGTCGTGCGGGCCCGCTGCGGTCCGATTCTTCGCTCCGCCCAGCGGCCGTCGTCGATGGCGTGGTAGGGCTGGACCGAGGCGATCACCCCCAGCCGGGCGAAGCGCTCGAAGTCGGCCGGCCGGAGGTGCTGGGCGTGCTCGATCCGGAAGCGCCGGTCCCGGGACGCCCCGCGGGCGGCGGCCTTTTCGAAGGCCTCCAGGATGACGGCGATGGCCCGGTCGCCGATGGCGTGAATGGCGACTTGCAGGCCGGCCGCGTCGGCGGCCGCAATGCGATCGGCCATGATCCCTTCGGGGAACATCTCGCCGTGGAGAAGACCGCGGTTCCCGGGCTCGTCGCTGTAGGGCTCGAAGAAGGCGGCCGTACCCGAGCCCAGCGAGCCGTCGGCAAAGCCTTTCAGTCCGGCGAAGCGGAGGACGTCGTCGCCGAAGCCGGTCCGGAAGCCGAGCCGTTTGATCTCGTCGAGGCGCGCGATGGGCAGATAAAAGAAGATGCGGGTCGTCAGCCGGCCGGCCCGCCGATACTCCTGGTAGAGGTCGAGCCCGGCTTCCCCGGAGACGTCGTGCACCGAGGTCACCCCCCTCTCCGCGGCGTAGCGCAGGGCCGCGTCCAGCGCCCGCCTGCGCTCGGCCGCCGTGGGCTCGGGCATGACCCGGAAGACCAGATCCATGGCCGCGTCCTTGAGGATTCCCGTCGGCTCGCCCGTCGCCGGGTCGCGGACGATCTCTCCGCCGGGCGGAGCCTGTGTCGTCCGGGTGATCCCGGCCAGGCGCAGGGCCAGGCTGTTGCAGAGGACCATGTGGCCGTCCAGCCGGTTGACGCAGACCGGATGATCGGGCGTGACGGAGTCGATCCAGTCGCGGCGCGGAAGCTCGACCGGCTGGAACAGCTGGTGATCCCAATCGCCGTTCAGGATCCACTCCCCCGCCGGCCGCCGCGAGGCCTCGGCCGCGATGCGGGCGGAAAACTCCTGCCGCGTCGATGCGTCCCGCAGCTGGACCGCAAGGAGCGACAAGCCGCCGTTCATGAAGTGGACGTGGCTGTCGATGAAGCCCGGCAGCACAAAGCCGCCCCCGAGGTCCTCGCGCCTCGTATCCGGACCGGCCAGGGCCAGGATCCGGTCCCGGCTCCCGACCGCGACGATGACGCCTCCCCGCACGGCCAGGGCTTCGGCTCGGGGCTGCGCCGGATCCAGGGTCATGACGGCGCCGTTGAAGTATACCGCGTCCGCCCGCATGGGCTCTCCTTTTCGGCAGTCCGCAGCGAGCAGGGTCAGTCCCACCGCCGCCGCAATCCAAAGCCGTCTTCGCATCGGTGTCCTGCCTTCGACCTTCCCGTTACCGGGATGCGGCCGCCTTTGCCGCCACTATAGGACCGGGCGGCAGGGACTGTCAACCGTCGGATCGGGGATCGGACGGGAGCGCCGACAGGCGCGCCGATTGACTCCCGCGACCGGATGGGCTAAAAACAGGAGACTATGGAACCTCGAACGCTCAGCGTCTCCTCCCCCGGCCGGATCTGCCTGTTCGGCGAGCATCAGGACTATTTCGGCCTGGCCATCATCGCCGCCGCCGTCGATCTGCGCATGACCATTGCCGGCCGGCCGCGCGAGGACGATCGGATCATCATCGACATGCCCGACATGGGCGAGCGCGAGGAGCTGACCGCGGCGGCCGAGATGCCCTACGACAAACCGCGCGACTACCTCAAGAGCGCCGTCAACATCCACCGCCGGGCCGGCCTGAGGCTTCACGGCTGGGACTGCCGGATCACCAGCACCATCCCGATCAACGCCGGGACTTCCAGCTCCTCGGCCATGGTCGTGGCTTGGAACAAGTTCCTGCTGGAGGCTGCCGGCGATCCCCGGGCCGCCGATGCCCGAGCCCTGGCCGAGCTCGGTTTCGAGACCGAAGTGGCCGAGTTCAGGGAGCCGGGCGGGAAGATGGACCACTATGCCTCGGCCTATCGGCGGTGTCGTCTGGATTCGCTTCGACGAGCCGATGGGCTTCGACCGGCTGCGCAACCCCTTGGGCGCCTTCGTCCTGGCCAACTCCCTGCAGAAGAAGGACACCACCGGCACCCTGGGCTTCATCAAGAGCCATGTCCTGGCCGGCGCCGCCCAGGTGGCCGAGAGGCGTGCCCGGATTCGGCCTCAAGTCGCCCCTGACGGCCGAGGTCCGGGCCGAAGTCGAGCGTCTTGCCGGCCGACGAAAGCCGCCTGCTCCTGGGCACGCTGGAGACGCGGGACCTGACCCGCGAGGGGGCGGCCCTGTTCCAGGCTCCGGCCTTCGACCACGGCCGCTTCGGGCGCCTGCTGACCGCCCAGCACGCCGTCCTGCGCGACCATCTGCGCATCTCGACGGACAAGATCGAGGCCATGATCGCGGCCGCCCTTGACGCCGGGGCGCTTGGTGCTAAAATAAACGGCTCCGGCGGCGGCGGGTGCATGTTCGCCTACGCCCCCGACCGACCCCGACCGCGTCGCCGCGGCCGTGGCCGAGGCCGGAGGCCGGCCCTTCATCGTCCACGTGGACGAGGGAGCGCGGCGCGAATCCTGATCCCGGAGACCCCATGATCGACGCCACCCATATCCGCAAGAACATGATCCTGAAGATGGAGGACGGCCAGCTCTGGCGCGTCGTCGAGATGCAGCTCATCACCCCGGGCCGCTGGAAGGCCATGGTCCAGACCAAGCTCCGCAGCCTGCGGGACAACTCGGTCAAGGACCACCGCTTCCGCTCGGTCGACCGGGTCGAGCAGATCCACCTCGACGACGTCGAAATGGAGTTCCTCTACCAGAACGGCGACGAGTACGTCTTCATGAACCACCAGACCTACGACCAGGTCCAGCTGACGGCCGAGGCCATCGGCGACTCGGTCAAGTACCTCGTCCCCAACGTCATCTTCACCATCGAGATGCTTCGACGGCCAGCCGATCAACGTCATCCCGCCGACGTTCATGGAGATGAAGGTCGCCTCGACCGAGCTGTCGATGAAGGGGGCCACGGCGGCCGCCTCCTACAAGCCGGCGACCATGGAGAACGGGCTGGTCGTCCCCGTCCCGCCCTTCGTCAACGACGGCGACGGATCCGCATCGACACCCGCGAGGACAAGTACCTCGAACGGGTCAAGTAAGGCGGCTTCAGAGCGCTTTCTTGAAGCTGGCCGCGTTGCCGGCGGCGTCCCGGACCAGGATGGTCAGAAGCCCGTCCGTACCCGGCATCGGCGGGATCTTCAGCCGGAAGCTCTCGCTGCGCGCATCGCAGATGCCGTCCTCCGGAAAGGCCACCCGCCAGTCGTTCGGCCGCACCAGGTACCGGACATCCTTGATGGCCGAAAACGGATCCTCCACCGTGAAGGTGATCGTCCACCCGTCCGCCCCCTGCTGGGTCTGAAGGTTCCGCACCGCGGGGGCGGCGTTGTCGACCAGGAAAGGCGGGCTCGTCCTCTCGGCGGTCGCCGCGGCGCCGGCCGGGTTGGAGGGCTGGTCCGAGGCGACCAGCTTGAGGGAGTAGACTCCGTCGGACAGCTGGGTCGTGGCGAAGGCATACAGCGGCTCCGTCCAGCTTTCCTCCAGAAGCCGCCAGGCGGGGTCGCCGTCGGCCCGGATCCAGACGGCGTAGGACAGGGCATCCGCGTTCTCGTCATCGGCCTCCCAGACCGCGGTCTGGAAGCCTCGCCGCTCGACTTTCTTGGCCAGGGCGAACTTCATCTCGTCCGCTCCGCCCGGACGGCAGCGTCCGGCGTCCTGCGCTCCAGGCCCCAGACGATCTCGTCCTGATCGATGGGCTTGAGGTAGACCTCATTCGGGGCCAGCAGCTCGAAGCGACCGATGACGGGGGGAGTATTGGCCTGCAAGTAGGCCAGCGTCAACCGGGCCAGCGAAGGGGTGCCGCGCCCGCTCCCCGTCTTGAGCAGAGCCTTGGCCTGGAGATAGCGGCCGCGCGGGCTGAGCACGGGCTCCCCGTCGGGCTTGGCGTACGGGGGCGACCAGTCCGACCAAGACTCCCCCGGCTCAACCGTGTTGCCGCTCCGAGTCTGGACCTGGACGGATGCGCCCGCGGGGACGACCGCTTCCCACTGCACGCGTCCCCAAGCCGAGGGCAGGCGGGCGTCCATGACCGGTCCCAGGAACTCGCCTTCCGAGCGCGGCTCGGGCGAGAGGGCCGTGACGGCGGGCGGATTGTCGGCTACAACATGAAGCTTGGCTTCCACCGGGACCAGGGCGTATATCTGCTCGGAGTCCTTCTGCAGGACGAGAGAGAGCTTTTCCTCGCCGTCCAGCGCGTAAAGCCGCCCCTTCGGGCCCGTGCCGATATACAGTCGCCGGCCGCCCTCGTGCCAATAGAGAGCATAGACCATTTCGTCAGCCGAGCTCCAGACCTTGCGGACCGATCCGTCCGGTCCGATCCGGAACACGGCTCCCGGCTCCCTGGCCCCCCCGCCGGAGGGGGGCCGGATCGAGGCCGGGGACTCTCCGGCCAAGGCCGGCGCGACGGGCACGACCGAAACGGTCGAAGCGGCCGACACGGAGACGGAGACTTCGGCCCGGCCGCCGGTGACCGCCGCCGAAGGCTCGTCTTTGCGCGGTTTGGCCGCCCCGCTCGCCCCGGCCAGGATGAAGCCCTGCCCATCCACGGCCAGAGCCCGCACTTCCTCGAAGGGCGTCTCATAGACGGCTTGGCCGCGGCCGGTGCGGGTGATGCGGTACACGACGCCGGGCCCGCCGCTGCCGGCGATCAGGTCGCCGTTCCGATCCCGCAGCAGGCAGAGGATATGGTTCTCGGCCGCCTTGAAGACCATCCGGCCCTGGCCGCCCGGCAGGATCTCGTAGATGCCGCCGATCTCGCCGACCGCGGCCAGGAGATTGCCTGTGCCTTCGAACTCCAGGTCCCAGATATACTTCTCGGCCGGGTTGAAAAACTCGGTCCCCTTGCCCTTCTCCGCGATCCGGTAGACCTTGCCCTGCGGTGAGGTGGCCGCGTAAAGCACGCCCTTGGCGTCCACGGCCAGGGCGGTGACGTCCATTTCGGGGGCCTGGAAATAGAGCTCGCTGCGGCCATCCTTGCCCCGACGGAAGACCCGGCCGCCGTGCCCGGTGCCGACGTATTGGGAGCCGTCCGGCGTGGCCAGATAGGACAGATAGAACTCGTCGGTCGGGCCTTCGATGGCCTCCTCCCGCGGAGCCAGGCTCAGCACGCCGTCGGCCGAGAGGGAGACGCCGATCGGACTTGCCGCGCAGCCAGTCGTCATAGGTCCGGAGCGTCCAGCGCTGCGGGGCGGCCGCCCAGGCGGTCGCCAGGCAGGCGGCCGCCGCCAGCCAAAGAATCGGGGATCGTTTCATGGTCATTCTCCTGGCGGCCGGTAGCGGCCTCATTTTCGCACCTGGACCGGCACCACGGCCAGGCCGCTGAAGACGAAGGGGACGGGGATCTGGTATTCGGCCAGCGTCGACGAGGTCAGCTCGGTCGGCGACGAGGCCGCGGACCGGGGCGAGGTGTAAAGCGCCTTCATTCCGGGCGGAAGGTTGGGCATCTCCTCCCCCCGCAGGAAGAGGCCCGGCTTGGAGGTCAGGATCTTGATGTAGATGCGGTTGCTTTTGCGCAAATTTCCCAGCAGACGGATCATCTGGGCCAGGCTCCGGGGCATGATCCCCTGGGCCCGGTAGAGCCCGGCTTCCACCTGGGCCATGGAGGCCGCGTCGCCGACGAGAAGACGGAACTCCGAACCGGCGGGAAGGCGAGGGGCCAGGAACGGGACTTCCTCCATAAGGGTCTCGCCGCGATAGCCTTTATAGTAGACGCGCAGGGTCATGGTCTCGCCCGGAGAAACCTCGTACTTGTCCAGCCAGATGCGCTCCAGCCGGGCCACGCGCAGGCCTTCGACCGTTCGGATAGCGAGGTCGATGCGGTGGATCCCGACCTCGCTCCACTCGTTGTTGGTCAGGTAGTAGGTGACCGCCGTGACCAGCCCGGACAGGTCGGTCGCCGCAACACCCAGGTTGCCCGCGAACATGTCCTCCAGGTGGACGCTCTGGCCGTTGTCCAGGAAGACGTCGCCGCGAAGCTCCAGCGACAGGTCGCCGAGCTGGCGCTCCTCGGACGAGAGCAGCGCGGCCAGGCTCATGTTGAGCAGAAGCGGGGTGAGGAGCTTGTCCACGACGATCCCCAGCTTGAACTCGCGCAGCGTCGTGCCGTCCCCGACCAAATTGACGTTGATCGGGACAAAGCGGGGCGGCTTGCCGAGGACACCGCGGGCTCCCGCGGTGCGGTCCTGGACGAACGACCCGACCTGCCCACCCGCAACCGCCATCTTCGAGGGGTTGTCCATGGTCGGGATGATAGTGATGACGCGGGCCTTGGCCATGCCGTACCCGACGCCGCCCAGGTTGTAGAGAGGGTGCCCGAAAGCCAGGACCTGGCTGCCGTCGACGTAGGTGACCGTGCCGACCGCGGAGACGTCCAGGTCGCCGGTCACAAGCTGCAGGGCCACCGCGTCGCCCTCGCGCAGCGTCAGGTCCGGCGCAAGCGCCTTCTCCCCGGCCTGGACCGAGCCGCCCTGCATGGGCAGAAAGCCCAGCGGCCCGACCAGGGACCGGATGCGCTCGATGGAACCCGCCGAAAATCCGCCCAGAAGGAGCGGCACCTTGAGCGGGGTCAGCCCTCCCGCAATCCCCGCGGCGGCCGGGCCGAAGCGCGGGCCTAGCGCGCCCAGGATATCCTCAGGGCTCAGGCTGGGCAGGAAGGCCAGCGGTGAGCGGACGGGCGGCGCGGGCTTGGCCGCCTCCGGGGGGATGGCCAGCATCTCCCCGATGGGGGTAATGCCGGCGATCGGCTCCTTGGAGAACGGAAAGCCATAGGCCACCGCGCCGATGAGCTTGCCCTCGATCGAGACGGGGCTCCCGCTCATGCCGCTGATGACCCCGGAGCCCGTCAGAGCCTTGTGCCCGGAGAGGCGGGCGATGATGATGGATCGCTTGGGATTGGCGTTGCTGAGGACGCCGAGAATCTCGACATCGAATTCCTCGATGGTCGTTCCGGAGAATACGGACCGGCCCTTGCCCTTCATGCCCGCCTTGACCTGATCCAGGGGCAGGATGACGGTTGCGGCTTCCGCCGCAGGGACGGCGGCAAAAAGAACGACGAGGGAAGCGACGAAGCCTGCCGCGACGAGCGCGGCGCCGCATCGGCGGAAGGCGGTCAGCGGCGTCTCCATGCGATCCTCCTCGCGGCGGCGTCGAGCAGAAGCGATTTGACCGCTGTCCGGCGCCTGACTAGAATGACGGACGCAAGATGAGAATCCTACTGACCGGAGGGACCGGGTTCATCGGAAGCCACCTGGCCGAGGCGTTGACATCCGCCGGCCACGAGGTCTATGCCCTCGTTCGCGATCCCGGGAATCTCAAATTCCTGACGGGCATCCCCGTCCGACTCGTGCCGGGCGGCCTTCCCGATGCGCCGGCCCTACCGCCCGGCCTGGACCGGGTCTTCCACCTCGCGGGCCTGACAAAAGCCTTGAAAACCGAGGCGTATTTTAGCGTAAACCGCTCCGGAACGGCAAGCCTGCTGGATGCCTTGACGGCCCAGGGCCAGCATCCCAGGCTCGTCCACCTCTCCAGCCTGGCCGCCTCGGGCCCCAGCGCCGCGGGCCGGCCGCGGCGGGAGGAGGATCCGGCCACGCCGGTCTCCCCCTATGGGAGAAGTAAGCTGGCCGGAGAAGCCGAGGTGCTGGCTCGGGCGAGCCGCTTCCGGGCCGCGATCATCCGGGTCGGGGTCGTCTACGGTCCGAGGGATGACGAGCTGGCCCGCTATCTCCGGCTCGTCCGACGCGGCTTCCTGTTCGGATTCGGCCCCCGGCCGCAGCTCCTTTCGATCTGCTACGTCAAGGACCTCGTGGCGGCTCTGATCCGGGCCGGCGAGACCGATATCGAGCCCGGCGAGATCTTCAACGTCGGCAACACGGCCGCCGCGAGCTTCGAGGAGATCGGCCGGATTACAGCCCGCCGGCTCGGCCGCCGCGTCCGGGAGGTGCGGCTCCCCATGGCCGCCGTCAGGGCCGCCGCCCGGGTCTCCGAGCTGGGCTGCCGGTGGACCGGACGCGTCAGCATCGTCAACCGCCCCAAGGTGGTCGAGCTGGAGCAGGCGGGTTGGGAAGCCGACGTGACCAAGGCCAAGGCGCGCCTGGGGTTCGAGCCCGGAACCAGCCTGGAGGCGGGGCTGGCCGAGACGCTGGACTGGTACCTGGATCAGCGCTGGATCTGATCGTCCTGCGGAATCAGCACGGTGCGGGTGGAGTATGTGGCCCGGAAGCGGGCCGTGCTCTTGCGGCACCAGCCTTCGGTCAGCGAAACGGCATAATAGCGGACCCGGCCCGCCAGGACGTGCACGCCCCGGGGCGCCCGGGCGCCGATGGTGAAGGGGATTTCCAGAGGCTTCTTGAAGCTCAAGGCCTGGCGTCCGGACAGTGTGCGCGACCTCGGCATTGAGGTCGGTGGCGGTGAAGAAGGGCTTGGGAAAGACCAGAATGGGGTCCGGCTCGAATTCGATGCTGAACGAGGGATGGGGGCTGACGGCCAGGCCGCGGCGGACGACCACCTTGAACAGAACTTTTCCCTCCTGGCCCCGGATCAGGCGCAGCGGTACGACGCTGGCCTCGACACGGATGAGGCCGGTCATGGATTGACCGTGAAGCGGGCCGGCCGCCAAGGCCAGGCCGCATAAGAACATTCGGCGGCGCATGCTGGCCCTAGTTTAGGGGCCGCGCGGAGGCGAGTCAAGTCGCGCCGGGGGGAATCTCCGCTTTACATTTCTTTTTTGCCTTCATTATAATGAGCGGCATCTCCAAGGAGCCCCATGAACATACGCACGATCATCACCGCCACCGGGCACTTCGTCCCGCCCCGCATCGTCACCAACTTCGACCTGGAAAAGCGGATGACAACCTCGGACGAGTGGATCCAGCAGCGTTCGGGCATCAAGACCCGCCACCACGTCGACCTGGGGGTGGGAAGCTCGGACCTGGGGACGGAGGCGGCGGTACGGGCCCTCGGAGAGCGCCGGCATCGACAAGATGAGCCTCGATTTCATCATCGCCGCCACCATCTCACCCGATTACCTCCTCCCCGGGATCGGCGTCCAGATCGGAGCCAAGCTGGGCATCCCCGGCGTCCCCGCCCTCGACATCCGCAACCAATGCTCGGGCTTCCTCTACGGGCTCTCGGTCGCCGACCAGTACATCCGGACGGGCACATACAAGCGCATCCTGCTCGTCGCCTCCGAGGTCCAGTCGACCAACCTCGATTTCTCGGACGAGGGCCGCGACCTGGCCGTATTGTTCGGGGACGGCGCCGCCGCCGTCGTCTGCGAGCCTTACGCGGGCGCGGACGGGCGGGGGCTTCTCTCGACCCATCTCTGGGCCGACGGCCGCTTTGTCGAGGCGCTCTGGCAGCCCTACCCCACGGTCAAGGACAAGGCCTATATCCATCAGGGGCTGATCGACAAGAAGCTGGCCGTCCCCGACATGGACGGCAAGCGCGTCTTCGTCAACGCCTCCGAACGGATGCCCGAGGCGGTCATGACCGCCTTGTCGGCCAACGGGCTCACCATCGACGACGTTGCGCTGCTCATCCCCCACCAGGCCAACGACCGCATCTCGCAGATGGTGGCCAAGAAGCTCCAGATCCCGCTCGAGAAGGTCTTCCGCAACATCGAACGCTACGGCAACACCACGGCCGCCTCGATTCCTCTGGCCCTGGACGAGGCCGTCCAAGAAGGCCGGCTGAAGCCGGGCGACATCCTTGTCCTGACCGCCTTCGGCTCGGGCTTCACCTGGGCCTCGGCCGTGATCCGCTGGTGAGCATGGACGAGGGCCTGAGCCTATTCTCTGGCACGATAATTGCTGTCTTATCAAGCATGAACGAAGAATCGACACTTCGATCGCGATCGCCCCGTCCGTGGCTGCGGTTCTTCCCCTGTTAATTGCAATCCCTTCGCCATATATGCTAGGATGCCAAGGATATTGGAAGTTATCGGGCATGCAAATATCTTTACAAGAATGAGGAGGAGGCCATGAGGAAAAATCTCGTGTCTGCTGCTTTGCGCCGTCGGAATCCTGGCGGGTTCCGGGCTGCTTCTCTCCCAAGCCGGTGGAGAAGACGCCAAGTTCATCAAGATCGTCGACAACTACCTTGACGAATACTGGAAATTCTACCCCACCTCCGGCATCGTCGCCGGCTACGGCAAGTACGCCGATAAGCTGGAGGACTTCAGCGAAGGCGCCATCGAGAAGCGCGGCAACGCGCTCGACGCCTTCAACAAGGAGCTGGTCACCAAGGTCGCAGCCGACAAGCTGAGCCCCGAGACCCAGATCGACCGCGAAATCCTTCTGGACGCCATCGACTTCGAGCTCTTCCGGCTCGACAACCTGGTGCCCCAGCAATTCAACCCCCTCTTCTACAACGAAGTCATCATGAACAGCCTGCACGGGCTTTTCGCCAAGGGCCCCGTCGACGCGGCCAAGCTGGCCGCCGCCACGGCCAGGGCCAAAGCCCTGCCGGGATTCATCAAGGATGCCAAGGAGAACCTTCAGACGCCGCCCAAGGAATACACCGACGCGGCCATCAAGCAGTTCCCGGCCATCCTGGACTACTACAAGACCGAGCTGCCCAAGGCCATCGAATCCAGTAACGGCGAAGCCAAGGCCAAGTTCCAGGCCGAGTGGTCCAAGGCCGTAGCCGCCCTCGAGGATTGGGGCAATTACCTGTCCTCGGACCTGCTGGCCAAGTCCACCGGCAACTTCCGGCTGGGCCCCGCGGGCCACGGCCGACTCCTCCAGCTGACCGGACAGAACAACATCATGATGCAGGAGCTGATCGACCGGACCAAGGCCGACATCAACAACATCAAGCGCGAGATGGCCCTGATCTGTGTCTCCTACTATCCGGTCATGTATCCCGACATCGACCTGACCAAGATCAGCGCCGGCAGCGACGAGGCCAACCGTAACTACGTCATCAAGGGCGTCCTGGACAAGTTCAAGGGCGATCACATTGCCAAGGCCGACTGGATCTCGGCCATCAAAACCTCGGCCGACGAGATCAAGGCTTTCATCGCCTCCTCCAAGCTCCTCGATGTGCCCGAAGGCGACCTGACCATCGGCCCCATGGAGCCGTACCTGCAGGGTCTGACCTGGCTGAAGCTCATCGGCCCCGCGCCCTACGAGACAGCCGGGCCCTTCGGCGTCCAGATCCAGCCCATTCCCGCCGACTGGGCCGACGACAAGGCCGGCTCGCTGCTCGAAGAGTTCAACCGCTTCTACCTGCCCTTCTGGACCATCGAGCGGGTCTACCCCGGCTCGTTCTTCCCGGCCGCCGCCACCCGCAAGAACGCCAACATCCTGCGCAAGCTCTATCCCAGCCAGCCTCTCATCGCCGGCTGGCCGCTCTACATCGAGGATATGTTCATCTACGCCGGGCTACGGCGAGTACGACCTCCGGCTGCGCCTGAACCAGCTCAAGCTCATGCTCAAGGCGGTCATCGACTTCCAGATGGAGCTCAACGTCCACCAGAGCACCTACACCAAGGAACAGGTCGTGGCCTACATGACCCGCCAGGGCTTCATGACCCAAGCCGAGGCCGAGCGCAAGTGGGACATCATCGTCCTCAACCCCGGGTACTTCATCTACCCGTACATGGGGTTACAGGAGATCCTGGACCTCGAGAAGCAGGCCAAGACGGCCCAGGGCGCAGTCCTTCAGCAAGAAGGACTTCGCGGCCAAGCTGCTGAGCTTCGGCCCCCTGCCGTTCCGCACCCTGAAGAACAAGATCACCCAGTAAGGTACGGCCATCAACGGATTTCGTCCCCGTCCTCGCCCCTCCCAAAAGAGGCGAGGGCGGGTTTTTTTTTGAGTCCGCCATGACACAAGAAGCTCCCGCGTTCGTATTTCCCGACTCGCATGCCCACCTGGACATGGAGGAGTTCGACGCCGACCGGGACGAGGTCCTGCTCCGGGCCCGGGCCGCCGGCGTCAACCCGTATTCTCTGCCCGATCGATGCGACCTCCGAGCGGAGCCGGCGGATCGCCCTCGGGCTCGCTACCGCTCATGATTCGATCCGGGCCGCCGCCGGCGTCCATCCCCATCAGGCCAAGGACTGGTCGCCCGCCCTGGCCGATGTCGTCGCCGACCTGGCCGGCGACCCCGCCGTCGCCGCCGTCGGCGAGATCGGGCTGGACTACCACTACGACTTCTCGACTCCGGCCGACCAGCGCCGGGCCTTCGGCGACCAGCTCGCGCTGGCGGACCGTCTCGGGCTGCCGGTCATCGTCCACAGCCGCCTGGCCGGGACCGATGTCGTCGCGGCCATGGACGGGGAGCGCTTCAGCCGCGGCGGCATCCTGCATTGCTTCACCGAAGACTGGGCCTTCGCCTCGGCCATGATCGATCGCGGCTTTTGGATCTCGTTCTCGGGCATTCTGACCTTCCCCAAGGCCGGTGATCTGCGCCAGGTTGCGGTGCGCGTGCCGCTCGACCGGCTGCTCGTGGAGACCGACGCCCCCTTTCTGGCCCCTGTTCCCCACCGCGGGCGGGTCAAGAGAAACGAGCCGGCCTTCGCCCTGGCCACGCTCCGCTTCCTGGCCGGTCTTCGCGGGCTCCGGCCCGAAGACTTGGCCGCGACCGTGGACCTCGGCTATACGGAATTCCTGGCTTCGAGCCCCTCGCGCCCCGCCCCGCGCGTTTGACCCTCGTCGGAACCCATGCTAAGATGAGCGCCCCGCCCATGGATACGCCCCCCGTCGCCGCCGCTCTCAACGGCCTCTACCGCTCGATCCAGCCCGATCTGGAGCGCGTCGAAGCGGAGCTGAGGCTGGTCGTTCCCTCGGCCAATCCCCTGTTGCGCGAGATCGGCGACTACCTCTTCCAGCTCGGCGGCAAGCGGGTCCGCCCGGCGCTGCTGCTCTTGTCGAACCGACTTTTCGCCCCGCCCCATCCGGACGCGGTCTTCTGGTCGGCCATGGTCGAGATCCTGCACACCGCCAGCCTGATCCACGACGACATCGTCGACCACTCCGATCGCCGCCGCGGCCGGGCCACGGTGCACGAGCGCTGGGGGGCCAACATCACCGTCCTGCTCGGCGACTACCTCTACATCCAGACCATCCTGCTGTCGCTCCGCAAGCGGAACGACGCTTTAATCAACATCCTGGCCGACGTCACGGCCCGCATGGTCGAAGGGGAGCTCATCGAGACGTCCTGGAGCGGCGAAGCCGGATATCCCGGAGCCCGTCTACCTGGACATTCTCGACCGTAAAACCGCGGCCCTCTTCGCCGGCGCCGGCCGGATCGGGGCCGAGCTCGGCGGCGCAACGCCCGGGCAGGCCGCGGGCATGGAAGCCTTCGGCCGCGAGCTGGGGATGTGTTTCCAGCTCGTCGACGACTGGCTGGATTACGCGGGCGACGCCTCGGCCCTGGGCAAGCCCGTGCTGTCGGACCTGCGCGAAGGCCGCTTCACCCTGCCCCTCATCCGCTGCCTCAGCCGCCTGACGGACCGGGACAAGAGCGCCCTGCTTCTGCGGATCGACGGCCTCGGCTCCGATCCCACGGCCGTGCCGGCCATTCTCGACCTCGTCCGCGCCACCGGCGCCCTCGACGAGACGCGGGAGGAAGCCCGGCAAAGCGCCGGCCGGGCCGAGACGGCCTTGCGGGCCATGCCGGAGGGAGAGGACAGGACCACCCTCCTCGGCCTGATCGGCCTTTTGCTTGGGCGGGACGCCTGATATGCAGGAAGTCGAGATCAAGGTCCGGGTCGACGATCCCAAAGCCGTCCGGGCCCGGCTGCTCAAGCTGGGCGCGGCTCTGCGTCTCGAACGCCACCGTGAGGCCAATCTCCTGTTCGACTTTCCCGACGGGCGCCTCAAGGCTTCGGGCCGGGCGCTTCGCCTGCGCCTGGCCGGCCGACGGGCCATCCTGACCATCAAGGGGCCGGCGGAGGAGTCACGGCGCTTCAAGGTCAGGCAGGAGTTCGAAACCAGGGTCGGGAGCCTGAAGCAGGCCCGCAGGATTCTGCAGGGCCTGGGTCTGCAGCCGGTCTTCCGCTACGCCAAGCTGCGGACGGAATTCCGCCTGGACAAGGTCTCCGTCTGCCTGGACGAGACCCTATTGGGGGCGTTTCTGGAATTGGAAGGAGAACGGCCGGCCATCGCCCGCCTGGCCGAGAAGCTCGGCTTCCCTGCGAGCGATTGGATCACCGCGTCCTACGTCCGGATGCTGGTCGAAGCCGGCTACCCGGAGGGGACGACTCACTCTTCGCCGCGGTCCTCGCCGTCTTCCTCGGGCACTTCGTCGAACTCGGGGCCTTCTTCCTCGCCGGCCTCGGCACCCTCTTCGGCCTCGTCGTCGTCCGCGCCGGCGGAGCCGTCGAGGTCGTCGATCTCGTCGTCGGGGGTGAAGACCTGTTCGTCGGTTTCGAGGAGATCCTCAGGCCGGGCCTGAAGGATGTCGAAGTCCACCAACCCTTCCCGGACTTCGGCCTGGGCGATGCGGATCGGGTTGCGCGACTTGGTGCGGATCTTGACCTTGGCGCCCTTGAGGAGCTGCTTGGCGCGCTTGGACGCCACAATGACGAAACGGAACTTGCTGTCGAGCTTGCCATACGTCTGCAAAGGCGCCATCTCCTTGGGTAGTAAGTGAATGCGGGAAGGCATTATAGCAAAAACCGGCCGGCCAGACAAGCCGGCGACGCGCCTTGAGTTTTGGTCCGGTTTTCCCTAAACTGGACACCCCCCATGGACGCCACCGAGCGCGACGAACCCGACCGCGACCCGGTCCGGGTCCGTAAAACCAGCAGGCCCTGCGCCATCGAGGACGGCGACGTTCCGCCGTCCGGCTGGGAGCGTTTGAAGAGGCTTTTTCGCCGCCGGTCCCCGCGGCCCGGCCCGGATCGAGGACCTTCCTCCCCTGGAGCCCGAGTCGATCCCCGAGCCTCCGGAGGAGCCGCGGCTTCCCGAAGGCCCCGATGAGCTCTGAACGGTCCTCCATCCGCGTCCGGGGCGCCCGTCAGAATAACCTCCGCTCGATCGACGTCGATATCCCCCACGACCGGCTGACCGTCCTGACCGGTGTTTCCGGCTCCGGCAAATCATCCCTGGCCTTCGACGTCGTCTTCCGCGAGGCCCGCAGGCGCTATCTGGAGTCTTTCTCCCCGGCGGCCCGGATGGCCATGGGCAAGATCGAGCGGCCCGACGTCGACCATATCGAGGGCCTCCGGCCCGCGATCGCGGTGGCCCAGCGGACGACGGTCGCGGGGCCGCGCTCGACCGTCGGCACGCTGACCGGACTCTCCGACATCCTCCGCCTCCTCCTGGCCCGGCTGGGGCGAGCGCCGGAAGGGTTCCCGTTGAAGATCGAGCGGAGCCTCTTCTCCTTCAACTCGGCCCGCGGAGCCTGCCCGTCCTGCCGGGGGCTGGGGGTCGAAGACCGGATCGATCCCGCGCTGCTGATCGCCGATCCGAACAAATCCCTGCGTCAGGGCGCGCTGTCGCTGACGACCCCGTCGGGCTACATCATCTACAGCCAGGTGACGATGGACGTCCTCGACATCGTCTGCCGGGCCCACGGGTTCGACGTCGACACGCCCTGGCGCGACCTGGGCGAGGACGAGCGCCGGGTCGTCCTCTTCGGGTCCGACAAGGTCCGCATCCCCTTCGGCAAGCACCCCCTGGAGTCGCGCTTGCGCTGGAAGGGGATCACAGCCCGCCCACGGCAAGAAGCTTTCTATAAAGGCATCCTGCCGACGATGGAAGCCATCCTTCAGGGCCAAAAGAAACGACGGCATCCTCCGCTATGCCCGCACCCTGCCCTGCCGCGCCTGCGGCGGACGCCGGCTTCGGCCGGAGGCCCTCGCCGTCGCCTTCGCCGGGCGTTCCATCGCCGATTGGACCGGCCTGACGATGGCCGGGCTGCGGGAGGCCATCGCTGCGGCGCCGTTTGAACCGGCCCAGGCGGCCGCCGGCGAAGCGCTTCGCCGGGCCATCGTCGAACGGTCGAACATCTGCCTCCGGCTCGGCTTGGGGCACCTGACCCTCGACCGTTCCTCGGACTCTCTTTCGGGCGGCGAGGCGCAGAGGATCCGCCTGGCCGTGCAGGCCGGAAGCCGCCTGCGAGGCGTCCTCTATGTCCTGGACGAGCCGACCGCCGGCTTGCACCCGGAGGAGACCGCCTGCCTGATCGAAGTCCTGCGTGACCTGCGCGACGGCGGGAACACGGTCCTCGTCGTCGAGCACGACGAAGACGTGGTCGGGGCGGCGGACCACGTCATCGAGCTGGGCCCCGGGCCGGGCCCCGCGGGGGGAACCGTCGTGTATTCCGGCCCGCCGAGGCCGCCGCCTTATCAAGCCCCGGCCGCGCCGCCGGTCCGGCCCGCGTCCGGCCGGCTCGTCATCCGCGAGGCGCGCCTGAGGAACCTGAGGCTGGTCACGGCGGAGCTTTTGACCGGTGCCCTGAACGTCGTCTGCGGGCCCGCGGGCTCCGGCAAGAAGACGCTGGTCCGCGATGTCCTCGCGGCTCGTCTGCGCAGCCGTGCCTTCGGGCCGGGTCCCGATGCCGATGGCTTGGACGCCCCGGGCTCGAGCCCGAAGCTCATCCAGGTCGACCAGTCTCCCATCGGCCGCACGCCCCGCTCCAACCCGGCCACCTACACCGGCCTGGCGGACCGCATCCGGGACCTCTTTGCCGCTTCGCCCGAAGCCGTCTCCAGGGGCTTCGGCAAGAGCCGCTTCTCCTTCAACACGCCGGGCGGGCGATGCGAGCAATGCCTGGGCGCGGGCTACGAGTCCGTCGGCATGCACTTCCTGGGCGATGTGGATGTCCCCTGCCCGGTCTGCGAGACCCGCCGCTTCAACGCCGCAACCCTCGCGGTCAAGGTCCGGGGCAAGGACATCCACGACGTGCTGGACATGACGGTGGAAGAAGCGGCCGGCTTCTTCGCCGAGGATAAGCGCCTGGCCGGCGGCCTCGGCTGGCTGCGCCGACTCGGTCTGGGCTACCTCAAGCTCGGCCAGAGCTCCTCGACCCTGTCCGGAGGCGAAGCCCAGAGGGTCCGGCTGGCGTCCGAGCTGATGAGGCCGGTAGCCGCCGGAACCGTCTTTCTCCTCGAAGAGCCGACGACGGGCCTGCATCGCCGCGACATCGACGATTTATTGGCCGCCCTGGACGGCTTGGCCCAAAGGGGCCACACCATCGTGGCCGTCGAAAACGATCCCTGGTTTCTCAAGTCCGCCGACCGCTTGATCGAGCTGGGACCGGGCGCCGGCCCCGAGGGCGGAAATCTCGTCTTCTCCGGAAGTCCGGGCGAGGCCGTTGACCGTCCCGAATCGGCGGCGGGGCGGTCGCTCCGGCGGCTTCGCCAAGGCCGGACCGGTACCCCGCCAAGCTCCGCCCCGGCCCGCCGCCGCGACGCGATGTCCCCGATCGAGATCCGGGGGGCGACAACCCACAACCTGAAATCGATCGACGTCGATATCCCCTACGAACGCCTGACGGTCGTGGCCGGGCCTTCGGGAAGCGGCAAGTCCTCTTTGGCCTTCGACACTCTACAGGCCGAAGCCCGGCGCCTCTTCCTGGACGGCTTTTCCTCCTACGTCCGCGACCGGTTGGATGTCGGCGAGAAAGCCGGCCTCGAGTCGGCGGCCGGATTGACCCCGCCCCTGGCCATCGGTCCGCGGACCGCGGGCCGACATCCCCGATCGACGGTCGGGACGATGTCCGAGATATACGACTACGTACGTCTGCTCTACTCGCGCGCCGGCCGGGACACCGAAGGCCGCGAACCCTCCGGCCTGTCCGCCGGCCATTTTTCCTTCAACACCGAAGAGGGCGCCTGTCCCCGCTGCCGCGGGCTCGGCCTCCTTGCGGCCGCCGATCCCGACAAGCTGATCACCGATCCCGGCCTCCCTCTGACCCGGGGAGCCATGGACGGCAGCAAGACCGGCCGATTTTACGGCGAGCCGGACGGGCGTCATGTCGCGGCCCTCAAGGCCGCGGGCGCGGCCGTCGGCATCGACTTCGATATCCCCTTCCGCGAACTCGGGCCGGAGGCGAGGAAGCTGGCCTTCCAAGGAACGGGCGACCGGCTCTATGACATCGTCTGGTCGTATAAGCGGGGCCGGCGCTCCGGAGACTTTCGATTCCGCGGCCCTTGGCCCGGCTTGGCCGCCCTGGTCGAGGAGGAGTATGCGCGCAAACACGCGGACGAGAGGGGCGAAGCTCTGCGCGCCCTGCTTCGCGACAGCCCATGCCCCGACTGCGGCGGCGGCAGGCTCAAGCCCGAAGCCCTGGGCGTCACATTCCTCGGACTGACCCTGTCCGCGCTCACCGCATTAAGCGCGGACGAAGCGGAGAGGAGGCTTTCCGACCTGAGCGCCTTGGAAGCGTTGGGCCCGAAAGCCCGGGCTGCGGCCGGAGTGCTTATACCCGAGATCGTACGCCGCCTGGGGCTCATCCGCCAGGTCGGCCTGGGCTACCTGTCGCTTGACCGCAGGGCCGAAACCCTCTCCGGCGGCGAGCACCAGCGCCTCCGCCTGGCCTCGTTATGGGGCTCTCGCCTTTCGGGCGTCACGTATATCCTGGACGAGCCGACACGCGGATTGCACGCCCGCGATACGGAGAGCCTGCTCGGCGCGCTGCGGGGCCTCGTCCAGGAGGGCAACACGGTCGTCGTCGTGGAGCACGACCTCGATATCATCACAGCCGCGGACCATGTGCTGGAGCTGGGACCGGGCGCGGGTTCGGCACGGCGGGCGTGTGGTGGCCTGCGGCCCGCCCGCGGAGATCGCCGCGAAGGCGGCGACGGCCACCGGCCGGGCCTTGAGATCCTTCCGTATCCGTCCCGAGCCTCTGCGCGCCTGCCTGGCGAACAGGCCCGGCCTCGCAATCCGGGAAGCCCGGGCCAACAACCTGCGCGGCATCGACGCGGAATTCCCCTCCGGCGCCTTGACCGTCGTCAGCGGCGTGTCGGGGAGCGGCAAGACGAGCCTGGTCAGGGACGTCCTGCTGAAGTCGGCCCGGGCCGGAGCTCCCGTCGGCTGCCGGGCGATCGAGGGGCTGTCCCTCTTTTCGCGCGTCATCTCCGTGGATCAGCGCCTGCCCGCCTTGAGTCCGCGGGCCACCGCCGCGACCCGCCTTCATCTCCTCGATCCGCTGCGCGGCCTGTTTGCGGCCACGGCGGAAGCCAAGCGGCGGGGCTTCGGCATGGCCCACTTTTCCCATCTCACGGCGGCGGGCCGCTGCCCCGAATGCGAAGGCTCCGGTGTCGTCGGGGCCGGCCTCGATTTCCTGGCCGACGTGGAGACGATCTGCCCGGCCTGCGGCGGCGCGCGCTATAAGCCCGAAATCCTCGAAGTCCGCCGGCTTGGCCGGACGATCGCCGAAGTCTTGGACCTGCCCTTTGCCGAAGTCGGGGCGGTGTTCGGGGAACATCCGGCGCTGCGGCGCGCCTCGGAAGCCATGCGGGAGGCGGGCCTGGGCTACCTGGAGCTCGGCCGCCGGCTGGACACGCTGGCCGACGGCGAAGCCCAGAGGCTGAAGCTCGCGGAGGCGCTGCTCGAGCCGGCTGAGGGCGAAGCCCTGTTCCTGTTCGACGAGCCGACGGCGGGGCTGCAGGCGGAGGAGGTCGCGGGCTTGGCCGATATCTTCCGCAAGCTTCTGGCGAAGGGCCACACCCTGATCTGCGTCGAGCACGACCTGGACATCATCGCCCGCGCCCACCGGGTTATCGACTTGGGACCGGAGGGGGGCCAAGAAGGCGGCCGTGTCGTGGTCGCAGGAACGCCGGCCGAGCTGGCCGGCCGGTCGGACTCGGCGACCGGGGCCGCCCTGCGCCGCCGCTTCGGGCTTTAGTCCTGCCCGGCGCCCTCAGAAAGCCCCGAGCTGGCAGTGCCGGATGCACAAGCCGAGCCGGTCGGCTACATACCCCGCCTGCATCCGGGAAACGCCGTGCGCCTCGGCGGCTCGCCAAATGGCCAGGCAGGAGATGGCGCCGTCGGGACCCAGGGCCGATCGGAGGGCCTGTTCGAGGCCCGTCGGCACGGCTAGGCCGGCGACTCCGGCCGCCGCCCAGCCCTTGGCGTGTCCGGGAAAGCCGAACAATCCGATCTGGCATTCCGTCAGGCGCAGGCGGAGGGCATCGGCCGTGCGGCCGACCTTGGCCGGCGCGACGGCGAGAGCCGAGGCCGAGTCGAAGGCGGCCGTGCAGGACAGCATCCCGTCCTTGAGGCGGGGGCGGATGTCGGCGGCAATGGCGGGATCGGCGACGAGGTCTTCCGGCAGCTTTTTATCGTCCAGGGCCATGGGTCACCTCGCCGGCTATCCTAGCCCCCGGAGGCGCCTGCCGTCGATGGATTCTGTTACTGGTTTCTGTTTGTCTTACCAATACCCCTGGGTCATGTTTCAGTACGCGGAGATGAATCTGTCCAGCGGATCAGCCACGATTCTGGTGGCGGCACATGATGCTGCGTCCACGTCCCGATCGTCCGCACAATTCGTTGCCGACGGACTGGATGATCAGGAGGAAATCAACGCTGCGATTCGCTCATTGCCGAAGACAGGAGGAACCGTTCTGTTGAGCGAAGGAACGTTTGATATTCGCAGGATTCCCGGAAAACTGGGAGGGATTCTGATCGAACGCAGTCATGTCGTTCTGGCGGGGTGTGGCACGGCGACCCGACTGATTCAGGCACCGGAACAGGAAACCAATGTCATTCGAATCATTGGACACGGTGTTGGGCACGTGACCGTTCGAGATCTGTTTATCGACGCCAACAGCGATGCCAATCCGCTCGGTGCCGGTGACACAAATGTCTCGCACGCACGATTTGAATTCTGCGGAATCAAAGCGTATTGCCGGGAGCCGGGCCAGTCCGGCGGAGAACGACGTCCACCACATCACAATCCGCAATTGCCATCTTGTGAATGCCAGACGCCTCGGCATCATGCTGGAAGGCTCTGGAATGAAAGTTCAGGACAATTTTTTGGGAAACGCGGGCTCGGATGTCGTCGAGATTCTGACCGGGCCCGGGCAGATTCTTGGCAACTATGCCGAGATCACGGGGCGCACCCATGTCGTCTTTGGCTCAGATCGCGGGAATAATATTATGATGGTGAATAACACGATTCATGTGAAGAAGGATGGTGATCTCGACATCGGGTTTCGAAGCTGGGCCGGTTCGAAGCATCACGTTGTGAGCGGGAACGTGATCCGAGTTGATCCGGACGGAAAGATGGGACTGGCCATGGATATTCGTGGCACCGAGACGACCATTTCGTCAAACACCATCCACAATCTGCAGGAAGCCTCACTTCCGCTGAAAATCACGGCAGGCAATACGATCGTGACTGGCAACGTTTTTGAACATGTCACTCTCTCGATTGACGACCCTTCGGAGTCTCCAAAGCCTGTTTATATTCACAACAACGTGCTGGAGAATTCGTTTGTGGTTGTCACTGCAGGAAGCGTGAATCCGGAGGCTCCTGCAGTCAAGCCATGAAAACACTTCACCACAGAAACATCCTTAAACTCGGAGTTCAAACGTACTTCCGGTGTGGATTCCCCCGACCGCCGATGTTGTTAATGTCCTCACTGATCTGCGGTATGGCCACTAAGGATCACTCGATAATAAGTGTCGTATTTCTCAACCACATTCAGGATAGTCCTGTCGTCACGCAAATGCCAACACAGCACAGAACGAACTTTTCACCTGCAGAGTGTGCGGACGACACGTCTATGACATCAAATCTCCCTATGGAATCTCTCTCCAGCATGAAGCGACGAAATTTTCTCAATGCCTCGACGGCCGCTGTTCTTGGAGCCACTGTCACAGCAACTCCCGCTCTGCAGGCAGGATTGCGGGATCAGAAATCCGGGCATGCCACGTTCAACATTGGCGATCTCACAGCGGTTATTGGTGACAATTCGGCTGATGGTGAGCATCACGCTGGCTACAATGGAGTCTGGAGCCTGCGTCATAAGGCGGGGACGCGCAGCGTGTTTGTACCTGGCTTGACGGGTTTGAATCTGGAGCACATCGTCAACGGCGAGCATGACGACCTGACCTGGCTGGTGATGTTTGATCGGACTGAAGGCATTCGCCTGACGCATTCCCCGAGTGGCGGCGGCGTAAACACTGACCTGCAGACCACTGACCCAGCCTGGGATTTTCAGTTCCTTGTACAGAATCCGGAGATCGCAAAGGAATACAGTTTCCGCGTGCGGACCGTACTTCGCCCCCGCTGCTCACGCGACGAATTGCTGAGCGAATTTCACACGTGGACGAAAGTAAGCAAAGAATAACGTCTCAGGCCAATCAGAAAAGTGTTCAACCGCATGTCCGAATTCCTGTTGATCGTGCCCGAGGTGCTGGCTCACGAATCATTTGAAAACTGCTCTGTTGTCGCCCATCGCAGTTGCTGGCCGATCATGCCCGAAGTCTCGCGAGTCGGGGAAGCTGCAACTCCCTTTGTGGCGGCGACCTGTTCGACGAACCCAGATTCTGTTCGACAGATGCTGAGTACACTCACGAGCATGCGACAGACCGATCGCCGCCTCGTTTTCGCTGACAACGCGATTCCAGGTGATCTGGGAGGTGCGTTTCCAAAGCCGTTGTGTGCATTTGTACAACGAGTCCGACCCTGCGATTTGATGTGCGTTTCGGCTACTGTGGCTCGACAGACTGTGGTTTCGGACACGATGCTCATGTCGCTGTTCAGCGGTGAATTGCAGGCGCAGTTCATCGACGCGTCGCCTTGTATGGAGCGATTTCCTGACGCAGGAGCAGGAAACAATGCCGCCGGGTGTGGAGTATCAGCAGCAGCACTCACATCGGCCATTGACAGAGCGCTGTCCGCCGTGAAATTGTCCACTCCGGAGCGAATGTGCGTCACGGCAGGAATCCTGTTGCTCTGGGATCAATTGAGCGAGAGCCACGAGATCTCTCAAACGATGGAAGGATGCGGGACTCACAAAACGGCCGACTACTGGCACGGGATCATGCACCGTCGAGAGCCAGACGCCGGAAATGCTGCGTACTGGTTTCGTCGAGTCGGTCTGCATCCGGCCATGACTTTGCTGGCGGCGAATCTTGACCGCTGGATGGCTGAAACCGGCGCATCTGACGATGAACGGGCACTGGCACGACGGAAAACAATTGCAGATGGTCGCCTCGATCCATTTGCCGTGATCGAGCTATCGACTGAGGCACTGAAACGGCACGGGCAGCTTGAAGATCGCACGCTGAGGCGTGTGCAGTACCTTGAGATACTGAATCTGTTGTCGTATTCGACCGGACGAAGTGAACTACTGCCTTCTCTTTGAAGCAGCTGGTGTGCTTTAAAGCTCGTTGCTGCGTTTTCGGTTCCGAACATGATCGATGAGCAGCAGGAAGAACGTGATGATGCATGCTGCTTTCCAGAGCAGCAACCACCAGGGCCGCCACCATGCACCGGTGTGAATCTCGATCCAATCTGATACTGCAAACAAGCCGAATGCGATTGCGGCCAAAGTTGGAGGAAGACGGCGGCGTTTCCGCTGAATTGCCCTCCGCCCGCACTCCAGCGCAATTGCTCCCCAAAGGAGCACTTCGAAAGCGTTGTAAAGTTGTGGGTACGAAAACGACTTTATGTCCGGCAAATGAAATGATGCGAACATGCGGTGCCAGTTGTGAACAACGAATTGCGTTCTTTGCGGCTGACGATCAGCCCGACATACCGATCGTGCATTGCACTATCCCGATCTTTGTTCTGCACTCTCTACTTTGACATCTCGAACTCAATCGTCACATGGGCGGTGATGAGGATCTGCCCGGGAGCGGTCAGCGAATCAGTCTCCTTCCCGACGGCCTCCTGGAATGCAACAAAGGTAAACTCCAGCGGATTGAACGCAATGCTGTCGGTCGTCTTTGTGGGACTAACGGCTCCAATCGCGGCACCTCCGAATCCACCAGCCTCCCAGTTATGTTCTACATCTTCTTCAATACGAATCGGGGCTCCCAACTTCATTCCTGTGAGTTCCGTGAGATGTTCAGCTTTTTCTCTCGCGTATGTGACAGCTAGTTTCCGAGCCTCGAATTGATGCTCTCTCTGGTTGCTGACGCGGAACTGCAACTGCGTGACATGGCTGAGCCCCGCATCAAAAGCATCTGAAAGAAACGGCTCAATCTTTTTAAAATCAAAAAGCCGAACCTCAACTGATCGGGTGAAGTCGTATGCGATAGGCGTGGACTGGCGTCGTCCGTAGTCTCCGTAGTCTGGTGCCACGTCGAGGTCAGTCACTTTTACATCGGCCGCTGGGATTGCATGGGTCGGCGCCAAGGCAAGCACGGCGGCAGTAATCTTGTCGTTGTCACGCTTGGCGTTCAACAGTTGCTTGTCTTGCGTGTGAACCGCAAGCTTCAGGACGACCTCATCAGGCGCAACCTTGATCTCGCTCTTCGCGGTGACTTTAATCGACCGATGTTCTTCTGCGGAAACTACGGTGGAGACAATGATCACGGCAAAGGCGAAGAAGTGTCGCATTGAGTCACCTGTGTTAGCGGTTCAAAGTGTAGAACGGTACGGATCCGCGGAGACCGGGAGTTGAGCATCGATCCGCTAACTGGGAACACGTGGTACCCAATCCCGCGTCGAACATTGTCATATGAAACCGATGGTTCTGCAATTGACGTTTTCGCGAGGATCGCGCCAGGAAAAGCAGGAATCCAGCCACGATCAGGATCAAAAAACCGGTTACGGAACGGTCCAACACATCCAGAATGGTGTGAACGCTGCATTTCCCGGGCTATTTTTTCCTGCCAGATCCGCCCGATTTTCTGGCAGAAGATGAATCCGGGCGGCTGGGTTTTGAACTTTCGAGCCTGACCAGCGTTGCTGCGAGGTGCAGGATATCGAGGGAGCTTTGGGTGCAGCAATTCGCCGGAGCACGTGTTTGATTCTCAGGTCTGCCTGGAGCTGGTCGCGATTCTGCAGCTCGACGGTGCACCGACGTGTGACGGTTCGAAGTTCAACGTGCGGCGAGGAACGGCACTTGCCGAGGCCTTTGGCAATGTCGCTCGGGGAGCAACTGTCTGTGGTGATGATGGTCTCGATTTTGCTCGCATCAACTGCCCCTCTGCGCGGCTCGGGCGTTCGTCGCTGCAGTGGCGTCGATTTCCGGTTGACAATTCCACGAAACGCTGGGTCTCGCGATGGCGACTGAGTGGTCGTTCGCGGGAGAGTTGCTCGAGGTGTGGTCGTTTCCGGTATCGTTTTTCGCAAAGTATCGAGGCTCTGGGACTGGAGTTGTCTTTCCCTGGATCGTTTCGAACACCACGTGGTTCAAATGTTCGTCGAAGCTTCAGAGTCGAATCATTGTCTGCATTTCCACGCCTTGTCCGATCCGGAGATGAATTCTTCTGCGCCAGCACGTGGCGTAGCTGTACGGGGTCTGTTCGACGGGCTGGCAGTATCAGTCTCGACAGATCGAGGCTGTGTGACACGACGCTGGACAGATGACTTTGGATTCGCATCGACGACTTTATTGATCGCTGTAGTTTCTGATTTGGTTCCTTGCAGGTGGCAATTTCAATCGAGCCGGTGTTTGATCCGGCGTTTGATCCAGGCGTTTCATTTCAACGCCTGTCGAACGGCTCGAGCCGCCTTTGGACCGCTGATCAGCGACTGCCTTGTCGACACTGTCCTCGAGCGACGATCCGGACGAGTCTTTGGTTTACGATCTTCGCTGAGATTTCTTTCGGAGCGAGGCAATGTTGCGTCTTCCCGCCGGGTGCCAGCAACGTTCTCCTGTTTCAGAACCTGTGGCAGCGACTTTCGCGACACATGGCCGTTTCCTTCCGCCGCCGTACCTCTGGCCCGTTCAATTTCGCGCCGCTGGACCGCGATCTCCCGAATCTGCTGCGACTCGGAATGCACACGGTCTCGCGTAACCTGTTCCAGCTTGACGAATCGGGCATCTCTTGTATTTCGCAGGTGGTCCTGAAGAGTCGAACCCAGCGCGCCGGCGCGCACATTCGCGTCATCAAAACGATCTGAAACCAACTGGTGATTCTGGTGCGAGAACGAATGGATCGGCCGTCGATCCGGATTCTGCGTCAGAAGTCCGAATCGCTGATCAATCCTGTTGAAGTAGTTGCGATCTCCGACCGACTGCACACGACTGGTGTAGGCGAACAGTGGATCGAACTGCCTTTGTTGATTATGAAACCGATGCCAGGGCTGAAAGCCTCGAGCGAGGTAAGCGTTGTTATAGTAGTCGCCAAAATAATAGTGCCGGTATTGCGGACGCACCCAGAAGTTCAACTGAATGAGATTCGTGGCGATGACAACCTGAGGCGTAAATCGGTAACCTCGGTTCCAACGTGAGTAATTACGAAATCGATAGGGAGCGAACAACATTCCGCGTCGAGCGAGGGGATAGTCCCAGTAACCGTTGCTGAAGAAGTATCCACGCGGAGTCCAGACATGTCGGGCGGGAACCCAGCACCAGTTTGAGTACCCGCCGCTCCAGTAACCCGGTCGCCACGCATAGCGATTCGTATTCCACCGCCAGCATCCGGGAATCCAGATGTGTGATGATGTCGGCGCAACACCGACCGGACCAGATTCCAGCGATTGCGGCGGAGCCGTTTCGATGTATTCAAGTTCTTCAGTCGTGACGGACACCCACGTGCCTGAAACCCATTGCCAGCCACCTGCTGCTTCCGTCCAGTAGCCAGGGATCCAGCGAAAACCCTGAGGCACTTCGCGCCAAATCCCGCTGACCCAGAAAAAATCCTGAGTGTCGTCGTCCCAGGCCCAGTAGCCGGAAATCCATTCGATCTGTCGTCCGTCGGGACGAACATCCGGAGCCAACTCTTCAACTGGTTCTGGCGGTTGTCGAGGAACAATCAATCCCTCTACGGGATCCTGATTGAACTGCTCAGCGTAAGCCTCATGCACCGGGCCACGCAGCAAGGCATCGTCGTCCGTCACAGCATTTTTGTCTGAGTCCGGACCATTCGCCGAAGGTTCGACCGGCGGCAATGTCGCAGACGGAGCATCGGGAACTGGAACGAGTGCTCCATCCTGAGCAGCCTTTACTGTCGCCGCTACGACGCTCACAATTCCAATCGCCATCCAAAGGAAAAATGACCGACGCATGATCACTGCAAAACCCGTCATTGGGACTGTCCTGAAAGGATTTAACTAACCATTCGATTCTGACAGCAAAAGCTCTGCCGTCGTATTGTCCGGAAGAGTTTGCCTGCACCGTGTACTGCTGAGCAAAATCTGCGCCATGAGTTGTAGCAGACCAGGTCAGAGTGCGGCAGAAGAATCACGAACACCAATAATTTGCAGCGTGTCCTGAATTCTGAGCGACTAAAAACCAATCCTTCATTCTCCGCGCAGCACGCTCAAAACTCATGTCCGATTGATGTCACGATGTGATCAAAACGATGCAATGTCTTCCGTTCTTTCGACTGTGTTCCAGCATTCGCACTACTGCTCTGTCAAACTTTGGTATTCGGGTTCGTCATTCTGTTTACCATTCGCCACTGCGCTTCTCCCTCGGTATTCGGGTTCGTCATTCTGTTTATCTGCCATGGGAATAATCTCATTGCAATCGGTTGATGGCAGAGTCACATTGGGTCACTTGAGGTGCAGATTCCGGAGTCCTCTGAGCCAGACAGGTGCGCTCAGGAGTTAATTCGATGGTGTCAGTCAGCGGAACGTATCGGGGCCTGCAGACGTCTCCGAGTCAGGGTGGGCTCAGCGCTGTGTTTCGGGTGGATATTGATCGCATACGAGATTATTCCCTTGTCATCAATACGGTCAGTGGTGATTTCTTCCGAGGTAACGAAGCGACGTTTCTGTTCTCGTGGGTTGGGCGTTCGGTTCAGACTCAGGAGCACCCGTTGCAGATGGTTATCACTGGCGAAATCACAACCAGTGTTACGAATGCCGCCATTCGGCATTTCCGGATAATCATCAACAGGAGTGTCAGCGGGGAGGACCATACTGCGACGGTCACATTTGTGCGTGAGGACAATTCGGAGAGTACCTATGACTGTGTGCGGACTTCTGAATGGTTTCGTGAGGTCACGTTTCAAGTCGATGTCTGCAGGAGTGTACGACCTCCGAGAGTGAGGCTTCCTCGCGGCGTACTTCCGCTCTACGACACGTATTCAGTCAACACACGACCAAAGAACCTGCCACGACGAACGCTTTCGCTGGAATCTGCGTTTGCAGACGCAGGGATCAGGCTGTCGATCGCGCAGCAGGCCATGGAGATCAACGACACATCAAAAGATTTTCGGTCCTGGTCAAATGCCGAGCTGCATTTGACAATGGTGCTCAACTCACATCAGCTGAGAAATGTGTCAGGGTCCTGGCCGCGCTGGCAGATCTGGGGACTTATTGCTGGCAGGCACGATGACCCAATGAATCGTGGCATGATGTTCGATACGTCGGCATTTGCCGATAGTGAGCCTCGGCAAGGCTTCGCAGTATTCGTCGATCACCCGGAACTTCGGCGGGCGCTGGTGCGGACCGACACTGAACACCGTTGATCCGCGAGGCGGTGCGGATGCTGCTGCGCGTCCTCGTGCATGAAGCCGCCCATACCTTCAATTTGCGGCATCCGAATGCGAGCGCACTGTCATGGATGAACCGCCCGCATATTTTTGACGCAGAAAATCCCGGTGCGTCTTACTGGGAGCAGTTTCCGTTTTCCTTCACGCGTGAAGAGTTGGCTCATCTGAGGCATGGGGAGTTCAGAGATGTTGCGATGGGAGGAAATCCTGCAGCTCCGGCACTGGCGGATTCCGCGTCATTCCGGAATCTTCCGGAAGTTGTCAACCGCCCCGAATGGACGATCGATATTCGTTCTCAGGGATATTTTGATTTTCTGGAGCCGGTCGAGCTGGAAGTTCGGATCAGGAATTGTTCACGTCGTTCGAGCACCACGATCGACAGCCTGCCAACCCCGGAATCCGGGAACCTGACGATCTCATCCGACGACCGGATGGCAATGTTGTTGAGTTCCGGCCACTGGCGTGCTGCTGCCGAGGGAGCGGCACAGATGAGGCATTGGCTCTGGCTCCCTGCACCGCGAGGAACAAGGGCCAGGACCGCGTCAGTTGCCTTGTGGATTTGACGACGGGAGTCAGCGGTTGCCGGCTGTTCGATGCACCGGGAAACTACGAAGTTCGTGTCGTCTTTCGTTCCGCGAACCAACTTGCCAGTTCGGTCGTTCATCGAATCCGGGTTGGGACTCCGCTCACCCGAACAGTCGACAGACTCGCCCAGGATTATTTCAACTTTGAAACGTCGTTGTCGGTGGCACTCGGGGTCTCGCGTGCGGAAACAATGCGATCGTCGTTCGGCCTGCTGGAAAGCATTGTCTATGGCGAGTATTCCCCGGAGGATATTGGCGAGGGAGTCATCGCAAAACTTTCAAGACGGATGGCGAAGGCTGCCGGCCGACCGTTTCATCAGCCGATCGAAATGAGTCGCGGGATGAAAATGAAAGTGACCGCGCATAAGGACACCGTCACCGCGAAGAAACTGATTG
Organism: Candidatus Aminicenantota bacterium; assembly: GCA_963803915.1. GTDB lineage: Bacteria > Acidobacteriota > Aminicenantia > Aminicenantales > UBA4085 > UBA4085. The sequence continues at coordinate 49,480 of CAWDOL010000016.1, read as the reverse complement.
AATTGTCGCTTCAGTACTACCGGCAGTTGCCAAAAACAGCCCGGAAGGCTCACAATCTTGCGTACGCAGATACGGCGCGCACCGCGATTGCATTCGTGCGCGACACGGGTGATACCGACTACGCAGTTTCCGCAACGAAAGAACTGCTCACGACTCTCAAGTCCAATGGCGTCAGTCCTGTTCGTCTGCAAGATGATCAGCCAGCATCTGGGATGAACGCATCACGCTTTTTCTGCGTCTTTCACCTCATTGCGAACGGGTGCTCCTGTTGCTCCTTTGGGCTGCGCAGCTCGTTTCTCCGGGCCGCGTACAACGTCTCCGTTGACAGGAATATTCTGGAGGTTCCCCAGCGAGCTGAAGACCATGATGCCGTCTTCCCAGATCAGTCCCCACAATTCGCAGTTGCAGTCATGCAGCATCGGTCCGCCAGTGCCGTCAGTCGGACACTGCGCAAATGGCATGAAACCAATATAACGCCATCCGAACAATTGCCGTCTGCCAAAATCGTCGCGGCCGACGACTGCCTCATAGAGTCCCATCGGAACGCCTCTCGCCGGGATCGTCATCTCCATCGCAGGTGAGCTGTGCTGCGATTCGCCTGCACCTGAGTCAGCAAACGCAGCGCCGGCTTTTGCGGCCTCAGCAACGGCTCCAATCATTTCCGTGGCTTTGGAATCCACATCGACACGCAATTCGCCAAGATTCCAGCCGTCAGTCAGTTTGAAGGATGTGTTGTTCGTACCCAGACCTGGCTTTGATGTGAATGGAGTATTCTTCATTGTAGTCCGGCAGTACCGTCGTGCTCATTTTCACGTGGCCGGCGGCCGCCGCCGGTTCGATCAGCAGATACTGCTTCGGTCGATAGAAGCGAATCCCGTCGTCGTCACAACCAGGATTTCTGACGACGGTTGTACTGGCACAACCGGTCAGTAACATAACAATCAAACTGAAATGGACTGAGAACTGGGCCCGACATGTGTTTCTCCTTAAACGTAAGCTGTTCAAATCCCTGAACGCAGAAGATTTCCACATAATTTATCGGGCTCACAGGAATCGATTTTGGCTGGAATACGGTGAATCCCGGTGTATTCGCCCTGAGCACAGCCCGCAAACTCGGAAAAACAAATTCAAACCGCAATATCGACACAGTGTCGTCCACAAACTTTGGCAGTACATGACTGTCGGTGAAGATCAGGATGCTGAACTATGGTGACACGCAGAACATTTCTCGGCACGGTTGGCGCTGGGCTGGTCATTGGATCGCGGCCGTTGGCGGACGCTGCGACGGCGGTCACGACCGAACGCAAACGAATGGCGGTGATCACAACCGAGTGGCGGTTTCACTCGCATGCATGGCACATGGCAGAACGGTTTCTGGTCGGCTATCCGATGAATGGTCGCTGGCATCGGCCACCGCTGGACGTCGTCGCTGCGTACGTTGATCAGAAGCCGGAGAATGACCTGAGCCGCAGCCGTTCCGAAGAGTTCGGCTTTCCGATCTATCCTACGATCGCTGAGACGCTGCGCTGTGGCGGCGACAAGCTGGCGGTGGATGCGGTGCTGATCATCGGTGAGCACGGTGATTATCCGAAGAGCGAATTCGAGCAGACGAAGTATCCGCGTTACGAGTTCTTCAAGCAGGTGACCGATGTCTTTCGCAAAGACGGCCGCGCAGTGCCGGTCTTCAATGACAAGCATCTGTCATGGAAATGGGAATGGGCTCAGGAGATGGTCGATATCTCGCGTGAGCTGAATTTCGCCTTCACGGCCGGCTCATCACTGCCTGTGACCTGGCGGATGCCGGCGATCGACATGCCCGATGGAGCCGATGTCGAGGAACTTCTGGGTGTCTCGATCGGCAGTATCGACAGTTACGACTTCCACGCATTGGAAATGATTCAGTGCATGGCCGAACGACGACGCGGTGGAGAGACCGGAGTCGTCGCGATGCAGGCTCTGCGTGGCGACGCCGTCTGGAAGGCCATGGAGGCCGGCAAGCTGGTCGGACGGCGGATGGGATCCGCAGCTCTTCGAGGCATGTCTGTCACGCAGCCAGACGCTCGCTCAGCCCGAGACGTTCAGTGATCGTTATCCGACACCGACCAGATCCGTGAATGGGTGAAAGATCCGGTCGCCTACCGCTTCGAGTATGCTGACGGCGTCAAGGCAACAATGCTGATGATGAACGGTCTGATCGGCGACTTTACGTTTGCCGCACGACTGAAAGGAGAATCCGAGCCGCTCTCGACGCTCTTCTACCTGCCACCGACTCCCAACGTCACCTACTCGGCGTCATTGATGTCGAAGGCCGAAGAGACATTCATGACCGGAAAGTCGCCGTATCCGATCGAACGAACGCTGCTCACCACCGGCCTCGTCGAAGCCGGAGTCCGGTCACTCGGTTCCGGTCAGCAGCGACTCGAAACACCACACCTGGCGATTCGCTACGAAGCCCCGCGCGAATCGACATTTGTCCGAACCTAAACATCGCTCGATCTGTAATTGTCTGATTTGGCGGAACGGGGTCGCCGGCATTGTGCATGGGATTCGCGGCACGGCATTCCACAGCACCAAATCGTTTTTGAGCAGCGTTGATAGGCAAGTGAGCAGTTGCAAGCGATTCGACACGCGGATAAAACAACTGCACATGGTGATAGAATGCCCCGATATGCGGTTTATCGGGGCAAATCCCATGAGAGCTATCAAGGTTATTTGGCATCGGGTCACGAACAGGCGTTGAGACACGACGATAGTGCGGGCAGCGTGTCGAGACTGAAACGGTAGCACATGGGTTTCCTTCCGTACATCTTGTTTTGGAGTGGCGCAGGGTTGGTTGGTTCGTTGCTGATACTTGCGAAATCGGCCAGACCAGAGCGTGCGATATTTGCCGTCCTATTCTCGCTTCCACATGCAATTATTTTTGGACCGCTGTTCCTGTTGATGACTTTGGCGGGGCGACCGCAAAAACGTTGTCCATTCTGTCAATCCGGCATTGATCGAGAAGCGACGGTGTGCTCAAAATGTACTCGTGACGCCGGCGTAAACAGGGGCAGGTCGCAATTCGTTTTACGGTAAGGGTAATTCTCAATGCCGGAGATCAGCCGATTCCTTGGCATCGTCATTCGCATGTATTACCGGGACCACTCGCCTCCGCATTTTCATGCCGAATACGGGGAGTACGAGGTCACGGTTACGATTCACGACGGTGTCGTGGAGGGAAAGTTTCCAAGGCGTGCACTCTCTGCTGTGCTGGAATGGTACAGTTTGCATCGTGATGCACTCTTTGAGAACTGGCAACGTGGTGAGCGTCGTGAACCAATGAAGGAAATTCCACCCCTGGAGTAATAGTCGTGATACTGCATGTGATCGAAGCAAATTACCTTGACGGCTATCGCGTTCATCTACGCTTCAACAATGGAGACGAAGGTGAGGTAGACCTGTCCGAATCTCTGGATGGAGTAATCTTTGAGCCGCTTGCGAAAGACTGACTACTTTTCACAATTTGCACTGGTAGGGCATACGCTCTCGTGGCCAAACGGTGCAGACTTCGCTCCGGAATTCCTGCTGCAACTCATGTGCAGCCAGGTAACCGCATAACAATAAGGACTTTCGCCGTAAGGCGAAGCGTGAGCGGGATGCCACAGGGCGAAACAAAAAGCGGTGCCGTGATCTCCGGCGGCATGATTTTGAAGTGGAAACGCATCTGGTCGCAGGTCGCAGCGGGGCTGCGAAGTCCTTTCCGGCAGAAAGGACCTACCTCAGTGCATCTCCTCCCGGCGAGCGGAGCGACGTCAGTCGCCCGATTCCACGCCCGCCGCGCCCAGGGATCGGAGGACTCACGTCCTGCCGCTCGCCATTCGTGCAGGGCCGATACAGCGTCTGCCGGTGGTCAGCGTAACGGCAGCGAAACGCCGCCACCGGTCTCGAAGACCATTGAGTCATCCGACATCGGGCAGGTCAAACGGTGCGCGATACTCTTTGCTCAGCAATCGATTGGCTTCATCACAGTCAATGAATCGCTCGGTACTCGGATCGAAGTCCAATCGGCCTCGCGTGCGAAATGCGATCTCGGCCAGATGTACCAGCGCAACTGCGATGGGCGACTTCGGCGGTCGCGCGGGTTGGTGTCCGGTGGCGAACGGCGTTCAGGAATTCGGCCATGTGCTCGTCATAGCCGCGCAGGCCGCGGAGTTCTTTCCCTTCGGTTGGTCCCGGAGTTCCTTTTGGTCCAAGAAACACGCTGAAGGCTCCGCGACGTGAGAAGACCATGTATCCTTCAGTGCCGTAAAACACGTTGCCATTGTCGAAGCCGTGGAGCCCATACGCAGTGAAGGGATAGTTCTCGTAGATCAGCAGTCGGCCGTCAGGATACTCGTATGTCACATTCATGTTGTCGGGGTATTCGCTGGCGTGACCGTCGAGCAGCATGCGACCGCCACGGGCTGTGATCTGCTTCGGCATCGTGTCAATTCCCAGTCCCCACGTGGCCATGTCGAGATCATGAATACCGTCGTCGCCGATCTCGCCATTGCCGTAGTCGCGAAACATCCGCCATGTCTGGTGAAATCGATGCGGATTGAAAGGACGCTTCGGCGCGGGCCCGAGCCAGCGGTCGTAGTCAACTCCTGCCGGAGGCATCCCGTCAGGCAACGGCTTTTCGACGGTTCGAGTTTCCGCGGTCCACGCACGAGCGACCTTCACGTCTCCGATGATGCCATCCTTCAGGAGTTGACCGGCCTTTGCGGTGACCGGACTACTCCGCATCTGAAAGTATGAAAAATTTATTTATTGGCATTTCAATTGCTTTCATCCTGACTTTCAGCGGTAATTGTCAGCAATATCCTTTTCAAAATCCGGATCTCAGTTCTGAAGAGAGGGCAAGAGATCTGATCTCCCGGTTAACACTCGAAGAAAAAGCTTCCTTGATGTGCGACCAGTCAGATGCCATTCCCCGGCTGGGAATTAAAAAATTCAACTGGTGGAGTGAAGCCTTGCATGGCTTGGCCAACAATCGACAATGTAACTGTTTTTCCTGAACCTATCGGTATGGCTGCTTCATTCGATGATGAGCTGGTTTACCGAATATTTAATGCTGTTTCCGATGAAACACGTGCCAAATACAATGAGGCAATACAAAATGGGAAAGGAAAACAAACGCTTTCTGAGTCTTTCTGTCTGGACTCCCAATGTGAATATTTTCCGTGATCCCCGCTGGGGACGTGGACAGGAAACCTATGGTGAAGATCCTTACCTTACTTCCCGCATGGGTGTTTCGGTAGTTAAAGGACTGCAGGGCCCTGCTGATGCAAAATACAGGAAACTGCTGGCATGTGCAAAACACTATGCTGTTCATTCCGGTCCGGAATGGAGCCGCCATGAACTCAATCTCAACAATGTTGATCCACGCGATTTGTATGAAACCTATCTTCCTGCATTTAAATCACTGGTTCAGGAAGCTGATGTACGCCAGGTAATGTGTGCCTACCAGCGATCTGGATGATGAACCTTGCTGTGGTAATACCAGGCTTCTGCAACGAATTCTGCGTGATGAATGGGGCTATGAAGCATATGGTTGTTTCTGATTGCGGTGCTATAACCGATTTTTATACCAGCCATAAAGTATCTTCCGATGCAGTCCATGCAGCCTCAAAAGCGTGTTCTTGCCGGCACCGATGTAGAATGTGTCTGGGAAAATTATGCTTTTAAAACATTTGCCGATGCAGTTGAAAGAGGTCTTGATTAAAGAAGAAGATATCAACAAAAGTCTGATGCGGGTGCTGACTGGTCGTTTTGACCTGGGCGAAATGGATGACGATGCAATAGTTCCCTGGGCTAAAATACCTGCTATCGGTAATAAATAATGAAGAACATCAGAAACTTGCTCTGGAAATGGCGCGTGAATCAATGACACTTCTTCAGAATAAAAATAATATACTTCCATTAAAGAAATCTATTAAAAAAGTAGCTGTAATTGGTCCTAATGCAGATGATGAACCTATGTTGTGGGGAAATTATAATGGAACACCGGTAAGAACAATTACCATCCTTGACGGGATTAAATCAAAACTATCAGGCTAACAAGATTCTTTATGACAAGGGTTGTGATCTGGTTGAAAATAAAGTAACTGAAAGTTATTTTTCACAATGTTCGATTGAGGCAAAGCAGGGTTTCAAGGCAACCTACTGGAACAACCGCAGATCGTAAAGGAGATCTTGTTGCAACACAGCAAATAATCAATCCGATAAAAATGACCACTGCCGGTCAGCATGAATTTGCTTCGGGTGTAAAGCTCGAAGGATTTTCTGCTAATATATGAAACTGAATTTCGTTGCTCCGGAAACTGAAGAAATTGTATTTAAATGTGGTGCAACCGGTTATTTTGAATTGCTGGTAAATGGCGAATCACTAACAAAATATAATAACTGGCGGACACTTCCATCACAGAATTCCATTCAAGGTTGAAAGCGGGAAAAAATATAAAATTGAGATCCGCTATGCCCAGCTGAACAACTGGCAGGCAAATATCGAATTTGATTTTGGCAAAGAAGTCGATGTAGATTATACCAACCTTTTAAGAAACTTAAAGGAATTGATGTCGTAATATTTGTCGGTGGACTTTCCACGCAACTTGAAGGTGAAGAAATGCCTGTAACTTATCCCGGTTTTAAAGGTGGTGACCGTACCGATATTGAATTGCCCGGCTGTTCAACGCAATTGTCTGAAGGCATTGAAAGCAGCAGGAAAAAAAGTGATTTTTGTAAACTGTTCCGGTTCTGCCATTGCTCTGACTCCGGAAACTGAAAGCTGCGATGCTATCCTTCAGGCCTGGTATGGCGGTGAATCAGGCGGTCAGGCCATTGCCGATGTGCTTTTTGGTGATTATAACCCATCCGGAAAACTACCGGTCACCTTTTACAAAAACTCTGACACAACTGGACGATTTCGAAGATTATTCGATGAAAGGCCGTACTTACCGGTACATGTCAGATCCTCTTTTCCCTTTTGGTTTTGGATTGAGCTATACTACATTTTCCATAGGTAATGCACTGGTTCAGCAAAACATCCATTAATGCTAACGAATCTGTTAAGCTTACGATTCCCGTTTTAAATACCGGTAGACGCAACGGAACTGAAATCGTTCAGGTTTACGTGCGCAGAGGTAAACGATACGGATGGACCCATTAAAACCTTAAAAGGTTTCCGGAGGGTCAGTATTGCTGCCGGGAAAACCGGTCAGGCTGTCATTAACCTGCCTTATGCCTCCTTCGAATGCTACGACCGGGCCAGTGGTAAAATGACTGTAACCGCCGGTGAATACGAGGTTTTATATGGAAATAGTTCCGACGCGAAGGACTTAAAAACAGCAAAAATTATCATCAGTAAATAAATGTCCGGTGGGAGAAGAATAGCCATCTACTTCTTAACCAGTTCATTTACCGCGCCGGATAATAAAACCCATGCAGCTCCCGTGTCAATGACGCATTCATTTTCACCCCAAAGGAACGGCCAGTCCTCTTTATTTTCAAGAAAATCGGGCTTCAGCAACAATACACCGGGTACAATGCCCCCGGCAATAAACCTGAAATCAGCCCTGTTACTGCCATAAGTAATTTTCTTCGAAAGTGTTCCGACTGTTGATACAAATGAAATATTCGAATACGGATGGCAACCCAGAATATAATTCAGACCTTTAAACACGTATTCTGATCCGATGACATCGGGGTAATATTTATGTGCATAATAATTTGTAATTGCCCAGTCGATGACGATTGTATTTCCAGCCCATCCGCGTGCCGAAATCGGCACACCATATGGGTTCTCTTTATCAAAGCCGTCATTCAGGGCCTTGTACCTGACGATATAATCCTTTAGCCTGCTGCGATATTCATCGTCGAGAAAGGATACAGCCTTCAACGCAAAAGATATATTTGCACCCAGGGATTTATCGAGCACCGGCCATAGAAGCTCTTTAAATCGCCTGGAATACTGTTCATCTTTAGTAGTGATAAACAATTGCAGTGCAGCCATCAATTCGGTGTTCGCCCTGTATTTGCCAAAGATCGTATCCTCTTTAACGGTAAGTTTTTTATCCTCGTCCCACAACCGTTTGGCCTGGATCAGGCAATCATCGGCAAGAGGCTTGTTAAAATCATTCAGTACGCGGTTTGCGGCTGCCAGGGCTGCAACTGAATGATAATCCAACGTGGTTGTCCGGTTTGTAAATGCCCACCTGTCATCCTTCGTTCCGCTTGACTTTCCGTCGGTCTCATACGGCTTAAGAGCCGGGTTGTAAGGAAGATTGTCCGTTTCTGTGGACGCATCGCCAAGATGGTGATACTGATGAAGATTTGACAATGATACCTCTCACGGGATGCCCTATATTTTGAAGCTGGGCGACGACATTTAATGTGCCATGCTCAATTTGCTGCAATATATCCGGTTTACCATCCGGGCGGTGAATATCAACATATCTCGAAGCCTGGTCTATCAATGTTTCATCCCGGCTTATTCCGAAACTTTCCCATGCATCAGCAAGGCTTAATATTACGCTGTTATGTGATCCGGTTTGTATATCGAAGTCACCTGCATCAAACCAACCGCCAACTGCCAGTCCGGGAATGCGTTCAAAAGGTTTAAACCGGGTATCGGTGGTTGGTCCCATACTATACCCATCGAAATGCTGATGATTAACCGGGGCCTGCAACGCATCATCCAGGTAGGGCACCCCGTGCCATATACAGTATGCCTCACCACCTCCATATGGTCCATTTGCACCGGGAACCATACATCGAGGGTACGATGCCAGATCTTGTCATAAACCCCTGCATCGATGACAAAGGTGTTTGTTTTCTGGTCGCCATATTTAATAAAATACAACCCGGACTCCCTGACAGATGAAAAGTTAAATTTTACATAATTGTATCTCAGGTATTTACCCCACGGCTCCAGATCAGCCGACAGTTTCTCTACAGATTCACCTTCAGGAGTAACCTTAAAAAGTGAAGCTTTTTTCAAAGGTATATCGGCTTTATCCAGTTCAATCACGGCCACCTTTTCCTGGCCGGGATGATAACCAGCCTGGTTAAAACCGATTACCGGGGTTCTTATCCAATTGGGTATGGCATTTGGTTTCACATACCATTGGAGAACATTTCCGGTTTTGCCTGACGGAATCAGGCTTCTGACTACGAACCACCCGTTCTCGGCAAGGTTGCGTCCATCAAAAAGCATAATTTCAGTTTCCGACTGGATTTTTACATACCGCTCCGGATCTTCAGGTGCAAGGATAATAGTCTTACCTGTAGCTATGGGCTCCGGAACAACAAATTCACCCCTTCCCCTGTCATCAAAGGTTGTATGGTTTTCAAATTGCGGTATTTTTTCAGCTGACGGCTTCACAACCATGTTGCTTGCCGGGTATAAGGAGAAATTTCCTGGTTTTCCATCGGCCAGGTAAGTTTTATAGAAAATAGGATGCAGGCAGGAATTCGAGGTTAAACCCGACATGGCCTTCCGAGTGCTTTGGGAACAGGCTGATCGAGATATACCATTATCAAAAATCCATTATCCCGGGGCGTCACGGTAACACGGGAATTAAAGTCATACTCCTTGTACTTCAGCACAACTTCAATCGTATTGGTATTTTTATCGATCTTTCGATCCGCCATAAACGGAACCAGGTCCCACTGCTCTGGTGTGTTTTGCAGCCTCACAGCCCCACCGGTAGCGGTTCGAACACCATGATGGATGAGTTCAATGCCGGCAGTTTTCTCATCAAAGAAAAACCCGTTGAATTGATTGCTGAATACAAAAACATTGATACCCTTAGTTTCAAAGTATTCCAGGTCATTTAACTGAAGCTGCTGTGCAGATATCGTATGATTGATCATCTGCAGAAGGCAGATTATTGAAAGGAAGACTGATATTCTCACGCTATACGCGCGTTTTTGGATTTCCTGGTTTTCTTTCATGGCCTGATATTTTAATTATTGTTAGGTTATTGTCCGTGGGTTATCACCCACGGTTATATATATTAGGCCACTTCGTGGCTGTGCTGTATTTATCGCCATAACCGTGGGTTACACCCAAGGTTATTGATATTCAGCCCCTTCAGGGCTCTGAGCGTGCACTATTTCAATCAATTTAAGGGCACTGCCGTTAATGGCAAACAACAGTGCATTTTTACCGGATGCCAGTTTAATAGGTACTATGCAGCGGACTTCACCTTTAATCATGAGTCCGCTTTCAGAAGGAGGAACTGAGTACATTCCCAATTCCTTATCGTATTTCATTACAAGCCCGACACTGGCATCGTTCCGGGGTGTTTCGACTTCCGTATTATAAAGATTGCCGGCAACAACGAAAGACTTACCGATATCGGCTATGTCATTGATGGATGAGATCTGAGCCCCGTATGGCAAATCATGGATGACGAATTTTCCTTTCCCTTTGTTTTCAATCCACACACTGGCGAATGTATTTACTTTATAGGACAGGGACCCATCGAGTATACTTTTACCATAAATGTCGTCCAGTGTGGCCCTGGCAAATGCATCATAAGACGTATATCTTTGTCCGATGACCGGTATTTGACGCATAGTGGCATGAAAGCCATTCACCGGGTACCTTACGCCGTTTTCCTTATCAGCCAGTACAATATCCTGCCGGCCATCCAGGTCAAAGTCATTTGAGAATACTTCAAATGATTGATCTGCCCGGTACCTGTAATTCAGTCCAAGATTTCCGGCAATAAAGTCAGTATCGCCATCCTGATCCACATCTGTGGCATGAATGCTGTACCACCAGCCGGTCGTGTTCTGAAAGCCCAATTTGTCGGTGACATCTGTGAATATATCGGAATTATTCTCAAAAAACCGGATCTTCATCCACTCACCGACTACAATCAGATCGGGATCCCCGTCTTTATCAAAATCCTCCCAAATAGCATCCGTCACCAATCCTGCGTTTATTAATCCGGGAGCCACAGCGGCCGTAACATCTTCAAACTTCAGTTGACCATTTTTCTTCCCGCTGTTCCTGAGGATATAACTGCTGGCGGGTGCTCGGATATTACCGGGAACAATCCTTCCCCGAGGAACAGGTCCAAGTCTCCATCCCGGTCAAAATCAGCAGCCTGAACACATTTTCCGCCTTTTTTCATGGCAGGTATTGCATCGCATTTAACAAATCCCTTTGCAGTATTAAGATAGAGTCTGTCGCTGTAGTAATCTTCTTTTTTCGAAATATCGTTGCCTCCGCCAACCACATAGATATCCGTTTTGTTGTCTCCGTCCGCATCAAACATTAATGCACCGGTGCACTCATACTTTGAATCAGCAGCCCCGGGGCCATCCTGCTTTTTAAAAGTTCCCTGCCGGGTTTGAATATAGAGTGCCGATTCCGCTGCAGCGAAGCGTAAGCGGGGGCGCACTTTTTGCCGTCCTGATACAAATTTTTGTGAGCATTACGAATGTCGCGCTTGAAGTCCTGACATGCGAAGCATCGTCAGGGGTACAAGTTTGATCGGAGCCACGAATTTATCCCCGGTTACAAAGTTGGTGGAGGGCACTAGCGCAGTGTCGCGGTACAATGTTGATCCGAAGCCAGAAATTTGTCAAGGTGCAGGATTTTAATTGCGTGCAGATGCGCGTGTCCGGGTGCAACAACCATTACAAAGTTGTCTTGGGTGCAGGAGCAAAAGCAAAAACCGTGACAAACAACTTACCCATATTGTCCGTGTTGAACTAAATCCCGCTTCGCTGGATGGCCATCAGCTAATTACAACTTTTTGTATTTTGTGGATTAAATATTCACTTAATTTATTTACCATGAAAAAAAAGAACTGAACCGACCATCGTTCAAAAAGCTCTGACGGGAGTCGCTGGCTTTGATAAGGTCTACAAAACCATGCAGCAACAGGTCATTCTCAAAGGACAGAGCCACAGTACTCTCAGTAACTACATCCGTAAAATTGCGCAGATAAGCCTGCATTTCAGCTGCCTTCCGGAAAAGATCTCAGAAGATGAGATCAACGAATACCTCACCTCTCTGGCCATTGACAGCCGGTCTCCTTCCCGAAGCGGGTTCAAGCACATGGTCTATGGGCTCAGGTATTATTTTCGTCATGTCGGCAAGACGGATCTTGCTATTAAACTGCCATCACTTAAAAAAGAGGCCACTCTGCCGGTTATTCTCAACCGCACAGAACTTAAGGCATTATTCAAAGCGCCAAAGCTTCTGAAGCACCGCATCATTCTGACACTCATATATTCTGCAGGCCTTCGCAGGCAGGAAGCTGTCAACCTTAAAATACCGGATATCGATTTTGAGCGGCACACCATTCATATCCGTCAAAGTAAATACTTAAAGGACAGGATAGTTCCTCTTTCAGACTATATGTCCCGCGGATTAAAGAAATACCTGGAAGTTGAAAAGCCACATGATTATCTATTCAATGGCAAGGAAGCCGATGGACGCTATAGCATTAACGGTCTTAGCTGGCTTATGCGTGAAGCTCTCAAAAGTGCAGGCATCAAAAAAGGAGTCAACCTTCATTCCCTGCGTCACAGCTATGCGACTCACCTGCTTGAAGAAGGAGTAAATATTGTCACGGTAAAAGAGCTCCTGGGTCATGCTGATGTTACAACTACGATGATCTATCTGCATGTTGCCCGCCTGGATGTTATTAAAGCTCATAGTCCGTTGGACACCCTCTATAAGGAGGCTCTATGAGCCGCCCCGAACACGAAGTTGCAGATATCATCCGGCGCTTTGGCGAAAGTTTTATCATCAGTCATCAGCCAAATGCGTATCAACTCCGCGTTCTGAGAGCCTTGTCCATTTGCAGGACTGCTGCTCTGGGCGGACATAAGTATCGTTGCGATAATTGCGGAAGTGAGCATATAAGCTACAACTCCTGCCGTAACCGTCATTGTCCCAAATGCCAGAGTGCAAAACAATCATTCTGGGCTGAAGACCGCATCAGAAGTGCGTATCCGGTCAGGCATTATCATATTGTCTTCACTGTGCCTGAGGTACTGAATAAAATCTGCCCATTGACAGTAAGTGGTTCTATAATCAACTGTTCCAAGCCGTTTGGGATGTTTTATGCTCGTTTGGCTACAGCCATTACGCAGTGGAGAGCGGAGCCATCTGCATACTGCATACATGGGGACAGAACCTGAGTCTTCATCCTCATATACACTGTATAGTTCCGGCCCTTGGTTATTCGGTCAGGGGCAAAATGAAACATATCGGTAAAACAGGGCAAATACCTGTACCCGGTCACCCGGTTGAGTCTTAAGTTCCGGGGAAGGTTCATGGACGCTGTGAAGAAGTATCTCACGCGAATAGAGCTTCTTGCGGATTACAGGGATCAGGTTAAAGCTGCATGGAATAAACCATGGGTTGTTTACTGCGAACCATCGCTGGGGAAAATTGAAAATGTCGTAGGTTACCTTGGCCAGTATATACACCGGGTGGCAATTACAAATCATCGAATTGTTGATATCACTGATCATCAGGTCGTATTCTGTCTTAAAGACTACAGCGATCAGGGAAGGCAAAAAATAACCAGGTCTTAGCGGAGAGGAGTTCCTAAGGCGTTTTTGCATGCACATTCTTCCCAGGGGATTTGTTAAGATACGCCACTACGGTATTTACAGTTTACGCTTCCTGAGCTACCATCATGAAAAGGGACGACAAGATGGTCATTAGCAGGTGGAAACTACTGCTGAGCGGATTAATCGTCTGATTGGTGTTGACATAGGCCTGTTGTCCGCACTGCAGGAAAGGACGGCTCATTCCTGCCAGTGTCATACCACGAAGCCGTTCTCCCACTCTTCCAAGACTAAATTCATTCATTCCTCAGAATACAATACCATCTTAATTGTCTGACTTTACCGGACAAACAGCATCTGTATTGACTATACCTGAAAAAGTGATCTTTCGAATCTGCCAGCTTAACCAGTTCTTTTCCCATAAAACCTAAATTAAGGTACCTCTATTAGCGCAGAATCAGGAAAGAAAACTCTCATCACTACGGTAAAAACCTTAACAAACTTTATTGAATCCCCATAATATGGTTCCGGATGGGATTTAGTTCAACGTGGGCTTCATTACTGGGTGCTACGCACCGTATGAAGCCCTATGTATTAGGCAATGTTAGTGATTCATTTATTTTGTCTTGTTAAGTAGTCCTGTTAATTTGTTAACAATCACGGTATTGTATATTTGCAAGCTCTTTTAAAAGCTTTGGTTGTGTATCAGCCTGCGCGGCTTTTAAATGTGCTTGCAAAAACACCTATTTGCCCTCTATTAATCTAATTTCCTCAGCTTCTAAATGGTACAATTTGTAAAGATTTAAATTAATCTGTTCTTCACAGTAATTAATCTTTGATCTTAATTGATTTACTTTTGTTTCAATTCTAGCTTCAATTAACTCATCCTCTAAACCGATTCTTAGGTCAACCATTTTGACTATTTCATCATGTATTTTCTTTTCCTCAATATTTGTTAAATCACAACACTTAATCGGAATCTTTTCTAAGTATTTGTAAATGAGCTGGTATCCATTTTGAATTTTTGTGCAAAACTTAGAGATTAGATACCAACCGAGTGGAGAGTTTAAGATGGCTAAAAGGAGTTTGTCATTTTTGGGGATTATCCATATGGAGTTATTACAATAAAATGAACCTGTGTCCCATATAAAACACGGTGATACTTGAAAGACTTGATATATTATTTTAGGTTGTTCAAACTCTTTGTAATACTCAATAGAATCTTGAATCTCGTACCATTTATAACTGCCTGGCTTTCTTCCTTCCCACTTTTCACCTATATAATTCTTAGGTTTGGGCATCAATGACTTTTTATATATTTCAAGATGATCTCTAACGGAGGGGAAGTCATCGATATTTATACCTCGTCTTGTAAATATCAAGTATTTATCACTTACAGGCTTTTTATATCTTTTTATGTCTCTACCAGCTAAGTATGGTTTAATGATTTCGGCTGCTCGTTTATCTTCTTTTATAAGTTTATTTTTTGTCTCTGAATCAATTACAAATGCTTCATTAAAACCAGTTAAAACGCCTCTATAGATTTTGCCATTTACGTATTTATTAAGTGGAACACCAGTGGATTTGAGTTTACTTAATAATGTTTGCTCTTTGTTTGTTGAGAGATTCCATTCATCAATTCCCAACTTTTTCTGGTCTATCTTTATTTGGTTCGCTATGACGTATTTTTCAAGCGAGTCAAATTTTAAAGTTTTAATTGTAGTGACGTATGAACTTTTTACATTCTGTTTCTTCGAGCAAATTAAAATGCATGGATATGTGGTTGCAGTTTCAAAAACAGGGAGATCACCAAAATCGATAATTTCATAAATGATATGCTGCCTAAGAACCATTCCGTAATGGTTCTCCGTAATTTGCTCGCATCCATTTATTAGCAACAATAACTCCATACAAACCATTTTCGTTTAGGAGATTCATACCTTTTTCAATAAAATAGGTGTAAAGGTCAGCCATCCCATGAAAGACCTTATATTTACTCTTAAATAGTCTTTCTGACTTAAAATAATTCCTGCCTTACATATGGTGGATTTCCAATAACTATATCAAATCCACCTTGTTTAAAAATTTCAGGGAATGAATTCTCCCAATTAAAAGGTTTAATCTTTTTTTCAAATCCAAAATCTATTTCATTAGAATAAAAATCAGTATCGATTAGACTATTGCCATCTTTTATATTATTTTCAAGAGTTGGAAGAACTCTTTCATTCCAAATTTTAAACTGTTGTTGAATTGAAGCTTCTGTTTCTCCTTCCAGACATTTAATTAGCAAACTTAATTTTGTTACTTCAACAGCATTTACATCAAGATCAACTCCAAAAATATTATTGAGGAGAATTCTTTTCTTTTCTGCAGTTGTCAGATGACCATCAGGTGTAAGTGGATTATCTTTTTTCCCTTTTGATGGTTTTCCATTATCTGAGTAATAGTCTTTATGGTAATCAAGCAGATATTGGAAAGCACCAATTAAAAAACTACCGCTGCCGCAGGCAGGGTCTAGTATTTTGATTTTTGAGATTTCTTTTGGTGTTTTTCCTTCAATAAGTTTTCCAACAGTGTTTTTAACTATATAATCTACAATGTATTGTGGTGTATAATATACTCCACCAGCTTTTCTGACCTCAGGTTTTTCTTCAATCTTTGCATGGTGAGCAGGAGTGATCCTGATTACTTTACCGAGAAATTGTTCATATGCACTGCCAAGGATTTCAACTGAAAGAACTGAGAATTCATAAGGACATTCTGGATAATAAAGTTCGTTTATGATTGTCTTGATAATCTTATTTTCAATTATAACATTCTGGCTGATTTTATCTTTTTTGAAATCAAATAATCCGGAATTGTATTTTTCATCAGCTTTTTGGAATAGTTCAAAAAGATTCTGATAAAGGTTCCCTTGTTTGATGGCATGTTTTAAAGTTCCATATGGTTCAACACTTCGGTCTTCTGCAATTCGTAAGAAAGATAATCCGGTCAATTGTCTGCTGAACAACAAAATTTATTTCATCTTCATCAAGAGTTTTGTTATTCCAGCTTATGTTTACAGCAAGATAAGTTCTCCATCTGTCAAGCGATTCAAGAAAGTCTTTATCAACTGTTGCAGTCCCTTTTTTATGAGTATCACTTTGCAGGAATTTGTCAAAACTACCTTTCAGAACTTGTTCTTTGCTGAATGTGTCCCAGATAAAATCAAACTCTTTTAGATAATCTCTGAAATGTCAGATATTTAATCCTTGCTACTGAAGGTTTATCATTGGGTTTTGGTTTTTTTGTGCAATCATAAATTGCAAATTCCTCAAAGTCAGTAATAATGCTGATTGGATGTTTTGCACTCCATCCATATCTGCGAACCTGGTAAGCTGGATGGATATCGTCTTTTACTGAAACACTTGGTTTTTTTGCTTCGACAAAGAATAGTCTTTTACCACCAACTAGTCTAAATGAATAATCAGGAGCTTTTGTTGCTCCACTTACTTTTACTTTATCCTCATGGATTACCTCTCTATAAGCTTCTGCATATCCAGCTTCGTTGTCAATATCCCAACCTAGAGCTTTGAAGAATGGATCAATAAAATCACGGCGAGTCAGAGTCTCGTTATAGTCCGAGTGTTTATATGATTCGTATTGTTCCTCGAATCGGGTTACAAGGCTTTCAATTTTATCTTTTGCAGTTTGCTTATTTGTCATTTGTCTTGCGTTGATGAGCAAAGTTAATAAAAAGGAGCGAAGGCATTTGGCTCTTTTGCTTTTGCATGTGGGTTGGGTTTAGTGTCGCGCAAAAGCAAATGTGCCAAATCAGCGGTCGCGGTTTAATCGGAGGTAGTCAAGGAGTTGTCTATCGTGCAGTGTGTGAATTCATTAACACTAACGGCCCGGCAATATGGGGAGGTTGTGTTACCCGACGCAAGCACCGGGCAGGGTCCTGGTACTTTAGCCAGAAAGCTGTCACGGTGCAAGGAGGGTATGGCACGTGTTTTTGCCGTCCTGGTACAAATTTTATTGCGTTCTGGCGCGGTCGCGGTACAAGTTTGATCGGAGCCGGGAAACTGTCCACGGTACAGAATGTTTGTTAGGGGCACTGGCGCAGTGTCGCGGTACAATTTGTCTCGGAGCCAGAAATCTGTCACGGTGCAGGATTTTAATTGCGTGCAGATGCGCGTGTCCGGGTGCAAGAACCATTACAAATTTGTCTTGGGAGCAGGAGCAAAAGCAAAAAGTGTGACAAACAACTTACCCATATTGTCCGTGTTAGGTGGTCGTAGTTTTTAGGATTGTCAAATTATAGGTTATTAAGTTCTTCTTTTAAATACCATGATATATGGTTTCTCCGAGCTTTCATAATTCCTAGATATTTGAATTAGCTCGAAACCACAGCTTATAATGTCTGTGATTTGTTTTTCAATACGAGATTGATTCCATCCATATTCTGAAGTAAGGTATTGGCTTAATTCTATCTTGATGTCTGGATCTGGATTAATAATGTACATTAGTCCATTTGGTTTCATTTTTAGTTTCAAATCTGTCATGATCGCTTTGGGATTTTTAAAATATTGATAAGTCCAAAGCATTAGTATTTTATCGAATTTGTTATTGGGAAGATTTGTTTTATCATCTGAACCAATTATATGATAGAAATTATTTGTAATAGGTTTATTCGCAATTTTTTGAAAGTAACTAATAGCTTTCTTCAGAGTATCCTTATTACATACTAAAGAATCAATATCCTGAAGGTAAAAAGTTAAGCTATCATGAAGAATAGATAACATAGCTTCTATTCTGCCGTCTCCTGCTCCAATATCTGCAATGGTATCACCAGATTGAAAATTGATTGTATCAACAGATTTTTCTTTAAGATCGCTGTTAATATCTTCGCTGCTTTTAATAAGCTGATAACCATATAATGGATGCATAGACATCTGCGTTGGTTTCATTGCTTCCTTTTTATTGTTGCATCCTATCATAAAAACAATAAAACAAAGAATGAGGATTTGCCTATTTATAATATGTTTCATGAGTATAAAGATTATTGATAACAAGATTTCTTTTAATTAATTCACTTTAATGTCCGAGTTAGGTGGCGCAGTTTTTTTATTGTTCGGTTGAAATCTATATATCTGACCAAGTTAAATTTTCTCGTATGCATGACATATAAAATCGTCTTTGTCCTTTTGGTCAATTCGATTTAGATTACATAAAATTTCATCCTCAGGGCCAGGTTCATAATTCTTTCGACATGATAAGCAAAGAAGTGGCATTTTTATTTGATCAGGAGTAATTTCATATCCAGCATCGGTATAAAAACCAGCAATTTTTCTAGGATCCATTTCATCAATGTGCCGTCGACCTTTTTTGTCAACTTTATTAATCGCACTATCTATTTCGTAGTCACCAGCTGGATGGCTCTCACCAGTGATGCAAGTGAAGCAACGGTATCCTGCAGAAGCTGATCCAACTACCCAGATGTCATTTCCGCATGCACATTTTATACCGGCATTAAATGCATCAAGTGCAGTCTCAAGTCTACTGTAGACCGGAAAGATTTCTCATTTTCATTTGGATTACTTTTCAAATGAATTTTTACGCATTCATCAAGTGAGAGTGGAATAAAACTCATAATATTTTATTTGTCAAGGATTACAATCTTAAAAATAATATACATTTTCATTGCTGTTAGGTGGCGTATCAATTAATATACAATCTTACTATTGGGTAGCAGGCTTACTATGACACCTAACGTTTGGCGGTATGGTTAGTAAGGGATTGCGGGCTTTTTACCTATCAAGTTACAGCAAATATTTGGAGCGGGTTACTACGCCCCGAAAACCACTGAAACCCTTATTAACTATACCGCGTGTTACCAACTGGCCTATATTCATTTAAAAAACATTGTCAACTCAAATATTTTTTTGCACATTCATCTACTGCTTCGTCTCAAACCATTTTTTAAAAAAACCTGCAGTCTTATTTTCAATACAGGAGATAAATTCTACTCCGCCTTGACTGGGATTATCTTTTACTAGTTCTGCTAGTTTCATAACTAGATGAGGTTTTAACCTATCGCTCTCATTACTTTTTGTTTAAATTCTTTTGTTGCCATAAATTTCAATTTTTAGATAAATAAGAAATATATTTTTCAGGAATCTTCACTCCCCTTTTTTTTGATAATTCTATCATGTCTTCCGTATTCACCAATTACTCTATCCTTCACTACTGGATTAGTATCCATGACATGTTTGTAATATTGTATAATTGAAAAGATGAATTCGTCAAATTCTGTATTTGCTTTTTCTTTTTGCTCCTGGTATTCTTTATTATTGGAATTAGAAGATAAAACATATTCACAAAACTCAATTTTATCTTCAAAGCATTTCTGAGCTTTATTTATTTCGGAGTTCTTTAAATATAATCTTGCTAAAGAGGTTAAAATGGTTAAAATTACTTTTTTATAATAATTTGTCTCAGGAATTCTACTTTTATAAGCTTCTAAAATTTCTTCAAGGGAAAAAATCGCTTTTTCAATTTCACCCTGAGATTCATAAAGATTCGCCTTTTTCATTATTGCTTTCGAACAATCGAATCGAAGTTCCTCAGAATCTGGCACTTTATTTAATAGCTTTTTGCTATTATCTATTAGTTTGTTTATATAACTCTCATTTTTAGGCTGATCTTTAACTTCTCTATAATATTCGGCCCACCTTTCATAAATCAGATTTAAAGCCCTTTGATACCTAATAGTATTTGGATCAATTTTTAATAATTCACCAGCAAGATTTTCTGCCTTAGTAAGAAAATCTTTTACAATTTGAAATTCCTGCGAGAGAAAATAGACGTTTCCTGTATTATAATATAAAGTTACTAAGTTGAAAATAACCATTGTGGAATTTGGTTCATCTTTATATTTATTTTCTCGGAGGTAAAGAGCGCTTTTGTAGTAGTCTTTGGCTTTTTCGAAATCTGAACGTACTGTATTAATTTCACCCATGCATTCATATGCTACAGACAATGCTGAGTTAATGTCATTTTTAAAATTTTCATTGTGTTTAATTTCATGTAGAATTTGAAGAGCTTTTTCATATTTCTCAATTGCTTTCGAGTATGTATTCTGTTTTCGAAACAATTGTCCTTCGTTTAATAATGAAATGGCAAAATTACACTTCTGAGGAATTGATTCTTTGTCCCGATCTATTATTGACTGATATATTTTTTCGGATTCTTTATAGTGTTCCTCAGCTTTTTGAGGATTGTGTAATTTTGCATATTGTTCACTTATACAACTGTGAGCTGTTGAAAAATTAATAGCGGCCCTTTCTATATCCATATTATGTGCCGGAACAAGACAATAGTAATACCAATATTCACTTTTTTTGAGGGAAAGCAGATAACTATCTAACGCAGAGTTTAATTCTCCTATATCATTTTGCATGTCACCTAAAAGTTTATACGTATGAGAATAAACATTTATGTATGAAGCTGCATCAACACTAGAGTTTTGAAGCTTTTCTAATCTTGTAATAATTGCATTTGCAATTTCTATTCTGATATTAGTTTGTAGACTATTTGATAAATGCTTTAAAATACGATAGCTTATTCTTTGACATACCTTAACACACTGTTCGTCTGATAATTGTCTGTTATTAATTATATTAATACGTATCCAGTTTAGAGGATTGGGAGGATAATTACTATTACCTAATATGAATTCCTCAAATATTTCGCATACTGCCCCCATTTGAACTTCCGTTAGCGACTCTTCTGCGAGATATTTTGCTGCTAGATCAGCACTATCTGAATTTACAAGGTGATACATAATTTCTACTTGGTATAGAGGATCATTGTCTGGAATGTTTTTCAAGTGTTCCGACATGTTCTTATGAAGGCTTTTTACTTCATTACGATTTTTTAAAAATCTTTCTTTTAAACTTTCCCTAAACTGTTGATGCCTAAAGTCAAACAAACCGAGTTCTCCTTTTTGTACCAAATGGCTTCTAAGATATCTTCTAAATGTGGCAAAATTTAACTTATCCCATCCAATATTTGTATAAGACCTAAGAAGTCCCTCAAGGTCGCTTTCCCTTAATCCATAACGGGATATACCAATATAGCATAGTACTGAGGCAACAAATTCATCACCGAACCTTCTGCTGCGTTCAAAAACATAATTATACATACCAAGGATGTCGGAAGGTAATTCTCGTGCGGTCAATAAAAGAAGCTGTTTCAATTTTGTTTCAGAACAACCTTCAAGACCTTTCATCCTTTCGAAATCATCAGAATCGAGAAGAATAAACTCATCAACAGCCATCGTTAGCCACAGAGGATTGCTGAATGAATATGTATTATCACTTTTCTTTTTATCTAGAAGAATCTCTATTGCTTCCTCATTTAGTTTTTTATGGTAGCGGTTGCATATAATATCAACCATATTTTTAGCATCTGTTCTGCTAACTGGTTTGAGTTCTTTAATAATAATACCTTTGTGTTTTGAAAGGTTTTTTGATTCTTCTCCATCAATTGCAGTGAATAGGAATTTAACGTTAGAAAGTAAAGTTTCTGGAAGCCAGTTAACGTATTTTGCAATGATACTTCTTTCAAACTGATTTAAAGCATCAACCAAGAATACTACTCTTTTGTTCTTTGAAGTATTAAAGAGAAGTTCTGTATACAGTCTTTGTAAATCTTCAATCTTGGGATTTTCCTCTATCTTTTTTCTTATATCTATATTAAGTTCACTTGCTAATTCCTCAATCCAAAGAATCAGCATGTTTGTAACGCTACTAGAACGCGGACTTATACCTGCAGCGTGACCAAGGACAAAAATATCTTTTTGTTTCTTTAGTATTTTATAAACTTTAGCAAACAAAGCACTTTTTCCGCTTCCAGCTTCTCCGGTTAGACAATAGCCATAATTGTCATTATCAGATTCTACATTTATGAAATTAACGACATCATTAATTATGTCGGTGCGTCCACTGAAACTAACGGTTCTATCTTCAATAAAATCTTCAAGATATTTTCTTTCTTCTTCTTGCCAGGTTTTAGGTCTTGTAATTTCAAGTTCTTTTGTTTGCTCTTCCAATGCTTCCCATAAACGCTTTAGTACTTGTTCTTTAAAATCTTCTAGACGACATACATTTCCCATATTCCAATCAGCATTATAGGTAAAAACATTTTCTTTACCCACTTTTGAAGTGATGAGATTTTTAAAATTGTTCAGCCTTTCTTCCGCTTTTTTACTATCAAACTCTTTGTTATAGATACTGCGAATTCAGCACGTTTTTCTTCCGGCATTTTATGATAAGGTAAGGACTTTCTAAAAGAAAAAACTTCGTTTTAATTGTTCCTTATTTGAAAGAACTCCATATTCAATTTCAAGTGCAGTAACACTTCTATTTGCTAATGATGTTATAAAACCTTTTTCCCGTTCAGCTTCTGCCATACGTTCAGCGGGCGGAATCCAGCCGTATCGATCTCCGATAATCCCAATAAAAAAGGTTTGCACCATCTATTTCATTAAGACAAACTTTTAGAACCATTAGCTCTTTTTTCCTTTGTTCAGCCTCAGAAGTAGTTTCTACACCCCAACGAGATCAATTGACTCCAGACGGACACGCCTTCCTTTAAGCTTTTCGTCAAGCTCTGGAAAGACTATGTCTCTAAGAATATCTCTCTCTTCCATCATATCTGTAAATGTACTGGAGATAAAAATTGGTTGCGTTTTCCAAATAGGCAGATTACTCATTGTATTCTATAGTAAGTTTTAATAACGGTCTATTTTATTGCTGCATTGTCGTTTCTCAGGCTTGTTGGTAACGGGTGGCGGTATGAAACGTTGGGGATTTCGGAGCTACTTCACTATCAAGGTACAGCGAACTTTGATGCGAGAACCGAAGCTCGAATAACCACTTCGCCCCCAATGTTTTATGACCGCGTGTTATAAAGCGTTTTTATTTTGCAGGATCTTTATCCCTTTCAATTTGTTCTTTAATACTTTTCTCTATACGCTCTTTCATTTCATCATTTCTCTTAATTGCAGATTTTATCTTTTCAATCTCTTTATCGTCTTTTAAATCCTTAAGCTTTTCTTTTAGAACTACTCGTTTTTTATCAATCTCTTTAAGATAATCCTTTTTTGTCTCAGGTTTTTCTGATTTGATTGCTTCATCAAATACTAAATCCTCTGGTGATTTTTCATCAACTGGTTCTGTTTCTTTAACTACTTGTTTTGGGATAAATTCCTTTTCATCGACACGCCGTTGGTTCATGAAAGTTGGTGATACAATTTCTATTTTCTCAGCATGAAGTTTATCCATGACTTTAGCATTAAGCAGAGAAGTAGTACTGAAATATTTACTACTATCATCTAAAAATCCATGAATTTTGTAAACAACTGAGAAATCCCCCAAGTTTGTTATATACACGTAAGGGTCAGATAGTCCAGTTTCATTGGCTGCATCTCTTAAAGCTTCCTCTATTTTTTCACGAGATATGTCATATCCTAATGAAACTGAAGTAGAAATAACAGTATTCGTCTTGCGTATCAATTTAACTGGGTAATTAGCTATGTAGAGATTGGGGAATTGAATAAAATTGCTGTCTTCCAGTTGAATTTCTGTGTGAAAAATACTTTTTCTAATTACTCTTCCGTGAAAGTCCCCAATTTTTATCAGGTCTCCATTTCTAAAGCGGTTCATGGAATTATTCATAATACCTGCTATCATGTTACCAAGAACGGTGGTTGAACTTAAAGCAATCCCAGCACTAATAATAATTCCGAGGAAGCCTAATATTTGTCCTTTTAGAATTTTATCAATTGGTAAGACTAAAAAAAATGCCAATACACCAATAAGAACTAAAAAAAAACGAAATCGCTCCTTTCGTAATATTCCCATTTGATGTTGTTGATTTAATTCTTTTAAAAATCCATGAATTTATAATCATTAGGATTACCAGGACAAATAATACAACTGTAGGTTCAATTAATGATTCGATTATTTTGATTATATGTTCCATCTTTACAATGCTTTATAACGGATGGGTATATGAAACGTTTGGCATTTCAAGGCGATTTCCTATCAAACCGCTACAAAGTTTATTAAATGTACTGCCTGGAAAAAACGGTCAAAATGACCACCTAATACCGGAGCAAAAAGACCACCTTCTGGCCGGAGCAAACTGACCACCCCTGTCCGGACCATATTGACCAGCCAATACCGGAACAAAGAGACCACCCTCTTTAGTCTTGTTTTTTTATCGTGATTTATTAGGCTGAATGATTAACGTTGAAGGTATTATACAATACCTATCATTTATGTCTAACAATTTAATTATTATGAGTAAAGCAAGAACTATTTTAAAAATGTACACCGTGGGTGTAAGTAAGCAATCGATCAGCATCCGTATAGGTGCTACACGAAACACGGTAAAGAAGTATATCCGGCAATTTATTGCTACGGGTATGACGCTGGAGGAGATTAATAAACTCAGTGACACTCAACTGGAGGCGTTGTTTTCAACGCCACGGCCGGAGGTTCCTTTGGACAAGCGCAAGGCAGACCTGATTGCCTTCTTTCCTGGCATGGAGAAAGCTCTCAAACGCAAGGGTGAGACCAGAGAAAAACAGTGGGAGCAATATTTTCTTAAGCATCCGGATGGTTTTCGCAAAACCCAGTTTAATGAACATTATAATCTATGGAGCAAGAAGGTAAACACTTCTATGCACATGGAGCATAAGAGCGGTGACAAGATGTATGTAGATTATACCGGTGATAAGCTTTCCTTTGTTGATCAGTCAACAGGAGAAGTGGTGCCAGCAGAAGTTTTTGTCGCCATCCTGGGTTCCAGCCAGCTGACCTATGCAGAGGCATCAATGACGCAAAGGAAAGAAGACTTTATAAGTTCATGTGAAAATGCACTTCATTACTACGGAGGTATGCCACAGGCCATTGTAACAGACAACTTAAAATCGGCTGTAATTAAGAGCGACCGGTACGAACCCACACTTAACGAGATGTTCCGGGATTTTGTGGAACATTACCATATGACAGCTCTTCCGGCCGGCCCCTATAAACCTAAACACAAAGCGTTGGTTGAGGGAGCGGTTAAGATATTATACCGGACGATTTTTTACACGATAAAACAACATACCTTCTTTTCTTTGACAGACTTAAATACGGCCATCTGGGAAGCACTTGAGGATCACAACAACAAACTGTTGACCGGCCGCCCATATAGCAGAAGACAATTGTTTGAGGAAATAGAAAAATCTGATCTTCAGCCACTGCCGAAACACAGGTACCAGGCCAGACGAAAGAAAGTCGTTACGGTAATGAAGAACAATCATGTATGCCTGGCGGAAGACAAGCATTACTACAGTGTTCCTTACCGCTACATAGGTAAGAAGGTTACCATTCTTTACTCTCAGGACCTTGTGGAAGTTTATTACCATTATGACCAGATAGCAACCCATACACGCAATTTAAAACTCTACGGATACACCACCAACGAAGACCATCTGGCATCCCACCACCAGTTTAAGAGCGACTGGACGCCAGAGAAGTTTATTCAGAGGGCAACCTTTATCGGAAGCGATACCAGGGATTATATAACCCGTATTCTTGAGATAAGGCAGCATCCCGAGCAAGCCTATAAAACATGTCAGGGGATCCTCGGCTTTGCATCGCGCGTGGCAGTGATCGTCTTAATATGACTTGCCGTCGGGCATTATATTATGGAGACTTCAGTTATAATGCCATCCGTACAATCATTGAGAAAAGGCTTGACCAGGAGCCTTTCGACTCAGAAGATGACAATAAAAAAATGCCGCGGCATCGCAATGTTCGCGGAGGTAATTACTACAAATAATCAACTCTCAGATATCCAGTCACGTTTAGCCCGTGGCTGGATTAATCCAATTACGAACCTTAAATATATATAAATATGAATGATCAAACATTAATGAAACTAAAACAAATGAACTTCCATGGTATGGCCATGGCTTTTAAAACCACCCTTGAGGACGGGCGTATGGCCAACATGACCGCAGATGAGATGGTAGCTTTCATGGTTGAATCGGAATGGGACTATCGTAATAACCGCCGCATTGAGCGGCACATAAATCAAGCCCGTTTCCGTTACAAGGCAGATATCTTACACCTGGACTTTGAAACTGACCGCAACCTTGATAAAAACCAAATCATGCGCTTTGCCGATTGTCATTTTATTGATAAATCAGAAACCATTATTATAACAGGAAGTACAGGAATCGGGAAAAGCTATGTGGCTTCAGCTATCGGTAACCAGGCATGCATGCTGGGATATAAAGTATTATATGCAAATACCACAAAGCTATTTGCTAGACTTAAAATGTCGAAAGCCGATGGGTCCTATATCAAAGAAGTAGCACGTATCGAAAAGCAGGACTTGTTAATACTAGATGACTTTGGGATACAGCCCTTTGATAATCAAAGCCGCTCATCACTCATGGAAATTATCGAGGACCGGCATGGCAAACGCTCTACAATCATCACTTCGCAACTCCCGGTATTACAATGGCATGAGATTATCGGAGAAAATACCATTGCAGATGCAATACTCGATCGAATCGTTCATCAGGCACATCGTATTGAACTCTCCGGTGAATCGATGAGAAAACACATTAATAAAATGAATATATCTCTTGGAGGAACTGACTAAAAAAATAACTTTGTAAAATCACCCTGTGAATTATGATGAAAATGAGGCAAAAAAGGATGTTAACTTAGGGTGGTCTTTGGCAGCCGGATAAGCATGGTCTATTTAAAACGATCTGGGGTGGTCAATATGTCCGTTTTTTCCACTGCCTTTAAAATTAGCACTTTCCGCCAAATGTTTTATATACCGTGTTATGCGATGCCCTTTATCTACTTAATTTTCTCTATTTGTTTCTTTTGTTATTCTTTTCCAAGCAATTTTTTCTGCTTCATTAGTTTCCCAACCACAATTTGGACAAAATTTCGTATTTGGTAAAGAACTTTGACCATTAGTCCAATTACACTTCTCACAACGCCAATCACAACCACCATAAAAGAATTCTGTTATCGTGTACCAATCACCAGGGGCCTGTAATATAGCTAAAGCTGTTTGATAAGCTCCTTTGGGTTTAGTAAGTTTATTACCAAATGACCATTTCCGTACTACATCGGGTAAATGTTCAAGGTATTCAATTCCATATAATTCGGTTAGTTTTTTGAGATAGTTTTCATCATGGAGAATTTTAAAAAGCTTGTTATATTCTGATGAAGAATAAAGGTGAAATGGAGTATACAATAAATTATAATAATTTGAGGATATAAAGTCATTTTCATAATCATGCCAACCAAAATTAGCGATTACTTTATGTCCTTCTGAGATGCTTACGTAGAAAACTCCAGATTTTTCTTTATCAATAAGCCAATCATATAGATATTTGTGGTACGGCTTAATTTTGAAATCATTTGTCATTATAAATAAAGAACCTAATTCATTTATAGAATCGTTAGCAACCTCTTCTTCTAAATCAAAAAGTTTTTGTAGATAGCTTACTGATAATGGTTCATATGCCGAAAGAACAGCCCTCAATATGGGGCGTATTCTTTTTTGATACTCTTCTATATTTGGAAACTGGTGTTGGAACCAATTATAATATGTGCCTCCAAGTCCTTTTGGAAAATTATTTGGTTGGTCAATTAAAATGCTCCCATTTTCAACATCTTCACAAAACTGTGATATATATAAAAAAGAACCTTCACTATTATTTATAATCTGACTTATTATTTCCTCTTCATTGGGTATTTTAGGTAAGTATTTTTCAAGTTTTGATTTTAAATAAAATTTGATATCAGATAAATTTGATTCTGTCTCTGTATTAATTAAGTTAGGTTTGTATTTTTGAAATGGGCTCAGTATAGATGAATCTGGACGGGATGTAATAACAAAACCAATCCATTTAGGTAATCTTTCAATATTATTTGATATAACTTCAGCAAATGAATTCTTAAACGAATCACCAGCTTCATCTAGTGCAATCAATTAGTATAAGATATCTCTCTCTGCCTCCATCTATTGACGAATTTAAAGGATTAACTAATAGATAGTCAAATAATTCAGATGGATTTTTATCGTCTAGCTTTCGATTTCTGGTAAATTAAGTATAAGTTTACGGTAATCGGGTAGTCTAGTTGCTATTTGAAAAGCAATGCTCATTATAACCCGTTTAGGTTCACGATGGTCTGGTTTGTCCCATTCACAAAATTGCGCTGCAATTATCTTCGCCTTTCCTAAATGAGCCAATTGGGCAGCTAATGAACTCTTACCTACACCTGCCCCACCAACAATCCAAAATAAAGGGGATTTTTTATCTACATCTTCAGCCCAATTACTAATCTCTTGGAATAGCCATTCACGACCAACAAATCCCATGTTTAATAATTGCGATATTCTGTAATCAGATGAAATTGGCTTAAGTATTTCTGCTAATTCTGTAATTTCACCTGAGAATTTTTGGCTTTCTTCGTTTTCAAGAACAGAACAAATTTCCTCAAATTTTGATTTATACCATTCTTCCCAATTCTTTTTACTATCTATTTTCTTTTTTTTCCATTCTGACATATCAAGCCATTGAATATGACTAATTGTATTTGGCAGGTCAACCTCTTTTTCATCTTCAATTAAAACTGTTTGAACATTTCCTCCTTTAACCCCAACTGCTATTACTATCTCGTCTCTACAAACCCCAGGGTCTCTTGTTGAGTGTCTAGATAAAAAAGATAGTACTCTATTACTTTTTATTACTCCATCTGTAATTGAGCGCCTCCAATCATCACCTGCTTTAATCTCACTTTTATCAATCCAAACAGTATGACCTTTGTTCTCAAGGTCTTTTTTTATGGTTAATACAAGTTCTTCGTTATTATCATGCCCATAGCTTAAAAAAATATTTAATGGTGATTTTTTAATTTTCATATCAATCTGTCCATGTTTAGGACATATCCAAAAGTTTCCTACTTGTGTAAGGATTGTATTACATTGTGGACAATTTGGTGTTTTTTTGTTATCCATAATTATTATTTTCAATTAAGTTAAGTATTGTCATTGAAACGTCTGTTTTTAGGGTTTCGCATAACGGCTGGCCGGTAAGTGCCGTGCGGGTTAACGGTGATAAGCAGTCAATTACTATTTGTTTGCCTGAAGTTGGCAATTTATCATTTATTGAAATGCCAGCATGGCATTTACCGGCGTGTTAGGGCGGCGTTGATAGCGAGGGAAGCACGGGAGGCACTTGCAGATTGCCATCATGAACCGGTTTTGTAAATTTCAAAATACAAAACCGCTGAAGGCCATATGCAAGTGCCTCGAGCGAAGGCCGCGGGAGCCCTTTTCTTTTTTAGCAACTCTGAAAACAAAGAAGATTTAATCCAGTTCAACAATTACTAATAAATTAAGGGCGGACAATGCGACCTAACGGGGAGTCTGTCTAATAACCCATTTTGCTTGTTCATTTCTTTGGATACCTGTACATGAAAAATCTCAGATATTCGATTCTCAATGACTTCATTTTGGTTATTAGACAGTCTGACGGCCCGGCAATATGGGGAGGTTGTGTTACCCGACGAGCATCCGGGCAGGGTCCTGGTGCTTTGGCCGAAAAGCTGTCACGGTGCAAGGAGGGTATGGCGCACTTTTTGCCGTCCGGGTACAAATTTTATTGAGCATTACGCGTGTCGCGGTACAAGTTTGATCGGAGCCGCGAATTTATCCCCGGTTACAAAGTTGGTGGCGGGCACTGGCGCAGTGTCGCGGTACAATTTGTCTCGGAGCCAGAAAATTGTCACGGTGCAGGATTTAAATTGCGAGCAGATGCGCGTGTCCGGGTGCAACAACCATTACAAATTTGTCTTGAGTGCAGGAGCAAAAGCAAAAAGTGTGACAAACAACTTACCCATATTGTCCGTGTTAGCATTTCGTGCAATTTTTCTAATCAATTTTTATGCTCTTTTTTATTGAACCTATTAGCAGTATAGGATTATCCATCACATCTAATCCTTCCTGAATTTTTTGAAGTTGGTCGGACACGTCTGGGGGCAGAGATGCATAATCTTTTAATTTGCTATTTATCAAATCATTTGGATAATAAAGGACATAAAGACTATTTCCTAGTATTAGGACAGGAAAGCTTAGTGTTTCCCCATTGCATTCCTGAATTTTTCCAGATATATCATCAGTATACGATTTTATCTTCGAAAAGGATTTGTCGGTTTTATTGAGGAAATAGTAATTCCTATTATAATTGAATCTGACCATACTGCCTTCCTGACTTTCTCCAGTATAAGTACTTTCGGTAAGTAAAATAAAACTGGAATTATCAACTGATGGAAAACCCACCCTGCTTTCTCCAATTTTAAAACCCATAGTACGCATATAATTTCTGGGGGAATTATAAGAGACTATTAGATAAGGTAATAAGCCTTTAGGTGTATATCTGAAAAGGGTATCATCATAAACATAAAAAGAGAATACATCATTTACCCCCTGACAAAAAAGTAACCTTTGTACGGTCTCTTTATTAAGTCTTGCATCCAGAACTTTTCGTGAGTTAGTAATTCCAGATAAGATTTTGCCTTCAGAATTTTGGATGAACAAAGCATATCGATTGGTATCAACAATTACTGGAGCCATTGATCCCATTATGAGGGAATCATTATATACTAAAAAACTACCCCAACGGCCATGGGAATATTTTTTTATTGGGTCCAGGAATTTCTCATTTTCAATATCATATATCTGAAGGATATCTTTGTTTCTTATATTATCCTCTATTAGTAACAGGTTCCTTTTTTCATAATAAGAATAATTTATTGCAATTGAAATCTCATCTGGCCCTCTTCCAAATTTTATTATTTTCCTGACAAACCGACCATCTGCAGTGAACTTGTAGATACCATTCATATCAATGACAATAATATTGTCCTTGGCAAGAATAATTCTTGGATTAAGACCAATTAAGGACTCAGGTGTTGTTTCCAGTTTGACGAACGTATAATTATCAATTAAATCGCTAAGTTTTAAATCGACAGTTGTTTTGCAATCATCAAAACTTACATTAAAAACCGCATCATCTTGATTCCTGGCTTTTTGATTATTACAGGAAGCTAGGATCAGTGCTAGAAGCAGAAAAGGAAGCTTAGGTTTCATAATCAGAAGCATTTAATTTTTTGAGATTCAATTATTTTATTGTATTCCTTTATGCTGGGGCTAAATGTGTTCCCATTATAATTCAACTACTATATCCAAATTTTTTTAGAAGGAAACTAATTTGTTTTCTGTAATTATTAACCTCACTATCAGTAATAACTATTTTCCTAAATTTCCCAACTAAAGTAGACATAACAATATTATTGATGTCACTTTGTTTTTCATCTAAGGTCCAATGAGCCATCGTATTTCTCATTTGCTGGACAGATCTCAATGATTTCTTAATGCTGGTGTAGCCTTTCAATTTTTGAAAATAGGGTATTGATTCATAAATACTAATTTTATTATCAAAAGTGAGATATGGAGTGTTCAAAACATTCCAAAAAAGAATTGTCGCTTTGATGTTAGTTTTAGGGAAGAAATATTTTCTTAAGCGATAACCAAGAACGAAATCAATTCTCGTAGCGGATGAAATAATCTCTCCTCTAATTAAATCCAATTTTTCTCTGATTTTTGTATCCATTGTATTTTAGCCTTAATGTCAATCATAGCTTTGCTTATAGTCGTTAGCATTCGTGCCATTTTCAATTTTACGGATTTGTCTTGCTATAAGTAATTTGTCTACCAAGACGCCTAATGCATGAATGCTAACGGCCCGGCAATATGGGGAGGTTGTGTTACCCGACGACAGCACCGGGCAGGGTCCCGGTACTTTAGCCAGAAAGCTGTCACGGTGCAAGGAGGGTATGGCGCGTTTTTGCCGTCCGGGTACAAATTTTATTGAGTGCTGCGCGTGTCGCGGTACAAGTTTGATCGGAGCCGCGAATTTATCCCCGGTTACAAATGTTGGTTGGCGGGCACTGGCGCAGTGTCGCGGTACAATTTGTCTCGGAGCCAGAAAACTGTCACGGTGCAGGATTTTAATTGCGGGCAGATGCGCGTGTCCGGGTGCAACAACCATTACAAATTTGTCTTGAGAGCAGGAGCAAAAGCAAAAACCGTGACAAACAACTTACCCATATTGTCCGTGTTGAACTAAATCCCGCTGTCGCGGGCTGGCCTCTCAGCAGGATAGACTTCTTTATGTAATTTTAGCGCATAATACAAACTAAATTATGTCATCATGAAAAAAAAGAACATTACCCAGCATTGTTGAACAGGCCTGTTCATCAATCGAGGGATTTGATAAAGTCTGCAAATCTCTTTTTCAACAGGTTAAGCTGAGGGGACAGAGCGAGAGTACCCTTAACAATTACCTCCGCAGCATTGCTATCATCAGCCTTCGCTTTAACTGTCTTCCGGAAAAGATCTCCGAAGATGAGATCACCGAATATCTTACCTCCCTGGCTGTCGACAACAAGTCTCCATCGCGTAGCGCATTCAAACACATGGTTTATGGCCTGAGGTATTATTTCCGTCATGTAGGCAAGACTGATCTTGCGATAAAACTACCCTCTCTTAAGAAGGAATCCACGCTGCCGGTGATCCTTAACCGCAGTGAGCTTAAGTCTCTGTTCAAAGCACCCAAACTTCTGAAACACCGTATCATCCTTACACTGATCTACTCTGCAGGGCTTCGCAGGCAGGAAGCTGTCAATCTTAAAATTGCAGATATTGATTTCGAACGAAAAACCATTCATATCCGTCAGAGCAAATACCTTAAGGACAGGATTGTCCCTTTATCAAGCTACATGGCCCGGGGATTGAGAAAATACCTGGAAGTCGAAAGGCCGCATATTTATCTCTTCAATGGCAAGGAACCAGACGGGCGTTACAGCCTTGAGGGTCTTGGGTGGATTATGCATGAAGCCAGAAGAAATGCTGCTATCGGGAAGAATGTTAATCTCCATTCCTTGCGTCACAGCTATGCGACGCATCTTCTTGAAGAGGGAGTAAATATCGTCACCGTAAAGGAGCTTCTGGGGCATGCTGATGTTACAACAACGATGATCTACCTGCATGTTGCCAGTATGGATATTATCGACCCTCCCCCCATATATGGTGAAACGCGATAGAGAGGAAAAAATTAAAAGTGTTAAGAACAAAAAAAAATTTTTTTTATCTCAATGAATATTTATTAAGTTTTCTTCTCTCTCCCTCTAATCCCATCTCAGCTTATATTTTTTTCATGAATTCTGTGAGGATGAGTGCAATTTCAGCCGGGGCTTCCCAATGCGAAGCGTGTCCTATTCCCTCCAATTTCACTATTGCGAGAGATGGTATATGTTTGATTATCGACTCTTGACCGCCGAGTTCCTCGTCCCAAGGGAACATCTCGTGATCTCCGTATACCATGACAAAAGGAAGATTGAGCGATGGTAATGTCGAAGTGAAATCAACTGAACTCATTGCATTTATGCCGGCCTGCCAACACTTTGCCGGAACCTTCATCGTCTGCTGAACGCAACCCTCGAGGAATGTTTCTGGAATTGGTTTATATACGGTGCTGAGTTGCCATTCCTCGCAGAATTGGTGATCGAACACGTCTTCAGGTCCCATTTCGTTTGCTGCAATAACCGATTCCACCCATGGGAAAAATCCCCACATGTTGGGATCTTCGCCTTCTCTGCTCATCATCGAAGGATCAGTAATGAATTCAGCACGTGGTCCAACGAGGAATACACCCGAAGCTCTTTCTGGGTATAAATAAGCGACGTGTGGGGCTAACAAACTGCTCATGCTATGACCCATGAATACCGCCTGATTTATTCCGATGACATCCATAAATTCTATTATCACTCCGGCCAATAGATCGTAACTCGATGCGAGCACCACATCTTTGGTCGAAGATCCGTAACAAGGAAGACTTATGGCATAGATTTTCACGTTCTTTGCGCGTTGCATAAGTAAATAATACGAATACCATGCATCGGTATATCCATGAAGAGCGATCACCGGAATGCGATCGTCGGTGGTGTATGAACCTTTGGTTGCATATTCTATCGTGATACCATGTTCTGGGAGTATAACGGTTCGTGGTTGTATATTGATAACCCCACTACAGACGACAATTGCAAGTGCTGCCAACAGTGTTATTCGTGTCACCGACATTATATTTATTCTTCAATAAATATAGAAAAAACAAAGTAATTTTTAAAAAAAAATGTTTTCGGATTTATTTTTCTACTCATGATTTCTTAATTAAAAAAAATTCTGCATTTTAATTCGCGGAACAAAAAAATATGGTATGTGCAGATATTTGAATACTCTTTATTCAGGAAAAAAACTTTGGTTTTTATTTTTTTGAATAAAATCAATTGCCAATGTGGTTAAGTTGGTAGAATACCGGTCTGTGGAACCGGTGACTCTGGTTCGATTCCAGACGTTGGCATTCATTTTGTAAAAATTTTCCGAAGTATTTTTTACGACAATTTGTACATATTACCGGAGTCAGTGTTTGTTGATAAAACATTTTCATCGGAAGTTTCCGTCAATTGTACAAATTATCGGGAAAATTTACCTAAATTCGAGAAATAAAAAAATAAAAAAAATATATATTTTTATTTTTTTAAAAAAAATATTTTTTTTATTTTTTTAATTTTTTTATTTTTTTTATTTTTTTATTTTTTTAAAAAAAATTTCCGAAGTATTTGTTTACACGATAATTTGTACATATTACCGAAGTCAGTCTTTGTTGCATAAAATATTTTCATCGGAACTTTCCGTAATTTGTACAAATTATCGGAAAAATTTACCTAAATTCAAGAAATAAAAAAAAATAAAAAATAAAAAATTAAATTTTTTTAAAAAAAATAATTTTTTTATTTTTTTTAAATATTTTTTTAAAAAAATATTTTTTAAAAAATTTTTCCGAAGTATTTTTATCCGGTGATTTGTATCAAATTATCGGAGTCAGTCTTTATTAGCATAAATCATTTTCATCGGAAGTTTCCGTAATTTGTACAAATTACCGGAAAAATTTACCTAAATTCAAGAAATAAAAAATAAAAAAAAATAAAAAATTAATATTTTTTAAAAAAAATAATTTTTTATTTTTTTTTATTTTTTTAAAAATATTTTTTTAAAAAAATTTTTCCGAAGTATTTTTTACCCGGTGATTTGTACAAAATATCGGAGTCAGTCTTTGATGCATAAAATTAGTTTCATCGGAAATTTCCGTAATTTGTACAAATTATCGGAAAAATTTACCTAAATTCAAGAAATAAAAAAAATAAAAAATAAAAAAATTAAAAATAAATTTTTTTAAAAAAATAAAAAATTATTTTTTTTAATTTTTTAAAAATATTTTTTTAAAAAAAATTTTTCCGAAGTATTTTGTACCCGGTATTTTGTACAAATTATCGGAGTCAGTCTTTACTACATAAAATTACTTTCATCGGGACTTTCCGTCAGTTTGTACATATTATCGGAAAAATTTACCTAAATTCAAGAAATAAAAAAAATAAAAAAAATAAAAATTATATTTTTTAAAAAAAATAAAATTTTTTATTTTTTTTATTTTTTTAAAAAAATATTTTTTTAAAAATTATTCCGATGTATTTGTCGCGAAGTTTTAAACCGAAATTTTATACAAATTATCGAAGTCAGTCTTTATTCATAAAATATTTTCATCGGAACTTTCCGTAATTTGTACATATTATCGGAAAAATTTACCTAAATTCAAGAAATAAAAAAATAAAAAAAATAAAAAAATATTTTTTTTAAAAAAAATATTTTTTTAATTTTTTTATTTTTTTAAAAAAAATAATTTTTTTAAAAAATATTCCGATGTATTTCTCCGAAGATTTTATACTCGGTATTTTGTACAAATTATCGATGTCAGTCTTTGTTCATAAAATATTTTCATCGGAAATTTTCGGTAATTTGTACATTTCATCGGAAAAATTTACCTAAATTCAAGAAATAAAAAAATAAAAAAATAAAAAAATATTTTTTTTAAAAAAAATATTTTTTTATTTTTTATTTTTTTTATTTTTTTTATTTTTTTTATTTTTTAAAAAAATTTTCCGAAGTATTTTTACCCGACAATTTGTACAAATTGTCGGGATCAGTGTCGTTGATGAAATATTTTCACGAAAAGTTTCCATCTTTATAGAATTAACGGAAAAAAAAGTGAAAAATTACAGTAACAAAAAAAAATAAAATTTTAAAATTCCACAATTTTGTTATTATAAAAAAAATCACTTTCAAATTTGCGTCAACCCATTATTGCCTTGATATCGGCTTTTTCAAATACAAGTTTTGCCATGGTGGTTATAAATCTTTTGTTTGAAGCACTCGTTGTTTTTGGAATTGCATCCAACACTATTTTAAATCCATGTTCATCTGGCTGAATATTAATCGCGTGTAACAATGCCAGAATTTCCCTGGACGTCAAGGCACGTGCACTTAACCAAAATGCAGTCAATATGGGTGATTTCATTATATCATGAATCGTAATGTCATATGCTTGATACACGCGAGTTTGCATAACAAACTCGTGCTCCAGATCGACTGTCGATATAATTTCGTCCTTTTTTATTCCGATTTGCTTTATAAAAGCGATGACTCCGTTTACATCTTTTGAACCCATTTTTCTCATCATGCAATGGTACAACCACTCGCGTCTATTACTTCCAATGCTCTTGTATGTTTCAATTATCCACAAAGCTGTATTAATACGTTTTGATTCGATTGCTTGCTGCAAACAATCATGTGATCGTCCGAGTATATCCCGCTTATCGAAACCAAATGTTTCGACAAATTTCTTAAAATCACCAAACTCGCTCTTATTGCTCATATATACGAGAACCCCTAATTGCACCATGTCTCGTTTCTCGATTCCGAATGTATGAATAATCCTTATTGCGACATCAATATCATATGATATTATTTTTTTGAGAAAATTTGCATTGTTACTTACAAAATCAGTGGCGACGAAACCGTCAATGGTTTTCAAGGTCATTAAGAGTATCTTGGGTAATTTTAATTTGACGCATTTTGGGTTGACCAATTCACGCGCAAAGAGTTTCACTGTCAATTTTTCGATGTTTAATACATTGTTTATTGTCAATCTCGCCAATGGAAAAAATACTTCCCCCATGGTAAGCATTTCTATATTATCAAAACCTTTGTCATCAATAAAAATCATCTCTTCTAGATCATAACGACACCAATGATTATCCATAATCGTCGGAATGACGATGTTCCATAAAATATGTGAAATTGTCAGGATTCTGTCTGCGATCGGTTTCAATTCACCATATGGTCGGCATTTCGTCGTTAAAGGTGACGAATATTGGTACCCATCGATAGAATCTATTTTGTGTCTGCGTTTGATGGACTCGGATGCGCGCAAAGATGCGTTCAAACGTTTACGAGTGCCACTGCTTGGACGTATTTCAGATGATTCTTTATCGGTCGAATTTGCACGGTCGTCCGTCACCAATTTCGGTTTTAAATTGAGTAAATTTAACAGCGATAACTTGTTGCGCTTCATTTTTTTTGTATCTAATATTTTTTTTAATTGGGGGAGGTTTTTTCTCCGTTTTTATTAAAATCACCAGTTTATTAATGACGTCATATGTTTCATGTCGCTCGGACGCACAACATAAACCAAAAATTTTTTTTATCGTTCACATGTCATTTGATTTAATAAAAAAATACATATTCTTTTTTTAATTTTTATTTAACATCTTCAATTTTTTTTGTTTGCATATCCATCCCCTCCCCCCATCCACACTGACAACCTCACTTTTTTTTCGTCGTAAAACTTTATATTATTCCATAATATTATAAAAAAATATAAACAACAAACAGTATTTTCGGTTGTGCAGATTTACCCATACATCAATCATAACATAAAAAAAAGTGAGAGTTAAGGAGGACAAAAAAAATGAATACACACAACACCGTTACCACCGCCACCGGTACAAATATAGAACCAAAAGAACATAAAACCGTACGTCAACATCGGACGAGAACCGCCAAAACAAAAACTAAAGGATCAAAACCAATCAGCAGAAAACGTAAAATAAATACGTCGGCACGATTATCGCCGTCTCCATCACTACCGTCATCGTTATCCAATAGCGAAATCGGCGAACCATCGCAAAAAGAATCAGAAGAAAGCATGGCAGAATCGAATACCCAAAAAGAGGGAAATAACGATATTACTACTACCACCACTACCACCGGAAAATGTCAAATAGAACGAAACACTGAGATAGTGCAAACAATTGAAAATTCTCAACACCGTCATACTCAAAACGGAGCGGCATACGCATACAACGGTACAACGACGACGACAATGCCAACATCAATGGAAATTAGACCTCTTCGAAATGATGTCCAAACGCCAATACCATTTGAACTGAATTACAGCGGAATGTTCGAACCCGGTGCCGAATTACGATATATACAATCTCGACTTTCGAATAACTATGCCCCACAACAAACTCCGCATATGGATAGAAGAATAACAATACAACCGGCACTCAGAATGATGAATTCTTCTTCCGTTGGACCGATTATGGGTACCGATTATCAGACACAAATGGAAAGCCATCAGAGAGAATTAGAAGACGCACAAGAAAGGGGTTTGTCTGAGCAAATGACCGACGCAGAAGGAATTGCTGCCACAATTGCTGCAATAAACCGCAGCATTCAAACGACCGATATAAGGACATACGAGGTGGCCGAAGAACCGCTTCGAATAGTCATGAACGTTCCGGCAGAAATGATGCGCGGTTCGCATATGAGAATATTTATACGAGATGGAACCGAATTCAATTCTATGTCTTCTAATATGACACCAGAATTAATGGGTGGTGCGTGTTGTCTTACCCTCAAAATAACATTCAAACATCTCTCCCCATCTCTCCCTCATTCCCTTCTCCCTTCACTTCTTAATTATATTGTTTTTATTATCATATTACAAAAATTTATATTTAATTCTAATCTTTTTTTTAAAAAAACACCCCCTCATGCAGTTCTCAACACAGTTTTTGGAAGACGAAACGAACTGAATCTCGAACAGAGAAATGAAATCGGTGATTTTATGCGTACGGTCGGAGTCGACGTACAGACTGCTTTGCAAGCAATATCAAATGCACGTGGCAATTTTGATGTAGCCGCGATGGACATACTTGAAAAAAGACGAGAGGAAATAACGAAAATGAACGAAGAAAATCTGCGAGCAGGAATAGAAGCGAGTCTGAGAAATGGCATGCAGGAAGTAGAAAATACCAAAGACGAGGATTCTTCGTGCATTATTTGTTGCAATTCTATGAAAAATGCCAGCGAACACGCTAAAGTAAAATTTCCATGCAATCATATATGCTGTTTGGCATGTGCAAAAAAACTGATATCAACCACAAACACATGTCATATATGTAGAGCAAGGATAAAATAAAACAACCTTCCGATATATTTTGTTACATATCACTCAAAAGAAATAACGATTAAAAAAGAGAGGGAGAAGAATGTTTGCACGGAAATTCATCATGTGTATTATAAGATAATATTTTTTTGTTATCTCAATACTGAATTCCAGTATATGACGTCAGACACAACGAGTCGATTGTCGAGTCGCATGACGTCGAGTCGACGAGTCGCATGACGTCGAGTCGACGAGTCGCATGACGTCGAGTCGACGAGTCGATTGTCGAGTCGCATGACGTGGAGTTGTTATTTAATAAAGACCCCAAAAATTTTAATTTTTATATAAAAACTAGTTATGACATCATATTGTCATCCGGTCTTTCTTTGTTTATAATAAAAATTATAAACAAAATAAAAGCAGTCGCCATGGCAACCATCACCACCACCGCAGCCGTAATCGATACCAATACCGATCTCACTAAAGATGCAATTGTTGATAACAAAGAAACCAAGAGTGTCGAAGAAGTTTCAACTGAAATTGCAAAAAAGTGCATCTTCGATTACATGGGCACTATCATATCGTTAGATGATACAAGTTATACGGAAAAAGAGTATGCAGATGTGTTGGCTATAGGATTAAACGACGAAGCAACGCATGGTATAGAGGTCGCACCTGGAACACTATCTTATTCTGCAAAAATGGTATGATTTATAATTTATACATCATTTTCCCCCCTCCCTCTTTCACCCCCCCCATATCTTACTCAAATAACTAATGAAAAAAATTCACAACACAAAAACACAGGTCTTGAAACACAGTGATGACCCAAAACTTGTCATATTGGTAATCAGAGCCATATATCGCAGACACATTCAACAATCTGTCGTCGAAAAATGTTGGGTGAAACCGGAACCAAAGAACGGCGCATATTCATCGGAGTTCATTTTACGCAACACTCCGCGATGCAATTTCAAGACGCATGCAATTTTGTTTGGATATGAAACACGCAATATCGAATATCAAAGAAGGATATCAGAGTATACCCAGATATCTGATCGCACCCACTGCAGACATCATCGTCCTCATTACTACATCCAGAGTTGAGAAAAATACCATGAGTATTGGAATGATCCTATATATCGTTTTTCATCTATTGGAAATCGGATCGGTCGACGCGGCGATATCGGTGCTGCGTTCCGTCGTCAGTAGAATATCGAGATCAGTGACACTCGAAATCAGAGAACTCATGATATATTTTAAAAAGAATACAATCGGCGAACTCGTCGGTGTTTGCACTGATATAAAAAAACACCGAGCCGAAGTGATTAAAACTCTTTGTGAACCCAACACGCAATTTCCAGAATATTATCACTGTGCATTCGACTATTCGTACAACCTGGAAAAGAATCGCCTCACGCAAGCGATGTATCCAAAACAGCGTGGCAATAAAAGTGATATCAAAGGTGTCAAGAAACCAAACCAAAAAATATCAAAGGATGTGGTACAGATAGATCTGGAAACGATGATGAAAAATGACAATCCAGGATTCTGGGGTTTTGCATTCCGAAGAATATCGACAAAAACAACAGACTACTTCAGTGTCGGCACAAAAATGTGCAGCCATGCGAGAACGGAGATCGGAAATTAAAGAAAAGAGAAACGATAAAGAAGTCACAAAAGCAGAGAATCGTGATGCCGTTGCCGGTGATAAAGCAGAAAATGACGAATATGATTCCAGCGAAAGTGAAAGTGACAACGAAAGTAGTGACGACGTGGATTACGTGGATGGAGAAAGTGAATCCGAAAACGAAGACGTGATTTCGACACGGATGAATCGGATTCATCGTTATCACCTATTTGTTCCGAAGATGAAAAAGAACAACCAGAGGAAAAATCGAAAGACGAAAAGAAGTTGTCCAAGAAAAAGAAAGAGAAAGAACATAGCAAAAAAGAAAAAATCACGACAACCAAAAAACGTAAGAGTACCAAAGAAACGCATGATAAAGACACATTACCAAAGAAGAAAACCAGATCATCTCACGATGCTGCAGCATTACATTGTGCAGATATTCCGATTGCCGCACCGTTCGAAACAACGGATTCAACAAAAACCACATAGAAATCTAAAACGTTGTCTTCGATATGTACCTTCTCTCTCTCGGACACACACACACACACACACACACACACACACACACACACACACACAATACACACACACTTTTTTACATGACAATACTATCCCATGCATTTATTTCTTGTTACAACAAAATTGAGGGTGGGGGGGGAAATCGTAAAAAAATAATAAAAATCAAGTTTTTCTTCTTTTCGTAACTACTACAGTCGTTGCAGCAGCTTGTTGCAAACTCACGTTTCGGTTTTCTATTCTCAGTGTTTTCATGGCAGTCATGATGAACCAACTGTTGACGAGTATCACATAAATGAATTCCGTGAGCGGAAACCATGCAGCTATGACGAATATCCTTTCGCTCAACAATTCTCGGTCTGAATGAGTTGCGTTTCTGAATGCATTGAACAATCCGAATGCATTGTACGTCGTAACGACTGGAATGATACTTCCGAGCAATGCAAATGAACACAAGAGTATCATTCCGGCGAGCGTCAGTTGGGTCGGCGTCGATATGTGCTGCAATAACATCGCATATGTATACGAAACTATCGTTATCGTTTCTGTTGCCATGAACAACGCGGCTCCACCCAAATGTAAATAAAAATAATCGCTGTTGTGGTCGTTGAAAAATGCGACCAAACAAATTCCGATCATTGATAACGTGGATGTGTACAATGCAACGTATGTCACCCATCGAGATGTTTTTCCTCTTTTTATGATCGATTCTCCATTCGAACGGCCTGTTGCACCGGTGACATATTTTGCCATTTTATTTGCTTTTCTTATGAGCATTTTCGATATGAATACGATATATGGGGCTTGGATGAGAGCAGTTATGAATGATCCTATTCTAAATGCGTGTTCCGATCCATGCTTTCCCCAGCCGAGATCACTCAATGGCTGTCTCACGACGTCATATCTCTTATCCGTACAATACAATCCAATCGATATGATCAAATATACCATGCCGCACACTCCACCGACGATTCCAAAATAACTATATCTCATTTGGGGGGGGTCTTTAAAAAAAATAAAAAAAATTTGTGATACCCCAACCTCTTTATTTTTTTTCGTTTATTTTTTTTAGTATTTTTATGTCTCTCATTTCACCTCCTTCTCTTCATTTTCTTTCCTTAGAAAAAAAATGTTTTTTTTGAGTAGGGGAATTTTATCTCGGATCGATTTCGTTATTTATTTGACGGATGAGTGACACATATGCGATGTTTTTTTTCTAAAAATTCATAAAAAAACATGGGACCAACAGAAAGACCGGACATAACAAATGCAAAAAAAATCATAAAAAATATTCAGAAAAAAATTACGTCATGAAATAATATCGAAATATTTTTTTTAATACTTTATTCCATACCCGACGGACACGCACACGATATAAATTTATCCCAACAGA
The DNA here is from genome assembly GCA_963803915.1 of Candidatus Aminicenantota bacterium. Classification (GTDB taxonomy): domain Bacteria; phylum Acidobacteriota; class Aminicenantia; order Aminicenantales; family UBA4085; genus UBA4085. The sequence continues at coordinate 5,833 of CAWDOL010000016.1, read as the reverse complement.
CATTTTTTTGTTTATTTTTTTGTTCACTTTAATTAAACAAAAAAATAAACGTAAGTAAGTGGTGGGTGCGTGCGAAGGTGGGAAAAAAAGAATAAAAAAAATTTGATGGAAACAGGAACTTCCAGTAAAATATTGAGTCCAGCAGAACTCGCAGAACTCGCAGATAAAATAAAAGCGGCAAATTCTACAGGGAACCCACTCGCCGTGTTATCATTGAATGAAAAGTGCACGCGTGCAGACATACGAACCGCTTACCTGAGTCTTGCCTTCAAGCTCCATCCAGACAAGACAAAAGGCAATAAATCATACGAAGAGGCGTTCAAGATAGTCGGGGAAGTTTATGCAAAACTTTCCACCGAGCTTGCATTTCATGAAGCGATTGCGACGTACATACGGATCAAACAGGGATTACCGGAAAAGAATAACGTTTCGCAACAAGCAGACAGCAAGTTGGATGAAATGTTGAAAGATTTCATGTTTGGGACAAAAAAGAATAAACCTTTCATAAGTCCTCCCGTTCCCACATACACCACAACCACGACCACCACCACTACATCTACGACCACCACCACAACAAACGCTCCAACATTTCAACGTTATGACTACCATTCCAAAAAGTGGAAGGACCCAGCGTATAAATCGACCGATGGTGACCAAGCAAATGGCAATAAAACCATGGGAAAAGACGACGAAGACGAATCGATGCATCTTTTCGATAATGAAACCGCCCAACCGACGTCGATGCACGACAATAAATGCGAATGCGAAACTAATCCTCAACAAATTCCTCGCACGATCCCATCATCTTTTTCCGGAAGAAAAATGTCCATGAGTCAATCATATGAAAAACTATTTGGCCCAGATCATCCGAAAACAGTTAAAGCAAATGAAGCAGCGAAAAAGAAAGAATTCTTAAAAGCGATGTACACAAAAAAAGCATCTGTTCCGACATATCATCCACAGGTCGCACCATGGATGGGTGTATACACACCAAACGCCGGTCCCGAAATCAAAAAACCCGAACTCAAGAAGCCAGTCAGAAAACCAAAGGCAACAAAATCAAGGGCATCGAGACGTAAAAACGTGAAACAACAAGATATTACTTCGATGTTTTCGATACCAGGGGCCGAAACAGACAATGGTGTCACGCAACAGCAACCACCCGTGTATGATTGCGATAATGATAATTGCGGTGAAAAAAGAGGAATCGCATTTCAATTTGGACTCCAGTCAAAAAGATTTAAAACTTAAACTCTCTTTTCTTCTTTCTCTCTCTCTTTCCCTCCAACAAAGTACACATAAAGACGTAAAAAAATAAAATGCTGAATCTTTTAATATTTTTTCTTATTGCGGTTTCAATAATGCTCTGTGTTTGTTATTACTGTCCCCCCCACTCCCCCCCATACACCAAAAACAGCGCGATAATTTTAAAAAAAGATATTTATTTTTTGTTTAACGGATAAAAAAAATTTATCATATCTTTCTCAATTGACGAATCAACTGGGAAACGATAAAAAATCTGGTTAAATTTAGGGCAGATTCCGATATCCCTTCGCTAAGTCTATGACGATAATTCGGGAGTTTGGATTCTTCATTCGATATTACCATCGCATTTGCGATATCCACCGCGTAATTTGGATCGTTAGAAACTTCTTGTTCTATTACACGCAATTTTATAAGTGCATCCATGCAGTCTCCCGCCATGTTCATACACGCCCCTCTGAATGCATACTTGGTGAATTCGTATATCATGTCTGTAATATTGGATGTGCGTATTCTATCCAATGTTTCTTCCGTGATCGTTGCATTTTTACTCATCTGTTTTTCAACCGATTCGATTATGTCGTCTTCGTCACCATTTTGAATTGTCACCGTGGTAGTGGTCATGGTCGTAGGTGTAACGTGTTCTTTGTCCGTGTGTTTACTTTGTTTTGTTTGAATAGATTCGAGAGGAGTGATGCGGATCGGTTTCATGATTTCTGAAACCACCATATTTATAGAAGATGCACCGGGTATGTATAACTTTGGGTCCGTGAATACGAGTGCGTAGCACGCACTTGGATTTATGTCATCTATGACGGACGCTATTTAGCAGCATCGACGGTTCCCAAGTCCAACAGCATCGGAGGACCTGGATTTCTGGGATCGTCGGTGATGGTGGCAACGTATCCATCTTTTAGACCTTTTTTCGGCCAACTGCATGCATCCAATAGCGGTTGCATGTTTGCAGGAGTTTCCGAAAAAAATACGAAATGCAGTTCCGCTGTTTTTGCGTAATAATCATTGGTTCTGAATTTCAGTCCGGGTCCGAGCGGCTTTATTCGTCTCGAAGATTGATCATATGCGATAGATAAACACACCATCCTTCCAGTGATAGAAGCAGAAGCGCTGCACGTGAATCGAACCTGGTCTAGAAATCCAGGAAACATTGCCATGAACTTTGGCCCTCGTCCATATTTCAGAGCACCCCTGTATATGCAAAATCCATCTCTGAGTAATTTGTCATGGATATCGTATCGAATGAATATCCCGGTCGTTCCGTCCTTGTATCCCCAATTTTTATATGCCAAAAATTCGATGGACGTGTGTATTTCTTCGATGTCATCTTTTTCGTTTTTATCTATACCTCCGGGTGAACGGAACATGTGAATTGCAGCCAATACTGAACTCTGGCAATTTTTTTGGTTCGTCGGTTGTGTCAAATTCAAATGTGGGGTCCACTTATTTAACGTCAACATAAATGGTTGTTCTTCCGGTGTCAGACGAGGGTAGATAGATTCGACGTATTTTGCATGTGCCAATTCTGCTTTCTGCAGCAGTCGGTGGTTTTTTGCGAGAGCCTTTTTCACCGCTCGACTTTCGGCCGCCGCCTCTCTTTGCTTTTGTACTCATTTAAACAAATTTTTTTGTTATCGATAAAATATAAATAACAGTGGAAGGTTGTCTTATAAAAACCCGCCGTCAGGTGCACGCCACCCCTCCTCGTTCTCTTTTTTTGAAATTTGTATTTTTATTTATTTTTTTTGATGACCAAAAAAATATTCAACACACGTCATTTTTGATATTAAAAAATTATGTCTTTGGCGTCATACGCAAAAACGGGAAATTGCAATAATAAATAAAAAAATATTATCGGATAAAAAAATGCATTGGTTTTCTATTTTTTTCCGTGTGCGAAATTCACAAAAACACTCATCGATAATATGTTGACAATATTTCAATTACTTTTTAACTGGTTTTTTGGACACATTAGCTTGTTCGTCTACGAATCGTTTTGGTTCAATTCGTGCAGTAAATTCCAAATCTCCAATAACGGTATTTATCGTTTTAGTTTTACTTTTGACCTCTTTTTTATCTCTCGTAGTTTGTGGTGCAACTTCATGACGTTTGATAGACTCTATCAACAATTTTATATTTCCCAATGTCGATTTTCGACTAATTTATAATGTTTCTCTTTTTGTTTATCTTCGAAACTCTTCTGAGATTTATATTTTTTGTATAAATCTATTCCTTCTTGTAAGCCACGGAATCTTGTAATTATTTCTTTGTAATCTTTATTTTTTGCGAAGTTCGAGTATCGGATCTTCCTCTTCCTCTTCCTCTTCCTTCTTCCTCTTCCTCTTCCTCTTCCTCTTCCTCTTCCTCTTCCTCTTCCTCTTCCTCTTCCTCTTCCTCTTCCTCTTCCTCTTCCTCTTCTTCTTCCTCTTCTTCTTCCTCTCTTCTTCTTCCTCTTCTTCTTCTTCCTCTTCTTTATCTTTTTGTATGCCCGGTGATTGAATAGTTGTTATTTCTTCTTCTGTTGATTCAATTGGCATGGCTGCAAGTTTCATTATTTCTTCAGAAATTTTGAGTTTTGTTTCCTGTGATGCGACGGGTGATCGTTTTCCTTTAAATGATTTCCATAATTTTGTAAACGTGTACTTGGTGGCTTGTTTTGATGTTGAAATTTCTTCTTTAAAAAGTTTATCGTTGTCATGTATCAATTCGATGTCATCCAGTTGATCGAGATATAATTCCCATAAACAAAAATCATATTTGGTAAATGTTTTTTGACCAATAAATTCTTTCCAATATGATTTGGTTTCTGGGTTGTGGCGATCTTTTTTGTCTATCTTCTTGGCATCCAAGTGCACAAGTAATTGCATTATCGGTGCTTGATCACCAAAGTCATCTGGTGTAAACAAGGTAACCAAACCATAACCACTCGCAAGATAAGATCTAAGATATTTCGATTCAAAATTTTTGTTTGCATGCGTTCTTTCTTTCGATGTATATGCAAGTGGATTTTTATTTTTTCCACAAACATCAATTTTTGTTCTGGTCCCAAGTGCTTGAACTTTTGTGAAAAATCGTCATCACTCATTCCGACTATGCTCATAACGATTTTATCGAGCGTTGTCTTTAATTGTGAAAATATTGGATTGGCTCGGAAATAAATTTTATCTACGGAGTCTATCCATCCTTTCTGATTCATAAAACTTATTGCACTTATCCATCTATCACCAAATGCTTTTTCGAGGACATTTCTTGGTTTTTTCGTGGCCACTGCATATTTCGCATATATTTTTTGTTGCTTGTTTAACTCGTCACGGTAATCGTATCTGCATCTCGTTAACGTGTTACTGTGTAAACTTTCTAATGTTTTTGTTATTGTTTCTTGGTCGGTTGTATTGTTGGCAGGATTGAGAAACATGGTTTCTATGAAATCATTCAGTGCTTTCCACTGCGGTGAAATGATACATCTCAATTGTTCACTCGTCGTCAGTAATTCATTATAATACTTCCTTTTGAGTTGTCTAACATCGTAGATGGTGATAACTTTGTATTTATAATCACCGCTTCCGATCGATCCTGCCAGACTTGCTTCGTTCATAATTTCAACTAATGCGCCTCCGATTTCCATGACGCCAGTACTGTTCTTGTTCGCAAATAGACCGATTTCATGAATCTTGTGCACGAGCATGTCTAATGTAAGTTCGGCATTTGTGTTTTTGAGAACATAATATCCGTTTTTGCATAAACTTTCTTTTTTCAATATACCGCACAGAGTGCTTGCATCGAGTGGTTCGGTTTTGTATTTTATGGGAAATCTTCTCTTCAATCCTGCATTTTTGTCCATGAAATCGTCCATCGAATCGGTATATCCGGCAAACATGACGCAGATGTTTGTTCTCAGTGTATCTAATATGGCAACTATCGCAGCAAGCGCTTCTTCTCCGTACGTATCACCGGTTCCCGTATAAAGTGAATAGGCCTCATCGATGAGTATGCACTTGCCGATATTCGAGGTAAAAAAATTTTTCGTCTTGATCGCCGTCGATCCTACCGTCGATCCGATAACCGTGCTTCGTTCCCCGATTATCATTCTATCTTTGGTGTGACACGGAAATAATCCCATCGATGCATATATATTGGCAATGTGATTGGCAACCGTCGTTTTTCCTGTTCCCGCTTCTCCCAACAAAAGGATATTTTTGAAATCCGATCCGGTCTTTGCGATGCCATTGTATATGAATTTTATGACGAGTGCCGCCAATTGTTTTTTTAAAACACGATTTGCCGTCATCCAGTTGTCGAGGCTTTCCATCGACTCTATCAATTGGTCCGTCAAACCATCGATAGTGTTCGACCCGATACCGCCGATTTCCTTTTCGAATTTTTTGACGATCTCGTTTTCATCGTTTTCTGTAGAAGTATTCCTGCTGTCTATTTGTTTCAATTCCTGCGGACTCGTATTTTCCGTCCCTTTTGGCACTGGTTTCGGTATATCTATTCCAGAATTTTTTAATATCGACTTGATGACTCCCACGCACACGGCAGATGCATTTTTCCC